>NZ_CP139969.1:620299-1240599 GCF_034424645.1 Bordetella avium
TGGCGCTTTGGCTGTCCTTTGTGCAGGCGCGTAAAGAGCAGCGCAAGGAAGCTGCGGTGGCGGAGTTGTTTCAGCGCATGCTGGTGGGCAATATTCTGGCCGCCTGGAGCGATCTCACCCTGTTGCACACGGCGGCCGTTCAGCGTGACCTTCCCGGGCTGGAGCAATATCTGCGCAGCGCACGCGCGGGGTTTTTCTTCGATGCTTTGCAGGCCCACGTCGATAAGGCCACCACCTTATCCCATACCGACCTCGTGGCGGTGGCGAACATCTATGGCGCTTTGCAGGTTATCGATCACGAAGTGCGGGTGTGGCGCCGCATGACCGGGGTGGAGGCGGATCTGGATTCGCTGACGCGCATCGTGCAGACCATAGAGCAATTGTTCCAAACGTTTGATTCCATTCCCTGGATACGGCGCGCCTTGCCGCGCAAGGACGCTGATCTGGTTCGCAGACAGCCGAGTCCATCGCCGCAGGCAAGCGCGGATCAATAAGCCGATCGCATCGCTCGCGCCGGGCGGCCTGCCTCGATCGATGGTTGCTGTCGCCGCCTTTGAGCGTGAACCCGATGCGGCTCAGACCGGGCAGGTCCTGTTTCCGGGACGCCTGGGTCAGGGACGTTTTCCGGCCCGGCAGTTGTCGACAAATTCCCAGGCCAGGGCGTAGTTGATCATGGCGTCTTCACCGGCGGTTTTGCGAAAGGCGTCGGCCCAGGCCTCGGTGCAGGCATTGGACTCTTCCGGAAAAGAAAGGCGTTCATCGTCGAATTCGTCTACTTCCTTGGCCGCCGGCGTGCTGCTGACCTTGCTCGACGCTGGATGGCGCGCCTCACGCAATTTCGCGGCCGCCTCGGGGTCTTTCTGGCATTGCGCGATATAGCTTGAGATGCGTGCCGAGTACTCGATTTTTTCATCGTCGAACTGGCGCATGGAACGCAGATCCCAGACGCACTCTTTGATGCGCCGCGAGTTGGCCTGTGCTTTGTCCACCTCGGCCTGATTGACGATGTTGCCCGCCACCACCTTTTCCGTGATGCGTGAGATCAGGGTCTTCGGGCTGGATGCGTCCTCCAAATAATAGAGGCGCGTGCGATCGCCCGTGAATAGCCCGTTTTTATACGAGCCATTGAGTAGTTCGTTGCCGTACACGTCGTTTTGCAGATACTTGCCCTCAGGCACACCCTTGCTGAAATTGGCGTCCAGCAGAAGCTGGCCCGTCGCGCCATCCCATTGCTTCAGCCGTCCTTCGGCGACGCCGGCTTTCACGCTTTGCTCCAGCGTCTGCTTCTGGGTTTGCGGGTCGTAACGCTTGAGTACGCCGTCGATCTTGCCCGCCTTGAAGGTGGTCTCGGCGAGCATGTTGTGGGTTTTGGGGTCGCGCATGACAAACTTGCCCGTCAGCGCGCCGTTGTCGAAATGGGCTTCGATTTCGTTTTCGGTCTGTTGTGGGCGCCGGCAGACCGCCTCGCCCTTGAGCACGCCGTCATGGACCTTGACGTCGCACAATACGGACGAACCGAGCAACATGGCGACGATGGCTTCACCCCGGCCGATCAGTTGTTGATAGCCCGCCTGTCCTCCCAGCACCTTGGAATAAGGCATGTTCGTGACCTTGCCGCTGAAGGGTTTGTTGGCGCTGCCCTCATAGACCTTGCCATTGCTGAACTGGGCATTGCGCCAGTCCAGCACATCGTCGCCGCAGCCGGCAAGCGTGAACAAGGCAAGCAGGGCAAGCGGCAAACGGGGCATGAGTCGTCTCCAGAAAAGAAAGGTGTTTCTGCTAGTGGCGGGCGCCGTGTATCCTTAAATCGTGCCGGGCGCCACGCTTGTTTTCAGTCTGTGGCCTGCCTTGAACCAAGCACAGGTGCGCCAGATCCCAACAGGATACTGCCTGTGCTCGCCGGAGTCTGCTTATGCACCGCTCTTCTTCCCGGGGACGTTCCTGCGTTTTCCGCCGCCTGGCTGCCTGGGCTGTTCTAGGCATTGCCACAGTGTCGGCCACGCTGGTTTTCGCCGCCGAATGCGAGACGCCACCGCCTGCTGAACGCAACATCCGGGTAATGGGGTATTACCGCGATGCGGCCTCATCCGTCATCGATCCGGCGCTCAAGGTCGAAAATAAAGCAGCGACACGGCCTTTCAGGCGTTTTGTGGAAGGGCTGGCCACGATGTCGGATGCGTACATCGGCCGGCATGACGAGGGCGCGGCGCGCTGCGCCTTGTCGTGGCTGGATGCCTGGGCAGAGGGCGGCGCCATGTTGGGTCAGATGATTCGCGTCAACAATGACCAATCTGAGTATGTGCGCCAGTGGACATTGGGCGCGGCCGGTATTGCCTATTTGAAAACGCGCCGGGCGGCCACGCCTGACCAGCGCAAAGTGATTCAGGCCTGGCTGAAGCAGCTCGCTCGCGCCACCCTGGTCTATTGGGAGAGCCCGAAACATAAACGCAACAACCATTATTACTGGACGGGCCTGGGGGTCTTAGCCGCTGCGCTGGCGACCCATGACCAGGGTTTGCTGGATAGCGCCCGCAGCATCTATCAGCAGGGCATCGATGACATTCAAGCCGATGGCAGCTTACCGATGGAAATGGCCCGCAAGCGCCGGGCGCTGCACTATCACGATTACGCCATCGCACCCTTGGTGATGATGGCCGAGCTCGCACGCTTAGAGGGCCAGGACTGGTACGCCTACCGGCCGCAGGCCCTGGAGCGTCTAGCCGAGCGCGTGGCGACGGGCTATCAGGACCCGTTCTGGTTCAATCAGCAGGCTGGCGTGCGTCAGGAGCCGGTCCGGCCGTCGGGCTCCAGCGGCTGGGTGGAGTTTTACCGGCTGCGTTCGCCGCATCCTGAGCGCTTTGAAACCCTGCACGAACAGGGGCCGTTTCGCGATCCCTGGATGGGGGGAGACCTGACCCTGATGGCGCGAGAGGGCATTACCGGCGCCCATTGACTGCGCCTGCTACGATCGGCCCGTTCGGGGCTGCTCTGCCCCTGCCCGGATAAGCCATGTCTTTCGACCCGTGCCGCGCCTTTCTCGAGGCCCGCCAGATTTCCATCTATTTTGCTGCGGTTTTGAGCGCTTTTCTGGCGGCCTGGGTGCTGCCGGGCATGCGGGGACTGTCAGCGGCGATCGATGCTTTGCTGGCCCTGATGCTCTTCGTCACCTTTGTGCAGGTGCCGATGGGCGATGTGGGCCGGGCTTTGAGCGATCTGCGTTTCGTGGGGACTTTGCTGCTGGCGAATTTCATTGTCCTGCCCGCGCTGCTGGCGCTCTTGTTGCCCTGGGTGCCGGGCGACCCCTTAATACGGATAGGGGTGCTGATGGTGCTGCTGACCCCCTGTATCGATTATGTCGTGACCTTCGCCCATCTGGGACGCGCCGATGCCCGTTCGCTGCTTGCGGCCACCCCCGTGCTGTTGCTGTGCCAGATGCTTTTGCTGCCGTTTTACCTAGGGTTGTTCCTGGGTGAGGAGGCTGCGCGATGGATAAGCTGGGAGCCGTTTGCGCATGCCTTTGTCTGGTTCATCGCCCTTCCGCTGGCCCTCGCCACGATTTGCCAGTTCTGGGCGGCGCGTGGGGCAGCAGGAAAAAGAGGGGTGCGGTGGCTGGGCCTCATGCCTGTGCCCGCGACAGCAGCCCTGCTCTGGGTGGTGGTGGCGTCGGTCACGCCTGAACTGGGCCAGGCCTGGCCTGCCGTGGGCGAAGTCGTGCCGGTCTATGCCGCTTTCGCCTTGCTAGCGCCTATTGCTGGCTGGTTGACCGGGTGGATGTTGTGTTTGCCGCCAGAGCAACGGCGGGCGGTGGCGTTCAGCAGCGCGACGCGTAACTCCCTGGTGGTGCTGCCGCTTGCCCTGGCGATTCCGGGTGCGCTGCCCGTCTTGCCTGCTGTCATCGTGACGCAGACACTGATCGAGTTGCTGGCCGAGCTGGTCTATGTGCGCGCGGGCCGCAGGGGCTCGCCTGATGGGCGGGGCTGAAAAGCTTGCCATCCAAGGGCGTCACTGAAACAATCTGCCCTGTTTTCGCGGAGAAAGAGGGCATGAGCCCGCCCGGAGGCCGGCTGAAAACCTCGCCTCCTCATAAGAATTTGACGCTCTTTCCTTTATGGTCGCCCGTTTGATGGAAGGCTCCCTCAGGGTTTCAGGTGGCAGGTAATGTATTCACAGATTGCAGTGTTTATCGGAGCCTCGCTGCTCTTTCTGACGGCGTGCCGTCTGGCCTTGATGGTGTGGCAGCGCGAACGGGTGGCCGAATCCCGGCATCCCTGGCAGATACTTCTGGGCGGCTTGCGCATTGATGCCCACCTTATCGGTGTTGCCGTGGCCTTGCCCCTGGCCCTGGCGCCCTGGTTGGGCGATGCCCCGGCGGCCATCACCATCAATGGTATCTGGCTGCTGATCGCGTGGTCGCTGATTTGCCTGCTGGAGTTTTCCACGCCGCAGTTCATTATCGAATACGACACCCGGCCCAATCAGTTATACGTCGTCTATCTGAAGTATCCCAAAGAGGTGTTCTCGATGCTCTTCAAAGAGTATCGGCTGGCCTTGTTTCTGGGGGTGGCCGCCTTGCTTGGCATGGTGGCGGCGGGTCATGCCTTGCTGGGCACGGCCTGGCTCTTTCCTGAGCCGGTGTTTTCCTGGTGGTGGCGGCCTGTCCTGACGCTGGGCGGCATCGCCGCTTGCGTGCTGGCGATCCGGGGCACCTTGCAGCATCGCCCCATCAACCCTTCGACTGTGGCTTTTTGCGGCGACGGCATGATCAATGCGCTCGCGCTCAATTCGCTCTACAGCGTGATGTACTCGGTGTACTCCCTCAAGAACGAGGCGTCGGCCAGCAGCGCCTACGGCGATATGGACGAAACCGAAGTCCAGACCCTGGTGCGTGCAAGCTCGCGCATTCCTGGGCCCATTCCCGAGGGCGGCATTCCCACCTTGCACCGCCAGACCCCGGCCGCGAAACCGGCGAAAAAGCGGCATTTGGTGCTGATCGTGGAGGAAAGTCTGGGCGCGCAATTCGTCGGCCATCTGGGCGGCAGCGGCTGCACCCCGGAAATGGACAAACTGGCGCCCATCGCCTGGGCGTTTCAGCATGCTTATGCGACAGGCACGCGTTCGGTACGAGGGCTGGAGGCGCTGGTGGCGGGCTTTCCGCCTTCGCTATCGCAGGCCGCTTTGCGCCTGCCCGGCGCGCAATCGCGTTTTTTCACCCTGGCTCAATTGCTAGGCACCCAGGGCTACCGCAACGGCTTTGTCTATGGCGGCGAAGCCCACTTCGACAATATGAAGGCTTTTTTTCTGGGCAACGGTTTTACCGAGCTGTATGACCAGAAGACCTTTATCAATCCGGCCTTTGTCGGCACCTGGGGCGCCAGCGACGAAGACATGTTCAACCGCGTGCATGCCATTCTCGACAGCGCGGGAGACGAGCCCTGCTTCATTCTGGCTTTCAGCGTCAGCAACCACTCTCCCTGGGAGTATCCGCAAGGGCGCATCACGCCAGTGGGCGATCCGGCTTCGGTGGGGAATACAGTGCGCTACGCGGATTGGGCCATCGGGCAGTTTTTCGACAGGGCGCGCAAATCCGATTACTGGGATGACACGGTTTTCCTCGTGACAGCCGATCACGATGTGCGGGTGGGCGGCAAGCAGCGCATTCCCCTGCGCCATTTCCATATCCCCGCCCTGATTTTGGGCGGGTCGGTGCAGCCCAGGCTGGATGATAGGGTGATCAGTCAGATCGATTTGCCGGTGACGCTGCTCTCGCTATTGGGCATTGAGGGCGAGCATCCCATGATCGGCTTTGACCTGACCGACCCTGAGGCAGGCGGCCGGGCCCTCATGCAGTACGGTGATGTTTATGGCCTGTTGCAGCAGCAAATCTTGACCATTCTGGAGCCGGGCAAGCCGGGTTCGCAGTACCGCTATGAAGGGGGCGATTCCTATACTCCCATCGAGCCGGCCGATCCTGCCGCCGTGCGCTGTGCGCTGGCCCATGCGCTGTGGCCGCAGCAGGTTTACCGTGACCAGGTTTACACCTTGCCCCATCTGCTCAAGAGCCGCCGCTGATCTTTCATGCCCGGGTAGCGGCAGCGCCTCGCTGCGGGGTTCGCCGCAGCAGGCTCTTCCTGCTGGGTCGTCACGACCTTGGCGCCGAGACCACGCCACTGAGCAGGGGAGCGTCTGCCTTGCGCGAGCACGGCAGGCGGTTGTGATCCGCCTGCCGGCTCGTATGAGGGAGCTTAGGCTCCCAGATAGGCTTCCAGCACGCGCGGATGGCCCAGCAGTTCGCGGCCGCTGCCCTCCAGCGCCATCGCCCCGTTTTCCAGCACATAGCCTTTCTGAGCGATCTTGAGCGCCTGGCGCACGTTCTGTTCGACCAGGAAGAGGGTCAGGCCATCGGCGTTGATGGCGCGCAGCGAGCGGAAGATATCCTGCACGACGATGGGCGCCAGCCCCATCGAGGGCTCATCCAGGAACAGCAGGCGCGGCTTGGCCATCAGGGCGCGGCCGATGGCAAGCATCTGCTGTTCGCCGCCCGAGAGGTTGCCGGCCATGCCGTGGATGCGCTCTTTCAAGCGGGGAAACAGCGTGAACACATATTCCAGATCGGCGTCGAGGTTCTTCAGACCACGGCGGTAGGCGCCTAGCTCCAGGTTTTCCAGCACCGTCATGGTGGTGAGGATGGCCCGGCCTTCCGGCACCTGCACGATCCCGCGCGACACCAGTTGGTGCGGCGCCAGATTTGTGATGTCTTCGCCTTCGAAGATGATGCGTCCGGCCGCTTTGGGCAGCAGGCCCGAGAGGGCCAGCAGCGTGGTGGATTTGCCCGCGCCGTTGGCGCCAACCAGCGCGGTGATTTCACCGGCGCGCAGATCGAGATCGATCCCGCGCACCGCTTCGATGTGGCCGTAGTTCACTTCGAGGCCACGGACTTCCAGCATGGCGCTCATTGCACGGCCTCCGCCTGTTCGGTGTCTTCGTCGTCTTCGCGGCCCAGATAGGCTTCGATGACCTGTTCGTTGTTGCGGATTTCTTCCGGCCCGCCGCAGGCGATGATCTTGCCGAAGTTCAACACCGCGATGCGTTCGCACAAGCCCATCACGAAACGCATATCGTGCTCGATCATGAGGATGGTGTAGCCGCGCTCGCGGATGGCGAGAATCTCGCGCATCAGCTCGGCGCGCTCTCCCGTGTTCATGCCGGCCACCGGCTCGTCCAGCAGCAACAGCTTGGGCTCGGTGGCCAGCGCGCGCGCCAGCTCGAGACGGCGCTGTTCGCCATAGGAGAGGTTGTCGGCCAGATCGTTGGCCTTGTGGTCCAGGCGCATCCAGCTCAGCAGCTCGTGCGCGCGCTCGCGAGCGCGGCGCTCGTGTTCGCGAAAGCCGGGCAGGCTGAACAGCAGGCCGGGCAGGCCGTAGTGCATATGGCGATAGGCCCCCACCACCACGTTTTCCAGCAGCGTCATCTCCTTGAACAGGCGGATGTTCTGGAAAGTGCGGGCGACACCCATGCGGGTGATCATGTGCGGTGGGCGCTTCAACAGGCTTTGGCCGTTGAAGGTGATGCTGCCGCCGCTGGGCGGCAAGAGGCCCGTGATCAGGTTGAACACGGTGGTCTTGCCGGCGCCGTTGGGGCCGATCAGGCCGAAGATACTGCCTTCGGGAACGGAAAGATTGACGTCATGTAGCACATGCAGGCCGCCAAAACTCTTGGAAACGGAGGTCAGCTCAAGCATGGCGCTTGCCTCCTTGACGCAGCCAGCGCTTGAAGCGCGCCGGGTCCCAGATGCCTTGCGGCAGGAACAACACGATCAACACCAGGATCACTCCATTGATGACCAGGCGGAAATCCGCAAAACCGCGCAGCAGCTCGGGCAGAACCGTGATGATGGTGCTGCCCAGTACCGGGCCAACCAGGCTGCCGATGCCGCCGAGAATGGCCATGGTCAGGATTTCAACGCCGCGATCGAAACCATATTCGTTGGGGCCGATGAAGAAGGTCAGGTGGGCGTTCAACGCACCGGCCAGACCGGCGATCATCGCGCCAGCCACGAAAGCCAGCATCTTGTTGGCCCGCACGTCAATGCCCATCAGGCCGGCGGCGGTTTCGTCGCCACGAATGGCGTCAAAAGCGCGGCCGATCTTGGAGCGGCGGACACGCCACAGGATAAACAGCACGATGACCAGTGCCAGCACCACATGCCACCATTGCGTGACCTGAGGAATGCCGTTCAGGCCCAGCGCGCCGCCGGTGATCGTGTCGGTGTTCAGGATGACCACGCGCACCACCTCACCAAAACCCAGCGTTGCCATGGCCAGATACACGCCTGACAGCCGTAGTGTTGGCAGGCCGATGAGGGCCGCCACGACGGCGGGAGCCGCCATGCCGGCGGCCAGCGCAACCGGGAAGGACACGTCGTAATTCATGGTGAGCAGGGCGGCCGCGTAGGCGCCAATGCCCATGAAGGCGGCGTTGGCCATGGCCAGCATGCCGCAGGCCAGGGTCAGCCAGATGGAAAGCGCCAGCAAGGCATTGGTGCCCAGCGTGAGCACCAGGTTGCCGTAGATAGCCCAGAAATTCTCGAATCCGCTCATCACTTATGCCTTGCGTTGAACCACTTTGCCGAACAGACCCTGTGGGCGCACCAGCAGAATCAGGAAGAGCAGGCCGAATGCCACCGCATCGCGCATGGTCGAGCCGACATAGGCGACCGACAGCACTTCTGCAAATCCCAGGAAGAGGCCGCCCAGCATGGCGCCGCGAATATCGCCCATACCGCCCAGGATGATGACCGCGATGCCCTTGTGCAGCATGGGTTGGCCCATGAGCGGGAAAAGCGCGTTGGAGTACAAGCCGATTAGTACGCCGGCGATGCCGCCCAGCGCGGCGGCCGCGAAAGAGGTCGTGATGAACAGGCGTTCGACGTTGATGCCCAGCAGCCAGGCGGCCTTGGGCGATTCGGCGATGGCGCGCAGCGCGCGGCCGAATTGGGTGCGGCGCATGACGAACATCAGCACGGCCATCAGCGCGAAGGACAGGAAAATGATGCCCAGCTCGATAACGGTCAGGTGCAGGCCGGCGATTTCGATAACTTCTTCGGGAACGGTGCCGTGCGGAAAACGCAGGTTGCTGGCGCCGAAGATGCCTTGCGCGGCATTGTTCAGAATGATGCCTACGCCTATGGTGGCGATCATCGGGATCAGGTGGGGGGCATTGCGCTTGCGCAGCGGTTTGAGCACCAGATAGTCGATGAGCATGCCGGTCAGGCCCGCGACCAAAAAGGCCACGATCAGCGCTGCCCACAGCGGCAGGGACAGTTGCTCAACCACGGTCAGCGCAGCATACGCGCCCACCATGAAGACGGCGCCGTGGGCCAGATTGATGACGCCCAGCACGCCGAAGACCAGTGTGAATCCCAGCGCGAAGAGGGCGTAAACGCTGCCTAGCGAGAGCGCGTTGACGAATTGTTGTTCCAACATGGAAGGACTTCCCAAATCAAAAGCGCCTTGCGGGCATTTGTAACCCGCAAGGCGTTCAGCTTCCCCGCAGGGGGAGGCACTTACTTTTCAATGACGTACTTGCCGTCCTTGGTCACGCTGACGATCGGCGCCTGGTCGGCGTCGTAACCGGCGGGCTTGCCTGCGCGGTCGTTGGCTTGACGGAACTTGAAGGGGCCAGTGGCGCCAGTCCATTGCACCGAGGGCAGGGCATTGCGCAGGGCCGTGCGATCTTCGGCGATCTTGCCGCTGAGCTTGGTGTGCTTCAGGGCTTCGGCCACGATGTGCAGGGCGTCATAGGATTGCGCCGAGAACTGGTCGGGCGCGTTGCCGAACTTGGCCTTATAGGCTTCGATGAACTTGGTGTTTTGCGGCGTCTTGTTCTCGATCGACCAGGGGCTGCCGATCCACAGATTGTTCGACGCGCCGCCAGGGGCCAGCTCGAAAATCTTGACCGAGTTCATGCCATTGCCACCGATGACCGGCACGTTCAGGCCCAGTTGGCGGGCCTGCACCATGATGGGGGCGCCTTCGGCCAGCAGGGCCGACAGCACCAGCGCATCGGGGTTGCTGCCCTTGATCTTGGTCAGCTGAGCCTTGAAGTCCACGTCGCCCTTGGCGAAGGTTTCGGTGGCGGTGACCGGAATCTTCTGGTCTTCCAGGGCCTTCTTGAAGTTGTCGTAGCCGCTCTTGGTGAAGACGTCGTCGTTGCCATACAGCACGGCCACATTCTTCAGGCCGGTCTTGGCTTTGACGGTCGAGATGGTCGCGGGCAGCACGTCGGCTTCAGTAACCGAATTGCGGAACACATAGTTGCCGATCGAGGTGATGCCGTCAGCGGTGTTCGAGGTGCCGAACACCACCGTCTTGGCGGCTTGGGCGATCGGGTCGGCGGCCTGAGCCGAGTTCGACAGCGTCGGGCCGAAGATCATCAAGACGTTGTCTTTGAAGATCAGCTTTTTGAAAACGTTGATGGCTTCTTCTTTCTTGCCTTGTTCGTCTTCGATGATCAGTACCAGCTTGTCGCCATTGATACCGCCGGCGTTGTTGATCTCATCGGCTGCCAGTTGGAAACCGTTGCGGATCGACGTGCCGTATTGGGCGGCGCCACCCGAAAGGGCTTCGGCCACACCGAGCTTGATGTCGGCAGCGTGAGCGGCCGGGATGAGGCCGGCGGCGGCAAGCGCGACGAGGAGTTTCCGGGTATTGAATTGCATGATGGTTACCACCCTCTGATCTGTCTCGAATAGCGATTTATTGGTTCCGGGCAGGATGCTGCTTCTGCCGGGTGATCGAAGTTGCGCGCAAAGTCAGCAGTCTTTTTCGATCAAGAGCCTGAAGAATACCTGTTTGGCCCGGGGGAATTGCGAATATAGCTACTAAAAGTTGCTGTTGGATGTGGGTTTTGTACAAATTATGCGGCGGCCCTAGGGTAAACCCGCAATAAAATTGTGCGACTTGCCTTGTTCACGCGATTTCAGTTCGCGGCCTTCGCACACCGATAAAAGCAGTGGCCGCGATTTCCTGGGGTCTTGAGCGGCAATTCCCGGCCGCTGACGTCCGGGACGCGGCCCGGGTCCAGGCGCCTCGCCGCCCGGCAGGCCGCTGTTTCGCTTGATGGCGCAATCTGTCTTCTAAGCGAGCGGCCCGCTAGGGTAGTATCGTGGCGCGGCGCCGCTGCGGCGTTTCAGGCCGGTTGGCGCCGGCCTGTCCCGACCTTTATCAGTGCCAGGATGCTGCCCATGACTCTTTCCGCCGGTATCGATCTTTTTTTCGCTTCGCTGGCCGAACGCGAGGTTGAATACAACGCCCGCGCTTCCGTGCCTGACTTCGATGCCTGTGTGCGTCGCTATGCGCAATCGGCGGCTGCCATACGTGCCAGCCGGCCCGGCATTATCGATCTGCGCTACGGCATGGGCGCCGATGAAAGACTGGACCTCTTTCCGCCTGCTGCTGCGGCAACGCCCGCGCCCCTTTTTGTTTTCATCCATGGTGGTTATTGGCGTGCGCAGCGCAAAGAGGATGCGCCCATCATGGCTGGCGTGTTGAACGCGGCCGGCGCGGCGGTGGCAACGCTGGAATACACCCTGATGCCCGAAGCGACCATGGGAGAGGTGGTGCGCGAAATGCGTTCAGGACTGGCCTGGCTTTACCGCAATGCGGCTGCCTATGGTCTTGATCCAGAGCGTATCTATATTGGCGGCAGCTCGGTGGGTGGCCAGTTGGTCGGGATGTTGCTGGCGCCCGATTGGCCGGCCCGTTATGGCGTGCCCGACAACATCATCAAGGGCGCGTTGGCGCTGAGCGGCCTGTTCGACCTGCGGCCGCTGTGCGATATCAGCGTCAATCAGTGGCTGCGCCTGACGCCTGAACAGGCGGCCCGGCACAGCCCCATGTTTAATCTGCCCCAGCAGTCCTGCCCTCTGTTGTTATCAGTGGGAGGGCTTGAAACCCGGGGATTCAAGAACCAGACCGCCGCTTTCGAGGCGGCTTGGCGTGAGCGCGGTCTGTCCTGCGAACACATCGCGGCCCCCCATTGCAACCACTTTGACCTGTTGTGCGAGTTGGAACTTCCCGCCAGCCCGATGACACAGGCCTTGCTGAACATGATGGGCTTGCAGGCCGATTAAGCCCTTCGTTTGCTGAGCCGAGCACATACGCGGGCAGGGCGATCTTGCTTTGCTCACCCTGTGCAGCGCTTGCCGCATAACACATGGGCTGTTCGTCCTATCGCTCCAGGCCACCCGTCAGCGCCTAAGGCGGCTAGCCGCTGCAGGCAGACCCCTGATGCCGGGCCAGCCGTGCGGCCTACCTGATTTGTCTTGCAAGCTGCGCCAGCCAAGGCCTGCATGGGTTTTGCCGCTGCGAACAGGCGCTGTTCCGCGATGGGCTCGGCATCAGGTTCTGGCCGAGCACGACCGCTTGACGATCTATCGCTTTCTCCATGGTCTCCTTACAATCCGGGGCAGACCGATAAACATAATGAGGAGAAAGTCTTGAGCGAGCATCAGAAATGGCGCCTCGAAACCATCGCGGTGCATGGAGGCTACCGTCCCGACCCGACCACGCGGGCGGTGGCCGTGCCGATTTACCAGACGGTGGCCTATGCGTTTGACGACACCCAGCATGGGGCAGACCTGTTCGATCTGAAGGTGCCGGGCAATATCTACACGCGCATCATGAACCCCACCACGGATGTGCTGGAGCAGCGCGTGGCGGCCCTGGAGGGCGGCATCGCCGCGCTGGCGCTGGCCTCGGGCCAGGCCGCGGTCACCTATGCCATCCTGACCATCACCGAGGCGGGTGACAACATCGTGTCCTCCAGCACCTTGTATGGCGGCACCTACAACCTGCTGGCGCACACCCTGCCGCAATACGGCATCAGCACCCGCTTTGCCGACCCGCGCGATCTGTCCACGTTCGAGCGCCAGATCGACGAGCGCACCAAGGCCATCTTCGCCGAGTCGGTGGGCAATCCGCTGGGCAACGTCACCGACATCGCCGCGCTGGCCGAACTGGCCCACCGCCACGGCCTGCCGCTGATCGTGGACAACACCGTGCCCTCGCCCTATCTCTTGCGCCCCATCGAGCACGGCGCCGACATCGTCGTGCAGTCGCTCACCAAGTATCTGGGCGGCCACGGCACCAGCCTGGGCGGCGCCATCATCGACTCGGGCAAATTCCCCTGGGCCGAACACAAAACCCGCTTCGCGCGCCTGAACCAACCCGACGTCAGCTATCACGGCGTGGTGTACACCGAGGCCTTTGGCGCGGCCGCCTATATCGGGCGCGCCCGCGTGGTGCCGCTGCGCAATACCGGCGCGGCCATCTCGCCTTTTAACGCCTTCCAGATTCTGCAAGGCATCGAAACGCTGGCGCTGCGCGTGGACCGCATCGTCGAAAACGCCGTCAAGGTGGCGACCTTTCTGCGCGGCCACGACAAGGTCGAATGGGTCAACTATGCCGGCCTGGCGGATCACCCCGATCATGCTTTGGTGCAGAAATATATGGCGGGCAAAGCGCCGGGCCTGTTCACCTTCGGCGTCAAGGGCGGGCGCCAAGCCGGCGCGCGCTTGCAGGACGCCTTGCAGCTCTTCACCCGTCTGGTCAACATCGGCGACGCCAAGTCGCTGGCCACCCACCCGGCCTCGACCACCCACCGACAGCTCAACCCCGAAGAACTCCAGCGCGCCGGCGTGCGCGAAGAAACCGTGCGCCTGTCCATCGGCATCGAACACATCGACGACCTGATCGCTGACCTCGATCAGGCGCTGGCCAAGGTGTAGCAGGCAGCCCCCGCCTCGTTCAGGGGCGGAGTTTGCTCAGGCGCAAGGTCTGGCGCATGGCTTTCCCGACCTGCCGGGCAACGGATTTGGGCAGGGTTAGGCAAGCCGCCGCGCCGCAGGGATTTGATCGCTGCTTCGGCAAAGACTGTTGCCGGCATTTCATCGCGTTTGATACGTGGGCAGCCGCGCTGTCATTTGCGGTTGACACAGCTATCGGTCCGCTCCTGATCCATGCGTTTGATCCGCTCCGTGTCGGTGGAGGCTGGGCTTTGGCTTCTCGTGGCGCGAGCTTGTCGCCCAGATGGCGTTGCTGCAGCCAGGCCAGCGCTGGCGTGGCGATGAGGGATATTGCCCTAAGAGCCCTGCAAGCATGAGCGCCCCGCGCATGAGTAAGGCCTTAGCGTGGTAGGGCATGGGCAGTCCGAGCGCTAGGATTCGATCAGACTGCATCAGGCAGGGGTGAGGGGCCCCGCGGCGGCTTAGCCCGCCGCGCTACGGTATTCGGCCACATCGAAACTGACCTCGGCTTCGGGCAGTGCGCCGGACACAGGGGCTTCGGCGGTGGGCACGCCTAGCAGCAGCAATTCAGCGCTAATCAGGCCTTCGATAAAGCTCGACATTATTCTCTCCTTCGGAATCGGCGCGGTGAAATACCTGCAGCAACGAGAGCTCATCCTCCGTCCGGGTGGGGGAGGCGTCTATTTGTTTGTTCCAATCACTCCCATAGTCCTATGGTTGTTCGTCAAGGTAGCAAAAATATTAATTAATAATGATTATAATTTTCATTAGCATGGGAGCCGGGCTAGCTGGTCTGTCCCATCGCACGGCGCGCCGTCGGGGACGCGCCGCAACATTTCACGATAAGGAAACATCATGCGCATCATCAAATCCGTCGCCGCGCTTGCCCTGCTGGGCTGGACCAGCATGGCCTCGGCGCATTTTTTGTGGATCGAGCCTGCTGGCGACACCAAGGTTCGCGCTTACTTTGGCGAATGGGCAGATGATTTGCGTGAAAAGACCGATGGCCTGCTCGGCCAGGTCATCAATGGGTCTACCCGGCTCAACGGCAAGGCCGCCAAGCCGGCCGCTCGCGGCACCGACTATGTCGAGTTCGAGGCCAGCGGTGAAACCCGCCTGGGTCAAACCGTGCTGTTCAAGGAAACGCTGCTCGAATATGGGGCCCGCCTGGGCCGCCAAGATGTCAAGAATCTCTTGCCGTTTGAACTGTCGCCGACGGCTGCCGGGGGTAACACCTTCGTGCTGAATTTTGACGGCAAGCCTTTGGCCAAGACCGAGGTCACCGTGTTCGGCCCGCCCAAGTGGATGAAGCAATACCGCACCGATGAAGCCGGCCAGATCACCATCGACACGCCCTGGCCTGGCCAATATGTGCTCGAAGCGGGGCACACCGTCGATCAGGCCGGCAAGCATGATGGCAAGGACTACAAGAAAGTCCGCTATGTCACCACGCTGACCTTCGAGCGCGCGAAGTAATTCCCATCGAGCTATCCGGCCCTTGCCGGGCAGCTGTGGCGCCGGCCCGCCGGCGTCACGATCTCCCGGCGTTGCGCATAAGACACAATCTGTTCATCCCGGCCGAATATTCCCCATGCCGGAATGGTTCGCGCGTTGTTTTGATCTGCGCTTAACTCGCCCCGAACCCGTGCCGACTCGTCGCATACGGCACCGATTTTGGCGCCAAGCCAGTGTTTTTCATCTACCTTTGGGTAAGACTTCTTACCTCGACAATCAAAGAAGATGGGCACAGAATCATGGCAATTACGCCGTGTCTAAGCCATCCCAGACCCCCTCGCACAATTATTCCAACCCTGTTTTCAGAGGGGCTGCTTGGCTGTGTTTGCTGGCGATGATGAACCATGTGGCGCTGACCGGCGGACGTATTACGGTTTCGCTGACGGCGCTGCAACTGGGTCTGTCGACCTTCAAAGTCGGCACACTGGTGGCGGTGTTCGCCGTTCTGCCCATGCTGTTTTCGGTTCATGCCGGGCGCTGGGTGGACAAGGTCGGCATCTTCCGGCCCTTGGCGCTGGGCACCTCATTGGTCACCGTCGGCACCCTGCTGCCCTTTCTGTCTCAAACCCAGATTGCGCTGCTGGTGGCCTCCTGTTCCATCGGTATCGGCTTCATGCTGCATCAGGTCGCCACTCAGGATTTACTGGGTCATGCCGAGCCAGAGCAGCGTTTGCGCAACTTTTCCTGGATGTCGCTCGCCCTGGCCGGATCGGGGTTTTCCGGTCCGCTGATTGCCGGGCTGGCCATCGATCACCTGGGCAACCGGCTGGCCTTCGGTCTGTTGACCCTGGGGCCCCTGTTATCGGCGGCCGGTCTTTATCTATTGCGCCAGCGTTTGCGTGCCGCTGACCGCGCCCTGGCCGGTGCCAGCAGTGCGCGCGCGGCCGAGAAGCGGCGCGTCACCGAATTATTGGCGGTGCCGCCCTTGCGTCGCATTTTGATGGTCAACACCATTTTGTCGGGTGCCTGGGACACGCATCTTTTCGTCGTGCCGATTTTCGGCGTAGCGATCGGTTTGTCGGCCACCACGATCGGCTTGATACTTGCCGCCTTTGCGGCGGCAACTTTCGTGATCCGCTTGTTATTGCCCTTTATCCAGAATCGTGTGCGGGCCTGGACACTGGTGCGCGTGGCCATGGCGACGGCGGCGATCGACTTCATGTTTTATCCGTTTTTCACGGATGTGGGCGTCCTGGTCGCGCTGTCCTTCATTCTCGGGCTCGCTCTGGGATGCTGCCAACCGAGTATGCTGTCATTGCTGCACCAGTATTCACCCCATGGGCGGGCCGCTGAAGCGGTGGGCGTACGCATGGCGCTGATCAATGCTTCGCAGGTCACGCTGCCGCTGGCTTTCGGCGCCTTGGGCGGGGTTATTGGCGTAGCGCCCTTGTTCTGGGCTTACTCCCTGGCGCTGATGGTCGGGGGCTGGTTCAACCGCAATCCTCCGCAAGACTCGGAATCGTCGTGACTACGCCGTCTACCCCGCCTGTTGCGCAGCCCCCTGTGTCGGGCGCCTCCAGGTCTTTTCGCCTTTGGACGCCCGAAGAACGCCAAGCGTCGCTGCAACAGGCCCTGTCTCATTGGCGCGAGGGCCAGGATCTTTGGGTGTATGGCTATGGATCGCTCATCTGGCGGCCCGATTTCGCTTTCGAAGAGCGCCGTCTGGCCACGCTGCGCGGCCATCATCGGGCGCTTTGCCTCTGGTCCCGGGTCAATCGCGGTACACCCGAGTGCCCCGGTCTGGTGTTCGGCCTGGATCGCGGCGGCTCCTGCCGTGGCGTTGTTTACCGCCTGGCCGGCGCGCAGGTGCCCGACTATTTTCCCGCGCTCTGGGACCGCGAAATGTCCACCGGCGCCTACCTGCCGCGCTGGCTCGGTTGTGAAACCGAGCAGGGCGTGGTTCAGGCGCTGGTGTTTGTCATGAATCGCGACAACCCAGGGTATGTCAGCACGCTGCCCGAAGATGAGGTCGTGGCCATCATTCGGCGCGCTGCGGGCCGTTACGGCCCCTGCACGGATTATGTCGTCGAAACCGCCCGGGCACTGCGTGAGGCAGGCATCCGCGATGCGCGGCTCGATGTGCTGGCCCGCCGTTTGATGAGCGGTCCCGAGTAACCGGGACCCACCATCAAGTCGGCTTTTTGGGCGTATGCACGGTAATGATGCAACGGGAATCGACGGCATCGCTATTGGTATTCAGCGAGGTGCTGTCCTCACCCTGCGGCGTGCTATAGCACGAGCGATTCAGGCGATCGTCGCGCAGCCGGGCCGGGTTGATGAAATCAAAAGCGCGTTCCTGGGTGTCTGAAATGACCGGCAATTTCTCGCTGGCCGGCAATTCGCCGGGAATCGTCGGAAACACAAAGTTCGATGCGCTGACCTTGACCTCCTGTTGAGGCGTTGTCGGAGGCACGATGGTCCCGGAGGGCTGCGGCGTAATCACGGCCGCTGGCGCTACCGGAGATACATTTCGGGTTCCGCTCAGATCCGGGTCGACGATCAAATCCGTCGGCAACACTACTACCGGTGCGGATGCCGATACGGCGGACACTGAGGGTGTAGGAGCGGATAAGGCGACTGTACGCAGCCCACCTGTTCTGGAAGTCACTGTCGTCGTATCGGTTGGCGTCAGGCCGGCATAATTGGCTACACGCCCTTCATATTGGTTATTGCCACCGGGATTGACGCAAGCGACATCGCTATAGCATTTGTATTCATCCGTGAAAAACTGAATCTGATCACGAGAGGTTGCCTCAAACGCATTGGTGTTTTTGCTGGCATAACCCGTGATGTTGGCGTTGCCTGCCACATCCAACGTGGCGGCGTAACTATTGAAGCTTGCATTGCTTGCCCGCCCTCTGGCGTCAAAATTACCGCCTACCCTGATAGGCGCATCCTGGTAGGTGCCGGGTGTGACCGTTACCGTGGTTGTCTGCACCGTCGCACCGTCACGGCCAAGTCTTCCAAATACAGGAATAAATCCTCCCGAGCCGTACCAGACCAGGGTCGCGCCTTCTGCGACATTAAATCCATCGCGGCAGGAGCCAATCCCATTGGCGGCGCAGGGGACGCCGAACCTTCCGCTGGGCGCGTAAATCGTCGAATTGCTGTTGTCGGTCTGGGTGCTGAATGTCGCCGCCGAGTCGAATTTATCGACCCGCGCGCTAAAGTCCCGGCCTACCGTAACGCTGCCCTGTCCGGCATAGTTCTTAAAGCTGACGAAGGCGGGGTCGCTGGCGCTCTGGCGTCCCAGTTGCAGATTTCGGCCCACCTGGATGGCGCCCTTGTTGTCGATGTTGCGGCCATAGAGCGCCAGATCCTGCACGGCGTCTATCTGGCCCGAATTGCTGAAGCTGCCATTCGTGCCGGCCGAGGCCGCCACGGTCAGTTCACCCAAGCCGCCCAGCACCGCTCCCGCCTGATTGACGAAGTTGGTGTATTCAAGCGTTGCATTGGTCCCGACAAGCAGGTTTTGATTCGTCCAGTTTTCGAACTGCAAGCGGCCGGAATCGACGGCAAGCTGTCCCGCATTGGTGATCGTGCCGTTGCCTTGCCCTGTCGTGGCTTTCAGCGCCATCACGCCGCTGGCCGAATTATTCAGCGTATTTATTGAGCTGACTTCGGCATTGTTCTTGGCTTGAATCGTTCCGCTATTGTCCAGGGTCTGGATTTGTTTTAGTACGAGGGCGTCGGCGCTCACGTTTCCTGATTGGGTAAGCTGGGCGATATCCGTGAACTGTCCAGATCCCATCGCCAGCTTGGACAGCGCATCGATATTCAACTGCCCCACTGCGCTGGCTTGCATGTCTGCCGCCGACACATCGGTTTGCGTTATGTTCAGCGTATCCGTCGTTCCCAGCGCCAAGGTGTCGATGCCCTGAATTCTGCTCTTGCTCAAGGCGATGAGGCCTGTGCCGTCCCGACTGCCGCGCAAAGCCACATCATTACCCGACAGTTCGACGTCGTCATAAGCCTGCTGGCGTGCCTTGACTGTCAGCGTCGGCGCATTCAACAAGGTTTTGCGGCTAGCCTCGACCGTATCGGCGGTGATGGACAGGGAGTTCGCCGTTTGAATACGGGCATTGTCCAGCGTGGTCTTGCCCGAAGTGTTGATCCGCAAATCGTTTGCGTTGAGAGCGAGATTGGTCAATTGCGCGGTGGTGCTGTCCACCGCCAGCGAGGCGGCGCGCACCTGGCCGGTCAGTGTCACGTCGTTATCGAAAGCAAAACTTGCCGTGCCGCTTTCTATCCATAGATTCCCCTGAGAGGAGAACTGCCCGCCTGCAAGCACGGCACCATTTTTTACGTTGATATTGCCCGAGTTTTCGATACTGGCAACGCTGTTGGCATTCATCGTCTGAGCGACCAGACGCCCCTGATTGAGAAAGGATGACAGGCTGCCCAGCGTCATAGCGGTGCTTGCCTCTACCTGAGCACCCGCCAAATTATTGAAGCGATTGGTATTGCTGATATCAAGTGTTCCGGTCTTGATTTTTCCGGCGTTAATAACATCCCCGCTGTTGGCGACAGACAGTGTAGTGGCGGTCATATCGCCGGCATTGCGAAATACGCCGCTAGTCCCCGCCAGGGCGAAGGTGTCGGTGCTCCAGCGGCCCGAGTTTTCCACGTCAGCGACATTCGTCAATTCGACGCCGGTGGTCTTGATGTTGCCGGTGTTGCTGAGGGTTCCCGTCACATCGGACAGGCGAAGGTTGCGCGCGACTATGCCCCCCTCGTTCTGAAATGACGCAGCCCGATCGAGCACCAGATCCTGGCTCAGGGCGATGTCTCCACTATTGCTGAATTGCCGAATATTGTTCATCTCCAGCTTGTCGGCGATCAACTGTGTGCCGCCGGTCAGCGATACATCTGCGTTAGGACGGGCGGTGACGACAAGATTGTCGGATTCGAGCGTGCCCCGATTCAGGGCGAGCGTATCGAAATCGGAGATATCAAAACCGGTATAGGCCAGACGCCCGCCATTGATCGCAATCTGATTGGCGCTGATTTCGCCTTTCGCGCCACGCGCATCGACGCTGGAGAGGGTCGCATTCTGAGCAAGCAGGCTCATATCTCCACGAACGGTAACCGAGTCCATGGAGAGGGAGTCCGTCGTAGCAACCATGCCGTTCTTCGTGTCGAAGGAGGAGGCGGCCAATTGCGTATCCAGGGCCTTGATGTCGATATCGCTGGCCACGGAAAACATACCGTAAGTCTGAAGATTGTTTGCGACGATATTCAGTTCACGCGAGTCGGTGCTGGTCTTTTTGATCGACAGATCATCCGCAGCGAAGGCCATGGTCCCATTGGCGATCCAGCGCCCCGATGTCACATCGATGGCGCCGCTCTCGGCGCTCAGGAATATATTTCCCGTGCCGGTCAAAGAAAGATTGGTGACGTCCAACTTCCGGGCATTGGTGTATATCGTGATGTCGCCATCGGCCAAAACATTCGGCACCCCCACATAGTCGCCCAGTGCCGCGTCGAAGGCCCCTCCCAGGCTGCGGGTGGTGCGATCCTCGATGCCATACACCCCGCGCACGATATTGAAGGCGACGTCTTTGCCATAAATGGGTGAAAGCAGCTTTATCTGCTCGGCAACCAGGTTGACATTGCTGTCAGGGGCGCTAAGGCCCGCCCCGGTTATGTTGATAAAGCTCTGGCCGCTGTTGGTGTCCAACTCATAGGTGCCGCTGGCATTGCGCGAGAGGGTGCCGGCGCCAAGCGTCAGATTGTTGGTGTTGATGAACCCACAGCTATTACAAATGACGCCATTTTTGCCGACCATGACCAGATCTGCCGCCTGCCCGGCGATTTCGACCAGACCGTTCAGCTTGGTTGGAGCATTGCCAATATTATCGAGAATAATAAGATTGGCGCTTGTTCCGCCGAGGGCCTCATTGCGTTTTACCCCGCCGATCAATTTTGTGTCTGTATTTTTTGTCGCGTTGTTCAAAACAACGCCCAGGGCTTCAAAGCTGGAAAACTGATTATACGAGGCCTTGTTGGCGTCGGGGCGATTAATATTGATCAGGGTTGCCGAGCCGACATTCGAGACGGCGCTGCCATTGGTGGGCACGACTTGAGCATGCGCAAGCGTATTTCCGAACAGTAAAACGGGAAAGATGGCTGCGATCGACAAACGGGCGCGTGGAAAGGGCAGGATAGGGTGTTTCATGGCGCTGAGTCTCATCAAAAAAGAACTTCATCGACAACTACACTGACTGACGCCTTTGCGGATAAGGCGATACGCCAGGCATGGCGGGTATCAAAAATTCCTGCTCGTTCAGGCCATGCTCTGCGGCTGCCGTGTTTGTGATGACTACGGATAGGTAGGGGAGCGATGGCGCTACTTGAACCGTCGGTGGTCTCTGGCCCGTATCTGTCGCTATCTCGCAGGCGCTAATGTTTCCCGTCAGATTAGTCTCTATTCGGGAGGATAAGAATCAGGAACCAATTTTAATTTGCAATTAATAATTATTAAAAGTTAAATTTATTCGCAAATTGTCGATCAATAATTAATTTATACCATTGGCTTGACGAGAAAGTAATGGTAGAAAACCCTGGGTTACAAGTTTGTAAATGCCGTGATTAGAATTGGGTGTCAATTTGCATGCTGATTGCATGGGGCTTTTAATGTGTTATTCGCCCAGTCCGCGAGCGGTGTTTTTCGGGATTGGACTTGCCAAAATGATGAAGGGGTTTATTTTGAAAGCCCGCCTTGCTATCTTGATTTCTCTGTTTATTTCCACCCCAGGCCAGACTCAAAGTATAGGGAATGAGATTAATCGTGTCATTCAGGACGCAGCCGAACGCAGTGTGAACCGAACCCAACAGGCCACAGAGCGGGCAGAGCAGGCCTACAACAGCGTTAATGTTGAGACGATATCCAGTATTGATCCGCAAGCCTTGTACGGCGTTGTGAATACCTATAAGGGGCCCTGGAAGACGCCCAAGTACGGACCCGTTGCCGTAGACATGCTCGGTTCAAGTTGGCTGAAAAAGCAGGGAAATTTGAGCCGGGATGACCTATTGAAAACGATAGCCAATCGCTTGATTCAGGATGGCTATATTTTTTTCCGCATCAGTGTTGTGGATAACGATGGGCCGCAGCTTGAGGTTGTTCCTCTTGAGGTTAAGCTGATCGATAACGGTCTGCAATTGAAAAATATTATTCAGATAAAGCCAGGAAGTTTCTTTAAATTAAGTCAATTGCAGATTGCTTTGTTTCAGCTCAATAATAAGGGGGAGTCAAGCTATAAAGCTGACATAGCAAATATCGATGATGTGATATACCTCTCGTTTACCGAGCAGCGGCGTTCGGCGGTCACCACTATTTTAAATATAAATAATTACGACAAGCGCGATATGTACGGCTACACGGGTACCGCGTCTCTCTTGGCCAGCGATTTGCTGAATCTGAATGAGAGCCTGGGCCTGAGCTATACCGGTAACATGGCGACTGTCGATCAGAGGAGTTTTTCGGCCTATAACGGATTCCTATCTGTCCCTGTGCTGGGATACGATCTGTCGTTTGTGTATGGCCAGTCTTTCGACCGTAATCAGCTCGATTTGCTGCAATCCACCTTGAAGGCGACAAGAAAAACCGAAAACTACGGTGTAGGAGTGAAATC
This sequence comes from Bordetella avium, assembly GCF_034424645.1. Lineage (NCBI taxonomy): Bacteria > Pseudomonadati > Pseudomonadota > Betaproteobacteria > Burkholderiales > Alcaligenaceae > Bordetella > Bordetella avium. The sequence goes on from NZ_CP139969.1 coordinate 643,253, forward strand.
AAATTTCATATTCCCAGATGGCAACACGCTGGGCAGCGTCGGGGCCTTGCTTTACCGCAACAACTCCCGGTTCAGAATTTACGATACTGATATCGCCGCACAGACGTACTCATATCGCGCTGCGGAGTTTTCGGGGAACGTCTCTTATCGTCGTTCATCGTTGTATGCCAGCGGCCAGGCGTCGCTGACCCGTTCGTTTAGTTATTCGAACGGTGATGCGTTCACCATCCTGCGCACGCATGCCGAAGTTGGCGATCGCTTGCCTCATCAATTCCGTTATCGTGTGAGCGTCAATACTCAGAATCGGGTGGGAGGGGCATCCTTGCCTTCCTCCGAGTTGTTCTACGCCGGTTCCCCAACCCGTGTGCGCCTGCCTTTTGATTTTGAGCCCCTCGCCGGTGAGCGGGGCTTTAACGTGTCAAGCACTCTGTCGTACGACACGGTTTATTCAGGAATTCACCGTGGTTGGGTTGCGATCGGCGCTATCTCGCCATTTGTTGGCCTGGATTACGGTCGGACAAATGTGGGATATGCATCGACGGCCAGTGTCGGGCTGAATATCGCAATGGGCCAGAACAACTTGCAGCTATATATCCCCAAGGTGTTGTCGACCAGTGCAAGCGGTCGAGGTTCCAGCGGCGTTTTCCTGACGCTGCAAGCTCAGTTCTAAAACGGACCTCGCTGTTATTGCGCCAAACGCAGTCCTGATGCGCTTTCGCCACTCGGCTTGGGCAATTCAAGTTCAAGACGCGAGGCGGTACACTGGCGGTATTCACTCTACTTGAGAGAGCCTACCGCCATGTCCGTTTCCGATCTGCGTCAAAGCTATGAAAGAGGCGTCCTGCTGGAGCAGCAGGCCGCCGCAACGCCGATAGATCAATTTGCATTGTGGTTTGATGAGGCTCAGGCAGCTCAAGTGCCTGAGCCCAATGCTATGACTTTGGCAACGGTCGATGCTTCGGGGCAACCGTCGGCACGTATCGTTCTGATCAAGGCGTTTGACGCCCGTGGTTTTACGTTTTTTACCAATTACACCTCGCGCAAGGGTGAAGACTTGCTCGCCAACCCGCGCGCCGCATTACTGTTTTTCTGGCAAGCGCTGGAGCGCCAGGTGCGCATCGAGGGCGTGGTTGAGCGGGTGTCCGCCAACGAGTCGGATGCCTATTTCCACAGCCGGCCGGTCGGTTCGCGCATTGGTGCCTGGGCGTCAGAGCAAAGCCAGCCCATTACCCGCGAGGCGCTCGAAGCCCGTGAGCGTGATTTCAAGGCCCGTTTCGGTGATACGCCGCCGCGTCCGCCGCACTGGGGAGGGTACCGTTTGGTTCCGACCTATTTCGAATTCTGGCAAGGCCGGCCCTCGCGCCTGCATGACCGTCTGCGCTATCGCCCAGACGGCAAACAAGGTTGGGTGATGGACCGCCTCTCGCCCTGATTCCGCATGTCTACATTAGCTGAATTTGATGCTGCATTTTTCCGTCAGGCTTTGGGCCGCTTTGCAACGGGTGTGACCGTGCTCAGCACCTTTGGCCTGTCGGGCGAACGCATTGGCCTGACCGTCAGTTCGTTCAATTCTGTCTCGCTGGAGCCGCCTTTGGTGCTCTGGAGTCTCAGTAAGAGGTCCTCTTCACTTGAGGCCTTTCAACGATGCGAACGCTATGTCGTCAATGTGCTGTCCGCAGAGCAGATCGCGCTGGCGCGTCATTTCGCCACCGGCTTGACCCATGAACGCTTCACGGGCCTGCCCGAGGTCTACGCGCCCTTTGGCACGCCGCGTCTCAATGACCGCAGCGCCGCCTGGTTCGAATGCCACAATCGCAGCCAATACGAAGAAGGCGACCATATCATCATGGTTGGTGAAGTCCTGGCTTGCAGCCATAGCGCGGAAGACCCGCTGGTCTTTCATGCGGGTGGTTTCGACCTGACCCCAGCCCGTCAAACCTGAAATCATGAGCACGGATATCGATTGCATCGTCATTGGCGCCGGCGTTGTTGGCCTGGCCATCGCTCGCGCATTGGCGCTGTCAGGCCGAGAGGTTCTGGTCGCTGAAGCCACCGAGGCCATCGGCACTGGCACCAGTTCGCGCAACTCCGAAGTCATCCACGCCGGCATTTATTACCCGGCCGGGAGCCTGAAGGCGAGGCTATGCGTGCGCGGCAAGCATCTGCTGTACGAATACTGTAGCGAGCGTGGTATCGCGCATAGCCGCCTTGGCAAGCTTATCGTCGCCACCTCAACCGACGAGGCGGCAGGCCTGGAAGGTATCGCGGCCCGCGCGGCGGCCAATGGGGTGGATGATCTGCAAGCGCTCACGGCGGCGCAGGCCCAGGCCCTGGAGCCCGCTTTGCGGTGTACCGCCGCTTTGTTGTCGCCGTCGACGGGCATCGTCGATAGTCACGCACTCATGCTGGCCTATCAGGGCGAGGCCGAGAATGCGGGCGCGCAATGCGTATTCCATACACCCATGCTGGCCGCGCGCGTGGTGCCGCAAGGCGGCTTCGATGTGGATTTCGGCGGCGCCGAACCCATGACCTTGCGTTGCAATGTGCTGATTAACAGCGCGGGCCTGCATGCGCCCACGCTGTCGCGCCAGATCGAAGGCTTGCCGGTATCGAGCATTCCTGCCGAGTATCTGTGTAAAGGCAGTTATTTCACGCTGATGGGCCGCGCGCCTTTCAGACGCCTGATTTATCCTGTGCCGCAACATGCCGGCTTGGGTGTGCATTTGACGCTGGACATGGGCGGGCAGGCCAAGTTCGGTCCGGATACCGAGTGGATAGAGCAGGAAGACTACACCTTGCGTCCCGAACGCGCCGATGTGTTCTACGAGGCGGTGCGCCGTTATTGGCCGCAATTGCCGGATCTGGCGCTGGCGCCCGGTTATACAGGCATTCGGCCTAAAATCTCCGGCCCGAATGCGCCCGCCGCCGACTTCATGATTTCCGGTCCTGCTGATCACGGGATACCCGGCTTTGTGGGCTTGTACGGCATTGAATCGCCCGGCCTGACCTCCAGCCTCGCGCTGGCCGAAGAAACCCTGGCCCGACTGGGCTCCTGACTGATACTGTTTTCGCGTCCACACGTATATGCAGCACAACGATTACATCCTGACCCTGTCTTGCCCTGACCGCACCGGCATCGTTTATCGCGTCAGCGGATTGTTGTTTGACTTGGGTTGCAATATCCTCGACTCGCAGCAATTCGGTGACGAGGAAACCGGCCGCTTCTTCCTGCGCGTGCATTTTGATTTGCCGGCTTCCGTCAGCGCAGCGTCGCTGCGCGAGCGCTTCGGCGCATTGGCGGGCAATGACGGCATGGATTGGCAAATCCACGATGCGCGCCGTAAAGCCCGCTTGCTTATCATGGTCAGCAAGCAGGGCCATTGCCTGAATGATCTGTTGTTCCGGGTGAGTAGCGGCCAATTGCCTGCCGAAGTGGCAGCCATTATCTCCAATCACAACGATTACGCTGGTCTGGCCGCATCTTATGGCATTCCTTTCCATCATCTGCCCGTCACGGCCGACACCAAGGCCGAGCAGGAAAAGCAGGTGCTGGACATCGTGGAGCGCGAGCGTATCGATCTGGTGGTGTTGGCGCGCTATATGCAGATATTGTCGGCTGATCTGTGCCGCGCACTGAGCGGCCGCGCCATCAATATCCATCACAGTTTCTTGCCCAGCTTCAAGGGGGCACGTCCTTACCATCAAGCCCATGCGCGTGGGGTGAAGCTGATCGGTGCGACTGCCCATTACGTCACATCGGATCTCGATGAGGGTCCGATTATCGAGCAGGATATCGAGCGTGTTGATCACAGCATGACCGCACAAGCGCTGACCCAGGTGGGTAGCGATGTCGAATCGCTGGTCTTGTCGCGTGCTGTGCGCAGTCATGTCGAGCACCGCATTTTGCTTAACCGTAACAAGACGGTGGTATTTCGCTGATACGCGTGATCGCCAGCTTGCCGACCGCCCCACAGGCGGTTTTTTTATGGTTGCTCGTATCGTGTGGAAGAACCTAGGTGATTGAGGCTAGGGAGTATGAGCGAGGTCGCAGGGGCTGCGTGGGTCATCCAGGCTTTCGTAATTTAGGTACAAGCCAGAAATTATTGATATCAATTTCAATTTATTAAATTGATTTGTAGTAAGTGGGGGTGGCGATTGGGTAGGTAGTCTTAGTCTTTGTTTTTGCGGTTTTTTGTCTGTATTTTGTTGGTATAGATATTTATTCGTCACCTCCGAATAAATTCTGAGATTTGCCATCATGACAAACTACTCTTGCCTGAGTTCGCGCAGCTCTATTCTGTTTTTATGGTTATGTGCAAGTCCTTTGGCCTACGGGCAAGTCGTTTCGATTAACGGGGCAGGGGTGGCGCCAGTGGGCTCGGCAACCCTGATCAATATTAATCGCCCCGACGCCAACAAGGCCTCGTATAATCAGTTTTCCAGCTTTGAAGCCCTGGGCGTTGTTTTGAACAACGCGACAAAAAATACAGACACAAAATTGATCGGCGGGGTAAAACGCAATGAGGCCCTCGGCGGAACAAGCGCCAATCTTATTATTCTCGATAATATTGGCAATGCTCCAACCAAGCTGAACGGTCTGGTCGAAATCGCCGGGCAGGCGGCAGATCTGGTCATGGTCGGCAAAAATGGCGTCATTTGTAATAGCTGTGGGTTCATCAACACCAACAATCTGACGCTTGGCGCCGGCACCCTCTCGCGCAATGCCAGCGGCACCTATGAGTTGGACACCAACAGCGGCCAGAGCTTTATCAACATAACCGGGGCGGGCCTTAGCGCCCCTGACAGCAATGTCAACCTGGTTGCCGAGCAGATAAAGCTGCTTTCACCCATTTATGGCAAAGACGTCGCCTTCAATATCGTGCGCGGGGTGTATGGCATCGAGGATCGCACCACCCGCAGCCTGGGAGGGGCCTTCGACGCGGCACTGGGCGACTATGTGGGGGTGCCGAATGTTTTGGCCGATGGCGACATCACGATATACACCAATGCCCGGAAGTTGGACGTCACCAATCTTTCTTTGACCGGCACGGGAAATATATTCCTGAGCGCCGAGAGCGGCGCCATCGATGTGACATCGGGGCGCTGGATCGCCAATGGGACCATGGCCTTCGCTGCGGATGATCTGTCGATCAAAAAGACCAGCACCGACTCGCGTGAACTGAATATCGTCGCAAACAATCTTCAGACTTACGGTATGTTTTCCGTGGCCAGCGATATCGACATCAAGGCCCTGGATACGCAATTGGCCGCCTCCTCCTTCGACACGAAGAACGGCATGGTTGCTACGACGGACTCCCTCTCCATGGACTCGGTTACCGTTCGTGGAGATATGAGCCTGCTTGCTCAGAATGCGACCCTCTCCAGCGTCGATGCGCGTGGCGCGAAAGGCGAAATCAGCGCCAATCAGATTGCGATCAATGGCGGGCGTCTGGCCTATACCGGTTTTGATATCTCCGATTTCGATACGCTCGCCCTGAATCGGGGCACGCTCGAATCCGACAATCTTGTCGTCACCGCCCGTCCTAACGCAGATGTATCGCTGACCGGCGGCACACAGTTGATCGCCGACAAGCTGGAGATGAACAATATTCGGCAATTCAGCAATAGTGGAGACATCGCCCTGAGCCAGGATCTGGTGCTCGATCGGGCTGCGTCATTTCAGAACGAGGGGGGCATAGTCGCGCGCAACCTTCGCCTGTCCGATGTGACGGGAACCCTCAGCAACACCGGCAACATCAAGACCACCGGCGTCGAATTGACGAATGTCGCTGACGTGGAAAACTCGGGCCGCTGGAGCACCGACACCTTCGCCCTGGCGGGGACTAGCGGCGTATTTCGCAATGCCGGCGATATGACCGCCACTACACTGTCTGTCGCCAACAGCGGGGATGTTATTAACGCCGGAAAAATCAAGACCGGAACACTTGATATCAGCAATACCAATCGCTTCAATAATTTGGCGGGTGCTCAGGTAGAGGCAAGCACCGCTATGACGCTGGGCAGCCTGTCATCCTTTCTCAATCAGGGGCGTCTGGTCGCTCAGACGATGAATGCCAACAGCGTTGCCAGTATCGAAAACTCGGGCAATATCAACGTAAAAAATGGTGCCGTGCTTGCAGGCGGGCAGTTCTCCTCTCAGGGGAATCTATGGATAGAAAGCGGCACGGCAAGTTTTGCTTTCGATAACGACGTGACACTGACCGGCCAGGTGCGCGCCGCCTCGCTGGCGGTGGACAGCACCACCGCGCAATTGACCAATCTCGCTCTCAACGCAAACGATTTGCGGATCAACACTTCGGGCAAGACCACGCTGGACAATGCCCGTATTCAAACGGCGAACTCCCTGTCCATCACCGCCGATACGGTCGAGGCTAGCCGCAAAACCTTGTTGAATGCGCCGACGCTGACAGTCAAGGCACGCCAGCAGGCTTATGACGACGTCGAACTGTCGGGTAATGATGTGGCTTTGCGCGGCAGTCGGGACGGCACAGGCCTCATCGCCTTGAGCAAGAGCAGAATTCAGGGCATCGACACCTTGGCGCTGGGAACGACGGATACGCTGAACATAACGCAAACCGATGTGTCGGCGGCAGACATGCAAGCCAGCGCAGTGGGGCAGTTGAATATCGATGCGCTGTCCAAGCTGGCGATGGGATCTGGACAGTTCACGGATATCGCCCAGCTTACCCAATCAGGAAACGTGAGCGCCGACGCCCTCGTACTAAAACAAATCCAGACCCTGGACAATAGCGGAACGATTCAAGCCAAGAACAATGCCGAAGTCAGCTCAATAAATACGCTGAATAATTCGGCCAGCGGCGTGATGGCGCTGAAAGCCACGACAGGGCAAGGCAACGGCACGATCACCAATGCGGGACAGCTTGCCGTCGATTCCGGCCGCTTGCAGTTCGAAAACTGGACGAATCAAAACCTGCTTGTCGGGACCAATGCAACGCTTGAATACACCAACTTCGTCAATCAGGCGGGAGCGGTGCTGGGCGGCTTGGGTGAACTGACCGTGGCGGCCTCGGCCGGCACGAATGGCAGCTTCAGCAATTCGGGCCAGATAGACGCCGTGCAGGATCTGGCGCTCTATGGCCGCAACATCGACAACAAGGGCGCCATCCAGGTGGGCCGAAATCTGCAACTGGGACGCCAGAGCGCCAGCGACCCCGCCTTCGTCAGCTTTAAGAACTATGCCGGACAGGGCAGCGTTACGGTAGGCCGGGACTTTAGCGCGCGGGTCGATAAATTCGACTCGGCGGCGACATTCAGCACCCAGACCGACAACAGCAATTCGACGATTTACGCGCCCAGCGGAAGGTTCGGCGTCCCCTGCGCCGCCAATGGGATTGGCTCCTGCCGCGATGGATTTAATGTCGCAGAAGGCGCGACCCTGGTCTGGTACGGCTCGGGAGGATTTATTCCTGTATTTGGAAGACTTGGCCGTGACGGTGCGACGGTGCAGACAACCACGGTAACGGTCACACCCGGCACCTACCAGGATGCGCCTATCAGGGTAGGCGGTAATTTTGACGCCAGAGGGCGGGCAAGCAATGCAAGCTTCAATAGTTACGCCGCCACGTTGGATGTGGCAGGCAACGCCAACATCACGGGTTATGCCAGCAAAAACACCAATGCGTTTGAGGCAACCTCTCGTGATCAGATTCAGTTTTTCACGGATGAATACAAATGCTATAGCGATGTCGCTTGCGTCAATCCCGGTGGCAATAACCAATATGAAGGGCGTGTAGCCAATTATGCCGGCCTGACGCCAACCGATACGACGACAGTGACTTCCAGAACAGGTGGGCTGCGTACAGTCGCCTTATCCGCTCCTACACCCTCAGTGTCCGCCGTATCGGCATCCGCACCGGTAGTAGTGTTGCCGACGGATTTGATCGTCGACCCGGATCTGAGCGGAACCCGAAATGTATCTCCGGTAGCGCCAGCGGCCGTGATTACGCCGCAGCCCTCCGGGACCATCGTGCCTCCGACAACGCCTCAACAGGAGGTCAAGGTCAGCGCATCGAACTTTGTGTTTCCGACGATTCCCGGCGAATTGCCGGCCAGCGAGAAATTGCCGGTCATTTCAGATAATGAAGAAGCCGCGTTCGATACGATCAATCCTGTAATGATTCGGCAGGATACTCGCGCCCGCTCTTGTTTTGGAAGTACGCAGGGCTTCGATGAGACCTCTTTAATGGAAAACACCGAACTGACTCAATCTCGATGTGATGTCCGGTTGTATGTAAACACCAAGAAAACCAGTCTGCTCCCAGTGCTTAGATAGCGGATTATTTTTCCTGCTTGGTGGCAAGTTAGCCATATGCCAGAGCACTTCATGCTGGCTCATTAGCGATATTTGTTCTTGGTGATTTACATTCCATTAAGGAAGAAAATGTTTAATAAGAAATCTCGACTTTTTTTGAGTTTTATCGGTTCGGTCGTTTCCTTGCCCGGCTTTGCTGAGGGCGGTGTCGGCGACATCGGCCGTGTGATCAATGAGTCGGTGGAGCGCAGCATCGAACGTACACAGCAGGCGAGAGAGTTGGCTCAGTCTGTTTTCGAGGGAAAGCGTCTGGGAACAATACAGGACATCGATCCGGCGCTGCTTTACAGCGTGGACAATCAGTACCAGGGAGTTTGGAAGCCCCCTCTTTTTGATGAAAAAAGCCAGGAGATGCTGGGGGTGCGGTTTATTGCGCGTAACAGCGATATGCCGCCGGATCTACTAATCAAATCTATTGCTCAGCGCATCATTGACCGGGGCTACGTATTCTTCAAGATTGTTGTAGCGCCTGACAGGGATGGGGGTAGGCCCTTGATCGTTTTGCAGCCGTTGGAGGTGAAATTTCTTGATCACGGCCTACAACTGAAAAATATCATCAATATCAGGCCGGGAGATTTTCTTAGCTATGATCGCCTGAAGCTGGCTCTGTATCAATTGAACCAGAAGGGCGAGTCTTCCTATACGGTAGATGTGGCAAATGTTGATGGCGTAGTTTATGTGTCTTTTAAAGAGCAGCGCCGTTCAAAATTAACTACCTATCTGAATATCAATAACTATTCTAAGAAAGATCTGTATGGCTACACCGGTACGGCGAGCCTGCTGGCCAGTGACCTCATCAATTTGAACGAGACACTTGGCTTGTCGTACACCGGCAACATGGCGTCTGTAGATGCACGAAAATTCGAGTCGTTCAGTGGGTTTTTCAGTGTGCCTATCGGTAGATTTTCATTCGGGCTGGACTACGCGCACTCCACAGACAAGAACTCCCTAAGTCTGGCCAATTCGTCATTAGCCGCCCAGCGGCGGACGGAAAATTATGGTCTATCTTTGAAATATAATTTTTTGTGGCCCATCGCGGATGCGCTGGGTACAAGCGGTGTTCGCTTGTACAGAAATAACTCGAATTTCGACATCAACTCCACGCCTATTCTGGCGCAGACTTATAGCTATAGGGCCGCCGAAGCCTTCCTGCAAGCGCAATACCGATCTGGTGTCCGCGTTGCTAACGCATCGGTGTCGGTGTTGCGGTCGCTTAGCAGAGGCGACCCTTTCAGCATTGCGCGTGCGCATCTCGAATACGGTGACCGAGTAAGCGAGAGTCTCGCCCCGAATTTTAGATACCGGATAAGCGGCAATGCCCAGAGCCGCATCGGCAGCAATGACCTGCCTTCGTCTGAGTTGTTCTATCCCAATGCCTCGACGCGGACACGTGTGCCATTTTCGTTTTCGACCATGGCAGGTGAGCGGGGTTTCAATATATCGAGTACCTTGTCATATGACAATTTGTACTCTGGATTGCATCGTGGCTGGGTTGGCGTCGGTGTGATTTCGCCTTTTGTGGGCCTGGACTATGCCCGTTCGGACAGCTTGTATGTCTCGTCGGCCAGCATCGGTTTGAACCTCTCGATGGGGCAGAACAGCTTTCAGATGTATTTCCCGAAAGTCTTGTCCACCAATGCTGGCCGTCAGGACAATGCCGGCGTGTTTCTCACGCTGCAAGCGCAGTTTTGATGCGGCGCTAGATCAACGGCCCAGCACCACGCCTTCGCGGCGTGGATCGGCCCCGCCTTCGAGGCCTTCGGGCGTGATGGCGATACCCTGCACGCCACTTGGGAAATCGACGAATTTGATGTCATGGCCCATGGCTCGCAGACCTGGCGCAAGGGTTTGCAAGGCGGTGCCTTTTTCAAGCTCGGTGCCCTTGTTGCGGCTGCCCATGTTGGGCAGGTCGATGGCGGCCTGGATATCCAGGCCGCCATCGATTACGCCGACCAGGGTTTTGGCGACATAGTTGATGATGGCGCTGCCACCCGGTGATCCCAAGGCCAGCCAGGGCTTGCCCGAGTTGAACACAATCATGGGCGACATTGAGCTGCGCGGCCTTTTGCCTGGCTCGATACGGTTGGCCACCAGGCGGCCGTCGGTGTCGCGCCATGAGGATGAGAAGTCCGTCATTTCGTTATTGAGCAGAAAGCCATGAACGAAGATCTTGCTGCCGAAAGCTGACTCGATGGTTGTGGTCATGGACACAACGTTGCCTTCATTATCGACGGCGACCAGATGGCTGGTCGAGGGCACCTCGAAGGCGTCGTCGGCGGCGCGCTGCGCCAGCAATTTGGCCGGATCGCCAGGCAGGGCGAGTTTCATGGCGTGCTCGGGCTGAATGAGCGCCGAGCGTTCGCGCAGATAGTCGGGCCGCAGCAGGGCGGTAACAGGCACGTTCACGAATTGCGGATCGGCAACGTAGAAGTCGCGGTCGGCAAAGGCCAGTTTGCCGCTTTCAGCAAAAAGATGCACCGTTTCCAGGGACTCTGCCCCATGCAGCGTAAAGGGCTGCAACTGCCCCAATATCTGCAATACCGCCAGTGGGCCGCTGCTGGGCGGGGGAGCACCGCAAAGGCGGTAGCCACGATAGCGGCCGCAAATGGGCTCGCGCCGCAAGGCGCGGTAGTTGGCGAGATCGGCTTCGCTGAGGTCGCCGGGCTGCGCGTGGTCGCGTACCGCAGCGACAATGTCGTGCGCCACCTGGCCTTGATAGAAGGCGTCGGGGCCTTCGGCTGCAATGCGGCGCAACAGTTGTGCGAACTCAGGATTGCGCAGCCGGTGACCCACGGGCCAGGGTTGGCCCTTGGGGTCGAGAAAGTAGCGGGCTGCCGCGGGCTGGGCGGCGAGTTGTTCGCGCTCGCTAGCGATCAGGGTATGCAGGCGCGGCGATACTGCGAAACTTTCTTCAGCCAGCTCGATGGCCGGGGTGAACAGGTCGGCCCAGGGCAGCCGCCCGTGGTCGGCATGGGCCATGAACAGGCCGCGCAGCAGGCCCGGTGTGGCGACGGCGCGCCCGTTGTTGACCGCCTCGCTGAAAGGGATGGGCTTACCATCACGCAAAAAGCGGTCGGCGCGCGCTGCGGCGGGTGCGGTTTCACGGCTGTCATAGGTGACCAACTCGTGCGAGGCCTGGTCGTAATGCAGCATGAAGGCGCCGCCGCCGATGCCGGACGATTGGGGTTCGGTCAGGTTGAGCACCCATTGAGCGGCAATGACGGCATCGACGGCGCTGCCGCCCCGCGCCAGTATGGCCTCGCCTGCCTGGCTGGCTAGCGGATTGGCGGTGGCGATCATGTAGCGCTTCGCCTTGACCAACTGCTTGGTTTGGAGGCCGCTGCTGGCTTCGGGATTGATGTCCGCAGCCCATGAGGGGTTGGCAAAGGCTAGGGTCAGGCCCAACAGCAGGCAAGCAGACTTATTGGCAAAATATCGTGGCATCGCGGCTCCCCCGTTTGTTTCCCTAAAAACACAAGGGCGTCATATTAAGGTTGCTGCTTTGTGCCCACCGTAAAATCAGTGTTTTTTACCTTGTACCACCATGCGCCTGCGTCACATCGAAATATTCGAAGCCATTCGTCGCACCGGATCTCTGACCGAGGCGGCGGCCGCGCTGCATATTTCGCAGCCCGCGGCCAGCAAGCTGCTGGCCCATGCCGAGGCGCAACTGGGTTTCAAGCTATTTGAGCGGGTAAAGGGCAGGCTGATTGCCACGCGTGAGGCCGATATCCTCACGCCGGAGATCGCGCGGCTGAATCAGGACCTGAACAGCGTGCGCCGTTTGGCCGCCTCGTTGCGTGAGAGCCCGAATGGCCATTTGCGTTTGGGTTGCGCGCCCGCGCTGGGTCTGGGTCTGCTGCCTGCGGCCGTGCGCGCCTGCCGGGACGCGCATCCTGGCCTGACCTTCAACATCCATACCTATCACAGCGCCGAGCTGGTGCAGGGACTGCTGACCCGTGAGCTGGATCTGGCCGTTACCTTTGACACCACGGAACATCCCGGTCTGTCGCGCAGCGAACTGGGTTATACCTCGCTGGTGCACCTGAGCCGTCAGGCGGGCGAAGGCCCGGCACGCCTGGCCGATCTGGCCCAGGATACTCTGATCGTGCTCGATGCGCGTGACGCCTCTGGCACCCTGTTGCAGGCGGCCCTGGATGCGCAGGGCTTGGCGCCCTCGGTAGCCATTCAGGTGCAGACGCACTATGTGGCTTGCGCCCTGGCCGAAGCGGGCTGCGGCCAGGCCATTGTGGACGCCATCACGGCACGCGCCATGTTGCGGCCTGGCATGATGGCGCGTCCGCTGGACCCTCCCTTGCGCGTACCTATCGGCATCCTGACGCGCAGCCGAGATCCGCTGCCGGCGCTCTATCAGGATTTTGTCGACCATCTGCGGGCGCATTGCCACGCGCTTGACGAGGCGGGTCCCCCCACGGCTTGAGGGACGTTTGCCGAAAGTGTGGCTGTCATTTCGCCTGGGATAAGATGCCAGCGGGCGGCGCCTGGTTTCCTGTTTGCCGGCCCGGAACGTAGAATGCGGGCTGCTCGAAGATAAAAATTCTTCTTATTTTCAGGAGTCTGGTCCCAAGGATGTCGATGAAAGCAAAAGTCGGCCGCATCAAGCCTTATGTCTGGATCGCCCTCGGTCTGTTGATTGCCGCCTTGTTGATCAAATGGCTGTTTTTCCCCAGCTTGCCTGCACCCGCTTACGCGACAGCGGTCGTCAAGCGTGCCGACATGGAGGACAGCGTATTGGCCAGCGGCACGCTGGAAGCCGTGCGGCAGGTCAGTGTCGGCGCTCAGGTTTCGGGTCAGTTGAAGTCATTGAAGGTCAAGCTGGGCGATGAGGTCAAGCAGGGAGAGTTGATCGGCGAGATCGACGACATGACGCAGCAAAATGATCTGCGCAATGCGCAGGCGGTGCTGGATGCGCGCCGCGCCGAGTTACGCGCCAAGCAGGCCACGCTCAAACAGGCTGAGCTTGCCTTTGCGAGACAGCGCAAGATGTTGGCGGCTGATGCCAGCTCGCGGGAGTCGTTTGAGAATGCCGAGGCGACGTTGAACGTGACTCGCTCGGATATTGTGGCCTTGCAGGCGCAGATCGCGCAGGCCGAGATCGAGGTCGATAAAGCACGTGTCAATCTGGGCTATACACGCATTGTCTCGCCGATGGACGGCAAGGTAGTCGCCGTGGTGACCAAAGAAGGCCAGACGGTCAATTCCATCCAGAGCGCGCCCACCATCATCAAGGTCGCTCAGGTTGGCACGATGACCGTCAAGGCGCAGATTTCCGAGGCCGACGTGACGCGTGTACGTCCGGGTCAGAAGGTGTATTTCACCATTCTTGGCGAGCCGGACAAGCGTTATTACGGTGTGTTGCGCGCCATTGAGCCGGCGCCGGATTCCATCCAGCGTGATGAGAGCACGGCCGCCCTGACGGGGAGCAGCACGTCAGGTTCGACTTCGGCGGCGGTGTATTACAACGGACTGTTCGATGTGCCCAACCCCGATGAGGTGTTGCGCATCGCCATGACCGCCCAGGTTTTTCTGGTGCTGGGCGAGGCCAGCCAGGTTTTGCAGATACCGTCTTCCGCGCTGGGTAAGCGCGGCGATGATGGCCGTTACACCGTGCGTGTGGTGTTGGGGCCAGAGGGTAAAACTGAAGAGCGGCAGGTGCGCATCGGTATGAACAACAACGTGATGGCCGAAGTGTTGGACGGTCTCCAAGAAGGCGAGCAGGTGGTTTCTGCCGAAGTGGCGGGCAGGTGAGCGAGCCGCTGATCGAACTGCGGGACGTCTGGCGCGAGTTCGCGGCGGGCGATCAGGTGGTCGCCGTGTTGCGCGAGGTTAACCTGAGCATCCAGGCGGGCGAGATGGTCGCCATCGTGGGCGCCTCCGGCTCGGGCAAATCCACCTTGATGAATATCTGGGCTGCCTGGATCGGCCTTCCAGAGGGGTCTACCGCGTCGATGGCCGTGAGACCGCCCGGATGGACCCTGACGAGTTGGCCGAGCTGCGGCGCGAGCATTTCGGCTTCATTTTCCAGCGCTATCACCTGCTTGCGGATTTGAGCGCGCAGGCCAACGTCGAGATGCCCGCGGTGTATGCCGGGATGGCGAGCGGGCCGCGCCATGAGCGGGCCGCCGCGCTCTTGCGGCGTCTGGGCCTGAGCGAGCGGCTGGACTATCGCCCTGGGCAGTTGTCGGGCGGTCAGCAGCAGCGTGTGAGCATTGCGCGTGCTCTCATGAACGGCGGGCGCATCATTCTGGCCGATGAGCCAACCGGCGCCCTGGATACCCAGACCGGCCAGGAAGTGTTGCGCATTCTCAAGGAGCTGAACGCGGCCGGGCATACGATTGTGCTCGTGACCCACGACATGAGTGTGGCGCGCCACGCGCGGCGCATCATCGAGATCAGCGATGGCCGCATCGTCTCGGATCAGGCCCGTCCCGATGCGCCGCCGCTTGACGCCCTGGCCGGCGATGAGGGGCCGGAAGCTCCCAAGCCCGCGCCGCAGCCGCTGCGCGCCTGGCTGGATCGGGGGAGCGAAGCATTGCGCATGGCTTTGCTGGCCATGAACGCGCATCGTTTGCGCACCTGCCTGACCATGCTGGGTATTATCATCGGCATCGCCGCCGTGGTGTCAGTCGTGGCGCTAGGAGCTGGTTCGCGGCAGATGATTCTCGACGACATCAGCGCCATGGGAACCAATACGGTCGATGTGCTGCCAGGCAAGCACTTCGGCGACGAGAAGGCCGCCTCGATACGCACGCTGGTGGCCGCTGACGTCGAGGCGCTGGCGCGGCAGCCCTATGCCGATAGCGTGTCGTCTGAGGTGACGACATCGGCCACGCTGCGCTACCGCAATGTGTCGGTCAATGGAACGGTGCAAGGCGTTGGCGAACAATACCCGCGGGTGCGCGGTGTGCGCATCGCGCAAGGCCAGTTCTTTGATGCGGCTGCCGTCGCGCGGCGCGGCCAGGACGTGGTGATCGACAACAACACGCGCAAGGCGCTGTTCGGTAACCATACCGATCCCATCGGGCAGGTGATTTTCATCGGTGCAGTACCTGCCCGTGTGATCGGTGTTACCCGGCCGCAGGAAACGCTGTTCGGCAACGCCGATGCGCTGCATGTCTGGATACCCTACACCACGGCGCTCAGCCGTATTCTCGGCCAGCAGCATTTGCGCAGCATCACAGTGCGTGTCAATGACAACACGCCGCTCAAGGCGGCCGAAGCCGCCATTACCAAGCTGATGCTGCAACGGCACGGCGCCCAGGATTTCTTTGTGTTCAACACCGACACCATTCGCCAGACGGTCGAGCGCACGACGGCCACTTTGACGCTGCTGGTGTCCATGATTGCCGTGATTTCGTTGGTGGTGGGGGGGGGGTTGGCGTGATGAACATCATGCTGGTGTCCGTGACCGAGCGTACCCGCGAGATCGGGGTGCGTATGGCGGTGGGCGCACGCCGCAGCGATATCATGCAGCAGTTTCTGATCGAGGCGGTGCGGTCTGCCTGATCGGCGGGGTGCTGGGAATCCTGCTGTCGCTGTCTATCGGCGTCCTGGTGTCTCAGGCGACGCGAGGCGCCTTCCAGATGCTGTATTCCAGTGGTTCTATGGTGTTGGCTTTTGTCTGCTCCACGCTGATCGGCGTGGCCTTTGGTTTTCTCCCGGCACGCAGCGCGGCGCGCCTGGACCCCGTTGAATCGCTGGCACGAGAATGAAGTCTATCCTTATGCTCGGCGCGCCCCTGCTCTTGGCGGCTTGCGGCCTGATGCGCACGCCTTACCATCCGCCTGCCGAATGGCAATACGCGCCGCAAGCAACAGCGGCTTCTGGCGGCATGTGGTGGCGCAATTTCCAGGACCCGGTGCTGGACACCCTGGTCGAGGCCGCTTTGGCTCGCAACAATGATCTGGCGGTGGCGGCGCTCAAGGTGCGGCGCGCACAGTTACAGGCCGGCCTCGCGCAGGCTGACCTGCATCCGACGCTGAGTGGGACCGGCTCGTTTAACCGCAACCGTGCCCTCAATGGCGAGCGCGCCACCACCCGTAGCACCAACGTCGAGCTGGCGGCGAGTTGGGAACTGGATCTCTGGGGGCGCTTGTCGAGCGCCCGCGATGCGGCCGATTGGCAGGCCGCCGCCACCGAACAGGATAGGCAGAGCGCTGCTCTGAGCCTGATCGGTACGACGGCCAAGCTGTATTGGCAAACCGCTTTTCTTAATCAGCGGATGGCCAGCAGCCGCGAGAGTATCGCCTATGCACGGCGTACGCTGGAGCTGGTGCAGACGCAATACGAGGCAGGAGGCGCTTCCGGTCTGGAAATCGCCGAGGCGAAAGAAAATCTGGCCAGCCAGGAGGCCGCCTACACCGAACTGCAGCAGCAGAAGGTCGAGGCGGTCAATGGGCTGACCATTCTGTTCGATGGGCCGCCCGACCGTGTCGCCGCCGATCCGCAGCGCCTGCCGCAGGGGATGTTACCCGGCGTCGATGCGGGCTTGCCCGCCGGTTTGTTGGGGCGGCGCCCCGATCTGCGCGCTGCCGAGGCCCGTCTTCGCGCAGCGGTGGCGACGAGTGATGCGACCCGCGCCAGCTATTATCCCTCCCTCAGCCTGACGGGCGCCTTGGGTTCGGCCAGCAATTCCCTGGGGAATCTCCTTGCCAATCCGGTGGCCGCGCTGGGGTCGGGGTTGAGCCTGCCCTTTCTCAACTGGAATCAGATGCGGCTGAACCTTCGCATCGCCGAAGCGGATTACGAAATCCTGGTGGCGCAGTTCCGTCAGGCGCTATATCAGGCCATGGCCGATGTCGAAAACACGCTGTCAGCGCGTGCGCAACTGGCTCGCCGCGCTCGTTTGCTGGAGGCCGCCCTCGAGGCATCGCGCGATGCCGAACGGCTTTACGAAGTCCGCTACCGCGCCGGAGCCGTGGCGCTGCGCGTTTGGCTGGATGCTCAGGAAAAGCGCCGTAATGCCGAGATCGCCGTTGATGACAATCGCTTGCAGCAGTTGCGCAACCAGGTCGATGTGTATCAGGCCTTGGGCGGGGATGCCGCCGTGGGACAATAATGCCTATGAATCTGCCCGCTTCCTGCTCTATCGATACCGAACGCCGTTTCGGCGGTTTGTCCCGGCTTTATGGTCCCGATGCGCCGGCGCGGTTGCGCGCTGCGCATGTGGCGGTAGCCGGATTGGGCGGTGTGGGTTCCTGGACGGCGGAGGCGCTGGCGCGTTGCGGTGTGGGCGCGCTGACGCTCATCGATCTGGACAACATCGCCGAGTCCAACGTCAATCGGCAGATTCATGCGCTGACGTCCACACTGGGGCAGGCCAAGGTGGCCGCCATGGCCGAGCGCATCGCCGGTATCAACCCAGATTGCCGTCTGACATGTATCGAAGACTTTGTTGAGCCGGATAACCTGACCAGCGTGTTGGCGGGCGATTACGCCATGCTGATCGACTGCACCGATCAGGCTGCCGCCAAGATCGCCATGATTCTGCACGCCCGCAGCCGCAGCCTGCCCATGCTGTTGTGCGGCGGCGCGGGCGGCAAGACGGACCCGCTTTGCCTGCGTGCCGGGGATTTGT
The DNA here is from genome assembly GCF_034424645.1 of Bordetella avium. Taxonomy (NCBI): domain Bacteria; kingdom Pseudomonadati; phylum Pseudomonadota; class Betaproteobacteria; order Burkholderiales; family Alcaligenaceae; genus Bordetella; species Bordetella avium. Next base: position 661,204 of record NZ_CP139969.1, read on the forward strand.
CGCAGGCCGTGAATGATGCGCTGCTGTCTAAGCTGCGCAACAAGCTGCGCCGCGAACACGGCTATCCTCGCGCCAGCGACGCGCATGGCAGGGCGCTCAAGCGGGTGCCGCGCATGGGGGTGCGCGCCTTGTGGTTTGATCAGCCGGCCATCTTGCCGGCAGCCTGGAAAGACGGCGCTGCGCCGCAGGGCCTGTCTTGTGCCGGTTATGGCTCGGTGGTGATGGTGACTGCCGCCATGGGTATGGCGGCGGCCAATGAGGCGGTGCAGGCGATTCTGGCCACGCCTTGAGCGGGGTTCAGTAATCGTGCAGCGTGACGTCGATCCAGCCGCGCAGCGCGTTTGACAGGCGGATGGCCTGGGCATCTCGCAAATCCCTGACTTCGAGCACTTGCTCGCGGACCTCGCCCGCTTCCAGCAGGGCGGCGCGCTGCACGCCGGCCAGCAGGCCGCACTCCACGGGCGGGGTGTACCACTGGCCATCCAATTGCAGATAGATATTGCTGCGGCTGCCTTCGCAGAGCTGACCCTTCTCGTTGAGAAAAATCATGTCGAAAATCTGCGGGTGACCGGGCAGCCAGTCGCTGGCCTTGGCATACCACGGGCGGTAAGTGGATTTGTAGCGCAGCAGCGGCTCCTTGGAATTCAGTGTTTCTGGCGCCAGCAGAATTTCCTGCACCATAGGCAGCGGCGGCAGGACTGCCGTCTGGATGCTGCATTGGCCACTGCGGTCCAGCAGCAGTCGCAAGCGCTGCGGCTGCATGCCGGGCAAGGCTTGCACGGTGGACATGATCGTGGTTTCGATGGCTGCTTCGTCGCAGCGGTAGCCCAGCGCCAGCGCCGAGGCCGCCAGCCGGGTCAGATGCCGGCCTAGCAAAGGCGTTTCGCGTTGGGCGGTGACGAGTATGGTTTCGATCAGCTCGGGGGCCATGACGATCCTAGGTGGAGGAGGGCTGGCCCAGAATACGGGCCTTCCATTGGCATTCCTGCCACTCTAGCGCGGGATCGGAGTCATGGACAATCCCGCCGCCGGTGTTGTAGATGCCTTGCCCATATTCGTTCAGCACCAACGTGCGAATGGCCACGTTGAGGGAGAAGTCGCCGTCGGGCGCAAGCCAGCCGATGCTACCGCAGTACAGTCCGCGCGGTGCGATCTCAAGCTGCCTGATGCGCCGCATGGCGGCGATTTTGGGTGCGCCGGTAATTGAACCGCAGGGGAATAGGGCCTGCATGACTTCGGGCAGGCTGGCCTTGGGCGCCTGTGCGCTGACGGTCGAGGTCATGGTCCAGACCGAAGGGTAGCGCTCCAGAGAAAACAGGGCGTCGACCTTGACTGTGCCCGTCAGCGCCAGGCGGCCCAGGTCGTTGCGCAGCAGGTCCACGATCATGAGGTTTTCGGCGCGGTTCTTGGCGCTGCTCAGCAGCTCGCGACCCAGGCGCTCGTCTTCCTGCGGGTCTGTGGCGCGCGGCGCCGTGCCCTTCATCGGCCGGGTGATGAGGCGCTCGCCCTGGCGGGCGACAAACAGCTCCGGCGAGAAAGACAGAATCGTGCGTTGGCCGTCGCGTATAAACGCGCCATGCGCTACCGGATGGCGCTGGGCGATGGCGCGATAGAGCGCCGCAGGATCGCCTTCGATCCGCACATCGAGTGGTTGGGTGTAATTGACCTGATAGAACTCACCGGCAGCGATACCGGCGCGGATGCGTTCGATGCGGTCGGCATAGTCCGTCTGGGTCTGGCGGGGGGTGACGCTGACCACGCGGGCGCGGGCGTCCTGCGGCCCGGCAGGCCAGGGGGCGCCCAGATCGCAGTGTTCAAAGACGAGTGCGGTCAGGCGCGGTGGGAGGTCGGTGCGCGGCGCCGGGTTGATGCCGTCGGGGGGGGCGCCCAGGGCTTCGGGCAGCAGCCATTCGCCTAGCTCGTAGTCCAGCAGCAGGGCGACCCAGTGGCCAGCGCGGCGAGCGGCTTCGATGGCCGCCCAGGCCTGGGGCAGATCTTGCGGCTGCCTCGCCTGGATGCGCGCGAGTTGTCCTGACAGGCGGCGCGACCGTCCGGCCAGACGGTCTTCAAACCAGCAATCCATGTTCGCTATTGTTGGAGGAACTCGGCAAGCACCCGCCCCGTATGAGAGCGGTCGCGCAGGCTCATGACATGTTCCGGAGAGCCCTCGGCCACCAATTGGCCGCCGCCTGTACCGCCTTCCGGACCGAGGTCTAGCAGCCAATCGGCTTCGGCGATCACATCGAGATTATGCTCGATCACGACAACGGTGTTGCCGGCTTCTACCAGACGATGCAGCACATGGATGAGCTTTTCGACGTCGGCCATCGACAGACCCACCGTGGGTTCGTCCAGCACGTAGAGCGTGTGCGGGATGCGCGAGGCGCGCCCGGTCTTGATGACCCCATCTGTCAGACGAGCCTTGGCCAGTTCAGTCACGAGCTTGATACGCTGCGCTTCGCCGCCTGACAGCGTGGGCGAGGGCTGGCCCAGCGTCAGATAGCCCAGGCCCACGTCCTGCATCAGTTGCAGGGGGCGGTGGATCTTGGGGTGGGCGGCAAAATAGGACAGCGCATCATCGACCTCCAGCGACAACACCTCGCCCGCGTTCTTGTCGCGCATTTGCACGCTGAGCGTATCGGCATTGAAGCGCGCGCCATTGCAGGCGTCGCAAGGCACTTTGACATCCGGCAGGAAGCTCATTTCGATGGTGCGCATCCCCTGGCCTTCGCAGATCGGGCAGCGGCCGTCGCCGGTATTGAAGGAGAAGCGAGCGGCGCCCCAGCCGCGCATGCGGGCCTCGCGGGTATCGGCAAACTGTTTGCGCACATCGTCCCAGAAACCCACATAGGTGGCGGGGCAGGAGCGCGGGGTTTTGCCGATGGGGGTCTGATCTACCTCCAGCACGCGGTCGATGGCTTCCCAGCCCTCGATGCGGGCGCAGCCCACCCATTGCTCAGCCTTGTGGGCCGATACGACACGGCTTAGGTTATCCAGCAGCACCTCGCGCGCCAGCGTGGACTTGCCCGAACCCGACACCCCGGTGACTACCGTCAGGCGGCCCACCGGGATGCTGGCATTGACGTTGCCCAGATTGTGCAGATGCGCAGCCTTGATGTGCAGCATGGGCGTGTCGGGATCGATCGGACGGCGCCCCTGCAAGGGATGCGCCAGGGGCTGGGCCAGATAGCGGCCGGTCAGGGATTCGGGCGCATCGATCAGGGCCTGGGCATTCCCTTGGGCGACGACGCGACCGCCCCGGATGCCGGCGCCGGGTCCGATATCGATGATGTGCGAGGCGCGGCGTATCGTGTCTTCGTCGTGTTCGACGACGACCAGGGTGTTGCCATTGCCTTCTAGCCGCGCCAACGCATCGAGCAGAATGCGGTTGTCACGCGGGTGCAGGCCGATGGTCGGCTCGTCCAGCACATAGCACACGCCTTGCAGGTTCGAACCCAGTTGGGCCGCCAGGCGGATACGCTGCGCCTCGCCGCCCGATAAGGTGGGGGCGGCGCGGTCTAGCGCCAGATAGTTCAGGCCGACCTCTTGCATGAAGTCCAGGCGGCCGCGGATTTCGGCCAGGATGTCGCGCGCGATTTCTGCTTCGCGCCCGCGCATGACCAGCCCCGTGAAGAAACTGTGGGCCTGCGCAACCGGCATGGAAGCAAGGTTGGCAATGGATCGTTCGCGCCAGCGCACCGCCAGCGCCACGCGGTTCAGGCGCTGGCCGTCACAGATGCTGCAAACATGGGTTTCACCTTCATAGGCCGCATTCCAGGCGCTTTCCTCGCCGCTTTGTTCTGCGTCAAAGCCCTGCAATTGCACACCGGTGCCGAAGCAGCCCGTGCACCAACCATGTTTGGAGTTATAGGAGAACAGGCGCGGATCGGGTTCGGGGAAGCTGATGCCGCAAGAGGGGCAGGCCCGTTTGACCGAGAAATGCTGCTGTTGCGGCCGATGGTTCAGACCGGCCTCGCGGCGCATGGGTGTGTCGCCTTCGGCGCCCGGCGTCAGATCCCACAGAATGCTCATCGCACCCTGGCCATGCTCTAGCGCGCTCTTGACGGCATTGCGCAGTTCAGCCTCATTGGCCGGGTCGATCACCAGATCGGCCACCGGCAATTCAATCGTGTGTTCTTTATAGCGGTCCAGGCGCGGCCAGGGGCTGACGGGTATGAACTCGCCATCCACCCGCAAATGCGTATAGCCCTTGCCGCCGGCCCATTTCGCCAGATCGGTGTAATACCCTTTGCGTGCGGTCACCAGCGGCGCCAACAGACCCAGATGACGCCCGCGGTGCTCACGCATCAGGCGCGCGACGATTTGATCGGTGTTTTGCGGCTCGACCGGCACCTGACAGTCGGGGCAATATTGCGTACCCAGCTTGACGTAGAGCAGGCGCAGGAAGTGATGAATTTCCGTCATGGTGGCGACGGTGGATTTGCGCCCGCCCCGGCTGGTGCGCTGCTCGATGGCCACTGTGGGCGGAATACCGAAAATGGCGTCCACGTCCGGCTTGCCCGCCGGCTGCACGATGGCGCGGGCATAGGCATTGAGCGATTCCAGGTAGCGGCGCTGGCCTTCGTTGAACAGGATATCGAAGGCCAGGGTGGATTTCCCCGAGCCTGACACGCCAGTGATCACCGTGAAGGTATCGCGAGGGATTTCCACGCTGACGTTCTTCAGGTTGTGTTCGCGGGCATTGCGGATCTCGATGGTCTGGGCCTGTTGGCGGCGTTGACGCATGAGCGATTGCAGCGGCGTGCCGCTTTCGTAGCTCGTAACCGGCTCCGCCAGCGTGGGTAGGGCATGGACCGGCAAGATGCTGGCCTCATATTCGCGTAGCGCCTGGCCGGTATGCGAACGCGGGTTGTCCATCAGATCTTGGGGCGTGCCGACACCGACCAGTTCACCGCCCGCATCGCCGCCGTCCGGTCCCAGATCGATCAGCCAGTCTGCGGCGCGGATCACATCCAGATTGTGTTCGATGACCAGCAGCGTATGACCGGCCGCCAGCAGCTTGCGGAAGGCGCGCATCAAACGCGCCACATCATCGAAATGCAGGCCCGTGGTCGGTTCATCAAACAAAAACAGGCTGCCCTTTTTGGCGACCTTGGCGGTCGAGATGCCGCTGCGCGCGGCTTCGGCCAGGTGGCCCGCGAGCTTCAGGCGCTGCGCTTCGCCGCCAGACAGGGTGGGCACAGGCTGGCCCAGGCGAACGTATTCCAGGCCGACGTCGCCCAGCGGTGCGAGCCCGGTCTGCACATCGCGCAGACCACGGAAAAACTCCAGCGCCTCGCTGACCGTCATTTCCAGCACTTCATCGATCGAGGCGCTGTTGCCCAGATGTTCGACACGGACTTCCAGCACCTCCGGCCGGAAACGCTTGCCATCGCAATCCGGGCAACGCAGATAGACGTCGGACAGGAATTGCATCTCGACGTGTTCAAAACCCGTGCCGCCGCAGGTCGGGCAGCGGCCGTCGCCGCTGTTGAAACTGAAGGTGCCGGCGGTGTAGCCGCGCTCTTTGGAAAGCGGCGCCTGCGCGAACAGTTTGCGGATCGCATCGAAGGCGCCCACATAGCTGGCCGGGTTGGAGCGGGCAGTTTTGCCGATCGGGGTTTGATCGACCATGACGACGTCGGCAATCTGTTCGGCGCCGAGCAGGCGGTCGAACGCGCCAGGCGCCTCCGAAGGCTTGCCCTGCTGCTTGAGCAGGGCAGGGTAAAGCACATCCTGCACCAGCGTCGATTTGCCGGAACCGGACACGCCAGTCACGCAGACCAGACGGCCCAGCGGCAGTTCGATCGAGACGTTTTTCAGATTGTGCGCGCGCACGCCTTCGAGCAGCAGGCGCGGCGTATTGGCGGCCACCGGCATGGGGCGCGGCGCTTCGACATGACGCCGTCCGCCCAGATAATCGCCTGTCAGCGTCGGCGCGGCACGCAGTTGTTCCGGTGTGCCGTCGAAAACGATATTGCCGCCGCGCTCGCCCGGTCCGGGGCCGATATCGATCACACGGTCTGCCGCCACCATGACTTGCGGATCATGTTCGACAACAACGAGTGTGTTGCCCGCATTGCGCAGGCGATGCATGACCTCGACTACGCGATGCATATCCCGCGGGTGCAGGCCGATTGAGGGCTCGTCCAAGACAAATAGTGTATTGACGAGCGACGTGCCCAGGGCGGTCGTGAGATTGATGCGCTGGACTTCTCCCCCCGAGAGGGTACGGCTCTGGCGGTCCAACGTGAGATAACCCAGCCCGACATCGCACAGGAATCTCAGGCGCGCGCGGGCCTCGGTCAACAGCAGATCCGAGGCGGCATCCATCGCGCCCTGGAAGGTGATGTCGTCGAAGAAGCGGCGCACCCGTTCGATAGGCAGCAGCATCACATCATGGATGGACAAACCGTCCAGGCTGTCGAGCTGTTCACGTGTCCAGCTCGCGCCCGCCGGCATGAAGCGCTGATAGCGCTCATCGCCCGGCGGCAGCACGGCGTCGGCTTCGGCCTTGCTGCCCAGACGCCATAGCAGGGAGTCGGGTTTCAGGCGGGCGCCGTGGCAAGTCGGGCAGGAGGTGTAGCTGCGGTATTTGGAGAGCAGCACGCGCACGTGCATTTTGTAGGCCCGGCTTTCCAGCCAGGCAAAAAATCGGTGCACGCCGTACCACTGGTTCTGCCAGGCGGACTCGGGGCCTTTCCAGTCAGGCGTGCCGTTGAGCACCCAGTCGCGCTGCGCCTGGCTCATGGCCTTCCAGGGCACCGAGATCGGAATGCCGGCGCGGGCGGCGTACTTCATCATGTCATCCTGACACTCCTTGAAGGAGGGGGTCTGCCAGGGTTTGATGGCGCCTTCCTTGAGTGTCTTGTTCTCGTCCGGGATGACCAGTCCGAGGTCGATGCCGATCACGCGGCCAAAACCGCGGCAGGCTTCGCATGCGCCCAGGGGCGAATTGAAAGAGAAGCTGCTGGGTTGCACATCGCTGTACTCGATATCGCAATCGGCGCAATGCAGGCGGTCGCTGTATTTCCACACGGCGGCATCGCCGCCTTCGTCGTCCAGGACATACACCGCCAGATGGCCCGCGCCCATGCGTAACGCCGTGTCCAGCGCTTCCATCACGCGCTCGCGTTCGGCATTGCTGAAACGCAGGCGATCCTGCACCACATGCAGCCTGCGCCGCGCGCCGTCGGCTGCCTTGCTCTTGGCCTTGGCCTTGACCGGCATGGCGCTGTCTTCGCGGTGTACCCGCGTATATCCCTGGCCTTCCAGAAACCCCTTGACCTCTTCCTCGCTGAAATTGGCCGGCACGGAGATGGGGAAGGTAATCACCAGGCGCGGATCGCCCGCGGCGGCGGAGCGCTCAGCCAGCGAATGAAACACCGATTCCGGGCTGTCGCGCCACACGCGTTTGCCGCAACCGCGGCAATAGAGATGCGAGCCGCGCGCGAACAGCAGTTTGAGATGGTCATTCAGCTCGGTCATCGTGCCAACCGTACTGCGTGAGCTGCGCACCGGGTTGGTCTGGTCGATGGCGATGGCCGGCAGAATGCCCTCGATGCGGTCAACCTGGGGTTTGTCCATGCGATCCAGGAACTGGCGCGCATAGGGCGAGAAGGTCTCGACATAGCGGCGCTGGCCTTCAGCATAAAGCGTGTCAAACGCCAGCGAGCTCTTACCCGAACCGGACACGCCGGTCACAACGACCAGTTCGCCGGTGTTGATGGTGAGGTCGAGATTCTTGAGATTGTTCTGGCGGGCGCCAACGATGCGGATATGGGAGCTCATGAGGCGTAATCGTAGCCGGTGTGGGAGGGCAATTCCGGGGTAAAGGCAAGGCGGGCAAGAGGGAATAGTCGCCTACAGTGTGAACGCAATGCCTATATTGCGGGCATTATGGCGTGCTGTATAGATAAACAGTACACCAAATTTATGACGTCATCGCAAATGCCCAGGCCTGCGGCGGGGATGGCTGGCTTCGCCTGCGAGCAGATATGACGGTGCTTGCGGGAACGGCGGCGTTCGCCGAGTTCATGACCGTGCTGCATGCGAAAACGGGGACAATCTGGTTGGCGCAGGTTTGTCTAAGGGGTGGGTTTACGGCTAGAATGCCAAGTTACCTAGATTTTCATTGCCTGCCGTTTTTGGCTTTCGTTTAAAAGAAAGCGGCACGATCAGGCATGGCAAACCACACAAGGGTTGTGGTGGCAGGGCGGTTACGTGGGGGCTGGGGCTTAACCGGCTTTTAGCGTCTTGAATCTCCTGAGTCTGAAGCCCTTGATGTTATCAACCCTTTTTTTACTGGAGATTTTCATCATGGCCGAACGCAAGCGCGTGCGTCGTAACACCCTGGAACGCCGTTGCCTGGGCAAGTCGTTCAAGCGTCTTTTCGTCAATGCTCCCAAGGGCATTTTCAAGATGCTGGAAAAGATCAAGCGCGTGTAAGCCGCGCAACCGTTCTGTCATTCAGAGCAGTTGGAAAAAGCTCCCTCTGGGAGCTTTTTTTACGTTTGGCGGTATGGGTAGGGCATCGGCCAGAGCCGCTACAAGAGGGTCTTGGGCCGAAGCCATTAGCGCGACGGCGCGCTGCCGGCAGGCCCTAGCAGCGGTCGGATATAGTCCATGAAGGCGCGCGTCTTGGCCGGCAGGATTTGCTGCGGAAAATGGCCGAAGATGGAGATCGGATTCACCTGCCAGTCTGGCAGCACCCGTTTGAGCGCATGCTGTTCGATGACGGCATCTAGCGCCTGGCAGTAAGGCAGTCGGGCGATACCCATGCCTAGACCCGACAATGAACCCATGACGCTGATGTTGTTACCCGCCAGGTGGCCGCTGACGGGGATGCGCTCGGTCTGCGTGCCCTGGGTCAGGGTCCAGGAGGAGTGCGCCTCATCGATGGCGGTGCGCAGACATTGATGCTGGCTCAGATCGGCCGGCGTCTTGGGCATGCCATATCGTTCCAGATACTCGCAGGAGGCGTAGAGATAACCCTCCAGGCGGATGATCTCGTCCACCAGCGGCGAGTTGTCATCGGTGAGTTCCTGGCTGTCACAGCCAAAGCGCAACATGATGTCGAAGGGGTCGCCGTGGGAGTCTGCTATCGATTTCAGATTGAGATCGAACTCGCATTCCAGATCCGGGTAGGCGTCCATGAAGGCGCGCAGCGAGTTGGGCAAGAGCCAGATGGCCAGGCTGTAAGGCATGGAAATGCTCAACCGGCCCTTGGGTTTGCTCGAGAGAGAGCGCAACTGCTCTTGTGCCAGCCGCGCCTCGTCGATGAGGCCCTGGCAGCGGCGCAGATAAATAGAGCCGGCATCGGTGAGCTCTAGCCGCCGCGTATTGCGGTTGATCAGGCGCAGGCCGATGGCGCGTTCGAGCTGGCTGATGCGCCGCGAAAGGGTCGATGTCGGCATGTGCAAAGCCTTGGCCGCCAGGCTGAAACTTTTGCGCTTGGCGACTTCGACAAACAGGGCGATGTCGTTGAGCTGGACGGGGTTCGGTTCCATGATGTGCAGCCGGGGGATGAATGGGCGGACTGGCGCGGGCAAAGTGTACCGTGCTCGGACTCAGCGGGAGTTTGGCGCCGGGTGATATAGTCGGCCTCTAAATGGAATTTCCGGGCGGGGGTATTTCTCTCCGATACCTTACAGGACGTCCTGTCTTGCAGGCGGAGTGCGGCATAGTCAGCGAACCAAGTAGCCAATACGCATGAATCATCCAGCCCCTTTCCGATTTACGGTACTCACCTCGACCTATAATCGGTCTGAGACCCTGCCCCGCGTCTATCGCTCGCTTCAGGCGCAAACCTGGCGTGATTTCGAATGGCTGATCGTCGACGACGGCTCAACCGACGCTACGCGTCAGATCGTCATGCAATGGCAGGCCGACGCAGCATTTCCGATCCGCTACCTCTGGCAGGAAAACCAGCACAAGAAAACGGCCTTCAACCTTGGCGTGCGTGAGGCCCGGGGCGAGTTCATCGTGGCGTTGGACAGCGATGACGAGCTGACGCCCAGCGCGCTGTCGGTATTTGATCGGGCCTGGCGTGATATTCCCGAGGCGCAGCGCGCAGGCTTTGTCGCCATCACCGGGCTGTGCGCGCGCCCCGACGGCAGCATTGTTGGCGATCGTTTTCCCGCAGACATCTTCGATAGCTCGGCTGTCGACATGTATTTTCGCGAGCGGGTCGGCGGCGAGAAGTTCGGCTGCATGCGCACCGATGTGCTGCGGCGCTTTCCCTTTCCCGAGGATATCGCCGGCTTTGTGCCGGAAAGTCTGGTCTGGTGGGCCATCGCCCGGGCGGGCTATCGCAGCCGTTTCATCAATCAAGTGGTTCGGCGCTATCACGAGTCTCCTAGCAGTCTGAGCAGCGAGGGCCTGTCGCTGGGCAGCAACGCCGAGGGTCTGTATCTTCTGGCCTGGGATATGCTGCAACACCATGCGGCCGAGTTGCGTTTTCGGCCTCGTGACATGTTCATGGCGGCGGCCCGCTACACCCGGTTTCGCTTGTTATTGCAGCGTTCGGGTCGAGAGGCGATCCTCGCGCGATACCGTCTCACCCATCCTGCCGGTCGTCTGCTGGCGCTTTGCATGTGGCTGCCGGGCTATTTGCTTCATCTGCGGGATCGGCGCCGGGTTGCCGCATAAGGTCTTAGGCGCGAACGCTGCAGGCCAGCTTATCGCTTATCCCAGAGCTTTATTTATTTCAAGCATCAAATATCAAATTCATCTGAGGGAATGTCCTCAACCCCCTTACAAATGAATATGTATATAGTCGAGGAAACTGACAATTTGTCAGATACTTGTCAGTCATCGGCAAAAACCCTCAATTGACGCGCGGTTCTGCGCTGCGGCAATATCCCGCCGGTTATTCAGATTACAGTCAGGAGCAACTATGCGCCGCACTCTGGTCGCGTTGGCTATCGCCGCCGCAATCGCACTGCCCACCGCCTCGCAAGCCAAAACCTTTCGCTGGGCGGCACAGGGAGACATCCTCACGTTCGATCCGCACTCCCAAAACGAGGGCATGACTATCGCCGCCAATAGCTACGTCTATGAGCCATTGGTGGATTACGACAAGGATTTCAAGGTGGTGCCGCGCCTGGCGACCGAATGGGAACAGGTTTCGCCCACGCTGTACCGCTTCAAGCTGCGCCAGGGCGTGAAATTCCACGACGGTGCGCCGTTTACTGCCGATGACGCCGTGTTCTCCATCCACCGCGCGATGGCCCCCACGTCGAACTACAAGGCTTACACCACCGGCATCAAGGAAGCGCGCAAGATCGACGATCACACCATCGAGATCGAAACCACCGCGCCCAATCCGGTGTTGCTGCGGCAATTGCCCAACGTGTTCATCATGAACAAGGCCTGGGCGGAAAAGAACAACGTCGTCAAGCCACAGGATTACGCCGCCAAGGAAGAAACCTTTGCCGCGCGCAATACCAATGGCACCGGCCCTTACAAGTTGAAGTCGCGCGAAGTTGACGTTCGCACCACCTTCGAAGAAAACCCCGACTGGTGGAACAAGAAAGACAAGGTCGGCAACGTCACCGACATCGTCTTCACCCCGATCAAACAGAATGCCACCCGCACGGCTGCGCTGCTCTCCGGCGAGCTGGATTTCGTGCTCGATCCGGCGGCCCAGGATCTGGACCGTCTGCGTCAGCAGGCCAAGGTGGTCGAAGGCAACGAGTACCGCACGATTTACATCGGCTACGACCAGAAGCGTCCCGAGCTGCTGTACTCCAGCATCAAGGGCAAGAATCCCATGCAGGATGCCCGTGTGCGCGAAGCGCTTTATCGCGCCATCGATGTCGATGCCATCAAGCGCGCCGTGATGCGTGGTCTGTCGGCCCCGACGGGCACCATGATCGCGCCTCAGGTGCATGGCTGGACCGAAGACCTGCATAAGCGCGTGCCCTATGATCCCGAGAAGGCCCGCGCCCTCCTGAAGGAAGCCGGCTACGACGGCACGCTCAATTTCACCCTGGACTGCCCGAATAACCGCTATATCAACGACGAGGCGATCTGCCAGGCGGTGGTCGGCATGTGGGCCAAGGTCGGCGTCAAGGCCTCGCTGAACGCCATGCCGCGCGCCACCTATTTCCCCAAGGTCCAGAACCGCGACACCAGCGTCTATCTGTTCGGCTGGGGCGTGCCGACCTTTGATGCCATGTACACCCTACAAAACCTCATCCGCACCAAGGGTGAGGGGGCTGATGGCATGTACAACCTGGGCGACTACAGCAACAAGGAAGTCGATACCATCATCGACCGCATCAAGACCGAAACCGATGTCGCCAAGCGCGACGCCGATATTCACAAGGCGCTGGAAATCCACGCCAAGGATTTCGGCCATATTCCGCTGCATGACCAGGTCATCCCCTGGGCCATGCGCAAGAATGTCGACGCGGTTCACCGCGCAGACAACCGCTTGGTAGCTGACTGGGTCAAGATCAACTGATCTTCCGGTTCTTGATTTACGCGCGGCGGCTCGCCCATGGGCCGCCGTGCTCTGTAGTGAGCTGCCATGTTTGCATTTATTATCCGACGGCTGTTGCAGGCCGTGGCGGTGATGGCCACTGTCGCACTGCTGGCCTTTGTGCTGTTTCAGTACGTGGGCGACCCTGTCACCATCATGCTGGGGCAGGATGCCACTGATGCCGAGCGCACCGAGCTGCGGCAAAAATTGGGTCTCGACGACCCGCCTCCCGTGCAGTTTGTCCGCTTCGTCGGCAATGCGTTGCAGGGTGATTTCGGTATTTCCCTGCGCCAGAACGAGCCCGTTTCCAGTCTGATAAAAAGCCGCTTGCCTGCAACGCTGGAGCTTTCTTTCGTTGCGGCTTTGCTCGCCTTGCTGATCGGCCTGCCCTTGGGGGTGTATACCGCCCTGCGCCGCAAGGGTTTTGTCGCCCAGATGGTTTTGGCGGGTTCTTTGCTTGGCGTATCGCTGCCCACCTTCCTGATCGGCATCCTGCTGATTCTGGTGTTTTCGGTGCAACTGGGCTGGCTGCCCAGTTATGGACGGGGAGAGACGGTCAGCCTGGGCTGGTGGACCACGGGTTTCCTGACAGCCAGCGGCTGGAAACATCTTATCCTGCCCTCGATCACGCTGTCCCTGTTCCAGATGACCCTGGTGTTGCGTCTGGTGCGTTCCGAGATGCTGGAGGTGCTGCGTACGGATTACATCAAGTTCGCCAAGGCCCGAGGCCTCAAGCGCCGCGCCATTCATTTCGGCCATGCGCTCAAAAACACCATGGTCCCGGTTATCACCATCACCGGCTTGCAACTGGGCGGCATCATCGCTTTTGCCATCGTGACCGAAACCGTGTTCCAGTGGCCGGGCATGGGTCTGCTGTTCATTCAGGCCGTGCAGTATGCCGATGTGCCTGTCATGGCGGCCTATCTCTGTCTGATCGCCCTGATTTTCGTAGTGATCAATCTGGTGGTTGATCTTTTGTATTTCGTGGTGGATCCGCGCCTGCGTTCCGGATTGACGCGCCAAGGAGGGGGACACTAATGCAAGCCACACTCAAACGCTGGTGGGACAGCGATCTATGCTGGTCCTGGCGTCACACGCCTGTCGCCATCGTCGCCAGCATCATTCTGGCGCTCATGCTGGTGGGTTCGCTGGGCGCCGGCTGGGTTGCTCCGCACAATCCCTTTGACCTCACCACGGTCGAACTGCTGGATGCCTTGCAGCCGCCGGCCTGGAGCGAACACGGGCAGGCTAAATACCTGTTGGGAACCGACAGCCAGGGTCGTGATCTGTACTCCGCGATTCTCTATGGCACCCGGGTGTCCTTGCTGATCGGTCTGGCTTCCGTTGCGCTGTCCATGCTGATCGGCATCGTGCTCGGCCTGATTTCGGGCTATGTCGGCGGACGGGTCGATGCGCTCATCATGCGCGTGGCCGATGTGCAGCTGTCTTTTCCTGCCATCCTGATCGCGCTGCTGATCGACGGCGTGGCCCGTGCGGCCGTGCCTCGCGATCTGCACGAGATCATCGCCTTCCCGGTGCTGGTCGGGGCCATTGCTCTGGCCGGTTGGCCGCAGTATGCCCGCACGGTGCGCGGTTCGACCCTGGTCGAGAAAAACCGCGAATATGTGCAGGCTGCGCGGGTGATCGGCGTATCCTCGCCTGTCATCATGTTCCGTCATGTGCTGCCCAACGTAACCGGTCCGGTGCTGGTGCTGGCGACTGTGCATCTGGCCACGGCCATTATTACCGAGGCCACCTTGTCCTTTCTCGGCGTGGGCGTGCCGCCTACGGCGCCGTCACTGGGCACGCTGATCCGTATCGGCAATGACTTCCTGTTTTCGGGTGAATGGTGGATCACCATCTTCCCCGGCGCCGCGCTGGTGCTGTTGGTGCTGTCAGTCAATCTGGTGGGCGACTGGCTGCGTGATGCGCTCAACCCGCGGCTGAATTGAGGTAACCATGAGCGCATTGTTGCAAGTGAACAATCTGTCGGTGGAGTTTCCGACGCGGCGTGGCGTTCTGAAGGCGCTGGATGATGTTTCATTTTCCATCTCTCCCGGTGAAGTACTGGGCGTGGTGGGGGAGTCAGGCGCTGGTAAGTCCCTGACGGGTGCGGCCATCATCGGCCTGCTGGAGCCGCCCGGACGCATCAGCGGCGGCGAGATCCTGCTCGAAGGCCGCCGTATCGACAATCTGCCTGAAGAGCAGATGCGGCGGGTGCGCGGGCGCGAGATCGGTGCGGTCTTTCAAGATCCGCTGACCTCGCTCAACCCGCTGTATACCGTTGGCCGTCAATTAGTCGAAACCATTCTGACCCATCTGCCGATGACGCCTCGCCAGGCGCGTGAGCGCGCCATCGAGCTGTTGGCGGCCACGGGCATACCTGCGGCCCGTGAGCGTATCGACCACTACCCGCATCAGTTTTCGGGCGGCATGCGCCAGCGTGTCGTGATCGCGCTGGCCCTGGCGGCTGAACCCAAGCTGGTCGTGGCCGATGAGCCGACCACGGCGCTGGATGTGTCGATCCAGGCGCAGATCATCGAGCTGCTGAAAAAGCTCTGCCGTGAGCAGGGGGCGGCGGTCATGCTCATCACGCACGATATGGGCGTGATTGCGGAGACCGCCGACCGGGTGGCCGTGATGTACGCCGGTCGCCTGGCCGAGATCGGCCCTGTCGCCGATGTCATTCATCGGCCCAGCCATCCCTACACAGTGGGTTTGATGGGGTCCATCCCCACGCTGGATGGCAGCAACCAACGTCTGGTGCAGATTGACGGCAGCATGCCGCGGCTGAATGCCATTCCGGCCGGTTGCGCCTTCAATCCGCGTTGCGAACGCAAACTGGAGCGTTGTACTCGAGATCGTCCTGAGTTGATGTCGGCAGGCACATCGCGTGCAGCCTGTTGGTTGTTGAATGAAGAGGTGGCGGCATGAGCGACGCGCTGGTGAAAGTAAACGATGCGGCGCGCTGGTTCGATGTGTCGCAGCCCTGGCTGGAGCGTGTCCTGTCGCGCAAACCGCGTGTCATGCTGCGCGCCGTCGATGGTGTGTCGTTCGAGATCGCGCGCGGTGAAACCTTGGCGCTGGTCGGCGAGTCCGGCTGCGGAAAATCAACCGTGGCGCGTATGCTGGTCGGGCTTTATGGCCTAACCCGGGGTGACATTCGTTTCGATGGCCAGCCGCTCTCGCGCATGGAGGAGCGCGGCGGCAAGGCCTTGCGCAGCCGTTTGCAAATGATTTTCCAGGATCCCTATGCTAGCCTGAATCCGCGTTGGCGCGTGGGCCGCATCATTGCCGAGCCCATGCTGACACACACCTCCATGACTGCCGCCGAACGTACGCAGCGCGTGTCGGAACTGCTGGCTCAGGTGGGTCTGGATCCGGCCGACCAGAATCGCTATCCGCATCAGTTCTCGGGCGGGCAGCGGCAGCGTATTTCCATAGCCCGCGCATTGGCGGTGCGGCCGGAGTTTCTGGTGTGCGATGAGCCGACCTCGGCGCTGGATGTATCGGTGCAGGCCCAGGTGCTCAATCTGATGAAAGACCTCCAGCGAGAGCTGGGCCTGACCTATCTTTTCATCTCGCACAATCTGGCGGTGGTCCACCATGTCGCCGATCGGGTCGGTGTCATGTATCTGGGCCGTATCGTCGAGGTGGCGGGGCGCGATGCCTTGTTCCACCGCCCGCGCCATCCATACACCCGCATGTTGCTGGAGGCGATTCCGGACCTCAATGGTACGGGCAAATCACGCACCGCCGTGGCCGGCGAGGTTCCCAATCCGCTCAACCCGCCTTCGGGATGTACTTTCCATCCTCGCTGCCCGCACGCCAACGAGCGGTGCAAGCGCGAGTCGCCGCTGTCTTTGCCGGCCGGCGAGGGTGTGATGGTCGCCTGCCATGCAGTCGAGGAAGGCCGCCTGGACTGAGTCGGTGTTCAGTGGCGATGGTGGTGATGGTCGTGGTGGTCCTCATCTTCCTCATCGTCATCATCGCTGATGTCGTCGGCGGTTTCGTTGAGGTCAAAAGGCAGCACATCGGATAGGGTGTCAGACCAGGCGCATTCTTCACCGTCCTGATCGAGCTTGATGAAGCGCTCGCCCTCGACCAGCGAAAGCTGGATGGCCCAGAGGTATAGGCAATCGTAGGCCTGGCTGGCGGTGTCGGGCAGCCCACCCCGGCCGCCCAGGATGCGCGCACCCTGGCCGCCCATTTGCACATGCGGGCGCTTATCGCCTTCTTCGGCATCGTCGTCCAGCGCAACGCCGAAGGCCACCCACTCCATGCCTTCCTCGCTCTGGGCGACCTCGGCCAGCACGGGCTGGCCCAGATAGGCGCTCAGCGCGTCGGCGGTCTTGGCTAGCATGTCGAGTTCAGTCTCGCTGAAACGGCTCAGTGCGGCGGGTGCAGTGGTGGAGGCGGGCATGTCGAAACCTGCAAAAGATGGCAAGGCCTCTATTGTCGCGCTTTCCCGCAGCGATGGCAGGGGAGATCCGGTGGCAAGGGGAGCGGCACGATACTATTCCCCGGTTTCTCCCTTGTCAGGCGTCATCATGTCCCCCGTTTCACCCCGTTACATGGCCTTCCCGGTATTGGCCGTACTCATTTGGTCTATCAATATGGTGGTGACCAAAATGGCCGCCGGGGTGATTTCACCGGCGGTCATTGGTTTTTATCGTTGGGTGATCGCGCTGGCTTTATTGGCGCCTTTTGTCGCTCCCGGTTTGCGGCGCGAATGGTCGCAGATACGCCGTCATCTGTGGCAATTGGCGGTGCTGGGCGCTTTGGGTATGGCAGTGTTTCAAGGCTTTTCCTATGTCGCTGCCGCGACGACGACAGCCACCAATATGGGCATCATCGCTTCGACCGTACCCCTGATGACGATTGCGGTAGGCGCTCTGTTGCTGCGCGAGCGGCCAACGCTGATGGCGGTGCTGGGCGCGCTGCTGGCCCTGTTTGGTTTGAGCATTCTGATTGGCGAGGGTGATCCGGCGCGTCTGCTGGAGGTGGGCGGCAGCCTGGGCGACGGCCTGATGGCGCTGGCGGCGCTCTCTTATGCCCTATATGGCGTGTTGCTGCGCAAATGGCGCCTACCGATCGGCGTCTGGCAATCGCTGTTCATGCAGGCGGCCTTTGCTTTGCTGTATCACTTACCCTTTTTTCTGTGGTCCTCTCCATCGCCGCTCAATCTGCAAAACCTGCCTCTGGTGCTGTACGCGGGTATTTTCCCGTCCTTGTTTGCTCCCTATCTGTGGATGCAGGGCGTGCGCTATCTAGGACCCAACCGGGCCAGTATCTTTTTGAATCTCATGCCGGTGTGTACCGTGATTATTGCGGCGCTCACGCTCGGCGAACATCCGCATAGCTACCATGTTGTCGGGGGGTTGTTAGCCCTAGCCGGCGTCAGTATTGCCCAATTTCGACCCCGCGCGGCAGCCTGAGCCGCGGGCCTTTAATGGTGGAAGGCATTGGCCGGCTTGTCGGCCGTGCTGGTCGTGATGGTGTGTGTGCGGAAATATGCCATCGCACGCTTGAAGTCATCAATCAGCAGGCTGGCCAGATCACGGCTGACACCGTGCCGCACCAGGATGCGCTGGATGACAAGGTCTTGGCGGTTGGCGGGCAGAGAGTAGGCGGGGACCTGCCAGCCGCGTGTGCGCAGACGGTCTGCCATGTCATAGAGCGTGAAGCCCGGGTCTTTCTGGCCATCTTTGATTTTCCAGCATAAGCCGGGAATGCCATGGGCCGGATTGCCATCCACCAAAATTTCGAAAGGGCCGAGCGCGGCAATTTCGCGGGCGAGATACTGCGCAGTGTCGTAGCAGGCGTTCTGGATGCTTTGATAGCCCTCGCGGCCCAGACGCAGAAAGTTGTAGTACTGGGCCACGATCTGGCCGCCCGGACGCGAGAAGTTCAACGCGAAGGTCGGCATGTTGCCGCCCAGGTAGTTCACATTGAAGATCAGGTCTTCGGGCAGGTGCTTGGCGTCGCGCCATATGACCCAGCCTACGCCCAGCGGGGCGAGCCCGAATTTATGTCCTGATGCATTGATCGACACTACGCGCGGCAAGCGGAAATCCCACACCAGGTCGGGCGCGCAGAAAGGGGCGAGAAATGCCCCGCTTGCGCCATCGATATGCATCGGAATATCAAGGCCTGTTTCTTGTTGCAGGCGATCAAGGGCCTGGTGCACCGCAGTGACCGGCTCGTATTGGCAGGTGTAGGTGACACCCAGAGTGGGCACGACGCCTATTGTGTTTTCATCAGCGCGCTTGAGCACTTCTTCGGGGCTCATGATGAGCCGACCGTGCTCCATGGGTATTTCGCGCAGTTCGACATCGAAATAGCGTGCGAATTTATGCCAGCAGATCTGCACCGGGCCGCAAATGAGATTGGGCTGATCACTGGGTTTCCCGGCGGCTTTGCGCCTGCCGCGCCAGGCCCACTTCATGGCCAGTCCGCCCAGCATTGCGGCTTCCGATGAGCCGATGGTGGAGCAGCCGGTGGGATTTTCAGCCTCGGGCGCGTTCCAGAGGTCGGCCAGCATATGTACACAACGCGCTTCCAGCTCCGCCGTCTGCGGATATTCATCTTTGTCGATCATGTTTTTGTCGATCGACTCATCCATGAGTCTGTGCGTTTCGGCATCCAGCCATGTCTGACAAAACGTGGCCAGATTCTGGCGTGAATTGCCGTCTAGCATCAGCTCGTCATGAACGGCCTGGTAAGCGTGTTGTGCGGTTTGTTGTGTGACCGGGAAGCGGTGTCTGGGCAGCGGCGCCGCGAGGTCGTCGGAAGCGAAGACATCATCCAGCAGGGCGGTGCGCAGAGAGTGCTTTGCGTGCAATGGCATTAGCTATTCCTTATTCCTCAACGCGAAATGATCAAACCCAGACGGCTCGCAGGCCGCCTGGGGGGGACACTTACTTCGCCGTCGTAGAGGAAGCGGGAGGAGTTTTGGACGTGGTGTTGGCGGCGTTGGCTTTGGTTTGCGCCAGGGCGTCCGTTAGCGCGACTTTGGGATTTTCCTGGCAATAGGTCACTAGCGTGGGCGTGATTTGGGCGATGCCCTCGATATCCACGACGTCATCCTCGGGTTTGCCTTTGCGGTTGACGGCTTCGGCAAAGCCCAGCGCGACAGGACGATAGGACTCATTAAGTTGAAGGTAGTCGCTGCACTGCCAGAGCGGCATAGGCTTTTTGGCATCGGCCAGCGCTGTGCCGCTGAACGAAAGCGTGGCCGCAGCGATGCTCAACGAAATAATGATTTTCTTCATTTGGTTTCCTTTGTGTTTTCTGTTGACGGCAAACCTGCTTCAGGAGTGCGGTCCGTGCTATGCGGAGCCACCAAAACCTGCAGGTTTTAGTGGTTTTTCCAAAAAACATGGAATCACACTTCTCAAACAGAAATTAGTGCCGAACACGTAAGTCGGACGGGCGCTTATATGTTTTTGAGATGCTGTTTTTATAAGGCCGACTAGCCCTGTATTTATCGGAAATTAACTACGAGCGGCGCTGTGTTTGCTTGATGTTCACGTTGTTGCCTTGGGCGTAGCCTTAATGAGCGATTAATACGTGGTGTTTCTTTTTTTAATCGGAGGCTGAAAAAGCAATGCCGCGTCATTTCGTGTGCTGAGGCTTTCTTTTTCGGCCGTGTTTATGAAGGAATAACAATGTCGACGTCTGCAGCAAGTAGCGGGAAAAACACCGCGAAAAAGCTAACAATCGGTACGCTGGCGATCATGAATATCGTGGCCGTGGTCAGCTTGCGCGGTTTGCCGGCCGAAGCCGAATATGGTCTGAGTTCAATTTTTTATTACATATTCGCTGCCGTAGCCTTTCTGGTGCCGGTATCGCTGGTGGCGGCGGAACTGGCGACCGGCTGGCCACAGAAGGGGGGTGTCTTTCGCTGGGTAGGAGAAGCCTTCGGGCCGCGCATGGCCTTTCTCTCCATGTTCATGCTGTGGATCGAGGTCACGGTGTGGTTTCCCACGGCATTGACGTTCGCGGCGGTGTCGCTCGCCTTTGTGGGACCGGATCAACGTTGGGACGAAGCCTTGTCCGCCAACAAGGGGTTCGTGCTCGTGATCGTGCTGGCGATTTACTGGCTGGCGACTTTCATTGCCTTCAAGGGCGTCAGCACTTTTGCGCGGGTGGCGAAATGGGGCGGCATTATCGGCACCATCATTCCCGCCATCATTCTCATCGTGCTGGGTTTCGCTTACCTGTTCATGGGCGGCGTGCCGCAGATTCCGCTGGAGTGGGGAACCCTGGTGCCTAATTTCAGCCACTTCAGCAACATCGTGCTGGCGGCCAGCATATTCCTGTTCTATGCCGGCATGGAAATGAACGCCATCCATGTGCAGGAGATCGACAATCCGTCGCGCAACTATCCGATCGCCATCATGTTGGCGGCGCTCGGCACGGTGCTGATTTTCGTGCTCGGCACATTGGCGATTGCTTTCGTCGTGCCGCAAGCCGACATCAGCCTGACGCAGGGCCTGCTCATGGCCTATGACGAGATGTTCCGCTGGGCGGGCATGCCATGGCTCGGGCCGATCGTGGCCATCGCGCTGGCGATTGGTGTGCTGGCCGGCGTGGTGACTTGGGTTGCCGGGCCATCCACCGGCCTGCTTTCCGTTGCCAAGGCCGGGTATTTGCCGCGCTGGTGGCAACACCAGAACAAGAACGGCATGGCCACGCATATCTTGCTGGTCCAGGCTTGCGTGGTGACGTTGTTGGCTGTGCTGTTCGTGGTCTTGCCGTCTGTGCAGGCGGCCTACCAGATATTGAGCCAGCTCGCGGTCATTCTCTATCTGATCATGTATCTGTTGATGTTCTCGTCGGGTATCTACCTGCGGTACAGCCAACCGAATCAACCGCGTCCCTATCGTATTCCAGGCGGTAACGCCGGCATGTGGGTGCTAGGTGGCGTGGGCTTTATTGCCGCCCTGCTGGCGCTGATATTTAGCTTCATCCCGCCCGACCAGATTTCGGTTGGCAGCCCGGCCACCTATGTCGGCATCCTGGTTGTGCTGGCGGTTATTTGCGTGATCTGCCCTTTCATCATCTATGCCTTGAAGAAAGATGACTGGCGCAGTCCGGATAGCGATTTTGCACCTTTTACCTGGGAGAAAACCAAACAGTGAGATTCAGGCACGTCAATCCATAATGCCCTTTCTGGAAAGCGAATCATGAAAATTGATGTCTCTAGATTGTCAGCCGCGGTCAATGACGCTCATGCTCGCCATGCGCAAGCACCTGGCGGCGCCAATGCCAGCTATATCCCCTATCTGGCCAAAGTGCCGTCCCATTTGGCGGGTGTTGCCGCTGTCACCGTAGACGGCGATCAGGTCGTCGCCGGTGATGCGGACTACGCCTTCGCCATCGAGTCGATCTCCAAGGTCTGCTCTTTGGTGCAGGCCTTGGAAGACCATGGCCCTGATGCGGTGCGTGAGAAGATCGGGGCTGATCCTACGGGTTTGCCTTTTAACTCTGTCATGGCTTTGGCCTTGCATGATGGCAAGCCCTTGTCGCCGCTGGTTAATGCCGGGGCGATCGCGACGGTCAGTTTTCTGAAGGCGGCGAACGCCGAGGAGCGCTGGAAGAAGATCCTCACCATGCAATCTGCGCTGGCTGGCGCCGACATTGCGCTGTCTGATGAGGTCAATCAGTCAGAGCAGACCACCAATTTCCATAATCGCGCCATTGCCTGGCTGTTGTATTCCGCCTCGACCATGTATTCCGATCCGATGGAAGCATGCGAGGTCTATACGCGGCAATGTTCCACGCTGTTCACGGCTAGGCATCTCGCGACGATGGCCGCGACCCTCGCGGCCAAGGGCCGCAACCCGTTGACAGGTAAGCAGGTGCTCAAGCCGGAGCATGTGCCGAGCGTGCTCGCCGAGATGATGATGGAGGGCTTGTACGAGCGTTCCGGTGATTGGGCCTATACGGTGGGCTTGCCCGGCAAGAGCGGTGTGGGCGGCGGCATTATGGCCGTCGTGCCGGGCGTTATGGGTTTGGCCGCTTTTTCGCCGCCCTTGGATCCCGCCGGCAACAGCGTGCGCGGACAATTGATGGTGGCCGATGTCGCCCGCACATTGGGGCTGAATCTGTTTGATCGCGCCTGACGGCGTCATTCGCAGGCGGCGGTGGCGGGCCTGCCTCCTCCTGGGCCGCGTTACGGCCTACAATCCAGGGTTCATCCGCATCATTCCTTGACACGAGCCCATGGCCCAATACGTCTTCACCATGAATCGCGTCGGCAAGATCGTGCCGCCCAAGCGGCAGATCCTGCGCGACATTTCCCTGTCTTTTTTCCCCGGTGCCAAGATCGGCGTGCTGGGCCTGAATGGCTCGGGCAAGTCGACGCTGCTCAAAATCATGGCCGGAGTCGATAAGGACATCGAGGGCGAAGCCATCCCGATGCCCGGCCTGAACATCGGCTATCTGCCTCAAGAGCCGCAGCTCAACCCCGATCATACGGTGCGCGAGTCGGTGGAAGAGGGCCTGGGCGCGGTGTTCAATGCCAAAAAGCGCCTCGATGAGGTGTACGCGGCCTATGCCGAGCCGGATGCCGACTTCGACGCCCTGGCTGCCGAACAGGCCGAACTTGAGGCCGTTATTGCCGCCGCCGCCTCCAGCGGCGCCGACGATATCGCACACCAGATGGAAATCGCTGCCGACGCGCTGCGGCTGCCGCCCTGGGATGCTACGGTCGGTAATCTGTCTGGTGGTGAAAAGCGCCGCGTGGCGCTGTGCCGTCTGCTGCTTTCCAAACCCGACATGCTGTTGCTAGACGAACCGACCAACCACTTGGATGCCGAGAGCGTCGAGTGGCTGGAGCAGTTCCTGCACAAGTTCCCGGGCACCGTGGTTGCCGTGACCCACGATCGCTACTTTCTGGATAACGCCGCCGAGTGGATTCTTGAACTCGACCGTGGTCATGGTATTCCCTGGAAGGGCAATTACAGCTCCTGGCTGGAACAGAAGGAAGCGCGGCTCAAGCAGGAAGAAGCTAACGAGTCGGCGCGTCAGAAGACCATCAAGAAAGAGCTGGAGTGGGTACGCCAGAATCCTAAGGGCCGTCAGGCCAAGGCCAAGGCGCGTATCGCCCGCTTCGAAGAACTGTCGTCCTACGAATATCAGAAACGCAACGAAACCCAGGAAATCTTCATTCCCGTGGGCGATCGTCTGGGCAACGAGGCGATCGAGTTCAACAACGTCAGCAAGGCCTATGGCGACCGTCTGTTGATCGATGACCTGAGCTTCAAGATGCCGCCTGGCGCCATCGTCGGCATCATCGGGCCCAACGGGGCGGGTAAGTCCACGCTGTTTCGCATGATCGCCGGCCGCGAGCAGCCGGATTCGGGCGAGGTCAAGCTGGGCCAGACCGTCAAGCTGGCCTATGTGGATCAGTCGCGTGACTCGCTGGAATCGGCCAAGACGGTCTTTGACGCCATCTCCGACGGCGCAGACCTCCTGACCGTCGGCAAGTTTGAAATGTCGTCACGCGCCTACCTGGGCCGTTTCAATTTCAAGGGTTCCGATCAGAACAAGATCGTGGGTCAGCTTTCCGGTGGTGAGCGCGGCCGTCTGCATCTGGCTAAAACGCTGATCGCTGGCGGCAACGTGCTGCTGCTGGACGAACCGTCCAACGATCTGGACGTCGAAACCCTGCGCGCACTGGAAGATGCCTTGCTGGAGTTTCCGGGCAGCGTGATGGTCATCAGCCACGATCGCTGGTTCCTGGACCGTATCGCCACGCATATCCTGGCCTTTGAAGGCGAATCTCAAGTCGTGTTCTTCGACGGCAACTATCAGGAATACGAAGCCGACAAGAAGCGCCGTCTGGGCGAGGAGGGCGCTAAGCCCAAGCGCCTGCGCTACAAGGCATTGAAATAAACCACGGGCGGCCTTAGGGCCGCTTTTTTCAGGAGGCTTGCCATGCGCGCCGACCAATCCATTCTGCTTATCATCGACCTCCAGGAACGGCTGATGCCGGTGATCGACAAGGGCGAACAGGTGCTTGCCACGGCCGACAGGCTGGCGCGCGCGGCGCGTTTGCTGGACGTGCCGGTGGTGGCCACGGAACACCATAGCCGTATGCTGGGCAGCACTGTGGCGCCGATACGAGAGCAAGTGCAATCGGTTTTCCAGAAGATGCATTTCTCGGCCATGCGCGAACCCGGCTTTGAGGCCTGGTTGCCCCCAGGGCGCAAGACGGTGCTGGTGGCGGGCTGTGAGGCGCATATTTGTGTGTTGCAAACGGTGCTGGACCTGCAGGCCCAGGGTTGGCATGCGGTCTTGGTGGCCGATGCGGCGGGTTCGCGCAAGCCTTCAGACCATCATGCCGCCTTGCGGCGCGCGCGCGCCGCCGGCGCCGAAATCGCGACCAGCGAAATGGCGATTTTCGAGTGGATGGAAACCTGCGAGCATCCGCGTTTCCGTGAAGTGTTACGTTTGGTCAAATAAACCGCAGGTGGCGCAACATACGGCCCTGATTTTGTGGATTTCTCAACCCAAGGACACAAAATTTGGGCAAACCTTACAGCATCACCTCCTCTGATTTGCGATGCTGCTGGCATGGGTCCAATTAGGGACGCGTGCATGGCAAGGCTGCTGGCGCGCGTTGCCCGGCGCGACAACATAGGAGGATCATCATGAACATCGATCGTATTTCTAAAGCCGCTTCGGCGGCCTTGCTGGTGGCGGCCCTGGCGGGCTGCTCGTCCTGGGATGGCATGAGCCATCGCCAGAAAAGCACGGTGGGCGGCGCGGCGCTTGGCGGCGTGGCTGGCGCCGTCATCAGTGGCGGCGGCATTCTGGGAACGGTGGGTGGCGCTGCCATCGGCGGCGTGATCGGTGACCAGGTCGGAAAGTAAATCCGCTGAAATGCAAAACGCCCTGCTTGCGCAGGGCGTTTTGCATTTCAGGCCGGCATGGGCTTAGACCGATGCCTGTGTCTCGCTCTGCGGCATCTCGATCTTGACTTCGAGCACTTCCAGGGTGTCCTGGCGCTCGAGGTGGACCTTGATGTCGTCGGGATTGATCTTGACGTACTTGGAAATCACGGCGACCAGCTCCTGCTGCAATTGCGGCAGATAGTCGGGGGAATCACCTCGTCCGGAACGCTCATGCGCCAGGATGATTTGAAGCCGTTCTTTGGCGACGCTGGCCGAGGATTTCTTCTGGCCGAGCAGAAACGACAGGAATGACATCGGTTACTTACCTCCGAACAGGCGTTTCAGGAAGCCGGGCTTTTCGTACTCGGTAAAGCGCAGCGAGCGCTCTTCTCCCAGGTAGCGCGCCACCACATCCTTGTAGGCCTCCGAGACATCGGTATCTTTGAGGTGAATGGCAGGCAAGCCTTGGTTGGACGCTTGCAGCACCGCCTCGGATTCGGGCACGACGCCGATCATCTTGATGCGCAGAATGTCTTCAATATCGCCCAGCGACAGCATTTCGCCGTCGATGACGCGCTTGGGGTTGTAGCGGGTCAGGAGCAGATACTCTTTGACCGGTTCGGCGCCTTGCACGGCGCGCTGCGACTTGGCGGCCAAAATGCCCAAAATGCGGTCGGAGTCGCGCACCGACGAGACTTCGGGATTGGTGACCACAAGGGCGTCGTCAGCGTAGTAGGCAGCCAGCAGCGCTCCGGTTTCAATGCCGGCGGGCGAATCGCAGACGATGTAATCAAAGCCCATTTCTTTCAGGTCTTCGATGACTTTGCCTACGCCTTCCTGCGTCAGTGCGTCTTTGTCGCGTGTCTGCGAGGCTGGCAGGATGAAGAGGTTGTCGAGCTGCTTGTCTTTGATGAGGGCCTGTTTGAGGCTGGCCTCGCCTTGAATCACGTTAACGAAGTCATACACGACGCGGCGTTCGCAACCCATGATGAGGTCGAGATTGCGCAGGCCGACGTCGAAGTCGATGACCGCGGTCTTGAAGCCACGCATGGCGAGGCCCGCGGAAAAGCTCGCGCTGGTGGTGGTCTTGCCCACCCCGCCTTTGCCGGAAGTCACCACAACGATACGTGTCATGACGATCAAACCCTTTATGTTCGTGTAAATCGCGTTATCGTAAAGCAAAAAGCCCTTTAAAGGCTTCTTACATCTGTTTGGCAACCGCGCCGGTATCAGCTCTTGAGCGCCTCGATATGCAGCGTGTCGCCATTGAGTCTGACGAGTGCCGGCTGATTATGCAAGTTGCGGTCCAGCCGGTCTTCCACCACGCGGTAAACACCGGCCACGGCCAGGAGTTCGGCGTCGAGGTGGGTGGTGAAAATCCTGGCCGAGGTGTCGCCCC
Organism: Bordetella avium; assembly: GCF_034424645.1. Classification (NCBI taxonomy): domain Bacteria; kingdom Pseudomonadati; phylum Pseudomonadota; class Betaproteobacteria; order Burkholderiales; family Alcaligenaceae; genus Bordetella; species Bordetella avium. The sequence continues at coordinate 687,995 of NZ_CP139969.1, forward strand.
GCGCACCGGCCATGGCTTTGCCGCGCAGGGGGCCGTAGACGTGGATATTGCCGTCGGCAATGACTTCGGCGCCCTGGCTCACCATGCCGATCACCACTAGGTCGGTGTGGCGCGCGTAAACGCGCTGCCCTGAGCGCAGGGGTTTGGTGATGACCAGCGCGGTCGATGATTGCGGCGCCGCTGGCGTGTGGCTGGCGGCCTCGGTGGTGTCGCGCGCGGCGCGGGTGGGCACGGCCTGGGCATCGCCCTTCATGGCTGAGCGTAATTGTTCCTGGGCGGCGCGGCTGGCCTCAGGGGCAGCGGGTACCGGCGTCGAGACATGGTTGGGCGGCGCCGGGTCGACGCTTTGCTGCGTGCGAGGGGCCGAGAGCTCCACGGGGATGAGACCCGCAGCCCGCGCGCGCTCCAGGTTGCCGTTTTCCGCGACCACGCCGATGACGGGCAGTTTGTGAGCGCCAAGCGCTTTGACCAGCGCAGGCCAGTCTATGGGAGCAGAGACACGGCTGGCGTCGATCACGACCGCCTCGTTCTCGAAGAAGCTGCCGGCGTCGGCCATGCGTCGGCCCAGGGCCTCTGCCAGTTGATCGGGGTCGGCGCTGTGCAGCACCACGCGAATGGCATAGAGCGTGGCGCTCTTGAAATCCAGGGCGAGGGGTTCGGTAGTCATTGCAGTGTCAGGCGATCAGTCCGGGACGCAGCGCGGACCAGTCAGGGTTGAAGGGCATGATAACCCGCCGGACCGCGTTAGGTCGCTGCTGAAAAGCGCGGTTCCGGGGCCTGTGTTGCAGATACGGCAACGCCCCCTTGACGGGGGCGTTGCGCGGGGGACAAAAGCGGCGTTAAGCAGCCCAGGAGTCTTTCAGCGTGACGATGCGGTTCAGGACTGGCGCTTCGGGGCTGGAGTCCTTGCTGTCTACCGTGAAATAGCCCAAACGCTCGAACTGCCAGGTCGCGCCCGGCTCGGCCCGCGTGCCGGGTTCCAGCCAGGCTTGTACGGTCTGGATGGAATTCGGGTTGAGGCAGGCCAGGAAGTCCTTGTCGCCGCCATCCGGGTGCGGATCGGCGAACAGGCGGTCGTAGAGGCGGACCTCGGCAGGCACGGCATGCGCGGCGCTGACCCAGGTGATGTTGCCCTTGACCTTGACGCTGTCGGCGCCGGGCGTGCCGCTCTTGGTGTCGGGCAGGTATTCCGCCTGAACTTCGGTGATGTTGCCGGCTTCGTCCTTGGTGAAGCCGGTGCAGCGCACCACATAGCCGTACTTCAGGCGCACCAGATTACCCGGGAAGAGACGGAAGTACTTCTTGGGCGCTTCTTCGCGGAAGTCGTCGCGTTCGATCCAGAGTTCGCGCGAGAAGGGAAACTCTCGCTGGCCGGCTTCGGGGTCATGCGGATTGCGGGGCGCCTTGCAAACCTCGGTCTGGTCTTTGGGGTAGTTGGTGATCACCAGCTTGAGCGGGTCCAGCACTGCGACGGAGCGCGTCGTGCCCGGGTCGAGGTCGTCGCGCACGGCCTGCTCCAACAGGCTGTAGTCGATGCGCGAATCTGATTTCGAGACAGCCGTGCGGTCGCAGAACAGGCGGATGGCGGAGGCGGTGTAGCCGCGCCGGCGCAGGCCGAACAGCGTGGGCATGCGGGGATCGTCCCAGCCATCGACATAGCCTTCACGCACCAGTTGCAGCAGCTTGCGCTTGCTGGTGACGATGTAGCTCATGTTCAGGCGCGAGAATTCATATTGGCGCGGCAGCGGACGGGCCAGTTTGCCCAGATCGGCCAGGCGGGCCAGTATCCAGTCATAGAAAGGCCGCTGATCTTCGAATTCCAGCGTGCAAATGCTGTGCGTGATGCCTTCGAGCGCGTCTTCGACCGGATGCGCCCAGCTATACATCGGGTAGATGCACCACTTGTCACCGGTGCGGTGATGCGCGGCGTGGCGTACCCGGTACATGACCGGATCGCGCAAATTGATATTGGGCGATGCCATATCGATCCGGGCGCGCAACACGAGGCTGCCGTCGGGATGTTTGCCATCGCGCATTTCGCGCAGGCGCGTCAGCGACTCGGCCGCCGGCCGGTCGCGGAAGGGCGAATTTCTGCCAGGCTCGGTCAGGGTGCCGCGCTGGGCACGGATGTCGTCGGCGCTTTGTTCGTCAACGAAGGCGTGGCCGGCTTCGATCAGCGCTTCGGCGAACTCATACATGAATTCGAAGTAGTCGCTGGCGAAATACAGGTTGTTGTTGCCGTCGGTGTTCCAGTCGAACCCCAGCCAGCGCACCGCCTCGATAATGGCGTCGACGTATTCCTGATCTTCTTTTTCAGGATTGGTATCGTCAAAGCGCAGATGGCAAACGCCGCCGAACTCTTTGGCGATGCCGAAATTGACGCATATGCTTTTGGCGTGCCCGATGTGCAGATAGCCATTGGGTTCGGGCGGAAAACGCGTGCGGATACGGGCGGGATCGGGGAGGCCCGACGCCTGCATAGAGGCCGGGCCGGGTTTGCCGGCCCAACGCTTGCCTTGGAAGCGGTTGGCTGCCAAGTCGTCTTCGATGATGTTGCGCAGGTAATTACTGGCTGCGTGAGGCGCGGTGGTCTGGGTCATTCCGGGAAGAAATCTGGCCACAAAACAAGCATTTTGCCACGTTCGGAGAAGATGACCGTTGCAAAGCCGCCTCCTATGCGTAGAGAACAGGCTCTAAACTACCGTCCATCATGAATATCACTTCTCTCCAACTGGCGCGGACCCAGTTTACGGCGAGCTTGAGCTTTCTGGCCTTGTTCCTGGCATTGTCCATGGCATTGGCCTGGATTCTGCTGTTTTTCAAACTGCGTGCGCGCCATGGCCATACAGCTTGGACTGCCGCTTATCGTTTCTGGGTGCGCATTTTTGCGCTGTCCTTCGTCCTGGCCCTGACCAGCCTCATGCCGGTCCTGGTTCAGTTGGGCAGTTTATGGTCCGGCCTGATGGACAAGATTGGCAACGTTGCCGGCCCTTTGCTGGGCTTCGGCGTGTTGTCGGTTTTCATTCTTAAATCCTGCTTCCTCGGGGTGATGCTGTTCGGCCAGCGGCGTGTTTCCGATCTGGCGCACACCCTGGCGGTCCTGATGGTCGCCATCGGTCAGCTTGTTGCCGTGGGCTGGGCCGTGGCGCTGCAATCCTGGCTGCAAACCCCCGATGGCGCGGCCATGATTGACGGTCGTTATCAGGTCTACGATTGGGTCAGTGTCATTTTCAACCCCTCGTTTGGCTGGCGTATGAGCCTGACGGTGCTGGGCGCTTTTCTCTCGGCGGCTTTCCTGATGTTGGGCGTGACGGCTTTGCAGGCCTTGCGTCGGCCTCTTGACGACGGCGAGCGCTACGCCTACAAGACTGCGCTGGTTCTGGCGTTGGCGGCTTCGCTGTTACAGATGCCGGCGGGCTGGGGCATGGGGGAGGTCGTGGCGCGTCTGCAGCCGGCCAAGGCCGCAGCGCTGGCGGGTTACTGGCACAGCGGCGCGACACCTGCCATCGTGATCGCCGGCATACCGGACAGCGAGCAGCAACGCAATCTCGCTGCCTGGACCGTGAACGGCGGCGGCCGATGGTTGGCTCAGGATGCGCAGACGGGCTATATCGGCTTGGACAAGTATTCGGGTATGCGCCCGCCCGTGGCCTTTGTGTTTTTTTCCCTGCGCGCGCTCTGGCTCCTGGGGGCTTTGATGCTGCTCGCCGCCGTGCTGTCGTTCTGCCTGAGTTTCCGTCGTGGTTTTGATCCGGCGGCGATGCCGCGCTGGTGCTTGCGCGGCCTCACCGGCATGATGTTTTCGGGGGGCTTGTCGGTTGTGCTGGGCATCTGGGTGGCTCAAGTCGGCTTGCAACCCTTTATGGTTAACCGCACGATCACGCAGTCCGAGGTATTGAGCAGTATCCCGGTCTCGACCCTGTGGTGGAGCTTGGCGGGTTACGGCGCGCTTTATGCCTTGTTGCTGACGGCTTTTGCCGGGATGTTGTTTCATGCCGCCCGCTACGGGGTTGTGCCCGTGCGCAAAATCGGAGGCTCGCGATGATTGCGACCTTGGCCGCCTCGCTAGGCCTGAGCCCGGACGACCCTCTGTTCTGGATGCCCATGGTGTTCATGGGCTTGATGCTGCTTCTGATAGCCGCCGGTATCGTGCTCGACGGCTTTGACATCGGGGTCGGCATTCTGTTGCAGGTTGCGCCCGCCGAAGAGCGTGGGCGCATGATGAGCCTGCTCAGTCCCTGGCGCGACGCCAACGAATTCTGGCCGCTGTTGGGGATAGGTTTGTTCGGATCGGCCTTCCCTTTTGCCTGGGGAGCCATCATGGGCAAGCTCTACGGGCCGCTGACGCTCATGGTGCTGGGCATTGTGCTGCGCAGTGTGTCCTTTGAGTTCCGCATCCGCGCCAGTACCGAGGTTAAGCCGCGCTGGATCTTCGGGTTTTGGGCGGGATCGTTGCTGGCTGCGATCGGTCAGGGTATGGTGCTCGGCCGCATCGCCACGGATTACCAGAGTGATGCGGGTTATGGCTGGTTCTCGCTGTTCGTGGGGCTGTGCGCTGTGGCCGCTTATGCGCTGTTGGGTGCCTGCTGGCTGGCAATGCGCGTTGATGGTGAATTGCAGCGTCGCGCGGCTTCCTGGGCGCGGCATGGCATTCGCTGGACGGCCGCAGGCATGGTGGCGATTGCCGTCACGCTGGGTCTGGCCAATGCCGGTATTTTCTATAAATGGAGCAACGCTGCTCACCTGGGAGCCGCGGCTGGCGTTTGGGTGGCGATGCTGCTGGGCTTTGTCGCGGCCGAAATGCTGCTGGCTCGTTTGCCGGGCAAGGCCGACCGCCTGGCCTGGTTGCCTTTCGTGCTGTGCGTATTGCTTTATTTGTTGATGCTGGCCGGCCTGGCCTACAGCTTCTTTCCCTATCTCATTCTTGACGACATGACTATCTGGGATGGCAGCGGTGCGCTGGGATCTAGCCGTCTGGTGCTGGCAGGCGTGGTTATCGGGGGGCCGGTCGTGCTGGTGTTCAACATCCTGGCCTACCGTTCGGTCTTTGGCAAAGATCGGCGGCCGGCGGCCTTGCCGCTGCCCTGATTGCCTGGCGATCAGGCGCGCGGCAGCCGTATTCTTGCCAACAGCCCGCCACTCGCATCCGTATCCAATTGCAGTGACCCGCCATGGGCGCGGGCGATCGCGTCGGCCAGCGCCAACCCGAGCCCGACATTGCCGGTGCGCGTGCGGGCGCCATCAAGCCGGGCGAACGGCCGCAGCGCCTCGCTGCGCCGCTCCGGCGCGATACCGGGCCCATGATCGGCCACTTCGATAATGGCCTCGCGCGCGTCGGCGCGCAGGCGCACCTCGATAGGCGGCGCGCCATGATGCAAGGCATTGCCGATCAGATTGTCGAGCAAGCGGCCCAAGGCCACCGCATCGCCCTGGATGCAGGGGTCCTCGTCGTCTTCCGCGACAGAGAGCGAAATGGCGGTTCCCGCGCCTTGCCAGCTCGTCACGCGCTCGCGTATCCATTCACCCAGATGAAGCGGCGCATAGCGGTAGGCGGCCGGGTCCGTGCCACGCACAAAACCGATGAATTGATCCACCATGTGTTGCATGTCTTGCAGATCCTGGCGCAATCCTTCTTTGATTGTCGGGTCGCTGGCCAGCTCGATACGCAACCACATGCGCGACAGGGGGCCCTTCAGGTCATGGGGTAAGCCGGAGAGCAGCGTGCGGCGCACCGATTCGGATTCGGCCAAGGCATCAAGCATGGCGTTGAAGCGTTCGCCCAGTACGCGGGTTTCGTGAGGCCCTGCGGGCTCGACACGTTGGGGGTGGCCTGCGGCCAAGCGGTCTGCGGCGTCGGCCAGCCGGGTGAGCGGACGGGTGATATGCCAGGAAAATCCGGCGGCTAACAGCAATACCAGTCCGAGGCCGCCCAGCCAGACGGCGATGAGCGGCGTGGCCACGGGCGGGTCCAGCCGGTCAAGAGGGATGACCAGCCATTCGCGCAGGCCAGGCACGTCTTCGCTGGCGGTATTGGGCGCCAGCGAAATGAAAATTTCAGGGTGCGGGCCATGCGATAGCGCAACCCGTGTGCCGTCATTGAGGCGATGATTCAGCTCTTGCACCAGATTCCGCAGGTCGCGGCGCATTTCTCCACCGGTCATGTCATGCCGGAGCGGACCGCTTTGCGGACGGTGGAATGCGCCGCCTGCGCCGGGCCGCTGGTGCCGCGCTTCGTCAGGGCGCGCGCGCCCGCCGTCCTGCAAAGTGTCGGGGGGGCGGTTCAGGCGCTGTAGCCTCGCCTCGGCGGGCAGCCCGCGCGCCCACCAGCGCCATTGATTCTGAGAGGCGGTCCGTACGAATTCGGCGCGATCTTCGCTGGGCACCTGGGCCAGGGCGGCACGCAGCGTGCGGATGGTGGTGGAGATGTAGCCGATCGCCACATCTTCGATGAAGCGGTGGCGGTAGTAGGACACCGTTGCCAGGGTCGCGGCTTGCGCCAGCAGCACCGCGCCCAGCACCAGCAGGATGAGCCGCGTTCGCAATGAGCGCGGCATGAGGAAAGACAGCCTGAATTTCATGGTCTCAGGGGGCGAAGCGGTAGCCGATGCCCCAGACGGTCTGTATCCAGCGCGGCTGCTTGGGATCGGCTTCGATGGCTCGGCGCAGCCGCAGCACCGCGATGTCGATGGCCCGGTCATTGCGTTCACCGGCATCATCATCGCGCGCGAGCGCCAGCAGGCGTTCGCGCGATAGCGGCTTGCCGGCATTGCGTACCAGCGCTTCCAGCAGATTGATCTCTCCGCCGGTGAGCTTGACGACGATGCCGTCACGCAGCAATTGGCGGGTGGCGGGGTCGAAGACAAAGGGTCCGAAGCTGACAGGGTGGTCTTTGATCAGTGCCGAAGGGCCGCGCTTACGGCGTAGCACCGCTTCGATACGGGCCAGTAGCTCGCGAGGGTCGAAAGGCTTGCCCAGATAGTCGTCGGCCCCGGCTTCCAGACCGATGATGCGGTCAACGGCCTCGTCCCGGGCGGTCAACAGAATGACGGGAATGTCTTCGCCCTGCTCGCGCAGGCGGCGGCAGGCGTCGGCGCCATCGCCTCCGGGCAGCATGCGGTCAAGAACCAGCAGGTCGGGCGCATAGCGGGTGATGCGCGATGCCAGGTCGCTGGCGTCGGGGGCGAGCAAGGTGTCATAGCCATGCCGATTGAGGTAGTCGGCCAGCAGTTGCCGCAATGCGGGATCGTCGTCGACGACCAGCAATTTGGTGTGAGGGCTATCCATGATGAGATAGTGCCCGGCCAGAGGTAATTAAGACAAGAGGAAAGAAACGATCTGAAATAAGACTAGACTGGGCCCGCCCTAAAATAGCGGGCAATACCGCAGTGGCCAGTGCCATTTTCTAAAGTTCGTTTACAGATGTCTCGCTCGGAAATTTTTACACTGATTCGGGTTATGTTGATCCGCGATCGCGAGCGAAAACGGGTATCGCGCGCCATGTTGGCTGCCGCGCTGATGGGCAATATCGCCCTGGGTGCTTGCGCCACGCCAGGCGAGGGACATCCCGTCCCCAATAAATCCGCCACTCGGGTTGCGGCGCCAGAGGCTGCCCGCGCCACGCAGGAGGCGGCGCGCTATGGCATCGGTGTGCTGGCACCTGCCATGCCTGAGGTCGTCGCTTTACCCGCGCCGATTGAAGGGTATGCGCTCTCACCCGAGCCCGACCCCTGCGCCAACTGGATGGGGCCGCCTGTGCCAGCCGGGCTGGCGTCCATCGAGGGGCAGGCCGCACCCGGCGATTGTCAATGGGCCTTTCCCGATTATGGCCTGCCCCTGGCCAGTCCGGTCTATCAGCTGGAGCCCGAACACCAGGAGTTGGCCGCCACCCGGCCCTTGTTGACCATGGGCGTGGCAAGACCGCAGGCGCGCTGGTTCTCCGCCGTGCACGTCCGGCCTGCGCTTAGCTACGGCGATCGCAATTGGTTGTACAACCCCTCAGAAGGCCCTACGGTCGGAGTGGGTAATGTCACGGCCAATTCGCCGGTGTGGGGCAGTGGTGTGGCGGTGGGCGGCATTCAGGTCACCGACCGTTTCGACAGCAACAGCAATATCGATGCGGGCAAGATCGGCTACTCGTCCTCGATAGGCCGCCTCAATCTGATGGACCCGTCGGCCACCCAGGGCGCGGTCGATTATGGCGCCTCGGTGGGCAGCAGTTCGGTGCGTTATGGTTTGAGTCCTGAGCTCACCCTGGAGGGGCAAATGCAGTCCGCGCCCAGGCTGACCACGCGTGGCATGGGCACGCGCTATGACGCGGGCAGTATCGGCACATTCGAGGCGGGGGTTACGCAAAGCAGTTTCGACTCGGTCAATGCCTGGCGTTACCGTTTTGGCTACAACGTCACTATGGCCGACTCAGTCAGGCTCGGCGTGCGCGGCGAAGACATAGGCGCGGGCTTTGGCGACTTGGCTCGCTATGCCAGCGGCGTAAGCGCCACCCGGCAGATGCGCAGCACGTTCTCGGCCGGAGTGCCGCTCTACGGCATGGGCACGTTGAGCGGTACCTATTCCTCTGATGTGCTTGGGCATGGCGATGCGGCGGACCGGCGGGTCGGTCTGGAACACAGCATGGAGCTGGCGGCGGCGGCCCGTTTCGCCCTGGGCGCAGACCGCGATTTACAGTCCGGCGAGTATGCGTGGCGCGCCCGGCTGTCCATGCCGGTGGAAACCTTTATGCGCGGTCATTGGCTGGGGTTTTGAGCGGGGCAGCGACGCTTTGGCCGATGAGTCGTAAAATCCCGGTCCATGATTCAAGCCTTCTCGACTCAATCCCCGGTTTCTCATGTCTGACTCCCGCGCGCTTGGCGTGTTGCAGCGCGTCTTCGGATACGAATCTTTTCGTGGTGACCAGCAGGCCATCGTCGATCATGTGATCGGCGGCGGTGATGCGCTGGTGCTGATGCCAACCGGCGGTGGCAAATCGCTCTGTTATCAGGTGCCGGCGCTGGTGCGCGAGGGCACGGGCATCGTGGTGTCCCCCCTCATTGCTCTGATGCAGGACCAGGTGGATGCGCTGACGGAACTGGGGGTGCGTGCCGCCTTTCTGAACTCGACTCAGGAATGGCAGCAGGTGCGCGAGGTGGAGCGGGCCTTTGTCGCGGGCGAGCTGGATCTGCTTTATGTGGCGCCGGAGCGTTTGTTGACCGACCGCTGCCTGCAATTGCTCGAGCGCGGCCGGATTGCGCTGTTTGCGATTGATGAAGCCCATTGCGTTTCGCAATGGGGGCATGATTTCCGTCCCGAGTATCTGGGCTTGTCGATGCTGCATGAGCGCTGGCCCGATGTGCCGCGCATCGCCTTGACTGCCACGGCGACCGCCGCTACGCGCATTGAAATCGCCGAACGTCTGGCGTTGGATCAGGCGCGCCACTTCGTTGCCAGTTTCGATCGTCCCAACATCCGTTACCGCATTGTCGAAAAGAATGATGTGCGACGCCAGTTGCTGGACTTGATCCGCACGGAACATGAGGGCGATTCTGGCGTGGTCTATTGCCTGTCACGCGCCAGGGTGGAAGAAACCGCCGAGTTTCTTTGCAATCAGGGCATCAATGCCTTGCCCTATCACGCCGGCCTGAGCGCGCAGCTGCGGGCAAGCAACCAGTCGCGCTTTTTGCGCGAGGATGGGGTGGTGATGGTTGCGACCATCGCATTCGGTATGGGGATCGATAAACCCGATGTGCGTTTTGTCGCGCATATCGACCTGCCCAAATCGGTCGAGGGTTATTACCAGGAAACCGGCCGGGCGGGCCGGGATGGCTTGCCGGCGACGGGCTGGCTGGCCTACGGCTTGCAGGATGTGGTGCAGCAGCGGCGCATGATAGACGAGTCGCCTGGTGACGAAAGCTATCGCCGCCGCCTGGGGCAGCAGCTCGACGCCATGTTGGGTCTATGCGAAACCGTGGAATGCCGGCGGGTGCGTCTGTTGGCCTATTTCGGCCAGACCATCACGGCTTGTGGCAATTGCGATGTCTGTCTGGAGCCGCCCGAGGCCTGGGACGGCACGGTGGCAGCACAGAAAGTGCTGTCAGCGGTTTACCGGCTAGGCAAGGAGCGCGGCCAGCGTTATGGCGCAGGCCACATTATCGACATCCTGCGCGGCAAGAGCAGTGACCGTACCCGTCAACATGATCACGAGTCGCTGACGGTGTTCGGCATCGGGGCTGATCTATCGGAAACCGCCTGGCGCGGCGTATTGCGCCAGTTGCTGGCCAAAGGCCTCTTGATGGTGGACCACGAGGGGTATGGCACCCTGGCCCTGACCGAGGCCAGCCGCGCCGTGCTGCGCGGCGAAGTGCAATTGATGCTGCGCCGTGAATCCGAGAAAAAGCCGCGCACGCGCAGCAGCACCCGGACCAAGGCCCCGGTCATTGACCTGCCATCGGATCGCCTGCCGGTGTTTGAAGCCTTGCGCGCCTGGCGGGCAGAGGTGGCGCGCAATCATGGCGTGCCGGCCTATGTCATTTTTCATGATGCGACATTGCGCGAAATTGCCCTGGTCTTGCCTGAAACGGAAGCGGAACTGGGCCATATCAGCGGCGTCGGGGCGCGCAAGCTCGAAGCCTATGGCGAAGAAATCCTGCGCTGCGTGACGCGTCCGCACTGAACGCAGCGGCAGTCCTCAGGCCCCGAACAGATCGCCGCTGGAGGGCTGGCTGCCCGAAGGCGGCTGCAGGCCCAGATGACGCCAGGTCGTCTGGGTGGCCATGCGCCCGCGTGGCGTGCGTTGCAGATAGCCGTGTTGGATGAGATAGGGCTCGATCACATCTTCGATGGTGTCGCGTTCTTCGCCGATGGCGGCCGCCAGGCTATCTACACCGACCGGGCCGCCATCGAATTTATGCACGATGGCCTCCAGCAGTTTGCGGTCCATCAAGTCCAGGCCTTGAGGGTCAACCTCAAGCATGGCCAGGGCCTGATTGGCCGCTTCGGTGTCGATCCGCCCTCCGGCCTTGACCTCGGCGTAATCGCGCACACGCCGCAGCAGGCGGTTGGCGATACGCGGTGTGCCGCGCGCACGGCGGGCCACTTCGCGCGCGCCTTCTGGCGTGATGTCGGCGTTAAGCAGACCGGCGCTGCGCGTCACGATATGGGCCAGATCGTCGGTGTTGTAGAACTCCAGCCGGGACACGATGCCGAAGCGGTCGCGCAGCGGATTGGTCAGCATGCCGGCACGGGTCGTCGCGCCGACGAGCGTGAAGGGTTGCAGGTCCAGCTTGACGCTGCGCGCTGCGGGTCCTTCGCCGATCAGGATATCGATCTGAAAATCTTCCAGCGCGGGGTAGAGAATTTCTTCGACGACCGGCGAGAGCCGATGGATTTCGTCGATAAAGAGCACGTCGTTGCGTTCGAGATTGGTCAGCAGCGCGGCCAGATCGCCCGGGCGCTCCAGGACGGGGCCGGAGGTTTGCCGCATTTGCACACCCATTTCATGGGCGATGATGTGCGCCAGCGTGGTTTTTCCCAGGCCGGGCGGGCCGAACAGCAATACATGGTCCAGGGCTTCGCTGCGCTTGCGCGCCGCCGCGATGAAGATCTCCAGTTGTTCGCGGGCACGTTGTTGACCGACGTACTCCTGCAACGCTTTGGGTCGAAGCGCGCGTTCGATGGACTCTTCGTTGGGGGAGGCGGGCGCGGGGGCCACCAGGCGGGGCGCGTCAGGGCGCGAAGAAAGCGAGTCGGACTGGATAGCCATGGCGGAGTGCGAAAACTGGTTGTTTGTCCAGCATTCTCGCATGCCCGCCGTCTAGACTCTAGCCCGGCCCCGCAAGGTCTCTGCCAACGGGTCCAGAGCGCTTGAGCTGCGGGTCAGCTTCGGAAGTGTTCTTTTCTTTCGTGGGCAGGTTTCAGGTTTGGCAGTAATATTGCACATGCTTACCTTTTGACCCGCCCGGTATCACGGGCGTGGCGCTGTTTCGATCTCAGACAGTTCTTGTCCTGAGCGACCCCTTTTGATTTCCTTCAGAGGTGCTTGGTGTTTCCTAACAAGCTGGCCCTGGCTGCGTTCGCCTGCGCTATGGCGTTGACTGGCTGTATGGGCAATATGAAAGTCCAGCCGATGGTGTCGGACCCCGAGGCCTATTCGGCCGCCACCTTTACCCGTGCCGCCCTGCCTGCGAGCACGCAAGCCATGATCAAACCTGCGGGGTCGGAACCTTTCCCTTTCAAGCGCATCGCATTCAAGGCTGTGGGCTGGAGCGAGGACAAGCCCGAGTTAAAGGTGGGGCAGGAGACCGCTTATATCAATGATCAGAATGACGGTACGCTGCGTCTGATCCGCCGCACCTCGCTCAATGGCCTGACCGCTAGCCAGATATTTGATCTCCAATATCACGGTCTGGCTTCGCTGGCCAGCCAGAACGCCGATCCGGCGCGCAGCTTTGCCTACCCGCCGAGCTTTGCGCGTGCGCCTAAGTCCTGGAGCAGTCTGGCGCAGGTCGTCGAGAATACGGAGTACCGATTCGAGGCGCGTGAGGGCACGAAAGATCCCTTCGATATGGGCACACACCCTGGAGCCGTATCTGTGTGACCGGCAAGGCTTATGAAGCCCGTGAGGTGCTGGCCGAGCTGCCGGGCAAGGCCATCGAAATGGTTTGCACCGACAGTAATCAGAACGGTGTGACCCTGCGTGAAGTGAAGTACGCCTGGGTGTCAGATCTGGGCTTGCCGCTGGCGCGCACGGTAAAGACGACGCGGTCTTCCGTCCGGTATGAGTACCAGGGTGTGAAGATCGATCAATAAGACCTAGCGCGCCAGGGCCTTGAGGGCCTGGCGTATGCCGTCCGAAACGCCGAGGCCCTCCGGCAGCGTCTTGAGGGCGGCCAGCGACTCTTTTTCGGAGTAACCCAGGGCCAGCAGGGCATTGAGAATATCGCTCTGACTGTCCGGCACGGCATGGGGGGTGGCGCCGATGTCCGCGCCCAGTTTGCCGCGCATCTCCAGCAACAGGCGTTCGGCCGTTTTCTTGCCGATGCCGGGTACCCGGGTCAAACGGCCACTTTCTTGCAGCGTGATGGCCTGAGCAAGTTCCGCCACCGACATGCCGGAAAGCACCGCAAGCGCGGTGCGCGCGCCGATGCCGCTGACCTTGACCAGTTCACGGAAGGCGGCGCGTTCGCTGGCCGTGCCAAAGCCATACAGCAGATGCGCATCTTCGCGCACCACCAGATGCGTGAACAGCGTGACGCGCGCGCCGGTGTCGGGCAGCGCGTACAGCGTGCTCATGGGCACATCGATTTCATAGCCGATGCCATTGACGTCCACGCAGACCACGGGAGGGGTTTTTTCGATCAGGGTTCCGGTGATGCGGCCTATCATGGGGAAGTCTCGCCAAGAGTCTGTGGGAATGAAAAGACATTGCGTCCCGCCAGGCCGGCGGGCGATGGCGGGATTCTATACGTTCAACCGAGCAGGCGTCCCTTGCGTATCCGGCTTTTGCCTGAGCGCGATGTCGCCGCCAAGGGGGACAACCGTTCTTGCAGCGGGCCGGTATGGGCATGGCAGATGGCGCAGGCCAGCGCATCCGCCGAATCGGGGGCAGGGGTGCCATTGAGCGACAGCAGGTGTTGCACCATCATCTGCACCTGTTCTTTGGCGGCGCGGCCCGTGCCGACCGTTGATTTCTTGATTTGCAGCGCGGTGTATTCGTGCACGTCGAGCCCGCTTTCCGCCAACGCGCACAGGGCTGCGCCCCGGGCGTGGCCCAGCAGCAGCGTGGATGAGGGATTGGCGTTCAGAAACACGATTTCGAGCGCGGCCACGTCGGGCCGCGTCTCGCGTGCCACCTCGCGCAGATTGTCGAGGATGACCTTCAGGCGTTGCGCCAGCGCCAGGTCGGGCGGCACGACGATGGTGCCGCTGGCGATGTAGCGCAGGCGCGAGCCTTCGGCATCGACCACGCCGAAACCGGTGCGGCGCAGGCCGGGATCGATGCCGAGGATGCGCATCAGTGACGGAAGTGACGCGTGCCGGTCAGGACCATGGCGATGCCATGCTCGTCTGCCGCCGCAATGACCTCGTCATCGCGTACGCTGCCGCCCGGCTGAATCACGCAGGTCGCGCCTGCGGCCACTACCACATCCAAGCCATCGCGGAAGGGGAAGAAGGCGTCGGAAGCCACGGCAGAACCCTTGAGGGTCAGACCAGCGTTTTCCGCCTTGATCGAAGCGATGCGCGCGGAATCGATGCGGCTCATCTGGCCTGCGCCCACGCCCAGCGTCATACCGCCGCCGACAAACACGATGGCATTGGACTTGACGTATTTGGCGACCTTCCAGGCAAAGGCGAGATCGTTCAGCTCGGCTTCGGTCGGCTGGCGTTTGGTGACGACCTTGAGCGCTTCGCGCGGCACCTGGAAGGCGTCGGGCGATTGCACCAGCCAGCCGCCGCCGACGCGCTTGACGTCAAAGGCGTTCTGGCCCGCGCCGGCCGGCACTTCCAGTACACGCACATTCTTTTTGGCCGCCAGAATCGCCAGAGCTGCGCCATCGTAGGCAGGGGCCAGCAGCACTTCCAGGAACTGGCCGCTCACGGCTTCAGCCGTGGCTGCATCGACGGGGCGGTTGAAAGCGATGATGCCACCGAAAGCCGACGTGGGGTCGGTCTTGAACGCCTTCTGATAGGCCTCGAGATTGCTGCCCGCCACGGCCACGCCGCAGGGATTGGCGTGTTTGACGATTACGCAGGCCGGGGTGTCAAAGCTGCGTACGCATTCCCAGGCGGCATCGGCGTCGGCAATGTTGTTGTACGACAGTTCTTTGCCTTGCAACTGACGGTAATTGCCTAGCAGGCCGGCCGGACGCTGCGCATCGACGTAGAAAGCGGCGGTCTGGTGGGGGTTCTCACCGTAACGCAGCGCCTGTTCTTGCTTGACTTGAATGGTCAGCGTGCGCGGCCATTCATTGCGTGCCGGCGCGGCGTCCTGTTCCGGCGCCGGTTCGGCGAGGCTGGTCAGGTAGGCGGCGATGGCGCCGTCGTAGGCGGCGGTATGGGCATAGACCTTGGAGGCCAGCTCCAGACGCAACGCATAGGACGTACTGCCAGTCTGATCGATTTCCGTCAGCACCCGGCTGTAGTCGGCCGGGTCGATCACGACCGTCACGCCACCGGCTTGCGTACCGTGGTTCTTCGCGGCGGCGCGCAGCATGGCGGGGCCGCCGATGTCGATGTTCTCGACGGCATCGGCGAAAGTGCAATCCGGCTTGGCCACGGTTTCGCGGAAGGGGTAGAGGTTGACCACCAGCATGTCGATCCGGTCGATGCCCGAGGCGGCGATCGTGTCCATGTGCTCCTGGCTGTCGCGCCGGGCGAGCAGGCCGCCGTGAATCTTCGGATGCAGCGTCTTGACACGGCCATCGAGGATTTCAGGCGAACCGGTGTGCTGGGCGACTTCGGTGACGGTCAGGCCGGCGTCGGCCAGCAGGCGGGCAGTGCCTCCTGTGGACAGCAGGCGCACGCCACGTGCAGCCAGGGCACGGGCGAATTCCACGATGCCGGTCTTGTCGGACACCGAAAGCAGGGCGGTTTCGATTTTCATGATGGTGTGTGAGTCAGAGGCGTCCGGGCAGGGACGCAGAGAAAGGGTGATCTGTCAGCAGAGAGGCTAGGGCTGAATATTGTGCGCGAGCAGCTTCTTGCGCAGCGTATTACGGGTGATGCCCAGCATTTCAGATGCGCGCGATTGGTTGCCGCCCGAGCGCTCCAGGGCGACTTCGAGGACCGGGCGCTCGACGCAGCGCATCACCATGTCCCACATATCGTGGGGCTCGGAATCACCCAGGTCTTCGAAATAACGCACCAGGCTGGCGCGCACGCATTCTTCCAGGACATCTTTTTTGCTCATTTTGATTTGAGTACAACAGCTATTTTTATGATGGAGCTGGCGCTTATGCCGCCAGCAAGTTCGGGGAGGCGGCGGTGTTTTGCTGGCCGTCTCCTATAAGCGAGTGATCAAACCACTCGGCCACCGCGCGGAATTGTTCGGCGGTGTTGTCAATAAGGTTCATGCGGGCGCGAAAAGGCTCTGCTCCCGGCAGCGAGTCGATATACCAGCCTATGTGTTTGCGTGCGGTGCGCACACCGGTATGTTCGCCGTAGAAACGGTAGTGGTCGTCCAGGTGTTCGAGCAGCAGGTCGCGCATCTCGGCATGACTGGGCGGCGCCAGCGTTTCGCCCGTGCGCAGGAAGTGGTCGATTTCACGGAATATCCAGGGACGGCCCTGGGCGGCGCGGCCGATCATGACGGCATCGGCGCCGGTGTAGCGCAGGACGTCACGCGCTTTCTCCGGGCTGTCGATGTCGCCGTTGGCCACCACCGGAATGCCGATTTCGGCCTTCACGGCGCGTAGGGTGTCGTATTCCGCCTCACCTGTGTACAGGTCGCAGCGGGTGCGACCATGCAGGGTGAGCAGGGCGATGCCACTTTGCTCGGCCATGCGGGCCACTCGCAGGGCATTGCGGCTTTCTCGGTCCCAGCCCGTGCGTGTCTTGAGCGTAACCGGCACGCCTAGCGGCGCGCAGGCGCCCACCACGGCATCCAGAATGCGTGCAATCAGATCTTCGTGGCGCAGCAGGGCCGAGCCTGAGGCCATATTGCAGACCTTCTTGACCGGGCAGCCCATATTGATATCGATGATGCGGGCGCCCTTGTTCACATTGAACACGGCGGCTTCCGCCATCATGGCGGGATCGGCGCCTGCGATCTGCACCGAAATGGGGGCGATCTCGCCGTCATGGTTCAGCCGGCGCGAGGTTTTCACGCTATCCCATAGGCGTGGATTGCTGGCGGCCATCTCGGACACGGCATAGCCCGCCCCCAGCCGTTTGCATAGCTGACGGAAAGGACGGTCCGTCACTCCCGCCATGGGGGCGACGAAAACATTGTTGGAAAGAGACCAGGGGCCGATGCGCATGCTCACATTTTAACCGTCTTGTGTCCGACCCCATTTTGCCTGCCCTCGGCGGATACCTATCCAGGGGCGGCGGCGTCAAGCTGGGCGCCAAGGGCAGGCTTGAACTCAGACGCGAAAACCCTGCAAAAGGTGGCGTGAGAGCGGTGCTCGCAAGGGGGCGGCGAGGTCTAGCGCCAGCAGCGTCAGGCCGCAAGCATGCTCGACCGGGGCGAGTCCGGTGGAGAACACGCGCGGCATGAGGTCAGTCAGTCCGGCGGTAATCCAGCGGTCCGCCTCGCGGCTGCGGGCAAACTCGGCCAGCCGCTCCAGGGGAGGATCGGCGGGGTGCCACCCTTGCAGGGCCCGCGCCAGTTGCGCGGCGTCGCGCAGACCGAGGTTTAGCCCTTGGCCTGCTACCGGGTGCAGGGTTTGCGCCGCATTGCCTATGGTGGCCACACGTCCCTGGACTTGTGTGCGCCGCGCCTTGAGCGCCAGCGGGAAGATATGGCGTGGCGCTTCGCAATGCAAACGTCCGAGACGGTCGCCAAACGCCTGAGAAAGGGCGGCCGAAAACTGCCTGTCGTCCAGGGCAGCCAGCTCGCTGGCGCGCTCCGGCGCGACGCACCAGACTACCGAATAGCCCCCATTTTGCTGCGGGTGAGGCAGTAGCGCGATCGGGCCCTCGCGGGTGAAGCGCTCCCAGGCCCAGGCGGCGCGCGGCAGGGTGGCGCGTGCGCTCGTGAGGATGGCGTGCTGGCTGTAGTCGCGGCGCACATCGCTGCCACCCGAGCCGTCGCATTGCACGGCGATGCGGTAGCGCCTGCCGTTCAGCTCCACACCCTCCGGGCCTTGAGCGCTAATGCTGGCCAGCGGGCCGTGCAGCACCGTCACGCCACTGCGAGCGACTTGTTCAGACAGCGTGGCGTGCAAGCCGGCGTAAGGCACGACGCTGCCCAGCTGCGGTACGTCGAAATCCTGGTGATTGATGACGGTGCGGCCAAGTCGGCCACGCTGCGAAACATGAATATGACGGATATCGGCGTGCTGGCGCGGCCAGGCGTCCAGGCTTTCGAGCAGAACCCGGCTGCCGAAGTTCATGGCCAGCACGCGGGGATCTGAGGCGGGCGCGGCGCGGCCAGGTTCGCCCGCCAGCAGCGCAATGCGTTCTGGTTGCCTGGCGTTTTGCGCCAGCAACAGGGCCAGCGTCTGGCCTACGGGGCCTGCCCCGAGGATTGCGATGTCATAGACCGGTTCGTTCATGCCTGGCATTTTACCGGTGCTTGAGGCCGCTGGCTTGTCACTCCCGCATCAGCGCTTCGATCTCCCGCGCGTTCACGGGCACACCCCGGCTTATCAGCTCGCAGCCTTCTTGCGTGACGAGGGCGTCGTCCTCGATACGTATGCCGATATCCCAGAACTTTTCCGGCACATCTTTGGCTCGGCGGACATAGATGCCGGGCTCGATCGTCAGCATCATGCCGGCTTCGAGCGTGCGCCAGGGGCGCGGTGCGCCCGGGGCAGTCGCAGGCGCCAGGTAATCGCCGACATCATGGACATCCAGGCCCAGCCAGTGCCCGGTGCGATGCATGTAAAAGCGCGAATAGGCGCCCGATTCCAGCACCCCGTCCAGGCTGCCGCGCAACAGCTTCTCGTCCAGCATGCCCTGAGCCAGGACGCGCAGCGCTGCCTGGTGGCCGTCGTCCCAACTGCGTCCGGCGGCGGTGGCGCTGGCGGCGGCGGCCTGGGCGGCGACCGTCAGGTCGTAGAGCGCCCGCTGCGGTCCGCTGAAACGTCCGTTGACCGGGAAGGTGCGCGTGATGTCAGAGGCATAGCTGTCGTATTCGCAGCCGGCGTCAATGAGCACCAGTTCGCCGTCGCGCAGTTCGGCGTCACCTGCCTGGTAGTGCAGGATGCAGGCATTGGCTCCGGATGCCACGATGCTGTTGTAGGCCACGCTCTGCGCGCCATGACGCCGGAACTCATAAAGCAATTCGGCTTCGAGTTCATATTCGCGCATGCCGGGACGCACGGCGCGCATGGCGCGCGCGTGGGCGCCTGCCGAAATGCGCGCGGCGCGGCGCATTGCCGCGATTTCGGTCGGGTCTTTCACGAGCCGCATATCGGCCAGCAGGGGGTTGAGGTCATGTACCGTCTGCGGGGGCCTTGCACCCGCGCGGCCCTGCTCGCGGGCGGCCTGCATCCAGGTGTTCACGCGGGCCTGGGTGGCCGCGCCAGCCGTTTGCGATAGCCATAAGGCGGGACGGTCCAGAAGCCAGGCGGGCAGGAGCTCGTCGATATCCTTGACCGGATAGGCGTCGTCCATGCCGAATTGCTCGGCGGCGGCCTCGGGCCCGACACGCCGCCCCTCCCAGATTTCCTGTTCCTCATTGCGCTCTCGGCAGAACAGCAATGCGCGCGTATCCGCGCCGGCAATGAGCACCAGCCAGGCGTCGGGCTCGATAAAACCCGTCAGATAGTAAAAATCGCTGTCGTGGCGGTAAGGGTAGTCGGCGTCGCGGTTGCGCATGGCTTGCGGTGCCGTGGCGAGGATGGCGATACCACCGCCTTGGGCGCGCATCCAATCCAGAACGCGGCCGCGGCGCGCCATGAAGGCAGAGGGGTCTAGGGCGGGCAGGCTCATGATGGGATTGCTCAAATAATGAATTTTCCTACTGTAGCTTGGCGCGTGATAGCTGGGACTGGTCTTTTTTTGGGGCGCTGCTACAATCCGGCCACTGTCATTGGGGAGTAGCCATCCTTTGTTTCCCCAAGGGAGTCAGCGTCAACAAACTTGGTGGTTCATCCCCATGGCGCTGACGGCCTTACGGCACCGCAACGCGGTCGCCGCAAGCAGCCAGGCGAGACCTTTGGCCTCATCGCGTTCACCCCAGCCGGGCGAGCCGCGTTGTTGCGCCAAAGCGATCTGCTCGTCCGGCTGTCTATCATGTTGCTCTCGATCTTCCTATTTCTGCTGGCAGCCGCCACCATTTATTTCGCCTGTGAATTCTTTGTCAATGGCGTCGAATGGGTCGGGCATCGTTTTCGTCTGGGCGCGACGGCGACGGGCACCGTGTTGGCCGCTTTTGGCACCGCCTTGCCTGAAAGCGCAGTGACCTTTATTGCGGTCGTGTTTGGTCAGACCCCAGAGCAAAAAGAAATCGGCGTCGGGGCTGCGATGGGCGGCCCGCTTGTGCTCGCGACGCTGGCCTATGCCGTCGTCGGTTGGGCCTTGCTGCGCGTCCATCGGGGTAAGGCGTTGGCCACGATCAATGCCGATCAGCCCAGGCTTGCCCGGGACCAGGCCTGGTTCATGGGTATCTTCGTGGTCAAGCTCGGCCTGGGTTTGATTGCCTTTGCCTGGAAACCCTGGCTGGGCATTCTTTTCCTTTGCACCTACGGCCTCTACGTCAAGCGCGAACTTTCCAATGACGAAGACAGCCTGGACTGCGAAGATCTTGAGCCGCTCAAGTTGCGTCCTCGCGATCCGGAACCCTCGCTGTTCTGGGCCTGTACGCAGACGCTGCTTGCCCTGGCGGTCATTGGCGTTGCCTCGCACGTTTTCGTCCGTCAGATCGAGGTTCTTGGTGTGGCCATGGGCGCCTCTCCGCATTTAGCTGCCCTCTTGCTGGCGCCGGTGGCGACGGAACTGCCGGAAATCATGAATGCGCTCATTTGGGTACGGCAGGGTAAGGAGCGTCTTGCGCTGGCCAATATTTCGGGCGCCATGATGATTCAGGCGACCATACCCAGTGCCTTGGGAATCTTCATGACCCCCTGGCTGCTGGATGCGCCCCTGATCGCCGCTGGCCTGATGACGTTGGCGGCCATTCTGTTGCTGTGGCTGCGCTTTCGCCAGGGGCGTATGAATGTCCCTGCCCTGGCGGCCGTGGGCGGCATCTATGTCTTGTTCGCAGCCTATTTGGCTTGGTATTTCTACCCCTGAGGATGTGTGTTGTCTCCGAGCAGGCGGGTGCGTGACGCCGCCATGATTTCGCGCGAGATGCGCTTGCCCCGCGTTGCGCGGGCAAGCAGCAAGGCGCCGACCATCGTGGCCACATCCGCCAGCGCTGCGTCGCGCGCATGCTCGGCGTGGTAGGTGGTTTGCAGGCGGCGCACCAATTCCTCCAGGCCCTGATGAAAGCGCTGGCGCACCGGCTTGTCTGTGTCTTCGCGGGCCACGTCGGCAGCCAGGGACACCATCGGGCATGGCGTCTTGGCAGACGCCGCCCTCGGGTGGAGATAGGCATTGATCAGGGTGGTACGGGAGCCGGCGCTGGCCATTCGTATCTGCCACTGTCTTGCTGCCTCCGTGAAAGCATGGTCGCAGGCGACGGCATTGAGATCATCTTTAGACTTGAAATGGCCGTAAAACCCGCCCGGCGTCAGACCGACTGCCCCCATCAGATCGGCCACGCTCACACTCAGGCCGCGTTCGCGGATAAGCCGCGATGAGGCGTGTTCGATCGCTGCTCGATTCTTTTCGGTTTGTGCTCGGGAGACGCGCGGCATGTCGGGGAGGCTTCGGTGGGGTTGCACCGCCGCTCAAGCTCGGAAGCGACGCCGAAATTCTGCTTAAGATGTTCGCCATGGCGGGCAACAACCATGAGGTTGCGGACCGACGCACGCGTGGGCATTCTCTTGAGCGTGCGCGCAGGCGCGGCCGGGGAGATGCCTCCGTGGCGGTCTCTCAGAAGCAGGGGCGAGTGGCAAGGCTCAGGCCTCAGGCGGAATCCGAGAGAAATATCCCTGCGCATATTTTGGGCGAACTTGCGTCAAAAACCTTGTCCATGGGTATAAACCCGCGTAAAATTATGTTGTTTTCAATCTCAGGAGTTGTTCTGTGAACACCGATTCCGGCGACAGTAGTCGATCTTGTATCGACATTGCTGCTTAACAGAATCCGCAGAACAAAGTCTCTGCCGCGCCTGTTAAGCAATGCAGGTTGCGGCGTCCCGCCTAAAAGCGCTGATCTGGCACCGCTGGTTTCCAGAGCAGTTTCAGCATCGCGCTGATGCTTACGGGCAAGTCTCCCAACATATCCGCCAGAACCGCCGTTTTTGCCGCGTGCCCGGTTGCGCCTGTCGTGCCAGCCTGAGCCGTGTTTTGCCGGTGTGTGTGCTCGCAGTGCGTCTCCGATTTGCTGTTACGGAGGTCGTTATGCGTTTCTTCGACTTGTTCCTGCGCCGTGCTGGCGTAGATCGTTCCGTCACCCGCCGTCAGGGCGTGTCGCGTCTCACCGTCGTCTGCCCGCGTGATGCGCTGGGCGACGTGCGCAAGCAGATCTGCTTGGATTTCTCCGCGGCGGGCCTGAGCGTGGCGCACTTTCAAGTAGACAGCTCGCAAAGTGCCGAGTTGGCGTCCGCTTGCGTGACGGTGAATTGCCCGCCGGAACTTCGCGGTGAGCTGATGTCCCAGGCCAAGCGCCTGAGCGCCAATCCCTCCGTGCGTCAGGTGCGATTTGGTGCCGCCGCCACGGCCAGCGCCCGCTGATTTCTCCCTTAGTCTTCATCCTGGAGCGTCTCTTCATGCCCGCTACCTCCGACCCCGAGCCTCGATGGCGCTGGTCGCGCAAGGCGCGACGCCAGATCTGATCCTCCCGCGCCCGGTGGGGTCAGCCCTGACGCCTTCCGGATGAGCCTTACGGCTTTCTCCCCCTCCTTGCCTGTCCGGCGCATCGCCGTTTTTCTTCCGGTTCAATCCTGGCAGACCACGCACGCCTATTGATTGCGTGTGGCTGTCTGCGCCTTCGGAGAACTCCGATGCTGCACGTACTTAAAGCCTTGTTTTTCTCGGCCGCCCAAGTGCGCCCTATTGGGCGCTATTTTCGCCGTGATCCCATTCTTGAACAGCTTGGCGCTCAGGCTGGCGCGGCGACCGATGTCGCCCACCGGCTGGATGGACGCACCCTGGATCTGGCTTATGCACCGGTCGAAACCCTCTATGCCGAACTGGGCAGCAGTCCCCAGGGGCTGAGCGCCGAGCAGGCCGAGGCGGCGCGGGAGCGGCATGGCCCGAACCGGGTGGACCATGAGCGTCCTCTGTCCGCGACCATGCATTTGTGGCTGTCTTTTCGCAACCCCTTCAATCTCTTGCTGACTGCCCTGGCAGCCCTTTCCTGGTTGACTGATGTGTATCTGGCGCAGCCGGATGAACGCAGTTGGGCTGCCGTACTCATCATTGGCAGTATGGTGCTCATTGCCACCATACTGCGCTTTGTGCAGGAGCGCCGCTCCGGCAAGGCTGCCGATGCGCTGCGCGCGATGGTGCAGAACACGGCCACGGTGCTGCGTCCCGGCGCGGCGCGCGGTACAGAGCAAGCCTTGCAGGACCTGGTGCCAGGCGATGTCGTGGCTTTGTCGGCGGGCGATATGATCCCGGCGGACTGCCGCATCCTGACGGCGAAAGACCTGTTCGTGGCACAGGCCGCCTTGACGGGCGAGTCCTTGCCCGTCGAGAAATTCGTTCAAGCTCGGCCTGATCTGCGCGATCCGCTGGCGTTGGAAAACATGGTATTCATGGGGACCAATGTGGTGAGTGGCTCCGCGCTTGCCCTGGTGCTGGCCACGGGCGCGCAGAGCAGCTTCGGGCAATTGGCGGGCAGGGTGACAGCCACCACGCGCGCGCCGACTCAGTTTCAGCGCGGTATCAATCGCGTGAGTTGGGTATTGATTCGTTTCATGCTGGTGATGGTGCCGCTGGTGTTCCTCATCAATGGCTTCACGAAGCACGATTGGCTGGAGGCCCTACTGTTCGCGCTGGCGGTGGCAGTCGGTCTGACGCCCGAAATGCTGCCCATGATCGTGACCTCTACGCTGGCCAAGGGGGCGGTCGCCATGTCGCGCAAGAAGGTGGTGGTCAAGCGTCTTGACGCGATCCAGAACCTGGGAGCCATGACGGTGCTGTGCACGGATAAGACCGGCACGCTTACCCAAGACCGTATCGCGCTCGAACGCCATATTGATGTGGAGGGTGCGCCCAGTGACGCCGTGTTGGGCTATGCCTATCTCAATAGCTACTACCAGACGGGTTTGAAGAACCTGCTCGATGTCGCGGTGCTGGAGCATGCCGAAGTCGGCCGTCAACTCAACCCGGCGGCCAACTATCAAAAAATAGACGAGATCCCTTTTGATTTCTCGCGCCGCCGCATGTCGGTCGTGGTGAGCGATCGCGACGGCGGCGACAGCCACGAACTGATCTGCAAAGGGGCTTTGGAAGAGATTCTGTCTGTCTGCACCAGGGTCAGCACCGCCGATGGCGAGGCCTGGCTGGATGAGGCCGCACGTGCGGCGGTTCGTGAAGCCACCGGCAAACTGAATGCGGAAGGTCTGCGTGTGATTGCCGTCGCAATCAAGCGTCTGCCCGCCGATCATGGCCCTTACAAAGTGGGCGATGAAAGTGGGCTGACCTTGGTGGGCTATATCGCCTTTCTTGATCCGCCCAAAGAGTCGGCCTCGCCCGCGCTGCGCGCACTCATGAAGTCGGGCATTGCCGTCAAAGTGCTGACCGGCGATGTAGAAGCCGTTGCCCGTAAAGTCTGCCGTGAGGTCGGTCTGGATGTCGAGCACTGGTATCTCGGCTCCGACCTCGACGCGATGGACGACCAGGCGCTGGCGGATGCTGCCCAACGCGGCACCTTGTTTGCCCGCCTAACGCCGGTCCATAAAGAGCGGCTGGTGCGCGCGCTGCGCTCGCAGGGGGCGACCGTGGGTTTCATGGGAGACGGGATCAATGACGCGCCGGCCTTGCGCGCGGCCGACGTGGGCATTTCCGTCGATTCGGCGGTGGATATTTCCAAGGAGGCGGCCGATATCATTCTGCTGGAAAAGAGCCTTACCGTTCTGGAAGATGGCGTGGTCGAAGGCCGTCGCATTTTCTGCAATATGCTCAAGTACTTGAAGATGACCGTCAGCTCCAATTTCGGCAACGTATTTTCAGTGCTGGTGGCCAGCGCCTTCCTGCCGTTTTTGCCCATGCTGCCTATCCAGCTGCTATTGCAAAATCTGCTCTACGATTTTTCGCAGACGGCCATTCCCTTCGATAATGTCGATAGCGAACAATTGCGTTCGCCGCAACGTTGGGACGCGGCGGACTTGGGCCGTTTCATGATGTTTTTCGGGCCTATCAGCTCAGTCTTTGACATCCTGACGTTCGCACTGCTGTGGTACGTGTTCGGCGCCAATAGCCCGGATCATCAAACGCTGTTCCAGTCAGGCTGGTTTGTTGAGGGGCTGCTGTCGCAAGCGCTGGTCGTTCATCTGATCCGCACGCGCCATATTCCCTTTGTGCAAAGCCGCGCCGCGCCTGCGCTGCTCATCATGACCGCGGTGGTCATGCTGGTCGGTCTCGCGCTGCCTTTCTCGCCCGTGGCCACTTACTTTGAGATGCAAGCGCTACCCTGGACCTATTTCCCTTTCCTGGTGCTGATTTTGCTGGGATACGCCACCATGACTCAGAAGCTGAAAAATGTCTGGGTGCGGCGCTATGGTTGGCAATAAGCGCTGGCGCGAAGGCTAAGCCTGACGCGCCTGTCTTGCAGGCCGCGTCAGGCGAGGCTGGCTTATTCCGGGATCAGGCCGTGGTATTTGCGGCCCAAGGCCACCGTGGCCTGGAACATGCCAGCCTTGCTGCCGCAGTCATAGCGCTGACCTTCGTAGCGGTAGGCATAGACAGCGCGTTCGTGCATCATCGCGGCGATGCCGTCCGTAAGCTGGATTTCATTGCCAGCGCCCTTGCCGGTGTTACGCAGATGATCAAAAATCTGCGGCTCCAGCACATAACGGCCCACGACGGCCAGGGTCGAGGGAGCGTCTTCCGGTGCGGGTTTTTCGACCAAATGCGAAACCCTTTCCGTGCGCGGGGCGATATGGCTCGATGCCACGATGCCGTACTTGTTGGTGTCTTTGCGCGGTACCTCCTGCACGCCCAGCACGCTACCGTCTTGCTCGGCGGCGCAGGCTATCAGTTGCGCCAATGCCGGGGTGTCGCCGTCGATCAAGTCATCGGCCAGCAATACGGCGAACGGTTCATCTCCGACCACGGGCGCGGCGGTCAGCACCGCATGGCCCAGGCCTAGCGGGGCCGATTGGCGGATATAGATGCAGTGGACGTGAGCAGGCAGAATGTCGCGCACCAGAGCCAGTAGTTCGTACTTAGCCTTTTTTTCCAGATCGGTTTCCAATTCGGGCGCGGTGTCGAAGTGGTCTTCGATCGCGCGCTTGTTGCGGCCGGTGACGAAAATCAGGTCTGTGATCCCGGCGGCGACGGCTTCTTCGACGGCATATTGGATCAGCGGTTTGTCCACGACGGGCAGCATTTCCTTAGGCATGGCCTTGGTGGCTGGCAGGAAACGGGTGCCCATGCCTGCTACGGGGAAGACGGCCTTACGCACGGGTTTCATCCGGGCTCCAATAAAATTTATGAATAAACAAAGCAGCAGCGAAAACTTTTGGCAGGTCTGGCTATCATAGAAGCCATGAACTGCCGCCGTCCTCTATTCTCGCTCAAGGCCCGCGCCTTGTCTGCCGTCTTATGTTTGGCGCTGGGTTTCCCGATGGCGCCCGCATTGGCGCAACCTATGGGGTTGCCTTCTATGGGGGCGGCATCTTCGGCCGACCTGTCCCCCGGGCTGGAGCGTCAGTTGGGCGAGGCCATCATGGCCCAGGGGCGCCGCGATCCCACCTATATCAATGACCCTGAGCTGTCTCAATACCTGACAAGAATGGGCCGCAAACTGGCCGCATTTTCGCCGGGCAGCGTGCCCGATGTCGAAATGTTTGGTGTGCGCGACCCGGAAATCAACGCGTTCGCCATGCCGGGCGGCTTCATAGGCGTCAATACGGGGCTTATTGTGTCCTCGGGCAGCGAATCGGAGTTGGCGGCGGTGCTGGCGCATGAAATCGGCCACGTCGTGCAGCGTCACATTGCACGCGGCATGACGCAGCAAAGCCAGAGCGGTGTCGTCATGATGGCCAGCCTGGCTGCGGCTTTGCTGGCCGCGTTAGCGGGGGGCGGGGCCAACCTTGCCATGGGGGTGGCCGCGTTCGGGCAGGCCGCTGCGATCAACCGTCAACTGGGTTTTTCCCGTGATGCCGAGCGCGAAGCCGACCGCACCGGTTTGCAAATGCTCACCCGCGCCGGCTACGACCCCTCAGGCATGGCGCATATGTTCGAGCGCCTTATGAATGCCTCGCGCTTAAACGAAGGCATGGGCGGCGGTGCCTGGGCCAGCACCCATCCGCTGTCTATCGACCGGATGTCGGATGTGCAGAATCGCATCCGTGAGATGCCATCCTCGCGTTTTGTCGACAGTGATGATTTCTGGTTCATTCGTGCAAAGATGCGCGTGTTGCAGGGGCGCGATACGACCAGTCTGCGCACGGCGCAGCAGCAGTTGCAGGATGAGGTTCGCACCCTGTCGGGGGTGCGCCGGGCGGCTGCCCAATATGGCCTGGCCTATTATCATTTTCAGCGTAATGAGCTGGATCAGGCTCAGGCGCTGCTTGACGCCGCCTCAGCCGATGGCCGCCGGTCTCCCATGATGGCCCGGTTGGCGATCGATATCGCCGCCGCCCGCAAAGACCGTTCGCGCCAATTGACCCTCGCCGAGGCGGCGATCAAGCAATGGCCTGACAACCGTGCGCTCGGCCTGGCCTATGCTCAGGCCTTGCAGGATAACGGCCGCAATTCAGACGCCCAGGCGTATTTGCGCGAGTGCATCAAGCAATGGGGCAATGATGAGCCAGAGCTCTACCAGTTGCTGGCGCAGAGCCAGGAGCGCGCCGGCCATCCGGTCGAGGCGCGTCGCGATATGGCGCGTTTCTATGTGGCGACCGGCGCTTACGCGGCGGCAGAGTCTCAGTTGCAGCAGGCCCGTCAAATATCCAAAGATTTTTACGAGCAGTCGCAGATCGACGTGCAGATCCGGGAGGTCAAGCAGAAACTGGCCGATGAGCGGGCGCTCCTAGAGCGCTTCCGCTCGGGTTGATCCCGCCGCTGGCTTATTTACCGGTTTCGAAAAAGCGGCCCAGCCGTTGCGGCAGCCAGTTCAAGTGTGCGGGGAAGGGCCCGGTCGGAAAGCCGGCATGGCCGCCCGCCGCCGGTTGGTGCAAAAGCACCGCGTCGGCACACTCTGCCGGTATGGGCAGGGCGTTCGCTGGCAGAAAGGGATCATTGCGCGCATTGAGCACCAGCGTTGGAATGCCAATCTTGGCCAGCCAGGGCTTGCTGGATGCTCTCGTCCAGTAATCCAGCGCATTGCGGAAACCGTGCATGGGCGCGGTATAGGCATCATCAAAATCGCGCAGATCGCGGGCGTGGGCAATCCGCATGACATCAATGGCGCCGGGGAAGCGCTTGGCTTTTTCCAGCACTTTGTGCTTCATGGTGCGCAGGAAATAGGGCGTGTAGATTCTGCGGCCGAAAAACCCCTGACATAGCGCCTTGCCGCCTGCGACCAGGTCTAAGGGCACTGATACGCCTGCGGCCCCGGCCAGCCAGCCGCTGGAGTTGGCGTGTTCGCCCAGATATTTGAGCAGGGCGTTGCCGCCCAGCGATACGCCCACGGCATGCCAGCGGGCATGCGGAATGCGTGAGCGCACCGTATCCAACATGAAACCGACTTCGTCGGAGTCGCCGGAGTAATAGGCTCGCGCCAGACGGTTGGGAACGCCTGAGCAACCCCGGAAATGGGCGATCACCACGATCCAGCCGCGCGCCCGGAAGTGGTGTGCGATGGACTGCGCGTAACGGCTGTTGCTGCCGCCCTCCAGTCCATGAAACAGCACCAGCGCCGGCGTGTCGGCCGCGCGCGGCAGGGCGCTCCAGTCTTCGGGCTTCATCCAGCGCGCAGCGGCCGTCTTGCCATTGACTGGCGCGTCGCCCGTGACGGGACT
The DNA here is from genome assembly GCF_034424645.1 of Bordetella avium. Taxonomy (NCBI): domain Bacteria; kingdom Pseudomonadati; phylum Pseudomonadota; class Betaproteobacteria; order Burkholderiales; family Alcaligenaceae; genus Bordetella; species Bordetella avium. The sequence continues at coordinate 716,832 of NZ_CP139969.1, forward strand.
GCCGTCGGCTGCTTTGTGCGGGAAGAGGCCAGGGCCGGTCCAGTCGAAATCGACGAAATCGGTATCCGGTGTGTCAACCCGCTCACGCACGAAGGCAATATGGTGATACTGCGCCATCGTGGCCGCGTACAGGGTCTGGCTATGGCCATCGGGCAGCCAGGCGGGGACGGGGCAGGGGGTGAGGTCTATCCGTGTTGCGGCCAATGCAGCACACCTAAGCTAAGGCCAGTTGTACGGGAAACCCCCCCGCGCGTGCCAGCCGCTCGCGCCAGGCGCTGGGCTTGAACATCAGTTGTCTGGGCAGGCACAGAGTCGACTCCGGTATGGACAGGACTAATGCAGCCTGTCGGGCACGTCGTGCAAGTCCAGCACGCCCGCCTCGGCAGGCGCCTGGGAGGCATGGTGCATCACCATGCGCCAGCCCGTCGGGCCCTTGTGATAGATGTTCGTGGCGTAACAGTTGGCGAACTGGGTGCCTTCCCGCGTGAGAATCGTGATCTGTTCGACCAGCACATGCACGGCGCACATCATGCTGTGCACCACGACAGGACGCAGGGGCCGCAGACGCAGCGGTCCATTGGCGAGCACCTGCTGCCATGATTCATGCACTGCAGCATGGCCTACGATGCGCAGGCCTCCGGGATGGATGCATACGACTTCTTCGTCATCGGCCCAAATCTGCATGAGCCGATCGGCATCGGCCTGCTCCAGGGCTTCGTAAAAAGCGTGCTCTGCTTCGTCGGGGGTGGCGAACATGGCGGCGCGGGGCGAGAAAAGATTAGTGGCCGTGGATCACCGTGCCGGGCTTGAGCCGGTACTCGGTGCCACAGTAGGGGCAGCGGGCACTGCCGGTATGGGCGACGTCAAGGAAGACGCGCGGGTGCATGCTCCAGAGAGGGGCTTTCGGGCCGGGGCAATACACCGGGAGGTCTTCGGCGCCAACTTCGATGGCGGCTTGCGCGGCTTGGGCGGCTGCGGTCATGGGACGTTCCTAAAAAAACGTAAGACGATCAATGAAGGGGTAGGTTCATCGCCGCCAGGACGTGGCGGCCGGGGCGTGGGAGTGACATGCGCAGCCCGTCGCAATGACCATCGGCGGGCTTCCTCCTTTCAGTGTGCACTATTGTATCAAGCGACAGGGTTACAATGAGCGCCTGATAGTTCTTTGGTCTTACTTTGAAGGATCGGCTGTTAGCCCTATCGCCGGGCGCACCGTCATATCACCCTCTTTTTTTCGTGAGTACCATGTCGCTGTGCAGCCAGAGTCCTTGCCGTGGCTTCTGAACCTTCCGACTGTGCCCTGGAAGAGCTAGCCCGTCGCGAACGGCTGGACGCCTTCCGACAGGGGGTGCATGCGATCACCCCTGCGCTGATTGCGACCGGCACCTGGGGCTTGGTGACTGGCGTGGCCATGGTCAAGTCGGGCTTGACCGAATCCATGGCCCTGGCCATGACGCTGCTGCTCTATGCCGGGTCGGCGCAACTGACCTCTTTGCCGCTCATTGCCTCGGGCGCCCCGCTGTGGCTGATTTTTGCTGCGGGCTGCGTGGTCAACCTGCGCTTCGTCATCTTTGGCGCGGGGCTACACCCGTTTTTCCGTCATTTGAGCTGGCCTAAGCGTCTTGGTCTGGGCTATTTCACGACCGATATGGGTTTCGTGCTGTTCATGCCGCGTTTCGGCGATGCGCCGGTGCGCGGCACGCGTGAGCAGCTTTGGTATTTTCTGGGAACCATCGCGCCTGGCTGGTATGTCTGGCAGACATCGTCCATCGTGGGTATCTATCTGGGCGCCGTCGTGCCTGCGAGCTGGTCACTGGACTTTGCCGCCGTGCTGGCGCTCATGGCCATCACCGTGCCCTTGGTCAACACCCGCCCGATGGTGGTCACGGTGCTGGCGGCCGGCCTCGTAGCCTGGGTGGGGCAGGTGCTGCCCTTGCGTCTGGGCCTGGCGGCTGCCGTCATTGCCGGCATCATGGCCGGAATATGGGCCGAGCGCCGCATGAAGAAGCTGGGGCGCTGATGTCCGAACGCGAAATCTATGTCTATAGCGCCATCTTGCTGCTGACTTTGTGCAGCGTGCTCACGCGGGCAGGCTTTATGGTGTTTGGCGATTACCTCCCCTTGCCAGACTCGGTGCGGCGCGCGCTGCGTTACGCGCCGGTGGCCGCCTTGACGGCTATTGTGGTGCCCGATTTTTTGCCCTGGAAAGAAAGCCTGGGGCCGGTGTTTGATTACAAGCTGGTGGCCGGACTGTTCGGCATTATTGTTTTTCTGCGTACTCGCAGCGCTGTCTTGGTCATCGTCTCGGGTATGTTGGCCCTTTGGGGCCTGCGTTGGTTGGCGGCCTGAAAAGGCCTTGTCAGGCAGGTTTCAACTTTCCGTCAGAATTCGTCCGAGGCGTAGTCTCGCGGCTGCGCTAAAATAAAGTTATCCACAGCAATCCGGGCTAGCCGTATTCCGTTTTGTTCTTTTTGTCTGCCCCCCGGTATGTGCCTATCCCGATGACTGACTCTACTTCTTCCGCCGCGCCCTCCGCCGAGGCGCTTACCTTCGCCGATTTCGGGCTGCATCCTTTACTGCTCAAGTCCATTGCCGAAACGGGCTACACCAGCCCCACGCCGATTCAGGCGCAGGCGATTCCGGTCGTCGCGGAAGGACGCGACGTCATGGGTGCCGCCCAAACCGGCACCGGCAAAACGGCAGCGTTCACGCTGCCCATTCTGCATCGGCTGATGCCTTTGGCCAATAGCAGTGCCTCGCCTGCCCGCCATCCGGTGCGCGCCTTGATCCTCACCCCGACCCGAGAGCTTGCCGACCAGGTCTACGAGAACGTCAAGCGCTACAGCCTGCACACGCCGCTGCGTTCCGCCGTGGTGTTCGGCGGTGTCGATATCGGGCCGCAAAAGGAAGCGTTGCGCCAGGGTTGCGAGGTGTTGGTCGCCACGCCGGGTCGTCTGCTCGATCACGTCGAACAAAAGAACGTCAACCTGAGCCAGGTCGGTATTCTCGTGCTCGACGAAGCCGACCGCATGCTGGATATGGGTTTCCTCCCTGACCTAGAACGCATCATCCGTCTGCTGCCGCCGCAGCGCCAGGGTCTGCTATTCTCGGCAACGTTCAGCAACGAAATCCGCAAGCTGGGCCGTTCCTATCTCAATCAGCCGATCGAGATTGAAGTCGCGGCGCGCAATGCCACGGCCGATACGGTCACGCAGATTGCCTATCAGATGACGGGCGAAGCCAAGCGCGCCGCCGTCGTGCATCTGGTCAAGTCGCGCGGCCTGAAGCAAGTCATCGTGTTTTCCAACACCAAGATCGGCACTGCCCGTCTGGCTCGGCAGCTCGAACTCGATGGGGTCAAGGCCGAGTCCATTCATGGCGACAAGTCGCAAGCTGACCGCATGAAGGCCCTCGAAGCCTTCAAGGCCGGGGAACTCGAAGTGCTGGTGGCGACCGATGTCGCGGCCCGTGGGCTGGATGTGGCGGGCGTACCCTGCGTCATCAACTACGACCTGCCGTACAACGCCGAAGATTACGTGCACCGTATCGGCCGCACCGGCCGGGCGGGGGCGAGCGGCGAAGCCATTGCCCTGTTCACTCCCGAGGAAGAGCGCTATCTGCTCGACATCGAAAAGCTGATCAAGCGCCAGGTGCCGCGGGGCAAGCTGGACATCCCCTCTGAGTTGCTGGCGCACAGCCACGGCCGGGGTGGCGAGCGTCGCAGCAGCCGGGAAGGTCGTGAGAGCCGCAGCGAAGGCCGAGAGGGGCGTGAGAGCTTTCGCCGCACGCCGCGCCAGCCCGTCGATGACTTTTTCTACAAGCCTTATGTGCCGTCGAGCTCGGCCGCCACGTCTGAGCCTGAAGCGCCGCGCACCACCAGCGCGCCCAAGCGCCAACTGGCCGTTTTGCTGGGCGGCAGCCGCAAACCCCTTTGATGCCGGCTCAGGCGCCGGCTAGCAAGCCCCGCACATCGGGCAGCCCCGTCTGAATAGGGGGGGCGTCTGTGCTCAGGCTGTCGAGCAGGCGCTCGAGATGCCCAATATGCGGCAGCATCGTGCCGTAAAACCGTATGCGGTCTGGGGCCTGGACCAGCAGCGTCGGGAAATTTTCGACATCTTCATCGCCGAGCAGATCGGGATGGTCTTCGATGTCTATCCACACGAAAACAAGCTCGGGGCGAGCCCGCGCCAGGGCTTCGAGCTTGATGCGGTACTGCTGGCAGGTGTCGCACCAGGCCGCGCAGAAACAGGCGACCAGCAAACGGTCGGTTTGGGCCAGCGCATCGCGCAGGGCCTGCGAGTTGGGCAGAAGTAAGGGCATATGGGCAAATCGCAGCGTGTTTGTCTATCATACCCGCCATGCCTTGTTTCTTGCCTTGACCATGAACTCAATCTCCCCGCCGTCTTTGTCCGTGGTGGGCGCCGATGTCACGCGCGCATTCAAGCGCGCGCTGATCTCGCAACTGCACCCGAATATGTTGTTTGCCGTGTTGCTGCCCTTTTTGATTGCGGCGCTCGGTGCCATTTTGCTGTTGTGGTTCTTTTGGACGCCCCTGACCGACTGGCTGCGCCTGGAGAGTTCGCAATGGGATATGGTCAACCGCCTCGATGACTGGCTCGTGGCCGTCGGCCTGTTCTCGCTCAAACTGTATCTCGTGCCCGTTTTGGCCGCCGCCCTCCTGTTGCCCGTGTCCGGCATTCTGGGCCTGGCCATAGCTGCCGTGTTTGTCATGCCGCTGGTATTGCGCCATGTCGGGCGGCGCGAGTACGCCGGCTTGGCACGCCTGGGCCGTCATGCCACCGCCGTCAGTGTCTGGAATGCCATCTGGGTCAGCATGCTGTTCGCGCTGGGCTGGGTGCTGACATTGCCGTTCTGGCTGGTGCCGCCGATGGCCTTTCTGCTGTCGGTATTCTGGTGGGCCTTCGCTTTTTCGCGCATGCTGCGTCTGGATGCCATTGTCGAGCATGCCAGCCCCGAAGAGCGGCGTTGGCTGCTGGCGCGCAACAACGCCGGTTTCTGGATCATCGGTTTCATCTGCGCGCTGCTCAATATGCTGCCGCCGGCCTGGATCATTCTTCCGGTCTTTTCGGGGCTGGTCTACGCCCATTACGGCCTGGATGCGCTGCAGCGTCTGCGCGCTTCCCCCAACACCGCTACATCACTCCTGGAACATCCATGACTGCAGATACCGCTAACCGTCGCATCGGCCTGATCATCGTGGGCGACGAAATCCTCTCCGGACGGCGTCAGGACAAACACTTCTCCAAAGTGATCGAGATGCTGGCCGCGCGCGGCATGAAGCTTGCCTGGGCTGAGTTTCTGACCGATGACCGCGAAATGTTGACTGCAGCCTACCGCCGCAGCTTCGCCAGCGGCGACATCGTGTTCTCCTGCGGCGGCATAGGCGCGACGCCGGATGACCACACCCGCCAGGCGGCGGCTGCTGCCCTCGGCCTGGGCCTGTGCTTGCACCCAGAGGCCGAAGCGGCCATCGTGCAGCGCACGCGCGACCTGGCCGCCAAGGGGCAGGGCGTTGAGGATATGAGTACGCCCGAGAATCAACAGCGCTTGCAAATGGGCATGTTTCCCGAGGGTTGCGAGATCATCCCCAATCCCTACAACCGCATTCCGGGCTTTTACATCCATGACCACAGCTTTGTGCCTGGTTTCCCGGTGATGGCTTGGCCCATGCTCGAATGGACGCTGGACACTCGCTATCGCGAATTGCAACACAAAGTGCAGCATGCCGAGCACTCCTTCCTGGTATTCAATATGCCGGAGTCGCGCATCACGCTCTCGATGCAGACACTGGAGTCGCGCTGGCCTGCCGTGAAAGCCTTCAGCCTGCCCAGCGTGGGCGAGGCCGGCGCGCCGGCCCATATCGAGCTGGGCGTCAAGGGCGAACCCGGGGCCGCCGCCGAGGCGCTGGAGTATCTGCGCGCCGAAGTCTTGAGGCTGGGCGGTCAGTTCCTGCCGCCGGCCAAGAGCTAGGACGGATGAGCGGCATTGCAAATATCGGTTGCCAAAACCTGGCTTGAATTTCACAATACGATAAGTCAAGTTTTGTTGCGCCGCCGCATTTCGTAGCGGGCAGCCAAGAAAATCATGTCTCGTGTGCCTTCCGCTTCTGTCGTCGTGCCGTCCTCCGATGCGGGTCAGCCCGCTATCCAGGTAATCGATCGTGCCATGCGTCTGCTGGATGCGCTGGCTGCGCAGTCCGAACCCGTCACGCTCAAGGAGCTGTCGGCCACCACAGGGCTGCACGCCTCTACGGCTCACCGCATCCTCAACGATCTGGTTATCGGCCGTTACGTCGAGCGCGTGGACAATGGCCTGTATCAACTTGGCATGCGCCTCTTGGAACTGGGTTCCTTGGTCAAGGGACGGCTGAATGTGCGTGAGGCGGCCATTGGCGTCATGCGCAATCTGCACCGCTCCACCGGGCAGACGATCAACCTGTCTGTGCAACAGGGCGACGAAATCGTCTATATCGACCGGGCCTGGAGTGAGCGTTCCGGCATGCAGGTGGTGCGCGCCATCGGCGGTCGTGCGCCTTTGCACCTCACCTCTACCGGCAAGCTGTTTCTGTCCACCTGGGACTCTCGGCAGGTGCGGGCTTATGCCCTGCGTACCGGGCTGGCGGGCCACACTCGCAACAGCCTGACCGACCTTGAGCGTCTCGAACGCGAATTGGCATTTGTTCGCGATCATGGTTACGCCCGTGACAACGAAGAGCTGGAACTGGGCGTGCGCTGTATCGCCGCAGGGGTGTACGACGATACGGGCCGCCTCGTAGCGGGTCTGTCCATTTCTGCGCCGGCCGAACGCTTGCAGGATGAATGGGTCCGTCTGCTCAAGGATTCGGCAGCGGCCATTTCCGAAGCCCTGGGCTTTGAGCCCGAGAGTCATTCGGACGCCCTCTAGTCTGCACGCCCGTCTGCGGGCGTCCGGCTGTCAGTCGCTGGCCTCTTGATCGTGGCGAGCAAGCTAGGCCCTGGCTTGAGCAAGTCGAGTGCAGCCTGGGCTTGCCTGGGGGGTAGGTGTCAAGGGGCGGAACCACCTGGGGATGGTCCGGCGCGGGGGAGTCCCGCGCTGCCTATTGACGCAAGCGCATCAGTTCGAGAGACGCATCGGAACTTGCGATCGAAGCGGAGATCTGTACAGCGGTCCGGATAACGTATCGCCAGTTATGGGTTTTTTTGCGGCGTGTAAAAAAGGCCTCTCCGCCATGGAGAGGCCAGGCGAGACCGCGGTTTGTCCGCAGCGCGCTTATTGCTTTTCGACCCCCGCCTTGGTGAACAGCTTTTCCCATTGCGGGACCTGTTGCTTGACCTTGGCGTCCAGGGCCTGCGGATTGGCATCCGCCGTCAGAACCGTGGCGCCGAGCTGGCCCATGCGCTCTTGGAACTTGGGGTCGGCCAGACCCGCTTGCAGGGCTTTTTGCAGCTTGTCGCGAACCGCCTGGGGCGTGTTCTTGGGCACCCACATGCCATGCCAGATACCGACTTCAAAACCCTTGAAGCCGGATTCGTCCATGGTGGGCAGTTTGGGCAGGGTCGGCACGCGTTTGAGGCTGGTCACGGCATAGGCCTTGACCTTGTCGGCGTTGATTTGCTGCGTGGTGTTGGTGGTCTGGTCGCACAATAGATCCACCTGTTTGCCAAGCAGGTCGTTCATGGCCGGCGCGGTGCCCTTGTACGGGATGGTCAGCAGATTCACGCCAAGCGCATCGGCCAGCATGACGCCGCACAGGTGGCTGGCCGCGCCGACCCCCGCGTTGGCCAGCGAGATCTTCTCATGGTTTTTTTTAATGTACTCAGTGAGTTCCTGAATATTGTTGGCCGGGAAGTCGGAGCGGGCGAGCAGAGTCATGGGCACATCCACCACCAGACCGATGGGTTCGAAGCTGCTGTAGGGATCGTAGCCCGGGTTCTTGTACAACGAGGGAGCGGTTGAGAAGCCGGCGTGCATCAGTAAGATTTGATAGCCATCGGCGGGCGCGCGGGCCACCTGGGTCGTACCGATGGTGCCGCCGGCGCCGCCCTTGTTCTCGACGACGATGGTTTCGCCCAGGGTAGGACGCATCGCCTCCGCGAGCGAGCGGGCGACGCTATCGGTCGGACCGCCGGCGGCGAAGGGCACCACCATGTTGACGGAGCGCTCCGGATAGTCGGCCAGGGCAGCGCCGGCAGTAAGGATGGAACCGGCAGCCATAATGGCTGAAAGCGTGCGGGGAAGGCGAGTCATGTAGTCTCCAATGCAGGTCATTACGCTGCGTGTAGCTTTTTTGTGCATTTATCATGTCCTGCCGTCTAGGGTTTTGTTTTGAGGCAAGCCTCAAAAGTGTAGGGAGCCAGCTTGTATGCGTCACCCTGGGGTAATTCCCGACCGCCCTGAAAGCAAGCTGTCACCGCTGAGGATTATTCGCGTGCTGCATTGCACAAAATTACTTGACAGGGTTTTTTGGCTGCCTAAAATATCAATTGTGCGTTGCAGCAAACGAGGAGGGCGGTCTGTGCCACCGCGCCCGTTTGGCAGTAGGTTCCCAGCTTCATAAAAGTTGGCGCTACCCAAATTACCGTGAAGGAGAATCCGCATGACCGCCATCCCCCAACAAGTTCTGGCCCGCCAGAAATCCGCCTTGCAAACCCTGGTCGCTGCCCAGACCGCCGTGTTCGGTGGTTTTGAGAAACTGGTTGATTTGAACCTGAAGGTGGTCAAGGCGACGCTGGACGAAGTGGCTCAGAAGTCGCAGCAAGCCGTTGAGTTGAAAGATGTCCAGGATGCTGCCTCCTTCACCTCCGCCTTGGTGCAGCTCAGCGCCGAAAAGGCCCTGGCTTACGGCAAGCACGTGTATGACATCATCAATACCGTGCAGGCCGATCTGGCCAAGCTGGCCGAAGCGCAGATCGCCGAAGGCCAACAGCATGTCCAGGAGGCCGTCGAGCAGTTCTCCAAGAACGCCCCGAATGGTTCTGAAAGCGCCGTTGCTCTGCTGAAGTCCTCGCTGGCTACGGCTAACAATGCCTATGAATCGCTGACCAAGGCTGCCAAGCAGGCCGCCGAGGTCGCCGAGTCCAACCTGAACGCCGCCGCGAGTGCAACGTTCAAGGCGGCCTCGGATGCCGCTGATGTTGCCACCAAGGCTGCCGGTCGCACGCGCCGCGCCACTTGATGTCGGTGGTTCACCTTGGGTCTTAATCCATCAGGGTTTTGACCCATTACGGTCTGTGCTTTAGCGCATCTTGAGGGTGTTGTTGTCTTGATGGGCTTGTTGCGCAGACCGTGTCTGTAGTACCTTTGAGTGACAGAGCAGAGCTGGAAATTAGGGCCACCCACCGGGTGGCCTTTTTTTGTATTTCCATGCCGCGTGGCGCGTTGCGCCGATAGCGGCGCTTGCGAAAAGAAAAGCCCCTTATCTGGCCGTGTTCTTGAGCGTGCCGACGCATTCGCCGACTAGGGCGGGGCCGCGGTAAATCAGGCCGGTGTAAAGCTGCACGGCATCGGCGCCGGCGGCGATTTTTTCGCGCGCCTGCTGGCCTGACAGAATGCCGCCCACGCCAATGATGGCCAGCGCGGAGCCCACGCGCTGGCGCAGGCGTTCGATAACGGCCAAGGACAGCTCGTGCACCGGTGCGCCCGACAGACCGCCGGTTTCGGCGGCATGGGGCATGCCCTGCACGGCCTCACGCGACAAGGTCGTATTGGTGGCGATGACGCCGTCCACGCCATTGCTCAACAGTGTGTCGGCAATGATGTCGATCTGCTCTTGGCTGAGATCGGGCGCGATTTTCACGACCAGCGGCACCTGACGCGCATGTTGCTGCGCCAGTTCGGCGCGCTTGTCGCGCAGCGCAGCCAGCAATTGCGAGAGCTCGTCACCGCCTTGCAGCGCACGCAGGTTCTTGGTGTTGGGCGAAGAAATATTGACCGTGACGTAATCCGCATGAGGATAGACGCCAGCCAGGCCGATCAGGTAGTCATCGGCGGCGCGTTCGATCGGCGTGTCCGCGTTTTTGCCGATATTCAGGCCCAGGATGCCGCCCTGGCTGCGAAAACGGCTGCGTGTCACATTGGCCAGGAAGGCATCCAGCCCCTGGTTGTTGAAACCCAGGCGATTGATGAGTGCATTGGCCTTGGGCAGGCGGAACATGCGCGGTTTGGGGTTGCCGGATTGGGCGCGGGGCGTGACGGTGCCGACCTCGACAAAACCAAAGCCCAGATTGCCTAGTGCATCAATGAAGGCGCCGTTTTTGTCCAGTCCGGCCGCCAGCCCCACGGGGTTGCGCAAGGTCATGCCCATCAGTGTCGTCGGCAACTGGGGTTGATCGTGCAGCCAGCGCCGCGTGGTGCCACAGTCATAGGCGCGTTGCAGGCTCGCGAGGGTGACTTCGTGGGCGGTTTCCGCGTCCATGGCGAAGAGCGCCGGGCGGGCCAGGGGGTAGGCATTGAAGAGGATAGACATGAGACGGAATTGTATGCGAGCCGGCGGCTTTACTCCGGGGCGGTCCATTGGCCGTCGATATAGCGCTCTTGGGGCAGAAAGCCTGCCTTGTAGGCCATTTTGCGGCTGTCTTTGATCCAGTAGCCGAGATAGAGCCAGGGTAGTTCCAGCATGCGGCATTGCTCGATCTGCCACAGAATGCTGTAGGTGCCCAGGCTGCCAGCCAGTTCGGGATCGTAAAAGGTATAGACCGAGGACAGGCCATCGTCGAGCACATCGATGATGGACACCATGACTAACTGGCCTTCGGGCTGGCGGAACTCCACCAGCCGGGTATTGACGCGTGAGGTCAGCAGAAACTGCGCGTATTGGCTGCGGCTGTCATCGTCCATGCCGCCGCCCGGATGGCGGCCCTGCTGATAGCGCGTGTAGAGCGAATAATGTTCCGGCGACCAGGCCAGCTCAGCCACAAAGGCGCGCAGACCCTGGTGCGCTTTCCAGGCACGTCGCTGGCTGCGGTTGGGGGTGTAATTCACGCTATCGACCCGCACCGGGATACAGGCCTGACAGTTATCGCAATGGGGGCGGTAGGTGAACAGGCCGCTGCGCCGGAAACCCTGCTGCACCAGTTGGCAATAGGTGTCGGCGTTGATCAGGTGTCCTGGCGCGGCAACCTGCGAGCGAGCCTGACGTTCTGGCAGATAGCTGCAAGGGTAAGGCGCGGTCGCGTAGAACTGCAGCGTTGAGAAGGGAAGTTCTTTGAGCTGGCTCATGCAAAAGCAGGGCTGGCGCGATGCGGAGCTCCCATATTAACGCTGATTGGCGCTATCCACGATGTCGCCCGCATGCCGTAATACCCCGACGCGCCAGGGGGGCGCAGGTTTTGCCAGCACCCTGGCGACATGTTGCAGAAATTGGGCGCGGGGCAGCGGCCGCGCACCCAGGCTGGCCAAGTGCCGCGTCTGTTGCTGGCAGTCTATCCAGTCGACTTCGTGACGGGTCAGAAAGGCCACGAGATAGGCCAGGGCGATTTTCGAGGCGTCGGTGGCATGGGCGAACATGGATTCGCCAAAGAACATACCCCCCAGACTGATGCCGTACAGGCCGCCCACCAAGTGATCGTCTATCCAGGTTTCGATGCTGTGCGCTTGCCCTTGCTCATGCCAGGCGCAGTAAGCGGCCTGCACTTCCGGTGTGATCCAGGTGCCCGCCTGCCCATCGCGTCTACCCGCGCAGGCGGCCATCACGCGGGCGAAGGCGGTATCGACGCGGACTTGTATCCGCGTGTCGCCAGCCTGTTCGGCACGTGCGAGACGGCGCAGTGTCTTGCGCAGTGAGTGTGAGGGGGCGAAGTCGGCGCAAGCCAGGACCATACGGGGGTCGGGGCTCCACCATAGCAAGGGCTCACCCTCTGAATACCAGGGGAAGATGCCCTTGGCGTAGGCGGCGCGCAGCCGGTCCGTGTTGAGCTCGCCGCCAGCAGCCAGGAGGCCATTCGGTTCCTTCAGAGCCTGCTCTGCCGGCGGAAACGGCGTATCGGCCTCAAGCCAGGGGATTCTCAAGATATGCTGTGCGAGGCGAGCGTGTAATGGTGGGTCGGAAAGACGCCCTGACGGCGATCCCGCAAATAGCGCTCCAGCGTGGTCGCTACCGTGCGAAAGGCCAGGTCGCTCCAGGGAATTTCGGCTTCGTCGAAAAAGCGGGCTTCCAGGCTTTCAGGGCCAGGGTTCAACTCTGGGCCGAGAACCTCGGCCAGATAAAAGAGATGCACCTGTTCTATCTGGGGGACATCAATAATGGTGTAGAGCTGTCCCAGATGAATCTGCGCTCCGGATTCCTCAAGGGTTTCGCGGCCCGCACCCTGAGCGGTGCTTTCACCCAGTTCCATAAAGCCAGCCGGCAGCGTCCAGCTGTTGTAACGCGGCTCGATGGCGCGGCGGCATAGCAGGATGCGACCCTCCCAGACGGGGACGGTGCCGACCACCATGCGCGGATTCTGATAGTGAATGGCCCCGCAGTGATCACAGACGTCACGTTCACGGTTATCACCCTCGGGCACGCGATGGTGAATGGGGCTGCCGCACTGGCCGCAGAAATTGGCGCGACGTGGGGCCGGGAAGTAGTGAAGGGGAGCGCTCATGGTCTCGATTCTACCGGTTGCGTCCGTTGCCAGCAGAAGAACTTTGCGTCGCATGGCCGAAATGCGCTTCGAGGTGTTCAACGAAAGAGCGCACCGTGGGTGAAAGCAGCCGGCGGTGAGGGTAGACCATCATCATGGTGATGACCGGACGCCGGTAATCCGGCAGTACCGGCACAAGGCGTCCTGCGCGCAGATCGTCTCCGATCAGGAAGTCCGGCTGCAAAATAATGCCATGTCCGGCCAGGGCGGCGGTGCGCAACACGTCGCCGTTATTGGCCCGCATGGAGGGCGTGATGCGCACCAATGTGGTTTGCCCGTCTTTCTCGAACACCCAATCAGTGCCGCTGCTGGCATAGCTGTAATGCAGGCATTGGTGTTGGCGCAGTGCTTCGGGTTGGGCGGGCGTGCCGTGCCGCGCCAAATAGGAAGGCGCAGCACATACCTGCAGCGTCTGTGGCGCCAGAGGCCTCGCCACTAGGGACGAGTCGGTCAAGGGGCCGATGCGCACGGCGACGTCGTAGCCGTCTTGCACCAGGTCGACCACACGGTCGTTCAGATCGAGATCGATGACCACGTCCGGGTAGCGCTGCAGATAGTCGGCGACCGCCGGGCCCAGATGCAGCACGCCGAAAGAGACTGGGGCCGAGATGCGCAAACGGCCAGTGGGCTGGCTGCTCTGGGCCCGCAAAGCGAGGTCGATGTCGGCCAGTTCGCTGAGCAAAGGGCGGATGCGTTCATAAAAGGCGCGACCTGCATCCGTCAGATTCAGTTTGCGCGTGGTGCGGTTGAGCAGCCGCACCCCGTATTTTTCTTCCAGATAGGCAATTTGCCGCGTGACAACCGAGCGCGCCAATCCGGCGCGCTCGGCCGCTGCGGCGAAAGAGCCCAGTTCTACGACCCGGGCGAAGGTCTGCATGGCGCTGTAGGTGTCCATACTATTCCTGTTTCGGCAATAACCATTTGCGATTTTCGCGGTTTATTTCGACTTTTGGAATCGACAGAATGCGCCCATCGCCCAATTCGCGATGTGAAGTTTTTTCTGGAGTCACCCATGATCGACAACCGCACTGCGCCCTATGCCGCCTTGCTTCTGCGCCTGATGCTGGGCGTGATGTACCTAGCCCACGGTCTGACCAAGCTGCTCGTGTTCACCCTGCCCGGCACCGCGCAGTTTTTTGCCAAAATCGGTTTCGCCGGCTGGTTAGCCTATCCGGTGACCTTTTTTGAGATCGGCGCCGGCATCTTCCTGATTCTGGGGGTTCTGCCGCGTTGGGTTGCGGCACTGGCCTTTATCCAACTGCTGGTGGCCTCGTCGGTGCATTTCGGCAATGGCTGGGGCTTTAGCCGTCCCAACGGCGGCTGGGAATATCCGGTTTTCCTCGCCTTGTCGGCCGCTGTTCTGGTCTTGTTGGGCGATGGCAAATTCGCCTTGGTCCGTAGCGGCCGCCGCGCCTAATCGGCGCAAAAACCGAGCAGGCCGGGCAGTTCGCCGGCCTGCGCCTGCCGCAGCCTGGCCTGCCCGCCCGGGCCTTGCACGGTCTGCGGGAGGTCCAGCCCTGCATCCAGCAATGGACGGCCATCGGGCAAGGACAGCCGATCCAAAAGGGCGGCCAGATCCCGGTCATCGACCAGCGCGGGTCCCAGATCCGTATCCGCCCAAAGCTGGCCGGACTCATCCAGCCACCATGTCTGCACCTGCCGTACCGGCAGATGATTGTGCGTGATCAGGCCTGTGGCCTGGTCGTCCAGACGCAGCACATAGGGTGCGCCCTCCAGCCTGACGTACACCCGCTGCGGCCCGTTCTGAAAAAACCAGCGGCCGTTTTCATCTGATGCATAGTTGCGATCTATGAAGGCCAGGATCTGCGGATTGCCAATGGCCTCGGCCTCACCCTGGTTGGGGTGCAGCCGCCAGCGGCCGCGTTTGTCCAGGGACAGCCAGCCGTATACGGCGGGGACATTGGGCCAGCGCTGCAAGGCCTCGATAACGGATTGATCCATGGCGTAAGTATCGCTGATAGCCGCCTGTTGAGTCAGGGCGGGTCTGTCAGGGTGGGTCTGTTCGGCCCAAACGGCGAGCGCCTGGCGGGGCCGGCGCTCAGAAACGAACAAGGCCCACATTGCTGTGGGCCTTGTTGAATTTGGAGGCGCAAGCCGGAATCGAACCGACGTACACGGATTTGCAATGCGGTGTGACTGTACGGGTATACAGCGTTCCCCCAGTGGGCGCCCCCCCTTAAATCCACGCCAAAACGACCGCAAAACCCAGGGCAGTGTCAGGATTTTCCCATACGCTTTTGGGAGATTGCGCCCAGGGCGTCAGCTAGGTTTTCGGTGGACAAGTGCGAGTACCGTGCCGTGGATCGTGCGCTCTTGTGGCCTAGCACTTTGCCCACTGTGTAGAGCGGCGTGCCTGCCTGGACCATGGCGCTGGCGGTTGAGTGCCGTAAATCGTGAAAGTGCAGGCCTGGCCTATTCACGGCCTCGGCCGCCTTCCGGAACCAGATCATCATAGACCGATAGCTGATCTTCGGCGGTAGGTGCCTGCTCGCGTATCGGGCAATTTTTGGCAGCATGGGCACGACCCTTCTGTCGCCGTTTTTTGTATCTTCGAGGACGAATCGCCCTGGCTCGACCCTGGCGGCCCAGATCTCACCTTTTCGCATGCCAGTATAAAACGCGATCAGGATCAGTGCGCGCGCTGGCCGACGTTTGCAAGCCCTGGCCAACTGCAGGGCCTGTCGCCTGGTCAGGTACTCATGCCGCTCATTTCGCACTTCCGGCATGGCCAGATGCTGCCCAGGATCTGGCATGTTAAGCCGTTTCGTTTTCCAGTAAAAACGGCAGGCTGCGCGTAGCAATACGATGCGTTGCCTGACTGTCGCGGGCGCCAGTCTTTTCAGACCGGCTTCAGTGATTTTTTCGCAAACTTCGGATAAATCACTGAAGCGTTTGCCCTCGTAATACTCGAACACTGCTGCCAGATGCCCCATGGCCGTGGCATGCGATTTCAGCTCGGATTTCTTTTCTAGGTAGGTCTGTACCGCCGCTTCGATCAACGGGGACTCCTGCTTGATCCCTTGGGCTATCGCGTAGAGGCGGCTGCTTTCCTCCCGGTCGAATGCGTCTGCCTGAGCTTGACTCCATGCTTTTGGAAGAAGTTTCGTAGCCCGGACGCGCCGGCCGGAGATAATGCGGTCGAACTCAAAGCGATATCGACGGCGGCTTTTATCGAAGTAGATCGACATGAGTTTTCGTATTCCTCAACGTCAGAGGATTGAAATCGGATTTGGCGGCCTACCCGGTAGCATGGGATTGGGCCTCCTGGTGCGGCTAGGCGCCGTGCCGTGTTGGGGCTGATCCGCAACCTAACCGCCACATCGGCGGGCGTAAGAATAGCCATATCGCCTCCAAAACAAAGCCCGCATCTGGCGGGCATTGGTGTGTTGCTCGATGGTTGACCGCTTGCATCAGCGGCAATGCCTTTGTCGTTTGTTTGCCCGCAGGAGCGGGGCCGCACCTGCAATTGCGCCGATGATTATTGCGAGGGGTAGTGCCAAGAGGTAAAGGGCAGCCATGTTGTTTTGTCCTTGTTTTATGCGAGGGGCCTCCAAGCATTACAAGTGGTGTCCAGCATTCGCTGGATAGCGTCATCGATCATGATCAGCAGTGCTCGTCCGCGACGATGCCGGTGGGTGCGGTCCCAACCATTAGAGAATTTCGAATGGTTGGGAGGCGCAGCTTCTCCAGAACGGCGGATTCGATGGCGCGGGCGAATTTGGTCAGCGCATACGGGTCGCGCTGCTCGTGGCCGAATAGCTGCAGAATCTCCGCATCCGTGAGTACGGTCTGTTTGATGTTGGGGGTCATCAGTCTGCCCTCGCTATTTCGTTGATCGTGTAATGGAGGTCATCCAGGCTCACGCAGGGATCGCCCTCAAAGGCTTTGTCGGCCTCGCTTGCGATCACTTCGGACTCCTCGTGACTGAGGCCGCGCAGCCAGCGGCAACCCAGATATACCTGGCCCCAGAGGTTGGGGGCTGCCAGTGCGGTATCGGCCAGCCCAGGGCATGTGGTGTTGGGGGTCATGCTGTCTCTCCTTCGCCCTGCTTGGCGACAATTGCGTCGAGCTCGTCAAGCGCCAGACACAGCGCAGCAGCTAAATGTGACGGCACGGAAACACCCAAGCTTTCATCACCGGACTCAAAGCTTGCGTCCATAGCCGCCCTGGCGTTTTCGATGACGCCCCAAGCCAGCGCATCCCGCGCATCTGCGGCAGTGCTGGCCTGGGGCGCGGCATTGAGCGGTTCCGTCTTGCTGTCGTCGATCAGATCCCGCATTACGTCCGCCCGGTGCCAGCCAAGGTACTTCACTGGCAGATCGCCGGACGCGATTCGCTCCTGAATGAAGTCGGTCTTGTCTAACCATTCATCCAAAGCGGCGTTCACCTCCCCGGCTACAGGGGCTAGGGTGCCACCCGTATATCCAGTATTGGCGCGGCTTTCCGGCCGGTTCTGGGTCGATTGGGCGCCATTCTCCCCGGCTACAGGGGCGCTTGCCAGGGCGGCACGGTAGTTCTTGGCAATATTGGATAACACCGTCTCTGCGGACTTGCTCCATGACTGTTTGTCCGTGGGGTTTGATGCCGACGCTTTACAGTAAAGCTGATCACCGTAAGCTTTGACCAGATCAACGTGGTTCTGGATCGCCGCCCGCTCATCGCCCACAAGGGCGCGCTCGTCTGCGGCAGGGGGAGCGGCTGGCTTCGGGGTTCGCTTTCGCGCTCCGTCCCATGAATCAGATCCATCGTCAACCAAGCGGGGAGCCTTCTTCGCCACCGGCTCCGCGCTCACAGCAGTGGCGGCGGGGCGGCTGGCGCGGTCGTAGCGTTGAGAGCGGAGCTGCATAAGAACGTGGCGCTCAAGACCGACCCAAGCGCTCTTCGCCTGGGCCGGTCCGATTTGTCGCTGTTCGGCCCAATGGAAGGCTGCGTCAAGAATGCGCTGTGCGCTGAAACGCAGGCTTTCGTCCATCTCCCCAGGATGCCCGGATAACTGGACAGTGGCTTCAGTATCCGCCCCAGGGCTGGGCGCTGCCGCCAGCATGGCAGCGTAGGCGTCCTGCATTTCGTGATCGTCGATTGCCCGGCTCTTGCTGTACCACGCCTCGGCAAAGGCGATGGACATATCGAGGGTCATTTCGGCCGGAACCAGACGCCAGCCGTGAGGGATAGCTTGATTGGTCATGTGCTTTCCTTCTCGCCACCAAGGGCGTCGATCAGATCGGCCAGCAGCCTTGCCAGCTCGCCGGTCATAAGGGCGAAGTCAGAGTCAAAACGCTCGTCGGCGTTGGCGCCCAGGTCGTCGGGCCGCTCCTTGAGCACGTCCAGCGGCGTCACGCGCTTGATATCCAGGGATTCGGTCAGCACGAAAGACACGCGATCAGCCCAGGTCATGGCAAGGCGGGTGCATTGCTTGCCTGACTGGATATGCCTGCGGGCGTCGTCTGTGTCGATGCTGTGCTTGACGTAGCGCACGGCGGCGCGGCTTTCGCCCGAGGCGCGCAGCTCGGTGTCCTGGTCAATGGTGAAGTTGGCCGGGGCTTCGTCCTCTGCCAGCCAGCCGGTCATGGCTGCGGCGGGCGACTGCGCGACGTAGAGATTTTCCAGCGGCAGCGGGTCAACGGTCTTAACCAGCAGGCCTATTACCTCATCTGCGCGGGCGCTGGATGCCGCGTCGATCACCAGCCAGCGGTGCTGTGTGTCGATCCACACCCGCGTATCGCGGTAGACGGACAGGGCGCGGGGTAGCAGTTCTTCGGTGACGCGCTCCTTGATTTCTTTCATCTGCTTGCGGCCGGGCTTGTAGCCCTCCTGCTCTTCGATTTCCTGAGCGCGGGCGCGGGCCACTTGATTCACGACGGTGGACGGCAGCAGCTTCTTTTCAGAGCGCAAGACCAGCAGGATTTGCCCATTCAAGACATGAGCGAACAGGCCAGTATCGCGGGGCGATACCCAGCCCAGGCGCTGCATTTCGAGGTTATTTCCGGGCTGGTAGGCATGCTTGGCCAGCGCAGCTTCGAGCGTTTCGCCCAGGCACGACCAAGCGCCCGAAAGGCGGTAAACCTTTAGGTTTTTGAACCACATAATGCAGACCTCTACGGCTGTTGTTCGGTGAGTTGGTAAACGGTTCGGCCTGTCAGCAGGTCGGTGTCTTTGTAGGCAACTTGCAAAAATGAATACCCTTGCCGGGCAGCCAGCCGCGCCCAATCAATCGCAAACTGCGGCGCGCTGTATTCGGCGCTTAGTTCAACTTGGGGGGGCAGCAAGCGCGCGTGCCCGCGCTTTCTCGATACGCAGCGCATGGGCCTCGGGGGTTGTGCGGCGCTTCAGGCGGCGCTCCTGGGCGCTCACTTGGGTTGATATGAGTTGATCTATCCGCCCAGGGCGGACACCTAAGACGACAAATCCAGGCATATCGGGACTCCAGGTGGGAAGAGGGGGAGGGCAGCGCCAGTAGATGGCCTCCGTTGGTTGTGGCGCCGCCCTGGGGGATCAGTCCGCCGAGGTCAGCTCGGCGCGGCGGTTCTGGTAGGCGCGTTGCAGTGCGTCGTAATGCTCATCCGGGGCATCGCGCAGGCTGTCGCCAACCAGGTCGAGCGCGTCGAGGCTTGCCGCGTCTGCGATCTGCTGGAACAGGGGGGAGGGGTCGTAGGTGATCGCCGCCGGCGCGGCGTCGTCATCACCCGGTGCGGGCGTGATGTATTCGCCCTCCAGAACGTTGTCCAGTGCTTGCGATTCGCCGCGAGCGTTCAGCTCGTCCAGTGCGGCGGCGTTGGCCAGCTCAATGCTGACAGGCAGATATTTAAAGAGGCGGCGCAGCACGGTCTTGCGGCCCATCTCTGCAAAGTGCGCACCCCAGGGGCTAGCGTCGGTCTTTTTGGCCCGTACGGCCTGCTGCCAGCCTTGCGAGGCGTTGCGAATCTCGATGATCTGCTGCTCGCTCATCACCTCGAAGGCGTGGCCGCCACCGACCAGCTTGGCGACTGCATAGAAAGCGATGATGGCGCCGCGTTCGCCCATGGCCGGCTTGTGCTCCAGCTTTTCATCCAGGCCGTAGGCATATTCAAAATGATCGTTCTCGTGTACGGCATGGGCGGCGATGCTCACGATCTGGCCGGATCGGCGGGCGAGGTCGATCAGTCCCTTGTAGCCCAGGACAATCTGAACCTCGATCTTGTCTGTCACCCAATCATTCCCTTGCTTGCGGCGCTTCTCGAAGGGGATCAAGTAGGCGTGGCCAAGGGGGGTGTTCGGCTCCAGACCAAGCTGCGAGCACTGCACAACCGCGCCCATCAAGGATTCGACCGTGCAACCCATCAGCTTCGGCGTGGTGCGTAGCGCGCCCAGTGCGATTTTCAGCATACGGTCGGCGCTGACGTGGCGCGGTAGCACGGCGGCCAGCGTGGACTTTTGGGAATCAAAAAATGCCTTTACCTGGCCGATGCCGGCCTGCGAGGCGACCATCTTGGATGTTTTCTTGAGGTCAGCGAGGGAGGTGGTTTGCGACATGGTTGGTCCTGTCATTCGTCGTTGAATGCCCAGTTGGGCAGGGATGCGAGGTGGACACCCTGGCCGAAACCGGGCCAGTTGCCCGAGGTCAGGCATTCGGCATAGGTGCTGAGATTGCGGCGATAGTCGCGGCGCCCCTGGTCCTGGCTTCGCGGATCGAGCATCACGGCGCTGGCGGCGAACGGCCAGGCATCCTGGACGGCAACAAAGATGAAGGCCAGCACGGTCTTACCGCTGGCAGCCGCGTAGCCGTCCGTATAAAAGGCGTCTTGGACGTGGTACCGCTTTCGGGCGATCTGGTGCGAAAACTCATGTGGGCTTGCATCGCTGAAGGTTTTCACGTCCAGCAAGATCACGCCGGACTCGCCCGCCGGGTGGCACCAGTCAGGGCGGCACCGACACAGGACGCCGGTTTCCTGGTCGATCCAGTAGGCGGATGATTCGGCCACGCCAGCGGCCAGCGCCTCGGCCACGTCCGGCAGGCGGCGCACGGCTTCGGCCTGCCGCATTGCCGTCTCTCTCTGGTCTGGCTTGATGCCGATGACGCCAGCGGGTAGCGCCGCCTCGAAGGCTTTCCATTCCTTAGTCGAACGGGTCACATCCGGGCCGACTGCGTACCGCTTGGCAAATTCTTCAGGCTCCAGAATTGCGCAGTGCGCAAGCTGGCCCTCCAGCTGGCCCTTACGCTCCGGCTCAGGCGGGCGCACCGGGTTCAGGGTCAGGTCATAGAAATTGGCCGGCGAGACATTGATGCGATCAAGGCCCGTTTTGCTGATACCTGGGCCGCCGTGGTACTGCTCAATCGGCTGGCCTTCGATCACGCACGGGGCATCAATCAGGCGGGTGGCTTCGGTGATGGCGTTCATGTCTCAATCCTTAGCCGCATACGCGGTCTTGCCGCAGCCTTCGCAGGCGGTGAGGGTGGATGGGTGGGCGTCGAGGGTCGGGCCGATCAGCCCAGTGGCCATCGCCAGCGCGGCGACCATGGCGGCGTATCCGGCCAGGTCGAGGTCCAGGCGCTTGGCGTGCAGGTAGGCGAGGGCGCGGCGGATCATGCATGTATCTCCCGGCCCTCGGCGTGGGCCTTGCCCATGAGGAGCCGTGCGATGCCGATAAGATCGGCGCGCAGTTCGCGTTGTGTTTGGGTTACGTATTCTGGTACCGGCGTTGTGCTGAGAGCCGTTAATGCGATCCGGCACAGCGCGTCATGGCCTCCGTCGATAATGGCATCCGCCCACCACTCACGGTCTTGACCGAAAGCGATGTCGGCCTCTCCAGCAAATAGCTCATACAGTGCGTCGATAATCTGCTGGTCAGTTAGCTCGGGGTAATGCAGCATGATTTCTCCAGGCAAAGGGAGTCCGACCCGCATCGCAAGGGATGCGGGGGACAGGGGTGAGTCAGTGGTGGGTTAAAGGCCAGCCGGCACTACCAATGCGTGGTGTGCAGTGCCTTGAGGTGCTCGCCTGCTTGGTCACGGGAGCGGCAAGCGGCGTCGGCGATCCCGTTCAAGTAACTGAATAGGTTCCGAATTTTCGTGATGTACTCATGGGCCAAGGCATCGCCGAGGTCGCCGTCTGCAATCAGGTTGAGCACGAGATCATCGCGCAGCAGTTGGTGATGGCCGTTGACGGCGCCGAACGCGATGCGTCGGCGCAGATGCTCACGGATGAGTACAAATGCCTCGCCAGCGAGGACGCCCGCGCGCGCATTCAGTGCAGCTTGGATGTGCTCAGGTAGCTCGATGGTGAGGTCTGACTGGCCAGAGAGCAGCAGGGCGCGCACGTCGATGCGGGGAGTGCTGGGAGTGGCTGCTTTTTGCTGCCATGCGTCCCACAGAATATCGTCGGCTTCGTTCTGGTACGTGATGACTTTCTCGCGCAATTCAGGCCGGACCTTGTTTGGGCTGATGGTCATCAGCCAGCCAGGCAGCTTGCGAAGTGGTAGGCAGACAGCTTCCTGATTGCCGCCGTTTGAAGGGATCATCAAAATGGTGATGCCCCAGCGTTTCTCTGCGGCAGCCAACTTCCGGTGTTGTGGTTGCCACGCCATACCCATGCCTTCAACAACAGGTTTCATGGGGACGTAGGGCTGACCGTTGTGTTCTACAACGAGCAGTACAGCACCGTGGAAAGGAACTTCAATGGGAGAAACGTCGAGCGCCAGGGCGCATTGCGATTGAGACATAGCATGACTCTCCGTACAGCGGTAGATAACCCGCTTCCCGACTGCAATCGGGGTGGGCGGGGACCGTGTGGGTTGCAGTACCGGGTACGGACCGGCGAGGGGTTTCCCCCTCCCCACACGGCCCGCCCGTAGGGAGGTGCCATGCTGCGGACGAAAAAATAGCCACAAAACTTCTGTGGCGGCTCATCCGCCGTACTCCGGGACTGCAATCCCGAATCACTGATGTTTCAGTGATGCGGGCAAGGTAGCGCAGTGCCAGCCGGAAGTCAAGTGGGTTAAAATCGCTCGCGATGCATCAATTCAGAGGGCCAGCACCATGACAATCATGATTTCCGAGGTTTACGAGGCGTTTCGCGCTGCCGGGGTGCCGGAGGACAAAGCTCGCAAAGCGGCCGAGGCGATGAGCGCGGAAACGTTGGCGACTAAGACGGATGTAGCGATTCTCAAATGGATGGTGGGCTTCAATCTTGCCTTTACCATGGCCATGCTTTGGAAGATATTTAGCTAGATTGCGCCGCCATTTGGGATGGCTACAATCGGGGCAAAGGAGTGACCATGAGCATTGTTACATTTGACACCCTGAAGTTTGTCGAGACCTTGGAAAAGGCCGGTGTTAGCCGTGAGCAAGCGTCTGCTATGGCGACTGCTGTGCGTGATTCGCACGAGGGCGCGGAGCTGGCGACGAAGGCCGATCTGCGGGAAGTGCGGGTGGAAATGCAGCAGTACGAGTCGGCCATCCGCTCCGATCTAGAGAAGCTGGAACTTAGCCTGCGCAACGACATGGAGAAGCTGGAGACCGGGTTGCGGCATGAGATCAGCAGCGTGCGCCAAGAGATCAACAGCGTGCGCCAAGAGTTCAACGGCAAGTTTCAGCTGATGCAATGGACGCTCGGCGTTGTGGTGGCGGGCGTAATGGCGCTGATCCTGAAGGCGTTTTTCTGATCAAGCGGCATCCTTAGCCAGGTCGATCAGCCTGCGCTCGATGCGCTGGCGTAGATCGCCACGGTTGTGCCCCAGGTAGCGTTCGTCACGAGGAAACGCCGGGCCGCCGTCGTTGATCTTGGTCATGGCTGCTCCCTTGATTGGTCGCGTATGCGGATTTTCTCCATCGCGCTCAGGTGGCCTGCTCGCGCATTGCATGCCTTGTGGGCCAGTACCAGATTGCTGATGTGGTTCGGGCCACCGTGGGCAACCGGTACCAAATGCTCGGCGCTGCGGTCATCGTCGGATGTGTGCTCATGGCAGAAAAAGCAGCGGTCGCCGTCTCGCTCCAGCAGGGTGCGGATCAGCGGGCTGACCTTGGCCCTCTTTGTCCGGACGCCAGCGTCCCAGGCCATCGCGCCTTTGTAAGCGCTCCAGGCCGCTAAGGCTTGGCCGGTGAAAGTAGTGCTGCCTTTGGCATTGCTGTAGATGATCGCCACGCCCGATGCGCAGTCGAAACGCACCAGCTCCCA
The DNA here is from genome assembly GCF_034424645.1 of Bordetella avium. Lineage (NCBI taxonomy): Bacteria > Pseudomonadati > Pseudomonadota > Betaproteobacteria > Burkholderiales > Alcaligenaceae > Bordetella > Bordetella avium. Next base: position 740,626 of record NZ_CP139969.1, read on the forward strand.
TTCACTTGTCGGGCGAAGCACCTGGGCACCGCGAGCTACGAGCCATTCGAGGAACTTGGGGCGGGCGGCTTCAACCTGCTTTCGGCTCGGGGTCATGGCTGCCCCCCGGTGGCTTTGGCGATTGCGGCGCGATTCTCGGCAATCTGAGCCTCAACCTCGCTCTGCGGCCGTTGCTCATGCAACATCGCTGTCAAGAGACTCTGCGTTTCTTGCAGCGCCTCCAACAGATCGGGCGCGGCGGCGAGCACCTTTGCATCGTCTAGCCCTGGCTCTTCGGTAAAGACGCAAACTACGCTGCCATCAGCCGCGATCAGTTCGCCGCAATAGCCTGGCTCGTAGTCGTAACGCCACGGACCCTTCGTATGTTTCGTCGTCATACCGCCTCTCTCAGAAACGCCATAGCGCGATCACCGGCCAGGGCCATTGGGTAAGCGGCAGCAAGGCCGCACAAGATGAAAAGGGTGGATTGCAGGGCGGTCACTGGCTGCGCTCCGAAAGCTCAAGCAGCCGGGCCTCGATGCGCTGGCGGATCTCGTCGCGGTTAACACCAACGCCTAGGGCGATGAGCGCCTGGGTGTCTGCATCTGCCCGAACGACGTGGTTAAACACATCCTCCAGGTACTCGGTGGCGTGGCGCCCGAAGGCGTAGCCATCCAGCTTGATAGCCCGGTAGATGACCTGAAGGCGCTGGGTTTCGGTAAGAGGGAGCGTTTCGCAGAGCGTGGAGCCAGCGCCCAATGGAACGCGGCGGGAGGTCGGGGTGGGCTCAACAACAACCCTCCCGCCTTGCATGGTCACTTGCATGTTGAACTCCGAATAAGGAGCAGCACCCGGTCTCACTCACGGCCAGCCGCCACCACGCTGACTGCGCAATCAAGCGGTATGGGCGGGGAGGCTTGGAGGGGGAGGGGTGCTGCGAAAGAGGGGTGATGGTGTTCATCGGTCTGCGCTCTCTCTGGAAAGCGCAGGCAGATGAATCCGCGCCAGCCAAGAAACCACGATGGCTTGGCGCGGGCTGCCGACTTGCACGGCGTACTCCGGTTGGCCCGGAATGTCGTCGCCCTGATGCGCTCAGGGCAGGCGGTGCCGAGATTCCAATCGGCGTGACCGTTTCCGTTTTTGGCCGTCTACGCCTCACCCGTTTCACCGTGTACCGCGCTTGGCGGACTGGATACGGCAGGGATGCCGCGCAGAGCTACGGCCATGCCCGTAGGTGCGATTGAGCCGGACGAACACCCCACAGGTAGGGTGAGCAACATCGGCTAGCGGGTTGTTAAAGAGCGTTTGCGCTATCCCTTGCTGGCCTTGGCCTAAGCGGTGGGTGAGTGCATGGGATGAATAGTAGCAATCGCTACGCATCGATGCAATAGCAAAAGCTACGCTTTTTTGTAACAGGCGAAAAAAAGCCCCGCTCTAAGGCGGGGCGATCTGCGCTAGCGCATTACTTGGCCAATGATATTCCGGCCAGTTTCAATGTTTCCATCGCCTTGAGAATCCCTTCCTTTGCGCCCGGCGCCTTCATGGCGGTTTTCACATTTTTTAAGCAGGCGGCTGCATTTGGGCCGCAGGAGTCGCCCTTGATGGTGCTAGCCGCATAAATTGAAATGGCGAGTAATTGTTGCGCCGACTCGTCGCTGCCAAGGCCTTTAAGCACGCGGTCTACCCTGCGCGTCAATTTGGTGGCCTCCTCGTCCGCGACGGCGCGTGCGGGCCTGCAATCGTCCAGCATGGGGATCGTAATGGTCGCGCCTGCGCCGGTGCAGATCAGTGAAACGGATTGCCCTTTTTTCGCACTTGCTGCGAAATCCAGGGCGCTTTTATGCAGCCTTGCGTGTGGTGATGATGGTTGCGTACCAAGCGCGAGGTATGGCGCTCCGCCTATGCCGGAGTTGATGCTGCCGATTTTTCCGTTGATCAAAAGTGGTTTCTTTTTGAACCGCTTATCGGCTGCCACTTCATTATCGGAGTACGCCTTCGCTAATTCCGAGGCGGTAGTGTCGGTCAGGCCCATCCGCTCGCCAAGCAGGCTGTCGTTGCCAGAGGCAAGGTTGTTGGCGTCATCATCAACAAGCGTCTTGAAGACGCTGTATTCAAGTTTCGAAAGCTCGTATCGATGTGATTTTCCTGCGGAAAACTCGCTAACCACTTTCTCTTGCGCTGATGCTGCCATGGGTGACAGCACGAGCGTCGCGCCGAATAATGCAAGTCCTAACTGATTGCGGGGGAGTTTCACGTCTCACGTCCTTCTATTGGCTGTAGGTGGCCTGATTGTAAAGCCGTGTATAAGGACTTCACATTGCCCTGCTTGTCTTGAATTTCAACTTCCTGCGCATAGAGCCGTTCGCGTTTGGAGTCGGCCTGATCCACCGGTCGAGTATCTTGCGGCCGGAAGTTGGGGCACCAGTCGCAGCCCACCCTGGCGCCCGATGCTGCCACCTGAGTTTCCAGGGGGGAAGGGGTGGCCTGCCCAGAAAGCACAAAGCCCCTTGAGAGGGGGGGCTTTGTGCTTGGGATTTCCTGGAATTAGCGTGTGCTGGGCTTGATGGCCCGAAAGATCGCAATTGGGTTAACCGCATAAGCATCGCCGGGGCGGCCCATCGCTTCTCGGATGGCTTCCATTACGGGGAGCAAACCATCCGAAATGGGTTTGCCTATTTTGATAGAAGTGCCTGGCGTGTCGTTCCCATCAGGCAATGCATCAAGTACCGCAAGCACATGCCAGTCCCCTTTGATGTTTGCCCCGTATGTAAGTGTCAGCGCGGACGGATCGATGAGCATATGGTCCTCGTGAAGCACTGACCAAGCTACTTCCCCTCCGACTGTGCTCAAGTAAAGCTGCGGCATGGGCGGCATGACCTTCAGAGCCGCCCCAAGCTGGGCAACCTCCGTTTTCTCAGCAGCCTTTGCCGCTTTGTTGGAGTGTGTTGTCTTCACTTGGCCAAGCATGAGGTCGGTGAATGCACTCCACCCAGCTTGCATGAAGCTAATGTCAATAATGTTGGCTTGGCCGTGGATGTGGATCACCGACCCAATTGGCGCTCCGTTCAGGCCTTTCGAGACGTAGTTAGCCTCAGATAGCGTATCCAGCAAATTAAGGGGTATGCTCCATTCAGTATTGAAACTACGCTCCATAGTTTCTGTAACTGACTCGACGGAAGACCCGCCCCCTTTTAGAACGCCCGGAATTCCGCCGGCTGCATTTACTTTGCTGCTATCAGTTGAGCTGCTTTGGTACTTCGTAGAAAGAGGTACGCCGTCCGCTACGAGTTGCGCTAGCCACGACTGGGCCCTGGGCTTATCTAGATACAGAAAATCATAGAGAAAATCTATGCTTGGTGACTCTTGACCCACGCCGCATCTCCTCTTCAACACGGGCTTTTCGTTCTTCGACTTTTTTTTGGCGTTGCAGCAGGCTATTTCCAAGTGCCAAAAGTGACAGCCGCAAGGGTTCCGCAGCTTTTGCTGCAGAACGTGCGGCCTTCAAAATTTTCTCTTGGTCTTGGCTCATCAGCACATTGTATTGAAAGTTCCTGAACGCGCAAATCTGATTTTAAGCATCAGCATGCTGAGTTGTAGGCTCTTTTTTACCGCCGCACCCACTGCCCCTGCTCATCCTCCCCCAACTGAGCGCCAGCCCACACCACGCGCCCCAGCACTCTGACCGAGGCCCCATCTTCCAGGGGAATATCCGGATGCCGCGCATTGAACGACCGGGCCACCCAGCGCCCCGTTAGCCGATCCTTAGCTACCGTCTTGACGAGCATCTTCCCGTCATAGTTGATGGCGTAGACGCCGCCGGCGGCCAGGTCATGCAGGGTCAACCCCAGATCGGGCACAACAAGCAGTGCCGCTCCATCTCGGATAACCGGCTCCATGCTGTCGCCTTTGGCGTAAACCATTCGCCCGCGCTGGCCGTCCGCGCCGACCGAGCGCAGAAAAGAACGACGGAAATACACGTAGCCGGTCATTTCTTCGGTGTGGTTCTCGATACCTTCGCCAGCGGCAAGGCGAACATCCGCCATCTCAGGCACCGATTCCCATTCATCATTATCTGCATGCTGCTCGGCGGCTACGACATTAACCGCGGTTGCCTGCGCGAGGCTCAAGCGCGGAGTAACGTATGCCGGGACTGGCTCTTTAATCTGGGTCGGCGCCGGGGGTATGCCTGGAATGCGCATAGGGAATTCGTCCGGCGCAGAGTCAAAGTTCGTGGTTCGGCTGCCAGTCTTTGCCTCTGAGGCCGCCGGCTGCCTGGACACCGTGATGCCTATTTTAAGTTGGGCAACCGCTAGAGCCAATGCTCCTTCCAGCGCCCTCAGTTGACTCTCGGGCAGCCCTCGGATTTCCGATTCGTCGATCGATGGGAACGGCCACGCGTAGGGTTTGTTTGATTGCCCGGGCGAGGCTTCCGAGCTAAGCGCAGCGGCTTTTCCCGCTTCTATCGCCAGTCTTGGACTTATATCCGCAAGCGGGCAGCCAAAGCCTGCCGCGTAGGCTGTGGCCGCCTCCAAGTTTAATGGTCGTCGGCCGGTAACGTGCTGGTAGACCATCGCCTGGCCCCCAGGGATTTTGTTCTCACGAGCGAAAGCTGCGCGGTTCACGCCCTGAAAGCGTGCGCGCAAATTTTCCGCTTCTTCTTCTACCGACCATATCTTCATATAGCAATGCTATTTAAATAAATCTATAGCATGGCTTGCGTCAAAACTATAGCAAAGCTATAGTTCAAGCCATGAACCTGAACCAATACCTAGACCGGAAAGGCTCGCCCAAGGCCGCCGAGTTTGCGCGAATCATTGGGGTTTCTTCGGCGCTCCTCTATCAGTGGCGCCAGGGGATTCGACCCGTTTCCGTTAAGTGGTGCCTCGCCATTGAGAAGGCCACCTCTGGGCTGGTAACTCGCCGTGAGCTCCGCCAAGACGATTGGCAGCTTTTTTGGCCCGAGCTTGCGAATCAATCCACTCCCAAGCAAGAGGCCAGCCATGCGTGAGGAATACGCCCAATCAATGCAGCGTAGCGCCCACATGTTCCGGCTCGTCGTAGGCGGTGCGCTCACGCTCCGCGCACAGCTCGCGGAACAGATCCATTACGACGGCATCGGCCGGGTCTTCAAAGTGGCGGCGGGCAAGGTCTTGCGCGGCGCTCAATAACTTCTCTGTATCACTCATTGCATCCCCTGGATTTACATCATGAACGAGCAAGCAGTATCCGACGAGCAGCGTGCAATGGTAAGCAACATCGGCGCACGGCTTCAGGCTGAGGTGTTGCAGCGTCTTGCAGCCATCACGCAGAAGCATGCGGCCGAATGCATGGGCGTGCACCCGAGCAAAGTCAGCCGGATGGTGAGCGAAGACCTGATGGAATTTTGCTGCCTGCTTGCAGCGGCTGGGTTCCAGCTCACCACCGGAGATTCGGTAGTTATGGATCAGAACGAGCAGATCGCCATTGAAAGCATGGCGCTCAAGTGGATGCAGGCCCGACACCAAGCGCGGCTGGAAACTGTCCGCCAAAAGGCAAAGTGATATGGCAAAGATCGCCCTCCGCGTGGACGAGCGCGGCAAGCTCGCGGGCCTGACGCCTTTTGATGACCGCGCATATAGCCGCTTCAAAAAGAAGCTGGGCCTTCTGCGCCCTGGTGACACGATCAGCTTTGAGCATCGTTTCCCGCGCAGCCCGAAGTTTCACCGGCTGCACTTTGCGCTGCTTGGCGCGATCTTCGACAACCAAGACCAATTCGTCAGCCCCGAGGATCTTCGTAAGTGGGTTGAGGTTGGCGCTGGGCATTGCCGGTTTGTGCCCGGCCCGAAAGGGCGTCTGGTGGCGCTGCCGTTGTCTATCTCCTATGAGAGCTTGGACGACGCCGAGTTTTACGACCACCACATCAAGGTAGTGGAGTTTCTGCGTTCGCAAGCTGCTACGCGTTTTCTGTGGCCTGACGTAGATGACTCGGCAGCACTGGCAGGCATCGAGGCGATTCTGGCGGGGTTTGGTGCATGAAAGGCCGCAACCCTACCGCAGAACAAAAGCGCTTCTGGGACATGTTGGCCCGGAACATCGGATGCGTGGCATCCCGCATGGATGGCTTCTTCGATAGCCAGTGTTCGATCCATCACATTGACGGCCGGACTAAGCCTGATGCGCATTGGCTCGTGTTGCCGCTGTCGGCGGGCAATCACCAAGACGGGACTGGCGCACCTGGGCGCATTGCCGTCCATCCCTGGAAAACACGATTTGAAGAGCGCTACGGCAAGCAGCGTGATTTGCTGGTCTGGTGCATCGAACAACTGCAAGCCCAAGGCTTGAACGTCCCTGATGGCGCTTTGCGGGCCGCTGGGATGCTGGAGGAAAGCCGTGCATTACTTTAAGCGGAACATTGGGGACTATCACAAGAAGGCTGGGCGTCTGTCCATGCTTGAGCACGGAGCGTACACGCTCTTGATCGACTCGTGCTACGACCGTGAACGCTTCCCCACCATTGATGAGGCAATTGACTGGTGCTGGGCCAGAACGGAAGAAGAAATCGCGGCCGTGCGCTTTGTCCTGGGCAAATTCTTCGATCTGGTTGATGGCCGGTATGTGCAAGCGCGCATTCAAGAAGAGATTGACGCCTTCCATGCTAAGTCTTTGAAGAACAAAGAGATTGCTGAAGAGCGCGAGGCAAAGCGCCGCACGGCTCGTGAGCAATCGAGCACGAAACGTGCACAAGGCGTGAACGAAGCGCCACCTAACCAAGAACCAATAACCAATAACCAAGAAAAAGAAATACCCCCTAACCCCCGCAAGCGGGGGCAGTCGTTCGACGCTGCCGCGATTGATCTGCCGGACTGGCTTGACCGTGAGTCCTGGGAAACCTGGGTCGCTGACCGCAAGGCCCGCAAGAAGCCGATCACCGAGAAAGCCGCCGAGCTGCAGATCAAGCAGCTTGCAGACCTCTTGCAGCAAGGGCACCCCCCGGCCGACGTGATCGCGCACAGCATCGCCAGCGGCTACCAGGGGCTGTTTGCGCCGAAGGCGCGGGGCAATGCCACCCCGGCGAGCAAGTCTCAGCGCATGGACGAGTGGAACGCCGAGCTGAATGATGTTCTGGCCGAAAGCCGTCGGCCGACCGAGATTTTCATGGGGACGATTGATGCAACTCACTGACCACCACATGACATCGCTTGGCGCCTTGGTCATCAACGAAATGCGGCTGATGTACGGCACGAAGTTCGGCCAGCAGTGGCAGGGGCTGACAGCGCGAGAGCTGAAGGATTCCTGGGATCAGAAGCTGTCCGGCCTGACCGAGCGCGAAGTCCGAACGGGCCTGACCGCCTGCCTGACCCGTGACTGGCCGCCGAGCTTGCCCGAATTTCTGCGTTTGTGCCGCCCGTGGATGAATCCCGAGGTGGCTTACCACGAGGCGGTCGTAGGTATGGCTTCGCGTCGTCGCGGCGACATGGGCACGTGGTCGCATCCGGCGATTTACTGGGCAGCCGTCCATGCTGGATCGCATGACTTGCTCAACAGCTCGTACAGCGTGATGAAAACGCGCTGGGAGCGGGCTTTTGGCGACGAGCTCGCCAAGGGGCAATGGCACGGCATCCCGGAGGTGCTTGAGGTATTGCCGGCCCCAGGCCAGACCCAGGCTACCCGCGAAGAGGCTGCCGCTGCGCTCAAGGCTATGGGTGCAGACAAGGTTCTTGAACCCAAGCGGTCACGAGATCCGCGCAACTGGGCCAAAAAGATTCTGGAGGAGCAGGAAAGGAAGGGCGGCAGGCGCTACGCGTTCGCCACGCTGACGATGGCAAAGCGGGCGCTTGGCCTTGAGCTGAATCCGGGGGAAGCATGATTTCCCTTCGTCTACCCTGGCCGCCCAAAGAGCTGAGCCCCAACTTCCGGGGCCATTGGGCGCCGATCTCGCGGGCGAAGAAAAGCTACCGCACCGCTGCGCGTTTGACCGCAATGAAGGCGTTGCGCCACGCAGAGAGATTTGACCGCTTCGGCGGTGTGCGCATTACCTACGAATTTTGCCCACCGACTGCGAGAGCCTACGACCGGGACAACCTGGCGGCGCGGATGAAAGCCGCTACAGATGGAATCTCGGACGCGCTGGGTATGAATGACCGTGGCTTTCACTTCGCGCCGGTTGCCATTGGCAGCAAAGAGAAGGGCGGGCTTGTCCGCGTAACCATTGAATCGCTCAAGGAGGGCGTATGACGATTATTCAGAAACCCCGAGCTCGGCAGGAGCGCGGCGCATGGCTCGTCTGGTGCGCCCATATCGGCCCCAGTCCTCGGGCGACGTTCGACGAGGCATACCGGGCCTGGGCTACGCGGCGGGGCATCAATCACTCAAATATCGGAGCGGCGTAATGGGACACCCGAGAACAGTTGAGCAATCTGACCGTTACTGGCGCCAGGCGGCGGTAGAGCGGCTGCGCGGTATGGGCATCAAGCTCAACCGATTCCGCCAAAACGCTGAGGGCGTAGCTTCAGAGATCCGCAGGATTGAGCCAGCGTACCGGGGCGGCGATCCTAACCTTGTGATCCGCGCCTGGATGGGAGCTGCCGCCGCGCCGAAAGTGGAAGTGCAACGCCGAATCTATATGCCCAGCGCAGCTATGCGATTCGCGGCGCTGCGCAGCCAGCAGGCTGAGCCGAGCCTGAAGGCTTTGGGCTCGCCCTCTGTGCGGAGTTATCCGTAATGCGTAGAGCCGTTGGAGATTCGGCTATCCCGCGCTGGGTCGAGGACGAGCTGCACAACTGGGCGCGTTCGCAGTGGGAGGGAGAGTGGCCTGGGCCTGGCCGCCCGGATCACGGCGCACCCGTGGTTTGCGAATTTCCGCGGCAGCCAGACGACGAGGGCGGCGATGTACTGGTTCCGATCTGCTACGACCGCGCCTATAAGGTACACGCGCTATACGAAGCCCTGCCGCTGATCGAGCGGCGCGTGATCCAGGCTGAATACACCAGGCGGCGCGAATACGGCGATATGACCATCAAGGAGCGGCAGGAGGCAGCGAGCCAGCTCATCGGCATTCCGGCGGCCTATTACAAGATCGCGCTGGGCAGTTTCAAGATTCAGGTGTGGAGGATGTTTGAATGAAGTACGCGCGGGAGATCTTGGGTTTGATGCGGCCGTATCCTGGGCGGCAGTTCAGAATGGCCGAATTGGTCAGGGGCGTAAATCCCATGGCGGAAGGGGCCGAGCGTCAGCGGATTCGGAACGGTGTGTTGCGCGTGTTGGCTGAGCTCGAGCAAAACGGCTCAATCACACGGGTGGGGCCAGCCCAGGCGCGAGGTGGGTATGCTCTCTACTCGTGGAAAGTGCCACATGAGGTTTATCAAAAGTGCCACCTAGAGTGCCATAATTCTCGCAGGACAATTGCGCCCTGAAGAAACGCAGCCCGCTAGCCGAAAGGTTCGCGGGCTTTTTTGCGTCTGCGCTTGTCCCTTAAAGCTGACTCAGATCAGCGATGCCCGCATTCATGGGCTTTTATCCTGAGAGGTGCGATATGGATTTGACTCAAGTGCAAGATATGGTCTCGCTGGCCGGTGATCGGCTCGTGACCGACTCCCGCCGCGTGGCCGAGAAATTCAAAAAGCGGCACCGTGATGTGCTGCGCGCTATTCGGGTACTGGAATGTAGTGCTGACTTCAGGGCGCGCAATTTTGCGCAGTGCTTTGAAATCAACGACTTAGCGAACGGAAAGCCCGAGCCGGACGTCCAGATGACCAAGGACGGATTTATGTTCCTGGTGATGTGCTGCGCGACCCGCGCAGCCGCCGCCGTCAAGGAGTCGTTCATCGAGGCGTTTAACTCGATGGCCGAGTACATCCGGTCGGGCCGGGAGGGGCTGTGGCAGCAGATGCACGCCTTGCTGGCTACCGATGCAGACTCCAAGGCTCGCGCCTCGGTGGGTTCCCGGCTGATGCTGGATCGTAAGCGAGAAAAGCCCTTGCTTGAACAGCGATTTGCCGATCTGATGGCCCGCATCCAGCACCCGTTACGGCTCGCATAGATTTACCCGCCTCTCATGGGTTTGCCCGCCACGTGCGGGCTTTTTTATTTCCACTCCGCTTTGAGGTGTGAAACATGGACTCGCTCAGTCTAGTTGGCGTTGCCAGTGAAATGCACTTCGATCTGTTTGACGATGGCATCGACCTGCCTACTGAGGAGATTGAGGCTCTGTGGCACACGGCGGCTGATCGGGCACAGATGAAGATCGAGGGCGATGACCTGCCGATTGTGCTGGTGTACATGGCGCTGGCGAACTTTAGTGATGCGATGGCTGATCGGCTTGGTCATAAGGTGGGCGACGCGGATTTTGCGTTCCAGTGGGCAAGTGGCTTGCCGAACTTTGACCGCGGCTGCCGCGACTTGGCAATTTTCACGGCCCACGCTATGGCTGACATGAAGGATGCAGGCGATCAACTCGCTGCGCTGCGGCAAACAATTCACTGACCCGGCCAAGCGCCAGGTTTTTATTTGGAGCATTACGTATGGCGCTGACAGCAAAGCAGCGCCGCTTCGTGGATGAGTACCTCGTTGATCTCAACGCCACGCAAGCGGCGATCAGGGCGGGGTATAGCAAAAAAACCGCAAGGCAGATAGGTGAAGAGAACCTGTCAAAACCTGACATCGCCAAGGCGGTTCAGGAGGCCCAGGCGGCTCGCTCCAAGCGCACCGAAATCACTCAGGACATGGTGCTGCGCGAGCTGGCCAAGATCGGCTTTGCGGACATTCGTAAGGTCGTCAATTGGGGCAGCACGACGCTACAGGCGGGCGTCGATGATGACGGCAACCCTACGACCGAGGTGCACCATGGCCTGGTCTTGGTTGCATCCAATGAAATTGACGACGCGACGGCTGCCGCCATTTCCGAGGTGTCGGAAGGGCGCGAGGGGCTGAAGGTCAAGTTCCACGACAAGAAAGGCGCACTGGTGGATATTGGGCGCCACCTTGGCATGTTCAAGGATCGGGTGGAGCATTCCGGCCCTGGTGGCGGGCCAATCAAATCGATATCGGCCGTGGCTGCCACCCCGGAAGAAGCGGCCAAGATATATCAGCAAATGATGAGCGCCTAACATGCCGATTCCTTTCCCATTCGACTTCAAGAGCCCTGATTACAAGGCTGTCTTCGAGTGGCGGATAGAGAGGCTAAACCGTATCAGGGCGAATCCTGCATGCTTGCCTGCCATGAAGGCTTACTACAAGAGCCATCCTGCGCAGTTCATTATCGACTGGGGCATGACGCTGGACCCGCGAAATGTTGAGCGGGGGCTGCCATCGTCTGTGCCGTTCCTGCTGTTCCCCAGGCAAGAGGAATGGGTGTATTGGTTCATGGAGCGTTGGAAGCGCCAAGAGCCTGGAATCACCGAAAAGACCCGCGACATGGGCATGTCCTGGCTGACCATTGGCCTGGCCTGCACGCTGTGCCTGCACAACAACGGCATGGTGCTGGGCTTTGGGTCGCGCAAGGAAGAATACGTAGACAAGATCGGCTCGCCTAAGTCGCTGTTTGACAAGGCGCGCACGTTTATGCGGATGCTGCCTGCCGAATTCAGGGGTGGCTGGGATTCCGGGAAGCATGCGCCGCACATGCGTATCATCTTCCCGGAATCTGACTCCATCATCACCGGGGAATCTGGGGATGGCATCGGCCGAGGCGATCGCACCAGCGCCTATTTCGTAGACGAATCGGCGTTCCTGGAACGCCCACAACTGACCGACGCATCGTTGTCGCAGACGACGAACTGCCGCCAGGACATCTCTACCCCCAACGGTATGGGCAATCCGTTTGCTCAAAAGCGCCATAGCGGCCGTGTGCCGGTGTTTACGTTCCACTGGCGAGATGATCCGCGCAAGGATGATGCATGGTACGCCAAGCAGGTTGAGGAACTTGACACCGTGACGGTGGCTCAGGAAATCGACATCAACTACGCGGCTTCTGTTGAGGGGGTGGTTATCCCATCTGCCTGGGTGCAAGCTGCTATCGGAGCACACCAGAAGCTAGGCATTGACCCTAGCGGGCGTAAGTACGCCGGTCTAGACGTGGCTGACGAGGGCACCGACGCAAACGCCTATGCGATGCGTCACGGGGTACTGCTGGCCAACCTCGACATGTGGTCAGGCAAGGACAGCGACATTTACAAGACGGTCGTCAAGGCCTTCGGACTGTGCGAGGCGGACGGCCTGAATGCGCTGGATTACGACGCTGACGGCCTTGGCGCTGGGGTGCGTGGGGATGCTGCTGAGATCAACCGGCAGCGCAGGGCTGCGAATCGGCCGCCTATCCATGCCAACCCCTTCAGGGGATCTGGAGAGGTGTACGACCCAGATGGCGAGATGGTGCCAAAGCGCAAAAACAAAGACTTCTTCGCCAATGCCAAGGCTCAAGCCTGGTGGGCGCTGCGTCTGCGCTTCCAGGCTACGCACCGCGCCGTGGTTGAGGGGCAGGAATACAAGCCGGACGAGATCATCTCGATTTCGCCTGACTTGAAGCACCTGACACAGCTCACGATGGAACTGTCGCAGCCAACCTACACGGTCAACACGGTTGGCAAGATCGTTATCGACAAAAGGCCAGATGGCACCAAATCCCCCAACTTGGCGGACGCGGTGATGATCTGCTACCAACCCGCAACCCGCGCCCTGAGCGTGTGGGAGGCGCTAGCGAAATAAGGGAAGACGGATGAATCGCAAACAACGAAAGGCGATGGCGCGCCAGGCATCTGCTGCGCCTAAGCCTACCCGCGACTCGTTTGTCAACTTTGAATCGCGTGTCGGCATCCAGGCCGCAAACCAAAGCAAAGCCGGTCATTACACCTTTGATTACGTCACCCGAAACCGCATTCAGATGGAGGCGGCTTACCGGTCGTCTTGGGTGTGCGGTATCGCTGTAGATGCTGTAGCGGAGGACATGACCCGTGCTGGCATTGACATCCATTCGGATCGCCGGCCGGAAGACATCGAGAAGTTGAACAGCGCGATGGAGCGCTTCCAGATCTGGAATCAGCTTTGCGATACGGCCAAGTGGGCGCGTCTGTATGGCGGTGCGATCTGCGTGATGCTGATCGACGGCCAGGACGTTAAGACGCCGCTCAACCTTGATACGGTAGGCCCTGGCCAGTTTAAGGGCCTCCTAGTCCTTGACCGCTGGCTGGTTCAGCCTTCGCTACAAGACCTAGTGACAGAATATGGGCCAGACATGGGTAAGCCAAAGTATTACCACGTCTTGGCCGATGCTCAGGCTTTGATCAACCAGACTATCCACTATACCCGCGTGATCCGCATGGATGGCGTGGAGCTTCCCTACTGGCAGCGCATCGCCGAGAACCTGTGGGGCCAGTCAGTCCTGGAGCGCCTGTGGGATCGCCTGTTGGCGTTCGACAGCACGACCCAAGGTACGGCCCAACTCGTCTACAAAGCCCATCTGCGCACATACAAAGTAGAGGGGCTGCGCGAGATCATCGCGGCGGGCGGCCAGGACAGCGGCAACCTTGCATACATGGGCTTGCTGGGTCAGATCGACATGATCCGGCGCTTCCAGTCTAACGAGGGGATGACCCTCATGGACGCGAAAGACACGTTTGAGGCGCATCAGTACTCGTTTACTGGCCTGGATAACGTGCTGCTCCAGATGGGTCAGCAGATATCAGGGGCCACGCAGATTCCCATGGTGCGCCTCTTTGGGCAGGCTCCGGCAGGTCTTAGCGGAAACCACGATGGAGAGCTGCGCAACTACTACGACCAGGTGAGCCAGCACCAAGACCGCAAGCTAAGGCCCGGTCTAACCACGTTGCTGGATGTGATCCACCGGTCTGAGCTCGGCTCGGCCCCTGATGAAAATTTCTCGTTTGAGTTCCGCCCTCTTTGGCAGCTAAGCGACACCGAGAAGGCAGAGATCGCCGAGAAGATCACAAATACTGTGGCAACCGGCTTGGATGCTGGTTTGGTTACGCAGAAGACAGCGCTGTCGGAGCTGCGTAATGCAAGCCATGTTTCCGGCGTTTGGTCCAAGATCACCGACGAGGACATTGAGTCCGCCAACGATGACCCACCTGACCCGGGAGAAATGAATGTACCTGGCTCAGAGATTGGCAAGCCGGGCCAAGACCCGAACGCTCGACAAGAGGCACCGGCGTAACCCTGTGCCAACCAGGAAGGCTGAGAATTCCTTTGCCTTCCAACTGCGTAAGGTCGCTCGGCACATCGGGGAGATCATCAACGGCTTCCCCGCTGGAGACCCTCAGTATCTGCCGTCGATTGACGACATGCTGCGGCGATATTCGGACGCGCTGACGGCTTGGGCCACGGTCACGTCTCAGAAGATGTTGCTAGACGTTGACCGACGCGACAAGCAGACGTATTTCGAGAAAGCCAAGGAGATGTCCAAGGCTCTGGCAGATGAAATCCGGAATGCCCCGACGGGCGAGGTCATGAGGGGCTTGCTGGCGGAGCAGGTTGGCCTCATCAAGAGCCTGCCGCTAGACGCCGCTAAGCGCGTGCATGAGCTGACGCTCAAGGGGTTGGAAGACAGCACCAGGGCGTCAGAGATAGTGAAGGAGATTCAGCGATCCGGCGAGGTTTCCGAAAGCCGAGCAACGCTGATTGCACGCACGGAAGTTGCTCGTACTGCTGCCCACCTTACCCAAGCTCGGGCGCAGTACATCGGCAGTACGCATTACATATGGCGAACTTTAGGCGATTCGGATGTAAGGCCCGGGCATAAAGCCATGAATGGCAAGGTGTGCGCCTGGAGCGACCCACCTCTCGTAAATGAGGGCACTCCAGCGGCGCCAAATTGGATAGCGCACCACCCGGGGGAGATATGGAACTGTCGCTGCTATGCGGAGCCGATTATCCCCGACCTTTAAATTTGGCTGGGGAGCATTCTTAATTGGAGCTAGGCAAACAATGTCGATAAAGACAAACGACAAGACGCCGATGCCTTTTTATACGGTGCAGAAACTTGGTGAAAAGCAGGAGCTTACCAACGAAGGCTTCTTACTCTGCCGGGATGTGCCTATCGCACGTATCGGTGAGCTCCTATACGCCGATGGTGAGGTGCCTGTAGAGGCAACCCCAGACGGTCTCATAAAGATCAACCGCAGCCCAGAAGAAGTATTTCGACCGGAAACGATTGCCAGCTTTGAAGGAAAGCCGGTCACCCTGGATCACCCAGACGACTTTGTGACGCCTGAGACATGGCGCCAGCTTGCGGTGGGTACGGTGCAGAACGTGCGCCAGGGTCAAGGCATCGAGAACGATTACCTGTTTGCGGATCTGTTGATCACCGATGCGCAAGCTATTGAGGACATCCGGTCGGGCCTGCGGGAAGTTTCCTGCGGCTACGAGGCGGATTACGAGCAGGTAGAACCCGGGCGCGGGGAGCAGCGCAACATCATCGGCAACCATGTTGCCCTCGTGGAGCGTGGCCGATGCGGGCCTCGTTGCGCAATCGGAGATAAGGAACCGAGTATGAAAAAGAAGACCCTCGTGCAGCGGCTCTGGGGCGCCTTTGGCACCCGGGACGCCGCGGCAATGACAGAAGCCATGGAAGAGCTGGAAACCATGGACGAGTCCGAAGAGAGAAAGGACCAGAAGGAAGCAAAGGATGAGTCGGAGGAAAAGGTTGACAACGACCTGGACCGCGACATCTTGGCCCGCATGGATCGTCTGGAGGCTATGGTCGCCAAGCTAGTGGATGGCGCGACCGACAAAGAAAAGAACGACGACGAGGAAAAGACGAAAGACACAATCCTCAACGCCGAAGAGGGCGAGCACAACACCGAGGCCAAAGGCGAAGCCTATACCGGCGACAGCCTGCGGAAGCTGGCTGAACGTGCCGAGATCCTGGCGCCTGGCTTCAAGCTGCCGACCTTCGATGCTGCCAAGGGCATGACCGCCGATGCGGCTTGCTCTTGCCAACGCAAAGCCCTGGCCGCCGCCTACGACACGGAAGCAGGCCGAAAGGCTATCGAGCCCTTCCTGGGAGGGAAAACTGCCGACTTCGCTGGCATGAAGCCCGAGCAAGTGGTAGCGATCTTCGCAGGCGCCGCCGAGGTCCGCCGAATGCAGAACAACGCCGCTGGCATCCGATCCGGCATCACCACTCGGGACTTTGGTGGGCCGGTGACGGCTGCCGAAATCAACGCGCGTAACCGCGCTCATTGGGACGGCCGTTCGGCCAAATAACTGAGGACCAAAGAATGGCCACCAACGCAATTCTCTACCGCATGCCCTACGGCATCCCGGGCGACGTTACGCGCCAATCGCAATCAACGATTGAGCCGCAACTGTTCAACCCGGCCGCCACCTTTCCCGCCTATGGCCTGTTTGGCAAGATCGACAACGGCCGGTTCGTGCCGATTGGCGCGGGTGACGCTGCCGCCGCCGTCTATGGCTTGCTGGTTCGCCCCTTCCCGACGCAATCGGCCTCCACTGCTATGGGCATTGCCCAGCCGCCCGCCACTGGCCCGGCCGACGTCCTGCGCCGGGGATACGCCGCTGTCAAGCTGCGCGGTTCGGCTGCTGCCGCCCTGAATGGCCAGGTCTATGTGCGTGTCGCAAACGAAACAGCCGACCAGCCCATCGGTGGCATCGAGGCCGCTGCGGATAGCACCAACACTATCGAAGTTGCCAGCTGCATTTTCATGTCCGCCGCTGACGCGGACGGCAACGTGGAAATCTCGTTCAAGGTCTAACCGACCGCAACGCACAAAGAGCCCGCTTCGGCGGGTTTTTTTACGCCCATAGGAAGGGAAAATGAAAAAATCCAACATCATTCGTGCGTATACGCGTGACGGTCTGATGACCTTCGATCAGCGCACGATCGACAGCGCTGGCGCTTTTTTGGTCGGCGAACTGGAACGCCTGGACCAGAACCTGCACGCCCCGCTGGCTGCGGTGACCTGGAGCCGTGACATCGACCTGCGCGAGGATGTGTCAGTGGCCGATGAGTTCTCGTCGTTTACGAACTCCAGCTTTGCGGCTGCTTCGGGAACCGGCCTGAGCGGCAAGGCGTGGATTGGCAAAGAAGCCAACGCCATCACTGGTATCGGTTTGGACATCGGCAAGACCGCACAAGCGTTGTCCTTGTGGGGAATGCAACTGGGCTGGACGCTGCCCGAACTGGAATCGGCGCAGAAGCTGGGCCGCCCGGTTGATCAGCAAAAGTACGCGGGCATGCAGCTCAAGTACAACATGGACATTGATGAGCAGGTCTACATTGGTGATGTCGGCTTGGGTCAAACTGGCCTGGTGAACGGCGCTGCCGTTACCAATGTGGCCAACGCCACCACTGGCAACTGGGCTACTGCTACCGCTGCCCAGATCCTGGCCGATGTCAACGAACTGCTGAGCAGCGTTTGGGCGGCTTCGGCCTATGCTGTGATGCCGTCACGCCTGCTGATCGATCCCACCAACTACGGCCGCCTGGTGTCCACCATCGTCTCCAGCGCTGGTAACATCAGCATCCTGGAATTCCTGAAGGTCAACAGCCTGAGCAATGCCGTCAACGGGCGCCCGCTGGACATTCAGCCGCTCAAGTGGCTGGTAGGTCGCGGCACGAGCAACACCAACCGCATGGTTGCGTACACGAAAGAAATGGATCGTGTGCGCTTCCCTCTGGTTCCGCTGCAACGCACCCCGCTGGAATACCGCGATCTGCGTCAACTGACTACCTACTTCGGTCGTCTGGGTGCCGTGGAATTCGTGTACCCGGAAACGGTCGGTTACCGCGACGGCATCTAAGGAGGATGGGATGGCTAAGGTACGAGTTATCAAGGCCTTCCGCCTCAATGCCCCTGATGGGCGCCAACTGGAGTTCCAGAAAGGCGTCCAGCAGATCGATGATGGTCTGGTGAACCATTGGTTCGTCCAGGCGCATATCGAGGCGGAAAAGGTTCAGGAAGCCAAGCCGGAGGCCCGACGCCCGGGTCGGCCGCCCAAAGACGAAAGCGAGTAACCCATGGATCTAGCAGCCTTTCGCGCAGACTTTCCGGAGTTTGCTGATACTGCCCGGTATACGGATAGCCAGTTGACTCTTTGGAGCACGATGGCTGAGGCGATGCTAAACCAAAGCCGCTGGGGAACTCTCTGGCCGTTAGGGGTGAAGCTATACACCGCTCACCATCTAGCGATTGCCGTCAGGAATCAGCAAGCTTCAGCGGCGGGCGGAATCCCCGGTCAAGTGACAGGTCCGCAAAGCTCCAAATCGGTAGATAAGGTCAGTGTGAGCTACGACACCGGTTCGGCGGCCAACCCGGATGCGACATTCTGGAATCTAACCACCTACGGTATCGAACTGTGGCGTCTGATCCAGATGTTTGGCGCCGGTGGCGTTCAGCTATGAGGTGATCCATGGGCGTTGAGATGAGGGTTGATCGTCTTCAGGACATCATCAAGACGCTGCATTCGATTGCCCAAAAGGACGTGCTTGTAGGCGTTCCCGATAGCTCGCCAGAGCGTGATGACGATGCAGAGTATTCGAATGCTCAGATCGGCTACATCAACGAGTTCGGCTCTCCTCCAAATAATATCCCGGCGCGCCCTCACCTGATTCCAGGCGTAGAGGCGATCCAGGATCAGGCCGCTGGCATCCTCAAGCGTGGTGGCCAACGTGCCTTGGATGGTGACGCACAGGCTGTGGATCAATCCTTGCATGCAGCCGGTCTGCTGGCTGTGAATTCGGTGCGCAAGACCATCCAGGAGGGAGATTTCCCCCCGCTGGCGCCATATACGCTCCAGAAACGCCGGGAAGCCGGAAGGACGGGCGATAAGCCGCTGTTGGATACCGGTCAATATCGGAACTCGCAGACCTACGTGGTCAGGAAAAAGGACAAATAGCCATGCCTCTACTCGACGTTACAGAGGTGCTGCTGGATCCGGATTTCCTTGACACCACGCTGACTTGTACCCGGCAGACTCAGACCGTGAATCAGTATGGTGAAGCAGTCAACGCGCAACAGGTCATCCCCTTTTCTGGGGTGGTAACCAGCGATCAAGGCGATATCCTCGACCGGATTGCAGAAGGCAGCCGCATCAAGGGCTCCATCCTGATATGTACCAAGTTCACCCTCATCCCCGGTACCGCTGGTCGTGACGCTGACCTTGTGACATGGCAGGGTCGGCAATACACGGTGTCGAACGTCAACGACTACACAACCTATGGTCCTGGCTTCGTAGAGGCGCTATGCGACCTCATTCCGTTGAAGGGGTAAGGCATGGCCAATACATCAGCGACCGGGGGTTATCTCGCTCCCGTAGCGCCTACGCCGCCAACCCAGGACCAGCAGCTTGACCGGCTGTTGCAGGCCTATTTAAAGGGTCTGACCGGGATCGACGGGCAGTACGTGCGTCCGAGGTGGCAACCGACTGTGCCTAAGCAGCCCGAGCAGAATGTTGATTGGGTGGCGTTCGGCGTCATGGAAACGCTGTCCGAGGACTTCCCGACGATCCGGCATAACGGCACCGGGGATGGCTCCGGCACGCTTCAGAGGCAGCAGGAATTGCGGGTTCTGTGTTCGTTCTACGGGCCGAACTCCATGCAGTACGCAGATATGGCGCGAGACGGCGCTTACGTGCAGCAGAACAACGAAACGCTGAAGCGTGCTGGGCTGACGCTCATCGAGTCTGGCCCTTTGCGCCAGGCCGCCGATTTCTACAACCAGCAGTGGATCAGGCGGTGGGATCTGTCCTTCAGGTTCCGGCGCATGATCGTTCGCACCTACCCGGTGCTGAACATCCTGGAAGCTCAGGGCGATATAGAGGCAGACAACGGGTTGACGAATTCAATCAACGTCCCTTAGCCCGAACAA
The DNA here is from genome assembly GCF_034424645.1 of Bordetella avium. Lineage (NCBI taxonomy): Bacteria > Pseudomonadati > Pseudomonadota > Betaproteobacteria > Burkholderiales > Alcaligenaceae > Bordetella > Bordetella avium. The sequence continues at coordinate 760,425 of NZ_CP139969.1, forward strand.
ACACAACCAAGGCCCGCTTATAGCGGGCTTTTTCTTTTCTGGAGTATTCCATGGCTCAAGGATTGCCCGTCAGCGACGTAGTGAACGTGCAGATAGTCATGTCCCCGCTGGCTGCTGCTACTCGGGACTTCGGCGCCCTGATGATTGTCGGCACATCTTCCGTGATTGACGTTCAGGAGCGCATCCGCCAGTACAGCGACATTGATGGTGTGGCAAACGACTTTGGCGCGACTGCGGCCGAATACCTGGCCGCCAATCTGTTCTTCTCGCAATCGCCCCAGCCGTCGATTTTGTACATCGGCCGCTGGGCGCAAACCGCGACTGCGGGCCTTCTGCGTGGCGCGATACTTGCCAATGGGCAACAGGCAATGTCGAACTTCACGAGCGTTACCGATGGCTCAATGAAGATTACTGTTGATGGCGTTGAAAAAACCATCACTGGCGCTGACTTTTCGGCTGAGACGAACCTGAACGGTGTCGCCTCAGAGATCAATTCCTTGCTGACGGGCGCTGTTGTAACGTGGGATGGGGCAAGCGACAGGTTTATCGTCACGAGTTCCACCACTGGCGCGTCTTCTTCGGTGGGCTATGCAACTGCGAACACGACCGGCACTGATATTTCCGGCCTTCTTGGCCTGACGCAAGCACAATCTGCCGTGCCCGTGCCTGGCGTTGCTGCTGAGACGATGCTGGAGGCGTATCAGGCCCTAGGCAATGCATCGACGGCGTGGTATGGGTCGATGACCGCGACCACGGCAACGATAACCGATGACGATCATCTGGCGGTTGCCGCCTATATCGAGTCGGCCAGCCCGACCCGTATCTACGGTGTCACGTCGCAAAGCACTGCAATCCTGGATGGAACGCTGTCCACGGATATCGCCAGTAAGCTGAAAGCGGCTAAGCTGAAGCGCACGTTCATTCAGTACTCGTCCAGCTCGCCCTATGCGTCAGCCTCGCTGTACGGGCGTGCGTTTACGGTCAACTTCCAGGGCAACAACACGGTCATTACGCTCAAGTTCAAGCAAGAGCCGGCCGTGGGTGCCGAGAACCTGACTGCTTCCCAGGCGGCTGCCCTGACAGCGAAGAACTGCAACGTCTTTGTCAACTACAACAACACGGCAATCATCCAGCAAGGCGTTATGGCCAACGGGTACTTCTTCGACGAAGTGCATGGCACGGACTGGTTGCAAAACGACGTGCAAACGGCGGTCTACAACCTGCTTTACACCAGCACGACCAGGATTCCTCAGACGGACGGCGGCATCAACCAGATCGTTAATACGATCAACTCGCGCATGGACCAAGCTGTCGCCAACGGCCTGGTCGCGCCTGGTCAATGGAACGCTGATGGCTTCGGCGCCTTGAATCGTGGAGATTATCTACCGGCCGGCTACTACACCTATGCGCCGCCCGTCGCTACGCAATCGCAAGCCGACCGAGAGGCCCGCAAGTCGCCCGTGATTCAGTGCGCGATCAAGTTGGCCGGTGCGGTTCACTTCGTCAATATCATCATCAACGTCAATCGCTAAGGGGTAGCAGATGACTCAGGCATATAGCTTCATTGATGTCAACGCCACCTTGACTGGCCCGACTGGCGTATTCGACCTGGGCTACGGAGCTGGGACGGCAGAGGAAGGGATCACCATCACCCCAGTCGGTGACAAGAACACCATGACTATTGGTGCCGATGGCGAGTACATGCACTCGCTGCACGCCGACAAGTCTGGAACGGTGACTGTGCGTGTTTTGAAGACAAGCCCGGTCAATGCCAAGTTGCAGCTGGCCTATAACGCGCAGACGGCCAGCTCGTTGCTGCACGGTCAGAACATCATCACCGTGTCGATCACAGGGACCGGTGAGCAGGTGGTGTGCCGTGGCGTGGCCTTCAAGCGCCAACCGGAAGCTGTATACGCCAAAGAAGGCCAGATTGTTGAATGGACGTTCGACGCTGGGAAGATCGATAAGACGCAGGGGGTTTTCTAAATGAGTGACTTTGAATACGGCGGTCACCAGTACAGCATTGGCAAGCTGAGCGCCTTCAAGCAATTGCATGTCGCCCGGCGGGTGGCACCGATCCTGACTGGGTTGGCCGATATGGCAATGGCATCTGAAGGGAAAACGCTTGACTTCAAACAGGCCGTGGAGCCCATGGTTCTCGCGGTATCCAAGTTGTCTGACGAGGATACCGAACTGATCATCGGTACCTGCCTGGGGGTTGTCTCGCGCAAGACTGGGAATAAGACTGCGGCCCCAGTGTTCAGCTCTGGCAACTGCATGTTCGATGACATCGATATGGTGGGACTGCTTCGCCTGACTGCCGAGGTCATCAAGGTCAACTTGGGAAATACTTTCAGCGCACTCCTTACCGCCGGCCAGTAATTGCTGGCTATGGGGTGCGCGTCGAGACGCTTCCGGGCGGCGAGGATTGGCTTTTGAGGCCAGTTCTCGAAGGGATATGCAGGTACGAGAGCCTGAAAGATGGCACTTTGGATCTCGCCGACGTGTCACTCATGAATGACGCCCTTGATGTCAGGGCAGAAAATTTAGATAGAGCGAGGCAACGGCATGGCTGACCAGAATATTATCCGCGAGTTTCTGGTTAGCTTGGGCTGGAAGATCGACGACAAGGGTGAGCGCCGTTTTGTTGAAACGGTCGAGAAGTCAACCAAGCGCGTTATTGCCCTGGGTACGGCCGCAACCGCAGCTGCAGCGGCGGTTGTTGCTGCTACTGCAAAGATGGCGGCGGGGCTGGAGGAGATTTACTACACTTCCCAGCGCACAAAAACATCCTCGCAGAATATTCTGGCTTTGGGGTTCGCCGCCGGCCAGGCTGGGTCGTCAGCGAATGCCCTGCGTGGTTCGCTGGAAAACCTTGCGCGCTTGATCCGTAGCGCGCCTGGTTCGGAGAACTTGATTCAAAGCATCGGGGTGCAGACCCGCGATGCAAACGGGCAGCTCAAGGACACCGGGGAGGTCCTGACCGATCTTGGGGAGCGTCTGAAGGCGATGCCCTACTATCGGGCAAAGGCTTACGCGGACGTTCTGGGTATCGATGAAAATACCCTGATGGCCTTGCAGCGCGGCCTGGGCGAGTTCAGCGCCGAGTATCAGGCGATGCTTAAGGATGCGGGCCTTGACGCTGAAGAGGCGTCCAAGGACAGCAAGGAGTTCATGAACCAGTTGCGCCTCTTGGGCGCGACGTTTGACATTCTGTCCAAGAAGGCCGGCACGAGTCTGCTGAAGGGCCTGGGCGATATCGTTCAGCGATTCCAGAGGCTCGTGCGCGAGAACTTTCAAGAGATCAACGAGATTATTGTTCTTCTCGGGGATACGGCGGGCGGTTTCTTGAACTTGCTTGGCCGGATTGGGACTGCAATAGGGCCATATGTCCGCGATGCAGTTAAGTACATCAAGGAATTCGGCGAAGAGGCCGATAAGGCATTCGGCCATCTGGATTTATCGGATGCAGCCGCCCAGTTCAAGCGGCTTGGCGATGCAACCCAGGATGTTTGGCGGGTCATTGAGCCTATCTTCAAGAAATTGGGGATGGGCAACCTAGACAAGTTCTTGCAGTCTACGGTGGACGAGGCAGGGGATTTGGCTGGGATTGGTGCTGCGTTGCTGAAGGGCGATCTGGCAGGCGCAAAGGCTGTCATTGATCAGCGCAAAGCACGCCAAGCGGCGAGACCGGCTGGTGATGGATATTCACCTTCTTCAAAAGACCCCCGGGGCATTCGCAATAACAACCCTGGCAATCTGGTTTATGTAGGGCAGGCGGGAGCAAGCAAAGAAGCCAACGGCCGATTTGCTACGTTTTCCAGTGCTCAAGAGGGGTTGAATGCACTGGCCGCGCAGTTGCGACGCTATGGCCAGCGCGGGCTGAACAGCATTCAGTCGATTGTCAACACCTATGCCCCCGCCAGCGAGAATGATACCGGCGCCTACGCCAATTATCTGGCGCAGAAGATGGGTATCGGCACGAGCACAAAATTCGACGTTAATTCCGATCCCTCTGCGCTAGCTGCACTTATCCGAGGCGTTGTGGAGTACGAGAACGGACGCAACCCTTACAGCAACGACATGATCGCGCAGGCTGCTGGAATGTCTACGGTAAACCTTACTCAAAACGTGCAAATTAGCGTGGCTGGCACGGAAGACCCTTATGCCACTGCTAACGAGGTGGCGCGGCAGCAGCGGGCTATCGGGTCGGATGCAATCCGGAATTTAAGAGGGGCAACGCGATGATGGTTGGTGACGTTCTAAGCTCAATCTTTATCCGGCGCAAGCGATCTATTGCAGATGTAATCCCGGATGTGGCAGTGGAAGAGATTCACAGTGACGACTTAATCGTCACGGACCATCCTGTGGAGCAAGGGGCTTCGATTTCGGATCATGCATTCAAGAAACCGGCTGAAGTGGCACTGCGGTATGGGTGGTCCAACAGCTCAGCAGTCAATAACGTAATGCGGGGCGGCCTTACAGTTTCGGTTGAAGATGTCTACCAAAAGTTACTGGCTTTACAGGAGTCGAGGGAGCCTTTCGATCTGATCACTGGTAAGCGTGCTTACAACAACATGCTTATCGTCAGTTTGAAAGTTGAGACGAACATTATCACTAACGATGTTCTGTATATCTCGGCTATCTGCCGTCAGATCATCACTGTGCCGACATATTTGACGGCAGCGGCACCTCACGAGGATCAATCTAATCCTGAAGTAACAGGAAATGTGGAGGTATTTCCTATTGAGCAGCCGCAGCCGCTTCTGGCCATTCCTGATGGAATTAATGCTGTCGAAGGGCTGCCGGGTAGCAAGTCATGAACGTCTTCAAAATACCATTAGCTAACCGTGCTCAGACTTTCCCGATTGTTCTGTCGAATGTGGAATACCGATTCCGTATCGTATGGCGCGATCCGCAGGGTTGGGTTTTGGATATCTTGGATAGCCTTAACAACCCAATTCTTTGCGGCATGCCGCTTATCCCGGGCGTAAATCTTCTTCGGCAGTTCGACTACCTTGGAATCGGTGGCGGGCTGGTTGTGCTCACTGATGGGGCTGCTCTGATCTACCCGACTTACGATGGTCTTGGCAAAGAATCATTGATGTATTACGTAACGGAGTAGGCGATGGCGATTCAATGGCTGCGTAAGTCCGCCCTTGCGCTGGAGAATGCGTCCGGAGACCAGTTGGACATCTCTGAGCTTCACTTCAAGTTTGTGATATCGGCTGCTGATGTGCAAACCCCTGCCGCAGCTCAAATTAGAGTTTACAACTTGAGCGATAACACCGCTCAGCGGATCCAGAAAGAGTTTGCCAAGGTTACTTTGCGGGCCGGGTACGAGGGCAATTTCGGGACAATCTTTTCTGGAGATGTAAAACAAATCCGTCGCGGCAAAGAAACTTCGATAGACAAGTATCTGGATATCACCGCCGCTAATGGCGATATGGCTTACAACTTCGCTGTCGCCAACTTTACGCTTGCAGCTGGCTGGACGGCAGCGGAATTGTACAACGCACTTCTGCAAGAACTCTCTTTGTACGGGGTTACGGCAGGTTATGCGCCACCGTTTCCAGCCACCGTGTACCCGCGAGCCACATCTTTCTATGGAATGGTGCGGGATCGCTTGAGGGAATTGGCTGAGATGGTTGGATGCTCTTGGTCTATCCATGACAACCGGCTGTATCTCATACCGATTTCTGGGTATATCCCAGGGGATACCGTTGTCTTGACATCCAAGACCGGGCTGATCGGGTTTCCTGAGCAGACCATCAACGGGATTCATGTCAGATGCTTGTTAAACCCTAACATCTTCATTGGGCGCGGCATTCAGATCAACAACGGGAGTGTTCAGGAGGCACAGATTAACGTTGCCTATACCGCTTTTAATTACTTCCCCAGTATTGCTCAGGATGGGAAATACAAGGCTCTAGCGGTTACACACATCGGCGATACGCGCGGCCAGTCTTGGTACACCGATTCAATCTGCCAAGCAATTGATGGAACAGCCCCGATGAGCAGGTCAATTCTTACGGTGGTGCCGAATAATGGATAGACGAGAGCGCTGGAACGATCCAGAGGAGGCTATTCGAGCTGCTTTGGAGGCACGTCAATCGGGCGTGCAAACTGCTATCCCGGCAATCGTGGTTTCCTTCGACCCAGAAACTGTGACGTTGGCAGCTCAGCCGGTAGTGCAGGGGACTGTACAGGCAGCCACGGGCGCTTATTCAACGGTCAATCTGCCAGTGCTACAGGACGTTCCAGTAGCGTTTCCTCGTGGCGGGGGATGCACTCTGACCTTCCCCATCTCTGCCGGTGATGAAGTTTTGCTTGTTTTCTCTAGCCGATGCATTGATGGCTGGTGGCAAACAGGGCAAGTCGGTCCGGCGATGGACGCCAGAATGCACAGCCTTAGTGACGCCATTGCAATACCGGGTCTGTTTTCGCAAGTGACCAAAATAAACGGTATTAGCACCAATTCAGCCCAGTTAAGGAGCAACGATGGCCTTACCTTCATCGAGCTTGATCCAACAACTGGGAAGGTAAAAATTGTGGCGCCGGGTGGATTTGACGTCCAAGCTCCGCAGTCAAATTTTTCTGGCGAGGTCCTTGTGAATGGTCTGTTGACCTACGTTGCCGGTTTGATCGGCAGCGGTGGGGCAGGAAGTGCTGCAGAAATTACCGGTATTTTTAACGTGGTTGGGCAGATCATCGCAAACGGTAAACGCGTAGACGACACTCACCGCCATTCTGGAGTCCAGCCCGGGGCTAGCAATTCCGGGGAAGTTGTATGAGGTGGAAATGCGCTATCGAAAATTGGATGAGGCTGGTGATTATATTTTTGGGAATGGTCAGGCAGATTTATACAGAGACGTACCTGAAGCCCCGGCACAGGCGGTTGGAACCAGATTAAGGTTATGGACAAATGAATGGTTTGCGAATACGGCTGCCGGGACTCCATACCTGCCATTTATTTTGGGCCGAAATACGGATAGCAGCTACGACGCGGTTCTGATGGCTCGCATTCTTGAAACGACCGGCGTTCTTAGGGTAGATGCGTATAGAAGCGTTCTGGATCGCGAGGCTCGCAAGCTTTCCGTTACCGCCACGATCACCACTGCGTACGGCCAGATACAGGTTCAACAGACAATATGAGCACTCCAATTACGCCGTATATCGACGAAACCGGGTTTCATGGCCCTACGTATCAAGACGTCGTTGATTACATCAAAAGAAAGTATCGTGAGATTTATGGCAACGACATTTATCTTGAGGAAGACTCCCAGGACGGTCAACTGATCGGAGTTTTTGCCCTTGCTTTCTATGACTGCGTGTCACTTGCCTCTGCAGTTTACAACTCCTTTTCCCCTGGCACCTCTCAAGGGGTTGGATTATCCGCAAATGTGAAGATTAACGGCATCCGGCGGCGTGTAGCCACGAAATCTACAGTAGACCTCACGGTAACTGGACAGGCAGGTACGGTAATCTCAAATGGCCAGGCCCTAGATAACTTTAATAACCGCTGGAGTTTGCCGCCATCTGTGACTATCCCTCTATCTGGCGCAGTCACTGTCACTGCAACTGCGCAAAATTTCGGCGCTATTTCAGCAGTTCCGGGCTCAATTACTCGCATTGGAACGCCCACTAGAGGCTGGCAGTCGGTAACTAACCCGCTTTCCGCTACGCCAGGAGCCGCGGTGGAAACTGACGCCGAGCTGCGGAACAGGCAAACGTTTTCCACTGCTTTGCCGTCGCGATCAGTGCTTGATGGAACCGTTGGTGCTGTTGGGAATGTCAGGGGTGTCACGCGGTTCAAAGGCTATGAGAACGACGCAAATGCTATTTCTGCGGACGGGCTCCCGCCGCACTCTATTGCGATAGTTGCGGAAGGGGGGGATGCTTTCGAGATCGCGCAGGCGATTGCCGTTCATAAAACCCCGGGAACATATACACACGGCAACACTGAGGTGATGGTTTACGACGCGTACGGAGTGCCTAATACCATCCGTTTTTTCCGGCCTAAGGTTGTTTCGATTTCGGTTATCGTTAATATCCAAGCCTTGCAGGGGTATTCAACGCCCTATGGCGATCAGATTAAAGCCGCTGTCGCTTCTTATATAAACGCGCTTGGGATAGGCGCTGACGTACTGTATACGAAGCTGTACACACCGGCAAACCTGCCAGGGCAAGCATCAGGAGAGACGTTCTCCATTACTTCGATCCTTGTAGCTCGCGATAATGCCGCACCTGCAGCTGAGAACGTGGAGATCAGCATCGATGAGTTGCCCGAGTGCGATGCTGCAGGCATAACTCTTAACGTAACAGCGTGAGGGTCCAATGGCTGAAAATAAATACACAGCCAAAATCACGAGCGAACACAGCCAGCGCCCTAAGTTCATGGGAGTTGTTTTTAACAACACACAGCCATTCTGCTCTCTGTTTCATTTCCTCGGCAGCTATACGCAAGCATTTGATCTTGACGCTGCCATAGGAGCCCAGCTAGACCACATTGGTCAATGGATCGGGCGCTCACGGTTCGTTGATATACCGCTCACCGGGCTGTATTTCACCTGGGATGATACGGCTGATGTCGGGTGGTCATCCGGACTTTGGAAAGGCCAATTCGACCCTGAGTCTGGCCTCATTTCTCTCCCGGACGAATCCTATCGAACGCTACTGAAGGCAAAGGTTGCCGCAAATTCTTGGGATGGGAGTATCCCGGGTGCGTATGCGATCTGGGATGCGGCTTTTGGCGGGCAGTCCCACATCATCATCCAAGACAACCAAGACATGTCCATGTCGGTTGCGATTGCCGGCCAGCCTTTGGATATCGTAACTCGCGCACTTCTGACGAATGGCTATCTGCCCTTGAAGCCAGAGGGCGTGCGCATCAATTTTTACATCATTACCCCAGTTGATGGCCAATTGCTGGCTTGGGATGCAGAGAGCACAGCCCTGGCGGGCTGGGACGCCGGGAATTGGGGCATTGAAATAACGACGGGAACGTAAAAATGGCAATTAATCAGCTTCTCCAGTTCGCCACTGCCGACACTAATGTGTTAACGCAGGATGAGTACAGTGCGGACCCGCAGCGCATTTCTGGCAACATCCCGGGGGTTGCTCGTTCAAAATTGGTGAATAAGGCTGCGCGGCAATCTGCCTTTGTGGCAGCAATGATCGGCCAGTATATTTCTGAAAAATCAGGCAAAGATGTCATGGATAATGGTGACATCGACGCCTTGAAGATCAACTTTATCGCCGCTCTGGCTGCCTCCCCAAGCTTTACCGGCACGCCAACCGCTCCAACCGCTGCGCCTGGGACCAATACCACTCAGCTCGCGAACACAGCGTTTGTGCAGACTTCCATTTATCAGGCATTGCCAGCTGGGATCGTAGGATATTTTGCGATGAGCAATGCACCGTTTGGCTGGCTAAAGGCTAATGGAGCGGCCGTGTCTGTTGCTGCTTATGCGGCACTCGCAGCAAATATTTACTGTGGCGACGCTCTAAACGCGACGGCGATCTTCGGGTATCGCTGCACAGACCCAGTTAACCCAACAACGACGCGCAGTACGAGCGGCGCTTATATCGTGTTGCCTGATCTTCGCGGGGAGTTCCCCCGAGGCTGGGATGACGGACGTGGCGTTGACCCGGGGCGCGCATTTGGCAGTGCGCAACAAGATTCTTTGCAAAACGTGACAGGCGCGTTTGGGACTATGGTCGGCGCTGGCGGGTCGATAACAGCCAACGGCGTTTTTTCTATCGCGAACCAATCGACAGGCGTATATGGTTCTGGCGCGTCTGGTTCCGGCGGGTCTGTAAATTTTGATTTGTCCAAAGCCGCAAGAACTGCCGCAGAGACTCGCTCTCGCAACGTCGCGCTACTCGCTTGCATCAAATATTAATGAGAAAAGACATGGAAGCTTCTGGTATTAATTCGGGCAAGGTCGTATCACAGCTTGATGCCGACGGCTGCTATTGCCGTCCGACGGTCGCTGACGAGTCGCCACTTGAGTCTGGCGTGTACCTCATACCTGGTGGGGCTGTGGATATCGCTCCGCCTGAGCTGGTCTCCGGGAAAGCATTCCGGCCGAGAGAGGATCACTCGGGCTGGTTGGCCGTCGATGATAATCGAGGGGCGGTTTTGTATCGGACTAGCGACGGCCAAGCCTACGAGCCAGGACGCCAGCATGGCGAAGATGGCACGTATGCTGGCCTGGGGCCGATCCCGGGGTGGCTTACGACCGAGGCCCGGCCTGATCCATGGAGCGTGTGGAACTCTGGCGCATGGGTTCGCGATGAGGCGGCTTGGCGCGCATCGGTCGTAGCTGGAAATATCGCCAAGAAATCGCAAATGACAGCGGATGCTAACGGGCATATCGCGACACTGCAGGATGCTGTTGACCTAGGCATCGCAACGGAGCAGGAGGTTGCGGCGCTAAAGTTGTGGCGCGTCTATCGGGTCGAGTTGTCGCGTGTTGACGTCTCAGCTGAATCCCCAGTTTGGCCGGTTGAACCGACGGCGTAAGCCAGCTTCTCAAAATACTGTGTCAGCCCGCCCTAGAGCGGGCTTTTTTACGCCCACAAAGAGGCAGCCATGCCACAAAGGACAATCCGAATGAACAATGATGGGCTGAATTTGGCAATCAGCGCGGGGACTGGCGTTGCTGCTTGGCTGGCGACATTTAGCGCGGTAGTGCCCGTATTGTGGGGGGTCTATGTGCTGATCCTGATCGCTATCAAGCTGCCGGAGCTACACGAAAAAAACGCACTGTTCCGCCGAGCCTGCGCATGGGTGGTATCCATTGTGCGCCGGGGTCGCCATGGATAAGGGGAAGATCGCCGCAGGCGTTGTGTCGGCAGCCATCGCCCTGGTGGCCGCCTGGGAGGGGCGCTCTCTAGTGGCTTACGTTGACCCGATCGGAATCCCGACGATCTGCGAGGGCTACACGCACGGGGTAAAGCTGGGCGACGTGGCCACGCCTGAGCGATGCGATGCGCTGACTGAGCAGGAGGTGCGCCGGGCGCTCGCCGTAGTGGACGGATCTGTGCCGCGCCCGCTGCCGGACAGCGTGCGGGTGGCGCTGGCCAGCTTTGTGTACAACGTCGGGCCTGGTGCATACGGCGGGTCTACGCTGACGCGCAAGTTGCGCGCTGGTGATCTGGCCGGGGCTTGCCGTGAGCTGCCGCGGTGGGTTTACGCGGGCGGCAACAAGCTGCGCGGCCTTGAGCGGCGGCGCGATGCGGAGATGCGGATATGCCTGTCCGATTTGCAGTGATTGCGATGGTGTTGATTGCTGCGCTGGCCGCTGGTGCCGCTTGGATGGCCCAGGGATGGCGCAAGGATGCCGTGATAGCCGCACAGGCGGCGGCATTTGCCATCGAGCGTGATGGTCAGGCGCAGGCAACGGTGGCCGCCATCGAGGAGGCCAGAGAGGAAGGAAGACGGCGCACTGCCGCAATGGAGGATGAGCGTGATAAAGCCCAACGACTGGCTGCTGCTGCGGTTGCTGATGCCGCTGGCGCTCGTAATGAGCGTGACCGGCTGCGCTCCCGCGCAAACGCGCTGGCTCGTGCCGCAGCAGATCGAGATCCCGCCGCTGCCAACGGAAGCCCGCCAGGGGCCGCTGGCGCCGATCTGCTCGCCTACATGCTCGGCCGGGTTAGCGATCGAGCTACGGAGCTTGCAGCAATTGCAGACCGTGCCCGAGTAGCGGGGTTAACGTGTGAGCGGATCTACGACGCTATGCGCCGGTAGAGTCTCGCTCGTTATACGGCGCTAGGTGCTCAATAAGGGCGGCACAGGCCAGCCAGTAGGTGCGTGATGTGCAAATGGACGTGGCCCGCAAGGATGATGATGCTATCGCTGCTGAGCTTAAGTCTCGCTGGGTGCGCGGCCCCGGCGGCAAGGGTGGGGGTTGAGTATTGCGACCACGCGCGGCCGATCTATTTTGATTCTGCCGCGCAGGTTGACGCCACGCCGGCGCCGGTGAGGCGCCAGGTGCTTGAGGGCAATGAGACTTGGCGCCTGCTGTGCCGAGGAAAATAAACGCTACGAATTGGCAGGGAGGGTGTCGGCTGCTGCGCGGAGTACCGGGCGGAAGATCGCCACAGGCGTCACCGCATAAGCAGTTGGACTTCTACCGGCGAGTTTTCGCACCAAATTTAGGACGCCATGCATGCTTTCTGCCATGTCTGACGTATTTATCATGGGCCCGCCCTCCGCAAAGGGGTTTTCCCAGTCAGGCTTTGAATCCAAAACAGCGAGCATGATCCACTCTCCCGCTATTGCAGCGCCGTGGGCTAACGCCAACGTGGAGGTATTGATGATGGTGTGCTCGGCTCGGAGGCTTGCCCATACGGCTGCCTCGGTGCGATCTCTCATGTACAACTGCGCATCCGGAGGCATGGCCGCGATAGCCTCTCCGAAATGAGCCATCAGTTCTTTGAGCTTGGACAGTTCCTGCTTATTGGCGTGAGTTACTTTTTGCTCAGCAATCATGATTTTGATTGCTGGGCTCCACATCTTTTGCAGTGTCTGCACATCGGTAAGTTCCATGCGGCCAGCGACCATCACTAAATCGCCAATCCTGGCTGACAGGATGTTCTTCGTGACATGGCCGATTTCATCTAGGCGGTCGATAAGTAGAATGGGCAGGCTCCATTCTGCGTCGTAAACTCGCTCTTGCCCTTCGGTAACGGTTCCGTTGTGTTTCAAGCCGCCTTGCATCACGGCTTTGATGCCCACAGTGCCTTCTGCGGTGTCGGAAGTGGAAGACGAGTGCTTAAAAGTCTTTAAGACGCCTTCATCAAAAAGCTGAGCCAACCATGAGTGGACACGCGGCGTGTCCACGTACAGAAAGTCATAGAGAAAATCTATGCTTGGTGAGTCTTGATCCACGTTTGATGTCCTTTTGTATCTCTTGTTTTTTGGACTCAAGCGCTCGCTGTTTGGCAATCAGGTCTTCGCCTATGGCACGTATCGTCGCGCGCGCGTCGTCCACCGCTGGCTTGCTGGCGGTGAGCTTGGCGAGGAGGTGATCAAGACGAATGTCCATAGCCCATTCTAGCAAATCAAGTCAAGAGCGCAAGAGAACGTCTGCGCAGTTTAACGTACGCCGATAGGAGCGGGCTCGGGCGCGGTGGGCATGAAAACGCCGTAACGCGTGATGGGGGGGCTGGGGCGAGCACTCGGCAGCAAGTATGGGGCTGGGCACCGCGACCACGCCAAACCGATTTGGTTTGCTTCGGCTACGCGGTCGATCTGACGCCGTGGCCGATTCGGCGTCAGACTTTCGAGGGCAATGAGACGTGGGCGCGCCTCTGTACGGCGTAGCGGGGCTGACGTGCGAGCGGATCTATGATGGCCTGAGCAAGTAGGCGCGAGCCCAGCCCAAATAACAAAGCCCCGCGCAAGGCAGGGCTCTGGCCTCCGATACGACTATTGACACTATCTTGCATGGATAGTCGGGGGGGGTATGTCAGAAAATCCCCACACAGCAAAGAGAAAGAAAAAGGCCCGCATCGCTGCGGGCCTTGCTGTATTTGGAGGCGCAAGCCGGAATCGAACCGACGTACACGGATTTGCAATCCGCTGCATAACCACTCTGCCATTGCGCCGGCAGGCAAATGTGTGAAGTGCGCTACTGCGGGTGTTTTGACTGCGGGTGTTTTCACCCCACGCATTTTTACCCCACGCGTTTTCACTTCAAGTATTTGCATTCCCGTGCCAGAAAATCATGATCCGGGAAAGAACGTGATTATGAAATGCGCCGAGCGTCTTGTCAAATTATTACTACAAGTGTTTGTCGCCATGCCGCCGGCAGAGCCTGCGCACTCTGGCGCCGTCGGAGGGTTTGTCATGTTTGACCGGCTGCTACATGGGGCCGCATCGTCAGGCTGCGGTGCCAGCACGGTCCGGAGTCATGTAATATTCAGTATACAAACTAATTTCTCTGTGACCCGAATTGAAGCCTATGGCAGACGCGAAGACAAAAGCGGCCAAGAAACGGCGTGCGACCACACCGACGGGTGACGACACCGTATTTGATCCCACCAAACAGGTGCTGTGGTCTCGGCCAGGCTATCTGGTGCGGCGTCTCAACCAAATCCATTATGCGCTCTTCTATGAGGAGTGCAAAACGCAGAACATCACCCCGGTCCAGTATGGCGTGTTGACGGCCCTGTCACTCAGCCCCTGGCTGGATCAAACCGCTGTCGGCATGGAATTGGGGCTGGACCGCACGACAACGGCCGACGTGATCAAACGTCTGCAGGAACGTGGGCTGGTCAACCGGCGTGTCAATCCCAATGACAGACGTTCGCGTCAGGCCGTGATCACGCAGGAGGGTTTGCGGATCATGGGTCTGTTGCAGACGGGGATGGCGCGCGCGCAACAGCGTTTGGTCTCTCCCTTGTCGCCTCGCAATCAAGAAATCTTCATGAAGTTGCTGTCCACGCTGGTGGAGGCAAACAATCAATACAGCCGCGCAATCGTCAAAGGCATGTAAGTCGTACGGAATGGTCGCGCCAGGCGTGGCCGCCAGACATCTTCGGCACCGTTGCTGGCCTAGTAAAGGTTAGCCCTAGGGTGCCGATATTTTTCTTTCAATTATCAGTATACGGAATATAAAATCAGTATGCTGAGTTTTCCAATGCTGGGTAGCTTGTGCCTACCCGCGTGCAGACGGGGTGGGGAGCCTATGGTTAGCCAGGCTGTATCCATATTCTCAGTGTACTGATTAAAGCGTGTGGCCTTGAAGCCGCGCCGTCACACGATTCATTATCCAGGGAGCAGGCATATGACAAAAGTGCGAAAGATCGCCATCGAGGAGCATTTCACCGCAGTCGGTTTCGGCGATTATTCGAAGGCCTTCGTGCAGCATCTTGACCCGAAGACGACGGCTGAGCTTGTGGCCCGGTTGAGCGATATCGGTGAGGGGCGTCTGGCAGAGATGGACGCGGCGGGCATTGATTATGTGATCCTGTCGCAAACCGGGCCTGGCGTGCAAGGCGAGCCGGATGCCGCGGTGGCCTTGCGGCGCGCCCGCGAAAACAATGATTTCCTCGCGCAGCAGATAGCCCTGCATCCCGATCGTTTCGGCGGGTTTGCGACCCTGCCCATGCACGACCCCGAAACGGCGGCGGCAGAGCTGACGCGCGCGGTGCGTGACTTGGGTTTCAAAGGGGCTTTGGTCAATGGCCACACCCAGGGCGTTTATTACGACGACCCCATGTACGACCGTTTCTGGGAGCAGATGCAGGAGCTGGATGTGCCCTTGTATCTGCACCCTTTCGATGCCTATGTGTTGCCGCATGCTTTCAAGGGCCATCCCGAATTGGCCGGGGCAACCTGGGGATGGGGCGTCGAGACGGGCACGCATGCCTTGCGCCTTTTGTTTGGCGGCGTGTTCGACCGTTTCCCCAAGGTCAAGGTCATTCTGGGTCATATGGGCGAGGGGCTGCCCTTCCAGCGCTGGCGTTTTGACAGCCGTTTTGCCGCCTATCCCTATGGCGTGACCTTGCAGCGCGCACCCTCGGAATACATAGGTTCCAATATTCTGATCACGACCTCAGGTGTCTGTTCTCATCCGGCCTTGATCGGCGCCATTGCGGAAATGGGCCCCGAAGCCGTGATGTTTTCGGTCGACTATCCCTATGAATCGACGGCGCAGGCGGTTGAGTTCATCGAGTCCGCACCGCTGGACGCTGCGACACGTGATCAGGTCTGCTACGGCAACGCCGCCCGTCTTTTCAAGCTTTAAGGCATCCCTTCCTGGAGGAGCAAATCATGCAAAAAAATTACCGTATCGGTCAGATCGTGCCGAGTTCGAATACGACGATGGAGACGGAGATTCCCGCTATGTTGTTGGCGCGCCAGCAGATCCGCCCGGAACGCTTCACTTTTCATTCGAGCCGGATGCGGATGAAGAAAGTGGTCAAGGAGGAGCTCGCGGCCATGGATGCGGAGTCAGACCGCTGCGCTCTGGAGCTGAGCGATGCCCGCGTGGACGTCTTGGGTTACGCCTGCCTGGTGGCCATTATGGCGATGGGACATGGCTACCATCGCCAGTCTCAGGCGCGTTTGACCGCACACACCGCCAGCAATGGTGGCGAGGCGCCGGTCATTACCAGCGCCGGTGCGCTGGTCGATGCCCTGAAAGTGATGGGCGCTCGCAAGATCGCTGTCGTCGCGCCCTATATGAAGCCCCTGACGGAGTTGGTGGTGAGCTATATCGCCAACGAGGGCTATGAGGTCGTGGATTATCGCGCGCTAGAAATTCCCGACAATCTGGAGGTCGGGCGGCATGATCCGGCGCGTCTGCCCGAGATCGTGCTGGGCATGAACTACCAAGACGCCGATGTGATCGTGCTCTCGGCCTGCGTGCAGATGCCCTCGCTGCCGGCCATCGCCAAGGTCGAAGCGCTGACTGGCAAGCCCGTGCTGACTGCCGCGGTCGCGACGACTTATGCCATGCTTAAGGCGCTGGAATTGGAGCCGGTCGTGCCGGGCGCAGGCGCCTTGCTGTCGGGCGCATACTGAAGGGGCGCTGCGATGAGCACTTATCTGTATGGCGCGCAGGTGCACGCCAATGGTATTCGCCAGCACTATCTGCGTTATGGCGGAGAGCAGCCAGGCCGTGATCCGGTGATCATCGTGCCGGGTATTACCAGTCCGGCCGTGACCTGGGGTTTTGTGGCGGAGCGCCTGGGTCAGGCGTTCGACACCTATGTGCTGGATGTGCGCGGGCGCGGACTGTCGCAGGCCGATGCTTCGCTGGACTACAGCCTTGATGCGCAGGCGGCCGATCTGCTCGCGTTTGCCGACGCGCTGGGCCTGGCGCGCTATAGCGTGCTGGGCCATTCCATGGGCGCGCGTATCGGTATACGCGCTGCGCGCAGCCAGCCCGCCGGCCTGGTGCGCCTGGTGATGGCCGATCCACCCGTTTCCGGGCCGGGGCGCAGGGCTTACCCGGCCAAATTGCCCTGGTATGTGGGCTCGATGGCGCAGGCCCGGGCGGGGATGTCGGCCGAAGACATGCTGGCTTTCTGCCCGACCTGGACCCAGGAGCAGCGCCAGTTGCGCGCGCAGTGGCTGCATACCTGCGACGAACGCGCCATTGTGGCCAGTTTCGATGGGTTCGCGATGGACGATATCCATGCGGATCTGCCGCAAGTGCAGGCGCAATTGCTGTTGTTGAGCGCCGAGCGGGGCGATGTGGTGCGCGACGAAGACGCGGCCGAGATTCAGCGCCTGGCGCCAGGGACCGCCCATGTGAGGGTTGCTGACGCGGGTCATATGATTCCCTGGGATAACGAAGAAGGGTTTTATGCCAGCCTGGGCGATTTTCTCGGCGCATCCATTCCGAACGGACGGAGGTGAGACATGCCTGTCAGCGATTATGAAATGATCCGCGCCTGGGAGCAGGTGCTCACGCTGTCTCGTCTTCAGTCCGGACAGACGGTCACCATTCTGACCAGCGCGGCCACTCATCCCCAGACGCTCGCGACGGCGCTCATCGCCGCCCAGGCCAAGGGTGCCATCGTCAACCGGCTCGATCTGCCGCCGGTCAATGGCGAGAAGGCGCTCAGCCGTGATGCGCTGGCCTACTTGGGCACGACGCCTCTGACCGGCAATCCGGCCGCTATCGCCATGCTCAAGGCCAGCGATCTGGTGCTGGATTTGATGACTCTGTTGTTCTCCCCGGAGCAGCACGAGATTCTGCAAACAGGCACCAAGATTCTGCTGGCGGTGGAGCCGCCGGAGATCCTGGCCCGGCTAGTGCCCACCGAGGCAGACCGCGAACGGGTAAAAGCCGCGTCGGCGCGTCTTGCGCGGGCAGGAGAAATGCGGGTGACCTCGGCGGCGGGCACAGATCTGCATTGCCGGCTGGGGGAGTTCCCGGCCATCAGCGAGTACGGTTTCGTTGATGAACCCGGCCGTTGGGATCACTGGCCTAGCGGTTTTGTGCTGACCTGGCCCGACGAGGGCGGCAGCAACGGCACCATCGTCATCGATGCTGGCGACATCCTGCTGCCGCAGAAGTCCTATGCCAGCGGACGTATTGTGCTGACCGTTGAGCAGGGCTACGCCACGCGCATCACCGGCGGTGTAGACGCCGAGCTGCTCAGTGAATACATGGCCTCTTTCAAAGACCCCGAAGCCTATGCGATCTCGCATATCGGCTGGGGTTTGCAGCCGCGTGCTCATTGGTCAACGCTGGGGATGTACGACCGTGAGGCGACCATAGGCATGGATGCGCGTGCCTATGAAGGGAATTTCCTGTTTTCGCTGGGGCCGAACAACGAGGCGGGAGGCAGCCGTACTACCGCCTGCCACATCGATATTCCCTTGCGCGCCTGCACGGTGATGCTCGATGGTGAGGCGGTCGTGAAGGACGGTAAGGTCGTCTCCTGATATCCCTGAGTAATTCATAAGGTTCTCATATCATGAACAATGAACTCGACACCTACCAACGGCAGGGCTTTGGCACCGACCTGCCGCTCAAAGCGCCTTTCGGGCTGCTGATCATCGACTTCGTTAATGGCTTTGCCGATCCGGCGCAGTTCGGCGGTGGCAATATTCCCGAGGCCATCGCGCGTACGCGCGTCTTGCTCGACGCCGCGCGTGAGCAGGGCTGGGCAGTGGCGCATTCCCGTATTGTCTACGCCGATGATGATGCCGACGGCAATATTTTCAGCATCAAAGTGCCAGGCATGCTGACACTGAAAGAGCACTCACACGCAAGCGCCATCGTGCCTGAGTTGGCGCCCGAGGCGGGGGAGTACGTGGTGCGCAAGGCCACGCCCTCGGCATTCTTCGGCACCATGCTCGCGCCCTGGCTGGCCCAGCGTGGGGTCCAGACGCTAGTGGTGGCGGGCGCCACCACTAGCGGCTGCGTGCGCGCGAGTGTGGTCGATGCCATGTCCGCCGGTTTCAGGCCGCTGGTGGTCTCTGATTGCGTAGGCGACCGCGCCATCGGGCCGCATGAGGCCAATCTGTTTGATATGCAGCAGAAGTACGCGGCGGTCATGCCTCTGGATCAGGCGCTGGCCGCCATCGCCCAGGTGCGCTGAGCATCAGCGAAAGCAGCAAGAAGCGAGGCCCGCCATGCGGGCCTCTTGTCATTCGCGGGCGTGCATCGTGCGAGTGCCCTTCATGTCCTGTCCAGTTTGCGATTTTTTAATCAGTATGCTGCACAATAGCGGCCAAAGTGCATGGTCTTGGCATGCGACTGGCTAGGGCTTACCCGAGGAATTTCATCGCTAAACAAGGGGTTTTCAATGATAGGCGCAAACCCTAATGACAATTCAAAAATACGGTCAGTATACTGACTAATAACTCAGTGTACTAACGGTTATTGGCAGCGCGTAAGCAGAGGTCGAAGCCAAGCGATGGGTCTGGTTGAAGCTCAACCGACCGCAATCGCCAGGGCTCGGCTGGTTGATGGGGTCGGCGTCAGTCCGCAGAGGGCATGGCGTTTTTGCAGTGCTGGCAGGCAGTGTGTTCTTCGACATGCTGCGAGTGCAGATTGCTGGCCAGTCTTGTTTCTAAAAAAACCAAGGGGAAATTCCATGCTTAGTTCGTTTCTGCAGTCCTGTTCCGTCAGTCTCGCCACCGCGCGTCCAGCGCGTGCCGCTATGCGGCTGGGGGCGTCTTGTCTGCGCCAATCCAGGCGCTTGGGCGCGCTGACTTTGCTGGGTGGGGCCATCGTCAGTCCGGCTGCCGTGGCGGCCGGCGATTTTCCCAACAAACCGATAGAAATCACCGTCACCTTTCCGCCCGGCGGAGGCACGGATCTGCTGGCGCGGCTGATCGGCAACTATTTCAACGGCGAACTCGGGCAGTCCGTCATCGTTGAGAATCGTCCCGGGGCGAGTGGCAACATCGGCGCGCGATTGGTGGCGCAACGCGCCCCGGATGGCTACTCCCTCTTGATGGTTAATAGTTCCTTCGCCGTCAATCCTGCGGTATTCAGTAATCTGCCCTTTGATCCGAGCAAGGATTTCTCCGCCGTCATCAATTTCGCTTTTGTGCCTTCGGTGATCATCGTGCCCGCCGAGTCGCCCTATAAGACGCTCAAGGAAATGCTCACCGCGGCAAAGGCCAAGCCGGGCGATGTGTTTTTTGCTTCCTGCGGCAATGGAACGCCGCAGCATCTGGCCGGAGAAATGCTCAATATGGCGGCCAAGGTCAAGATGTCGCACATTCCGTACAAGGGCTGCGGCGCTGCGATGAACGACGTGATGGGCAATCAGGTCGGCGCCGCCTTCGTGACCGCATCAAGCGCGCTGCCCTTCATTCAGAGCGGAAAGCTGCGCACTTTGGCGGTTACGTCACCTGAGCGCAACTCGCTCATACCCGATGTTCCGACTGTCGCCGAGCTGGGTTTTCCCGGCTATGAGTTGAATCAATGGCATGGTTTGCTGGCGCCCAAGGGCACCCCCGGCGCCGTTGTCGAGAAGCTGCAACAGACTGTACAGAAAATCATCGCGCGCGAAGATGTGCAGGCGAAGCTTGCCAGCCTTGGCTATACCGTGGCCAACGACGGTCCCGCGCAGTTCCAAACCATGATTGACAACGACATCGGCCGCTTTAAAGACCTGGCCCAAAAGATTGACCTGAAGATCAACTAAGGACGCATCATGAGCAAACTGAAGTTAAGCATGTCCATTGGCAACTACGACCGAACTCAGGCCCTGAAGGATGGCCGAGTGGGGATAGAGGGTTGTGAAGTCAACGTCGTGTCGCTGGAGCCGGAAGAAGCCTTTCATCGCGCCTTCCGTTACGAAGAGTTCGATGTCACTGAAATCTCGATGAGCAGTCACATGATGACGACAGCTCGCGGAGATAACCAGTATGTCGGCATCCCGGCCTTTCTGTCGCGTGTGTTCCGCCACTCGGGCATTTATGTGCGCACCGACCGCATCCGCAAGCCTGAAGATCTCAAAGGCAAGATCATCGGCGTGCCCGAATACCAAATCACCGCCAATGTCTGGATTCGCGGCATTTTGCAAGATGAGTTCGGTATTCGGCCCAACCAGATCAAATGGGTGCGCGGCGGCATCGAAGAACCGGGTCGCGGCGAGCGCGCGCCCATCGATTTGCCGGCCGATATCAGTCTGGAGCAGATTCCCGATGACCGCACGCTTTCCGACATGCTGGAGAAAGGCGAGATCGACGGCTATATCGGCGCGCGCGCGCCTTCGTGTTTCCTGCGTGGCGCGGAACATGTCGGCCGTCTGTTCGGCGACGAATACATCGAGGTCGAGAAGGATTACTTCCGACGCACGGGTATTTTCCCGATCATGCATATGGTGGGCATCCGCAAGTCTCTGGTGCAGGAGAATCCCTGGCTGCCGGTGAGTGTCTATAAGGCCTTTATCAAGGCCAAGGAACTGGCCGTTCATGAGTTGAACGAGCTCTGCCATCTTGCCGTCACGCTGCCCTGGATGGTGCATCACTACAACGAGGCCCAGGCTTTGATGGGCCCGGATTTCTGGCCCTATGGGCTTGATGCCAACCGGCACACCATCGAAACCTTCGCCAACTATCACCACGACCAGGGCATGTCTAAACGCCTGGTCCGGCCCGAGGAATTGTTCGCGGCTTCGTCGCTGGACCTCTCCAAGATCTGAGGCCACGGCGCATGAAGGCTCCCGTTTTCGACTACTACGCTCCTGACACGCTGGCGGCGGCACTGGATTTGCTGTCCTCTCAGGAGAACGCGCGCGTGTTGGCTGGCGGCCAGTCTCTGATGGCGATGCTCAATATGCGCTTCGCCTTTCCGGATTGCCTGGTGGATATCAACGCCTTATCCGAGCTGGCCTATATCCGCGAGGAGGAAGGCCAGGTTCGCGTGGGAGCCATGACCCGGCAGAGGGATGTCGAATTCTCCGAGTTGATCGCCATGCGGCTGCCGCTCTGGAAAGAGGCCATTCTGAACGTGGGCCACCGCCAGACGCGTAACCGTGGAACGGTCGGGGGGAGCCTTTGCCAGCTCGATCCTTCAGCGGAGATCCCCACGGTCTGTATGGCGATGGACGCCGTGCTGACGGTGTCCAGTGTGCGTGGGGAGCGGGCCATTCCCATGGCCGAGTTTCCGGCCGCCTACATGACGCCCAGCATGCAGCCCGACGAGCTATTGACAGGTCTGCGGGTGCAGCCCTGGCCGGCGGGCCACGGTTGGGCCTTTTTGGAGTTTTCGCGCCGTCATGGCGATTTCGCCATTGTCTCGACGGCCGTATTGTTGCTGCGCGATGAGGATGGCCGCGTTAGCCGCGCCAGCATCACGCTCGGCGGCGTGGGTCCGTTTCCTCTGCGCATGTCCGATGCCGAAAACAGCCTGCTGGGCACACAGGCCACGCCGGACGATATCGCCCGCGCCGCAGAACTGTGCGGCCAGGTAGAGGCGTCCAGCGATAGTTATGTGCAGGGGTGGTACCGTCAGCGGCTTGCCAAAGAATATACGGCGCGGGCGCTGCGGCTCGCGCTTTCTCGCACAGGAGCACGGCATGGGTCGTAGCACTTCTTCGGGCAGCCGTCCCATCACGCTGCATATCAATGGGAGCAATCTGACGGCCTGCGCCGAACCGCGAGTCAATCTTGCCGACTTTATGCGCCAGGAACTGTGCCTGACGGGCACGCATGTGGGGTGTGAGCATGGCGTGTGCGGCGCCTGTACGGTGCAGGTCGACGGGCATTCGATGCGTAGCTGTCTCATGCTGGCGGTTCAGGCCCAGGGCAAGCGCATCCGCACGATCGAGGGTCTGGCCGACGAGCAGGGCAACTTGCATCCGGTCCAGGAGGCCTTTCGTGAACTGCATGCCCTGCAATGCGGGTTCTGTACGCCCGGTATTTTGATGTCGGTGGTGGAGTTGCTCGAGAGAAATACCGATCCTAGCGAAGCGGAGATCCGTGATGTGCTTTCCGGGCATTTGTGCCGCTGCACCGGGTATCAGAATATCGTGCGCGCGGTGCAAAAAGCGGCCGAGGTGATGAGGACTTGCCATGGGCATCAATGAAAGTCTCGAGCCGGAAAAGGCGGCTGCCACGCTGTTGCCGGGCATCGGCCAGTCCTTCAAACGCCTGGAAGACGAGGCCTTGCTGACAGGCCAGGCCCGCTTCCTGGACGACGTGCGTGTCGAGGGGGTATTGCACGCTTGCTTTGTTCGCAGTCCGCACGCTCATGCACGGATCAAGTCCATCGATCTGTCTGCGGCACGAGCGTTGCCCGGCGTGTGCGGCGTGTTCGCTGCGCAGGACTTGATGGATGAGCTCACCCATTGGCGTTTGCCCTTGGGATTCGCGTTCGCCGTGTTGCCCGACAATACCTTGCCGTTCGTCCTGGCGCGTGATGAGGTGGCTTTTGTCGGCGAGGCCATTGCGGTGGTCGTGGCCGAGACTCGGCATCTTGCCGAAGATGCCATGGCGCTGGTGAACATTGACTTCGAGGTTCTTCCCGCTGTGGCGGATGCCCGTCTTGCGCTGGCTCCTGACGCACCGCTGGTGCGTACGGAGTTGCAGAGCAATTGTTTGCAGAATTACACCCTCGCTTATGGCGATGTGGATCAGGCATTTTCTGGCGCCGAGATTGTGATCGAAGAGTCTTTCTCGGTGCATCGTGGTTGTGCCCATCCCATCGAGGGGCGCGGCGTCTTGGCGCGATTGGATGTCGCCAGCAATGAGCTGACAGTGTGGTCATCGACGCAGATGGCCCACGAACTGCATTACACCCTGGCTTTGATGTTGGGGCAGCGGGAAGATCAGCTGCGCGTGATCACGCCGGATGTCGGCGGGGGGTTTGGCGTCAAATTCATGATCTACCCTGAAGAAATCGCCATTCCCGCTGTCGCGCGCAAGATCGGGCGGCCTGTGAAGTGGGTAGAGGACCGGCGCGAGAACTTCCTGACCTCGATCCAGGAGCGCGATCAATTCTGGACGGTGGCCTTGGCTGCCGATGCGCAAGGCCGCATTCGCGGCCTGCGTGGCAACTTCATCCATGATCATGGCGCCTATACGCCGCAGGGTACGAACGTGCCGTACAACGCGGCATCGTCCATGACCGGGCCCTATGTCGTGCCGGCGTTTTCGCTTACGGTGGACGTGGCTTACACCAATAAGGTGCCGGTTGCTACGGTGCGAGGCGCGGGTTATCCGCAGGCCGCCTTCGTCATGGACCGCCTGATGGAAAGGCTGGCCAGCCGGACCGGGCTGGATGCGATCCGTTGTCGCGAGTTGAATCTTATCCCCACCAGCAAGATTCCCTACACCAAGCCTTTGAAGTCGCGCGCAGGGGTGCCGCTGGTGATCGATAGCGGGGATTTTCCCCGCATGCAGGCGATGGCCGAAGCCGCGATGGATCGGCCTGGTTTCGAGCGGCGGCGAGAGGCTTCTCTCGCCTCGGGTAAATACCGCGGTCTGGGTTTAGCGAATGCGGTGAAGCCGACCGGCCGAGGCCCCTACGAGTCGGCGACTGTCAAGATATTCCCTTCGGGCCGGATCGCCATCGCCACGGGGGCGCTGGCGATGGGGCAGGGCATCAAGACCTCGCTGGCGCAGATCTGTGCGGCCTACTTTGGCGTAGATCCGGCCGGTGTGGATGTGCATGCCGGCGACACCCGCCATATCGGTTTTGGCATGGGAGGATTCGCCAGCCGTCAGGCGATCATGGCGGGGTCCGCCGTCACCCAGGCGTCGGCGCAGCTGCGCAGCAAGGTGTTGCTGGCCGCCGCGGCCATACTGAAGGTGCCCGAAGACTCGCTGGACATCGCCTATGGCATTGTCAGCAGCAGCGCTAGCCAGGAAACCATCAGCCTGGCTCGCCTGGCCATGGTGCTCAAGGGCGTGCCCGGTTACAGCCTGCCGCTCAAGACCGAGCCGGGCCTGGAATGCACGGCGCACTTTCATTGCGACGATCAGGCCTATGCAGGCTCGACGCATGCCTGCGAGGTCGAGGTGGACGCTAGCACGGGGGCTATCGAGATCCTGCGGTATGTAGCAGTGCAAGACTGCGGTAACTTGATCAATCCCTTGATCGTTGAGGGGCAGGTCGTCGGCGGGGTGGTGCATGGGATAGGCAATACCTTGTTTGAACAGATGTCCTATGACGCTGAGGGCCAGCCGCTGTCGACGACTTGCGCAGAATATCTGCTGCCAACCGCGCCTGAGGTGCCGCATATCGAGGTGTTGTACTGCCCGTCGCCTACGCCGCTGAATCCTTTAGGTGTAAAGGGTGTGGGCGAGTGCTCGACCATCGCTGTCGCGGCGGCCATCATCGCCGCCGTGGAGCAGGCCTTGGCGTCTCTGCAGGTGCGCATCAACGAGTTTCCGCTTAGCCCCATGCGTTTGCTGGAATTGATCGATCAGGCGGGCGGCAGTACACAACAGGAAATGCAGTCATGAATTTCAAGAACCGATTCCATGTCCCTCTGCCGCTGGATCAGGCCTGGGCGCTGATGCTGGACGTGCCTCGCATCATGCCCTGTTTACCGGGAGCCAAGCTGCATGATGTGATCGACGGAAACAAGTACCAGGGTTCGGTGACGATCAAACTGGGACCGATCAAGCTGTCTTTCGATGGCACGGTCGAAATGGTGCGCACCGATGAGCAGAACCATATTGCCTATCTGCATGGCGCCGGCCTGGACCCCAAAGGGCGGGGATCGGCGAGTTCTGACTTCAATTTCGCGTTGACTCCCTCGGCCGATGGGGGCACCGAGGTGGAGGTCAGCACCGATCTCACGCTGTCGGGGGCGGTGGCGCAATACGGCCGTGGCAGCGGCATGATCGCGGAGGTTGCAGGCCAGATATTGGGGCAGTTCGAGCGCAACCTTGCGCGCATGGTGCAAGGCGAGGCAGGCGTGGCTTCTGAGGCGCCGCTGGCAAGCCCCGTCGTGGCGCCGGCTGGCGCGGCCGCAGCGTCAGGCGCCGCCGCACAGGCCGGCATGCCTTGCGCGGCTTCGAATGCCGATGCGCAAGCCATTCTCTATCAGGCGCAGGCCATCTTGAGCCAGGTGCAGCAGCTACAGGCGCAGATGCAGTTGGTCATCGCGCGCACGCAAACGCGCGGGCGCGCCAGCAAAGATGAGGGTGAGCTGAATATGTTGTCCATTGGCCTGAAAGCCATGTGGTCGCAGCTACGGTATTCGATAGGCCGTTTGTTTGGCCGTAAAGACTAAGTGCTTTTGAGGGCCCAAGGCCATGCCGGCGGCATGGCGCCCGATCGGGCTAAGCGGGCACAACGATCTTAAAGCAGGTCTGTCGAAGTTCCTGTGTTCCAGATGTTCTGGCTTGCTGCAAGACGAAAAAAAGCCGAAAACATTGTTTTCGGCTTTTTCCTGGCTTTTATCATGAATGCTTGGGCAATCATGAAGAATTTGGAGCGGGAGACGAGTCTCGAACTCGCGACCTCAACCTTGGCAAGGTTGCGCTCTACCAACTGAGCTACTCCCGCATGCTTCGTGTTCACGTTGTTGCGTGTTCAGCGAAGAAAAGAATTATACACAGGTTTTTGCCTGATGTGCAAGGCTGCGATAAAAATTTTTGGCGTTTCAGGTCGTGGGCAGGGCGATGCCCATGATGCTGAACAGGCCGCCGCAGACTTTGTTGAAGCGCTTGCCCGAACGCTCCAGCCAGGGGCGGGCGCGATGGGCCATGCGGGCCAGCATGTATTCGACCATGAATTCGATGCCGGCGAAGGTGGCGGCCATGATGACGAATTGGGTGAAGAGGCTGCGTGCCGGGTCGATGAATTGCGGCAGGAAGGCGCCGTAGAACAGAAGGGCCTTGGGGTTGGCGATCGCCGACAGAAAACCTTGGCTGAACATGCGGGTGGCGCGGGGGTGCAGCATGTGGGGGGCGGGCCGCAACTGCACGCCTGGTGAGCGCCAGAGTTGGATGCCGAGCCAGATCAGGTAGGCGCCGCCTGCCCATTTCAGTACGGTCAAGGCGGGCGCCCAGGCTTTGAGCAGCGCGCTGATGCCGAGCATGGAGAGTCCGATCAGGGCGATGAAGCCCAGGGCGCCACCCGCAATGGTGCAAAGGGCGCGGCGATGCCCGTGTAAGGCGCCGTGCGTGAGAGCGAGCAGGGTATTGGGACCTGGGGTGAGCGACAGACCTGTGACGGCGGCCAGGTAGATCAGCCAGCTATGCAGCGCCATGAGGATAAGACCGGAGAGTAGAAACGGGCCGGCAGTCTAGTGCCGGGTGGCGCGCGGGCGCAAGAGGCGCCCGCGCGCGCTTCAGAAGGCGTTGCGCGGCACGTGCACCGCGCCATCCATAAGAACGCGGGCGCTGCGGCTCATGATGGCTTTGGTGACGGTCCATTCGCCCTTGACGGCTTCGGCCTTGGCGCCGACGCGCAGGGTGCCTGAGGGATGGCCGAAGCAGAGGCTGTCGCGCTCGCCGCCGCCAGCGGCCAGGTTGACCAGGGTGCCGGGCACGGCGGCAGCGGTGGCGATGGCGACCGAGGCGGTGCCCATCATGGCGTGATGCAGCTTGCCCATGGACAGAGCGCGCACCAGCACATCCACATCCGACGCGGCGATGGGTTTGCCGCTGGAGGCGGTATAGCTTCGGGCGGGGGCGACGAAGGCGACTTTGGGCGTGTGCTGCCGCGAGGCAGCTTCTTCGAGTGTATTGATCAGGCCCATTTTCAGCGCGCCGTATGCGCGTAGGGTTTCAAATCGCGCCAGCGCGGCGGCATCGCCATTGATGTCATCTTGTAGCTCGGTACCCTGATAGCCCAGGGCTTCGGCTTCCAGGAAGATGGTCGGGATGCCGGAATTGATCAAGGTGGCCTTGAAGCGGCCCACGCCCGGCACATCCAGTTCGTCGATGACATTGCCCGTCGGGAACATGGAACCGCCGTCGCCGTCTTCGGCCGGGTTCATGAATTCCAGCACGATCTCGGCGGCGGGGAAGGTCACGCCATCGAGTTCGAAATCGCCGGTTTCCTGAACTTCGCCATCGCTCATGGGGACGTGGGCGATGATGGTCTTGCCGATGTTGGCCTGCCAGATGCGCACGACGGCCACGCCATTGGCGGGCAGCTTATCGACCAGGCCGTTGCGGATGGCGAAGGGGCCGACGGCCGCCGATAGGTTGCCGCAGTTGCCGCTCCAGTCCACGAAAGGCCGATCGATGGACACCTGGCCAAACAGATAGTCCACATCATGGTCCGGGCGGCTGCTTTTGGACAGGATGACGGTTTTGCTGGTGCTGGACGTGGCGCCGCCCATGCCGTCGATCTGTTTGCCGTAGGGGTCGGGGCTGCCGATCACGCGCAGAAGCAGAGCGTCGCGCGCCGGGCCGGGCGCGCGGGCCGCTTCGGGCAGGTCGTCGAGCTTGAAGAAAACGCCTTTGCTGGTGCCGCCACGCATATAGGTGGCCGGGATGCGGGTCTGAGGAGCATATGCCATGACGCGGTCCTGATGTCAGTAAAGAGGGTGAGGGGCCGTGGGGGTCAGCTTGCTTGTTGTTGCTTGGCGCGGGCTTCCAGAAAGTCCTGGGCGAAACGTTGCAGCACGCCACCGGCCTCGTAAATAGAAACTTCTTCGGCGGTATCCAGGCGGCAGGTCACGCTGACGGATTCGCTGCTGCCGTTGCGGCGGTGAATGACCAGCTGGAGGTCGGCGCGGGGGCGGCGTTCGCCGATGACGTCATAGGTTTCGGTGCCGTCCAACGCCAGCGTTTTGCGGTTCACGCCGGGTTTGAACTCCAGTGGCAGCACGCCCATGCCGATCAGGTTGGTGCGGTGGATGCGTTCAAAGCCTTCCGCCACGATGGTTTCTACCCCGGCCAGGCGCACGCCCTTGGCCGCCCAGTCTCGCGAAGAGCCCTGGCCGTAGTCGGCGCCCGCCACAATGATGAGGGGCTGTTTGCGTTCCATATAGGTTTCGATGGCTTCCCACATACGCATCACCTGGCCTTCCGGCTCGACCCGGGCCAGTGAACCCTGATGCACGCTGCCGTCGGCGTTCTTCACCATTTCGTTAAAGAGTTTGGGGTTGGCGAAGGTGGCGCGCTGTGCGGTCAGATGATCGCCCCGGTGGGTGGCGTAGGAGTTGAAGTCCTCCTCGGGCAGACCCATTTTGGCGAGATATTCGCCTGCCGCGCTGTCGGCCAGAATGGCGTTGGAGGGCGAAAGGTGATCGGTGGTGATGTTGTCGCCCAGCAGCGCCAGCGGCCGCATGCCGCGCAGGGTGCGCTCTCCGGCCAGGGCGCCCTCCCAATAGGGCGGGCGGCGGATATAGGTGCTCATGGGACGCCAGGGGTAGAGCGGGTCCACGGCGGCGTGCCGCTCGTTCTGGATGCCGAACATGGGAGCATAAACCTTGCGGAAGTGTTCGGGCTTGACGGCCTTGCTTACGACGGCATCGATTTCTTCGTCGCTGGGCCAGATGTCTTGAAGGCGGATTTCCTTGCCTTCGGCGCTGACGCCGAGTACGTCGCGCTCGATGTCAAAGCGGATAGTGCCGGCGATAGCGTAAGCCACGACCAGGGGCGGCGAGGTCAGGAAAGCCTGCTTGGCATAGGGATGGATACGGCCGTCGAAATTGCGGTTGCCCGACAGCACAGCGGTGCTGTAGAGGTCGCGGTCGATGATTTCTTGCTGAATCTTCGGATCGAGGGCGCCCGACATGCCATTGCAAGTGGTACAGGCAAAGGCCACGACGCCAAACCCGAGTTTTTCCAGTTCGGGCAGCAGGCCGGCTTCTTCGAGATAGAGCGCAACGGCTTTAGAGCCGGGGGCTAATGAGCTCTTGACCCAGGGCTGGCGCGTCAGGCCGGCGCGGTTGGCGTTGCGCGCCAGCAGGCCGGCGGCGATGACATTGCGCGGGTTGCTGGTGTTGGTGCAGCTCGTGATGGCGGCGATGATGACCGCGCCATCGGGCATCAAGCCCGGTGTATGTTCCACCTGACCGGAGATGCCGCGTTCGGCCAGCGCCGAGACGGGCAGGCGGCGATGGGGGTTGGACGGGCCGGCGAGCGTGCGCACCACGCTGGCCAGATCGAAGTTCAATACGCGTTCGTAGCGGGCCTGTTTCAGGCTGTCGGCCCAGAGGCCTGCGGTTTTGGCATAGGTTTCCACCAGCGCAATCTGTTCTTCATCGCGTCCGGTGAGGCGCAGATAGGCGATGGTTTGCTCGTCGATCGCGAACATGGCCGCCGTTGCGCCGTACTCGGGCGCCATATTGGAAATCGTTGCGCGATCGCCCAGTGTGAGCGCCGCGGCGCCTTCGCCGTAGAACTCCAGATAGGCACCGACCACTTTCTCCTTGCGCAGAAACTCGGTCAGCGTGAGCACGATGTCGGTGGCGGTGATGCCGGGTTGTGGCCGCCCGCTCAGGGAGACGCCGACGATATCGGGCAGGCGCATCCACGATGCGCGGCCCAGCATCACATTCTCGGCTTCCAGGCCGCCCACACCAATGGCGAGCACACCCAGCGCGTCAACGTGGGGGGTGTGGCTGTCGGTGCCGACCAGCGTATCGGGGAAGGCTACGCCGTCCTGGGTGTAAATGACCGGTGACATGCGCTCCAGGTTGATCTGGTGCATGATGCCATTGCCCGGCGGCACGATATCGATATTGCGGAAAGCCTGTTTGGTCCAGTCGATGAAGTGAAAGCGGTCTTCGTTGCGGCGGTCTTCCACTGCGCGGTTTTTCTCGAAGGCCTGGGGATCGTCGCCCCCGTATTCCACGGCCAGCGAGTGGTCCACGATGAGTTGCACCGGCACGACCGGATTGACTTTGGATGGGTCTCCGCCTTTGTCGGCGATGGCATCGCGCAAACCGGCCAGATCCACCAGCGCGGTCTGGCCCAGAATGTCGTGGCAGACCACGCGCGCCGGATACCAGGGGAAGTCGAGGTCGCGGCGGCGTTCGATAAGCTGCTTGAGCGCATCGCTCAGCAAGGCCGGGTCGCAGCGGCGCACCAGGTTCTCGGCCAGTACCCTTGAGGTGTAAGGCAGTTCATTGTAGGCGCCGGGGGCGATGGCCTCGACGGCGGTGCGTGCGTCGAAATAGTCCAGACGAGTGCCCTGCAGGGGCTTGCGATAGGAATGGTTCATGCTTCGCTCTTTTGTTGCTTGCCTAGGGTTATTTGCTGCTCGATATTGAGACGGGACGCCCGGATATGCCGGCGCATCAGGATTTCCGCCAGTTCGCCGTCGCGCTCGGCAATGGCGTCCAGAATGCGGTGATGCTCGGCATAAGACTGCCGTGGCCGGTTGGGCGTGTTCGAGTACTGGATGCGATACATGCGGGCGAGCTGATACAGCTCATCGCACAGCATGCGGAACAGCATCTCGTTGCCGCTGCCTTTGACGATGCGATAGTGAAAGTCATAGTCGCCTTCCTGCTGGTAATAGCCGACACCAGCCTGGAAAGCGGCATCTTTCTCGTGAGCCAGCAGTACGTCGCGCAGTTCCTGGACCTCGGTGGCCGACATGCGCTCGGCTGCCAGCCGGCAGGCCATGCCTTCGAGCGACTCGCGGATTTCATAGAGCTCGCACAGTTCCTGCTGGCTCAGGGAGACGACGCGTGCGCCGGCGTGCGGTACGCGCACCAGCAGCCGTTGTCCTTCCAGGCGATGCAGGGCTTCGCGCAACGGGCCGCGGCTGACGCCGTGCGCACGCGCCAGTTCGGGCTCGGAAATCTTGCTGCCAGGGGCGATATCGCCTTTAACAATGGCCGATTGCAGCTTGCGGAAAAGCTGATCCGACAGGGTTTCGCTGTCTGGCTCGGAAAGAAGGAGGGCTTTAGCCATTGTGTTGACAATTTATGCTGTTAATCGCCATCGGGTGTGAGCTGGATGGAGTTTCTGGCTTTGATTGTCAACAATTTAGTGCTGAACTCGATTCGCTGCAAGGGGAGGGCATGGCGGTTGTATTGTTGTTCGCCGCCCTTTGCCCTTTCATTCGCGTCGGCTCGGTGGCGTCCGTGACCAGGACCAGGGACCGGCAGATCCCAAGCAGCTTCGCAGCACAGGAGGGGCCAGGGGCGGGGCGCGTATCATGCAAGGTTTACCCTGCGCGTATTATGGAATTTGTTCTCGTCAGCGCCTGTCTGCTTGGCAGCCCCGTCCGTTACAACGGTAGCCACAAGCGTGCCGATAGCGATGTGTTGACACGCTGGCTGGCTGAAGGCCGTGTGGTTTCGGTGTGCCCTGAGGTTGCGGGCGGCATGCCGGTGCCGCGCCCGCCTGCAGAGTTGCTTGGCGGCGGCGGCGCTCAGGCGCTCGTGGGTGTAGCGCGGGTGCTGGACGCTCGGGGCCAGGATGTAACGGCCGCGTTCAGGCTCGGGGCGGCGCAGGCTTTGATCCTGGCGCGCCGCCATGCGGTTCGTATCGCTGTGCTCAAGGAGGATAGCCCTTCCTGTGGCTCGGCACGTATTTACGATGGCAGTTTTTCTGGCCGGCGTATGCCGGGCATGGGCGTCACGGCCGCCTTGCTGCAAAGTGAGGGTATCCGGGTGTTTAGCGAGCATCAACTGGCCGATGCCGATGCCTGCCTGCGCCAGCTTGAGCAGACGGATGCTGAGCCTAACTGAGGCCTTGCGCAGCGCTTGCCGCGTTCTGGCGTGACATCGATAGTCTGTGGCGCTAGTCCGGGCTGGTCGTGATATCGGGCTGTTTCTTCTGAGCGGTCTGAACTTAACTGCCTGTCAGCGCATCATTACCTAGGCTGCGCGCTTGCGCCTGCCTCGCCCGCCATCGGGGGCGGCAAGGGTTGCCCCGCCAGGAGGGCGAAAGAGGGTTTGCGGATCTGATGGGAGTGCTATGACGGGCATCGGGCCTTATTCGTTTGAAGTGATTTTTTTCTTTGCTGCGGTGCTCATCGCCTGGGTGACGGCGCGGCTGGCTGCCCGCAAGGTCCCGGGCTCTGTCCATGGCCTGCTGCTCGATGCGGTTTTCTGGGGGGCGGTCGCGGCCCGTCTGGTCTATGTGGCCATGTGGTGGCCCGACTATGCCGCGTCGCCCAGAAGCATAGTGTCTTTGAGTGATGGCGGTTTTAGCTGGTGGGCCGGCGTGTGCGTCGCCTTGGCTCTGGTCTGGTGGAAAACCCGAAGTAGCCGGGCGCTGCGCGCGCCGCTTCTGTCTGGCCTTGCGGCTGGCGTGGTGGTGTGGTTTGCGGCCGCTGGCGTGCTCCAGCAGTTGCGGACGCAGGCGCCGCCGCTGCCGCTGCCGGATGTGGCGCTGCATGCGCTGGATGGGCAATCGGTCAGTCTGGACGCCTACTTAGGCAAACCCGTCGTGCTTAACCTCTGGGCCAGTTGGTGTCCGCCCTGCCGGCGTGAGATGCCGGTATTGCAGCAGGCGCAGGCGGAATTCCCCCAGGTCAACTTCGTGCTGATCAATCAAGGCGAAAGCGCGCAGCACATACGTGATTTTCTCGGGCGCGAACATCTGGAGTTTAAGGATATGCTTCTGGACCCGGCATCGCGCATGATGCACGCGATGGGCGCGCGCGGCCTGCCTGCAACCCTATTCTTCGATGCGCAGGGTCGGCTGGTGGATACCCATCTTGGGGAGCTTACGATGGCTACCTTGAAGCACACCTTGTCGCGTCGCTTTTCTTTTTCTTCCCCGTCACATACGGAGTAATCATGTTCTCGTGGCCTTCGCCCCATTCCCTGCGTCATTCTCTTATTGCCGGCCTTATGCTTCTGTCTGCGGGCAGCTATGCTCAGGCCACAGAACAGCCCGCCGTCCTGAAGGCGCTGGAGGGCCAGGGGCTGGTTGTCATGCAGGAGTTCAAGGTGGGCGGCGGCTTGCGGGCATTTGCCGCCGTTGCCGGCGATCAGCCGGTTGCCATCTATGTCACCAGCGATGGCAATGCCATTCTTGGCACGCGCCTCGACAGCAAGGGTGAGTCGCTGGACGACGAAACCCTGGAAAAGCTGGCCGCCAAACCCATCAGCGACAAAACCTGGGCGCAGCTGGAGGCCGCCAAGTGGGTGCGTGATGGCAGCGCCAACGCGCCGCGCGTGATCTACACTTTCAGCGATGCCAATTGCCCGTATTGCCATCGTTTCTGGGAGGCGGCGCGTCCCTGGGTTGATGCTGGCAAGGTGCAGTTGCGGCACATTATGGTCGGCGTGATCCGCCAAGACAGCCCGGGCAAGGCGGCGGCGATTCTCGAGGCCTCCGATCCTTCGGCTGCGCTCGTCGAAAACGAGTTGAATTTCGACAAGGGTGGCATCAAGCCCCTGGCCAAAATTTCAGACAGCGTGCGCAGAACCCTTGAGGACAATCGCCTGTTGATGCTGGATATGGGCTTTCGCGGCACGCCCGGTATCGTGATCAAGGATGACACGGGGTTGGTTCAGAAGATACGTGGCATGCCGCAGGCCGCTTCCTTTGAAGAGGTGTTCGGGCCGCGTTAAGGCTTTCTTGCGATGGGGTTGCCACGAGAGAGCCGGACATTGAGCGGTTCTTCGTGGCGCCGCCATTTTGCTCAATGCCGGTGGCGATAAGCTTTTGAGCTCTTGCGTCTTTGAGACCTTGTGTCTTTGAGTCTTTGGCCGTGCAGGGTCTCAGTGTTTTCTCGCCCCGGGCTTCTCTCGACGCGCATGTGGCGATGCCCGAAAGCGATTTACATACTGCGTCTACATTATTGCAATCTTCACGCTGCGATCATTCACCGTGCGATCAGGGCATCGTGCGCAGCAGAACGAAAAAAGCCGAAACACAAAGTGTTCGGCTTTTTTATTTATTCATGAGCATTGCTGGATGTTCATGAATAAAAATTTTGGAGCGGGAGACGAGTCTCGAACTCGCGACCTCAACCTTGGCAAGGTTGCGCTCTACCAACTGAGCTACTCCCGCATTTTTTCGTTATTGCATCGGGGTTGTTAAAACCTTGCAGCACTCACGAAAGACGCGCATTTTACATGAATTTTTTGGTTTGTGCAAAAAATGCGATGCATTTTCCTGTTTGCTACGCCTGTGTCCTATATTTGCAAACTCAGTAGATAAGCGAACTTGCTTATCTGTTTACTTAAGCTCGTCTGCTGCAATGAGGGCTGACCCGATCAACCGACTTAATCAAGCTTACCCAATCAAGCTTACCTAAGGAGGTGTAGCGCAAACCATCGTTCAAGTAATATGAGCGAAGATCAAAACTATAGCATAGCTTTTCGTGCCCATGTCATTGCTCCTTGAACCTACCGCGCAAGACCTCAGCCATTTCAATACCCTGGGGCTGGCATCGCGCGCGCAGGCTTGTGTCACGCTGGATGATGAGGCGCAGTTGCCGGCGCTCACGGCCTTGTTGCGCCGTTATCCCTCGTGGTTTGTGCTCGGCGCAGGCAGCAATATGGTGCTGGGGGCATCGCTGGCTGGCTTGGTCATCCGCATGGGTTTGCGTGGCCTGCGTCTGGTCGATGTGCGTCATGACAACTGGATCGTTGAGGCCGCAGCGGGAGAGCGCTGGCATGATTTCGTGGCATATTGTGTCGCGCAGGGGTGGGGCGGTCTGGAGAATCTGGCGCTCATTCCGGGCACCGTGGGTGCGGCGCCGGTGCAGAACATCGGCGCTTACGGGGTGGAGTTGGCCGACCGTTTTCATAGCCTGAGCGCTTGGGACACTCAGGCTTCGCGTCTGATGCAGCTTTCTGCCCAGGATTGCCGTTTTGCTTATCGCGACAGCCATTTTAAGCACGAGGCCCGCTGGATCATCACCCGGGTGCGTTTTGCCCTGCCTCGTCCGTGGAAGGCCGTGCTGGCCTATCCCGATTTGCAGCGCTGGCCCGCGTTGCAACAGGGGAAGCCGGATGCGCAGGCTATTTTCAATGCTGTGTGCAATATTCGCCGGGCCAAGCTGCCCGACCCTGCTGTCATCGGCAACGCGGGCAGTTTTTTCAAGAATCCATTGGTTGACGCCGAGACGCGCGGGCGATTGCTGGCGGCGCATCCGGGTCTGGTGTCCTATCCGCAAGCGGATGGGCGCTACAAACTCGCCGCTGGCTGGCTGATTGATCAGTGCGGTTGGAAGGGCCGGTCACTGGGGCCGGCCGGAGTGCATGACCGGCAGGCGCTGGTGTTGGTCAATCGGGGAGGGGCGACCGCCGCCGATATTATGGCTTTGGCCCGCGCCATTCAGGATGATGTGATGGCCCGCTATGGCGTGCGTCTGGAGCCAGAGCCGGTTTTGCAGGCCTAGAGTCCAGCCCTTTCCGGGCTGGTCTTGTTCAAGCGGCCAGAACGGCCTGCATGTCGTACAGACCGTTGTGTTTGTCTGCCAAGAACTTCGCCGCACGCACGGCGCCCTGGGCATAGGTGGCGCGGTTGCTGGAGCGATGAGTGATTTCGATGCGTTCACCCGGCCCGCAGAAATAGACGGTGTGCTCGCCAACCAGATCGCCGCCACGCATGACGGAAAAACCGATGGTGCCCGGCTTGCGGGGCCCGGTTTCACCGTGACGCGCCCAGGTGGCGACATCGGGGAGTGCGACATCCCAGGCGGAAGCCACCGCTTCGCCCATTGCCAGTGCCGTGCCCGACGGCGCATCCACCTTGTTGCGATGATGTGCCTCAAAGACTTCGACGTCATAGCCGCTATTGAGGATGCGGGCGGCCATGTCCAGCAGCTTGAGCGTGGCGTTGACACCGACGCTCATGTTGGGGGCGAAAACGACCGCGATCTTTTGCGCGGCGACTTCGATAGCGGCGCGGCCCGCATCGTCAAACCCCGTGGTGCCAATGACGATGCGGGTGCCGTAGCGCACGCAGGCTTGCAGATGCTCCAGCGTGCCTTCTGGGCGGGTGAAGTCGATCAGGCAGTCGGCGTTGGCGAGCGCGTTGAGGTCATCGGTAATGATGACGCCCGTGTCGCGGCCCAGAAAGGCGCCGGCATCCTGACCGATGGCGGCTGA
Source organism: Bordetella avium (assembly GCF_034424645.1). Taxonomy (NCBI): domain Bacteria; kingdom Pseudomonadati; phylum Pseudomonadota; class Betaproteobacteria; order Burkholderiales; family Alcaligenaceae; genus Bordetella; species Bordetella avium. The sequence continues at coordinate 797,307 of NZ_CP139969.1, forward strand.
GCCTTTGCGGTCCAGGGCTACGGATAGCTCCGCGCCTTCGGCGTCGAGCAGCGCTTCGACCAGCATATGGCCCATGCGGCCGCTGGCGCCAGCAATTGCAATGCGCATAAAAAATCCTTGCAGCGTTACTTGAGAGGTTCGGTTGCGGTGCCCGGCTGGCTCGGCGCCGGGTTGACGGGGTTTGCCGACGTGTCCGATGCAGGTTTGGGCGCCTCGGCTTCGTCCTGTTTGGCGCGGGCGGTCTCGTTTGCTTCGGCCTGCTTGGTCTGGGTGGCGTTGAGCTTGTCGATCTGGAAGGGTTGCAGTTCGGGCTGTTTATCGCCTTCCCAGCGCACCAGCCGGTCATTCTCGAAGAAGACGGTGAACTTGCGTTCCTCGGGTTTGCCGTAGCCCGGTTTGAAGTAATAGGGGTAGTCCCAGCGGTCGGCGTGCAGCACGCTGGTCAGGGTGGGGCTGCCCAGCGCGAAGCGGACTTGCTCGCGCGACATGCCCTGCTGCAGCAAGGCGACCTGCTCCTGGGTGATCCAATTGCCTTGTTGCATATCGGCGCGATAGGGGAAGCCCCATTTGCCCGAAGAGCAGCCGGCCAGGGCCGCGGCCAGTACCAGGGTTCCCAGCAGCACCTTGGCCGGCCGGGAAGGATTACGACGAATCATGGACACAACGCGCCCCTATTATTGGAAACGTACAAAACCGTTATCATAAAGGTTTAAATAACGGATAGTTCCGCAGAGTTACGGACTGCGGGTCTGCCGATGGCTTGTAGATTGCCTTGCCACGACGAGGCAGCATTGCGGAAAATTGGGGCCGCAGTAGCCGACCTAGACCCACACCCAGGCCGGGCCGGCCTCAATACCGTGCTTTAGCGGACGGAGAGCAATTTATGAGCGACCAAAGCGAATTGAAGAATATGGGTTTGAAGGCGACGTTTCCTCGCCTGAAAATTCTCGATATTTTCCGTAAGTCGGACCAGCGCCATCTGAGCGCCGAAGACGTCTATCGCGCCCTGATCGCTGACAGTGTCGAAATCGGCCTGGCCACGGTGTATCGCGTGCTCACCCAGTTCGAGCAGGCCGGCATTCTGGCCCGCAGCCAGTTCGACACGGGCAAGGCGGTGTTCGAGCTGAATGATGGCGACCATCACGATCACCTGATCTGCACCAATTGCGGCAAGGTCGTCGAGTTCTCCGATGCCGATATCGAAAAGCGTCAGCACAAGGTAGCCAAGGACAACGGCTTTGTGCTCGAAAGCCATGCCATGGTGCTCTATGGCATGTGCTCGGACTGCCAGCGCGGCCGCTGAGCGTTCTGATTGCATCCTTGACCCCCGGCCTGGCGGCCGGGGGTTTTTTTATTGTTAGCTGGCAATGCCTTGCAGCATTTCGCGGGCATGTTCGCGCGTGGTGGGAGTGATGGTGATGCCGCCCAGCATGCGGGCGACCTCTTCGACGCGGTCGGTTTCGGCGAGCTCGGTAATGTGCGAACGCGTGACGCCGCCTTTTTCGCTCTTGCTGACGCGGAATTGGTGATTGCCGCAGGCCGCTACCTGAGGCAAGTGCGTGACGCACAACACCTGATGGCGAGCCCCCAATTCTCGCAGCAGCTTGCCCACGACTTCGGCGACGGCGCCGCCGACCCCGCTGTCGACCTCATCGAAGATCAGGGTGGGCACGCGTGCGGCGCGGCTGGCGATAACGGATAGCGCCAGCGAGATACGCGAGAGTTCGCCGCCCGAGGCGACTTTGGCCAGCGGGCGCAGTGCGGTGCCGGCATGGCCTGCCACCAGAAACTCCACGATTTCATTGCCCTGCGCACTGGCCGGGCCCGCCGTGAGGGCGGCTTCGAAACGTCCGCCGCTCATGGAGAGCGTTTGCATGGCCTGGCTGACCTGACGGCTCAAGTCGCGGGCGATCTTCTGGCGCGCCTGGCTCAGGCGTGCTGCCGCGCTGTCGTAGCTGCGGCTGGCCGCTTCGGTCTGGGCACGTAGCGTCTGGATGTCGCCTGCTGCCTGCAATTGCGTCAGTTGTTCGTGCAATGACAGCCGCAGCGTTGGCAATTGCTCGGGTTCGACCTTGAATTTGCGTGCCGTTTCGAAGACCGCGCTCAGGCGCGCTTCGGCCGCGTTCAGGCGTGCGGGATCGAGATCGACGCGGCCCAAATAATTGTTCAGGTCAGACACCGCTTCGCTCATGGTGATGCGGGCCGATTCCAGCGTTTCGGTAATGCTGCGCAGGCCGCTGTCATGGCGCTGCATCTGTTGGAGGCGATGCGTGGCGGCATTCAGGCGAGAGAGGGCGGAATCTTGTTCGCCGTCCAGAGCTTCGAGAATCTGGCTCGCCCCGTCAAGCAAGCCCTGGGCATGCGAAAGACGATTGTGCTCGGCTTGCAGGGTTTCCCATTCGCCTTCAGCCAGGTTGAGGCGGTCCAGGTCGTCGGCCTGCCATTGGAGGCGTTCCCGTTCGGCAGCGAGCGTTTCGGCATCCTGTTCCGCCGTTTCGAGCTGGCGGACCAGGCCGCGCCAGCGTTTCCAGGCCTGCGCCACCGTTTGGCGCAATTCGGCATGGCCGCCATGCGCGTCCAGCAGTTCGCGCTGCGCCTCGGGCCGCATCAGGCTTTGGTGGGCATGCTGGCCGTGGATATCGACGAGTTCCTCACCTAGTTCACGCAATTGGGTGACGGTGGCTGGCAAGCCGTTGATGAAGGCGCGGCTGCGGCCGTGTGCGTCGATTACGCGGCGCAACGATAGTTCCTCGGCGGGCTCAAGTTCGCGCTCGGTCAGCCAGTCTGACAGGTGTTGCGGGCTGTCGAAAATGGCCGTGATGTCAGCGCGCGCAGCCCCTTCACGTAGGACGCTGGCGTCGCCGCGTTCGCCCAGGGCCAGGGCGAGTGCGTCGATCAATATCGATTTGCCGGCGCCGGTTTCACCCGTGAATACGGTGAAGCCGGCGCCGAAGTGGATTTCCGTCTGTTCGACGATGACGAAGTCGCGGATATGCAGGGTTCGCAACATGGCGGGCGCTGCCGGAAATTACTCAATGTTGTCGGAGACCTGCGGCATCTGATTCCAGTGCAGTTTGCGGCGCAGGGTGGAGAAGAAGCTGTAGCCCTGGGGATGAACCAGGCGGGCCGTGTGCGGTGCGCGTTGCACCGTGATGCGGTCGCCTAGTTGCAGATCGGACCAGGTTTGCATATCGAAATGTGCCGAGGCGCCGGTTTCGACCCGGCCGATGGCCGTGAGCGTCATATTCAGCACCCCGGTGTCGGGGATGACAATGGGGCGGTTGGATAGACTCTGGGGCGCTACCGGAACCAGCACCATCGCATTCAGGCCAGGGTGTAGCAGCGGCCCGTTGGCCGACAGCGCATAGGCGGTCGAGCCGGTGGGCGTGGCGATGATGAGGCCATCGGCGCGCTGCGTATACATGTAGACGCCGTCGAGTTCGACCCGCATTTCGATCATGCCGCCGCGCCCGGCGCGGTTAAGCACCACGTCGTTTAGGGCCGAGGCTGTGTACATCAAGGCGTCGCCACGCCAGACGCTGCCTTGCAGCAGCATCCGTTCCTCGATCTGGAAATTGCCGTCGAGGACGCGCGCCAGCGCGTCATGAGCATCTTGCAGCGGGATATCGGTAATAAAGCCCAGACGGCCATGGTTGATGCCGATCAGCGGCACGCCGTAGGGCGCCAGGTGGCGGGCCACGCCCAGCACCGTGCCATCTCCGCCCATGACCACGGCCAGCGAAGCCGATTCGCCGATTTCCTGCATGGTGGCGACGGGGTATTCGTGCACGGCCGTATTGCGTGCGGTATCGGCGTCGACCAGCACCCGTCGGCCGGCCTGCGTGAGCATGGCGGCGAGGGCGCGCAAGGGCGCATCAAGACCGGTGTCTTGATAGCGTCCGATGAGGGCGACGATGGGAAAGTGCATGAGCAGGTTTCTGTGGATTCGTGGAGCGTATCAGACGATTATATGGGGCCGCATATTCTGCCAGAGGACAAAAATCGCCTCCTGGCGAAACTTTCCCTAAAATACCGCCATGGACGACCGTGCTCACGCTTTGTTGAAAGCCCTGATTGAACGCTATATCGCCGATGGCCAACCGGTAGGCTCGCGCACGCTATCCAAAGTTTTTGATCTGTCTCCCGCGACCATACGCAATGTCATGGCCGACCTGGAAGAACTGGGGCTGATCCAGAGCCCGCATACCTCGGCGGGCCGAGTGCCTACGCCGCGCGGCTATCGTATGTTCGTCGATTCGCTGCTGGCCGTACACCCCTATCAGTTCGAACCCGCCAATATGGCGGAACTGCTGCCCATGATCGAACCCAGCCGGGCGGTCAATGCGGCTGCGGCCCTGCTGTCCAATCTGACCCAGTTCGCCGGCATGGTGCTCACGCCCAAGCGGGCGCAGGTGTTTCGCCAGATCGAATTCGTGCGCCTGTCGGATAAGCGGGTATTGTTGATTATCGTCACGCCCGACGGCGACGTTCAGAACCGCATCATGCAGGTGCAGCGCGATTACGCCGAATCTGAGCTGGTCGAGGCGGCCAATTTCTTTAATCAGCATTTCTCGGGCAAGTCCTTCGACGCGGTGCGTCGGACGCTGTCCACCGAACTGATCCAGTTGCGCGAAGATATTTCGCGCCTCATGCAGGCCGCTGTGGAGGTCGGGGCCGAGGCTGCCGAGGAAACCGACTCAGTGGTGATTTCTGGCGAGCGCAAACTGCTGAACGTCACGGATATTGCTTCCGATATGGACAGGCTGCGCAAGATGTTTTCACTCTTCGAGAAGAAAACAGACCTGTTGCAATTGCTGGATGTCTCCAGTCGGGCGCAAGGGGTACAGATCTATATCGGCGGGGATTCGCAACTGCTGCCGATGGATGAGGTGACCGTCGTGACCGCGCCCTATGGCGTGGACGGGCAGATTGTCGGCACCTTGGGCGTGATCGGTCCTACCCGGATGTCTTACGAAAGGGTGATTCCGATCGTGGATATCACGGCCCGTTTGCTGTCCAACGCACTCAGTCATAATCAATAACTGTTCATAAGACGGCATCCCTCGGGGGTGCCCCCTGGGAGGCGTTTGTGTTTCTTCGTCTGTTCAAGTATTTGTGGCCTGAGCGTTTTCTCCCGGAACCCGCTACTGCGGAAGACCGCTTTGATGACAACCCCCCGCCGCGTGGGCCGGGCCGCGCTGGCGTGCTGCTGATCAACCTGGGCACGCCTGACGCCCCGACGGCTGCGGATATTCGTAAATATCTGGCCGAGTTTCTCTCCGATCAGCGCGTGATCGAGATTCCGCGCTATCTCTGGAAACCGATTCTGCATGGTCTGGTGCTGACTTTCCGGCCGAAGAAGCTGGCGCCGCGCTACGCGGGTATCTGGATGGAGGGCGGGTCGCCCCTCATGGTCTATAGCCGTAAACAGGCCGAAGGGGTGGCCGCCGCCCTGGCCGAACGCGGGTTGGATGTGCCGGTTGCGCTGGGCATGCGCTATGGCAATCCCTCGGTGCCCGATGCGATCGCGCAGCTGCGCGCTCAGGGTTGCGATCATATTCTGACCGTGCCGCTTTATCCGCAGTATGCGGCCAGTACGACAGCGACGGCCGTCGATGCCGTGACCCGCCATGCGAGCCGCCTGCGCGATCAGCCGGCGCTGCGCTTTGTCAAACGCTTCTATGCCGATCCGGCCTATATCGAGGCGCAGGCCGAACGCATCCAATCCTTCTGGGATGCGCAGGGCAAGCCGCAAAAACTGCTCATGAGTTTTCATGGTCTGCCCCGTTATTCGATCGAGCTGGGCGATCCCTATTACCGCGATTGCCTGGATACGGCACGCCTGCTGCGCAAGCGCCTGGGTTTGTCGCCCGAGGAGGTCGAGGTCACGTTCCAAAGCCGGTTCGGTTCGGCGCGCTGGATGGAACCTTATACCGAACCCACCTTGAAGATGCTGGCAGCTCAGGGCATTACACACATCGATGTTGTTTGTCCTGGCTTTGTGGCAGACTGTTTGGAAACGCTGGAAGAAATCAACCAGGAGTGCCGCCATGCCTTTATGGAGGCGGGCGGTCAGCAGTTTCGCTACATTCCGGCCCTCAATGACAGCCCTCTGTGGGTGAGTGGGCTGGCCGATCTGGTCGAAACCCAGCTTCAGGCGTGGCCCGTAAAACGCGCAGGCTGAGTAAGACCGCTTTCTTAAGGAGACGGCAAGATGACAGCTTCTACGCAATCCCCTCGATCAGACCAAGGAGAGCTCGCCGAGGACGGTCTTGAGCGAGATCTCGATAATGCCCTGATCCAGACCTTTCCGGCCAGCGATCCGGTTTCCATCACTCCCGAAGACGAGCGCCCCGAAGAAGACGCCGACTAGGCGTTTGCGTGGCATGGTGTGCGATGGCCCGGGGCCGGATCGCTTTCGCCCTTGAAATTGGGGAGGCAACCCCCATTTATGGGCACATACCGTACTAATCTTTGCTGGAGGACTCTCATGACGGCACCTCAAGAGCCTGTCGATCCGATTCAAGACGCAGGCGTCGAAGCGCCCGATCTTCAAGCCGAAATTGATGCGCTGCGCGCCGAATTGGCTGCAGCCCAAGCTCAGGCCCAGGCCCATCAGGAACAGGCCTTGCGCGCAATGGCCGAGGCCGAGAACGTGCGCCGCCGGGCTCAGGAAGATGTGTCCAAGGCACGTAAATTCGGCATTGAATCGTTTGCCGAGAGTTTGGTGCCCGTCAAGGACAGCTTGGAAGCCGCGCTGGCTCAGCCGGAGCAGACTGCCCAAGCCTTGCGCGAGGGGGTGGAAGTCACGCTCAAGCAGCTCAATGGCGCTTTTGAGCGCAACATGCTCAAAGACATTGCGCCGGCGCAGGGCGATAAGTTCGATCCGCATCTGCATCAGGCTATTTCTTCGGTGCCCGCGCCCCAGCCGGCCAATACGGTGGTGCAATTGCTCCAGAAAGGCTATGTCATCGCCGACCGTACCCTGCGCCCCGCCCTTGTGGTGGTGTCGGCAGGGCAGGGTTAATCCATCCCTGGTTCAAGACGCAGTCATGAGCAGCTTTGATCCCGGCCAGGTGTTCGAGGTGTTCGGCATGCAGCCGGTCTCGAGTGCCACCTTCGACGAACGCGTCGTCGAAGCGCCGGGTGATGATCTGCGCTGCGTTTTCCTCTGGGGTGAAAATTGTTACAACTGTAATATTTTCAAGCAAACGGCGCTGTTGCATCGCGATGCTCTACTCGCACTGCGCCTGTCCTGGTTACAGGCCGATGTCTATGCCGATCCGGCGCTCGGCCAGCGTTTCGGCTTGCACGGCGTGCCAACTTTCGTGATGTTCCGGGGCGGAAAGCGCCTGGGACGCATCACTGGCTGGCCGGGTCTGCCGCAATTCAGCGAGACCGTCCGGCGCTTGCAAGCCGGATCTTGAAAAACCCTGCGGTGATCCCCAGTTATGGGGAGACTGAAATTCTTTCGACTAATAACTGATTCTTCAAGGTATCCCTACCATGAGCAAAATCATCGGCATCGATCTGGGTACGACCAATAGCTGCGTGGCAGTGATGGACGGTGGTCAGGTCAAGATTATTGAAAACGCCGAGGGCGCACGCACCACGCCCTCTATCGTCGCCTATATGGAAGACGGCGAAATTCTGGTGGGCGCGCCGGCCAAGCGCCAGGCAGTCACCAATCCCAAGAACACCCTGTACGCGGTCAAGCGCCTGATCGGCCGCAAGTTCGACGAGAAAGCGGTGCAGAAGGACATCCACCTGATGCCCTACACCATCACCAAGGCCGATAACGGCGACGCCTGGGTTGAAGTGCGCGGCAGCAAGCTGGCGCCGCCCCAAGTCTCGGCCGAAGTGCTGCGCAAGATGAAGAAGACCGCCGAGGACTACCTGGGCGAGCCGGTCACCGAAGCCGTTATCACGGTGCCTGCCTACTTCAATGACAGCCAGCGCCAGGCGACCAAGGACGCCGGTCGCATCGCCGGCCTGGAAGTCAAGCGCATCATCAACGAGCCGACCGCGGCCGCGCTGGCTTTCGGCCTCGACAAGACCGAAAAGGGCGACCGCAAGATCGCCGTGTATGACCTGGGTGGCGGTACGTTCGACGTGTCCATCATCGAAATCGCCGACGTTGATGGCGAAAAGCAGTTCGAAGTGCTGTCGACCAATGGCGACACCTTCCTGGGCGGCGAAGACTTCGATCAGCGCATCATTGACTACATCATCGGCGAGTTCAAGAAAGAACAAGGCGTTGACCTGTCCAAGGATGTGCTGGCTCTGCAGCGCCTGAAAGAAGCGGCTGAAAAGGCCAAGATCGAACTGTCCTCGAGCCAGCAGACCGAAATCAACCTGCCTTACATCACGGCAGATGCTTCCGGTCCTAAGCACTTAAATCTGAAGATCACGCGCGCCAAGCTGGAATCCTTGGTTGAAGAGCTCATCGAGCGCACCATCGAGCCCTGCCGCGTGGCCATCAAGGATGCCGGCGTGAAAGTGTCGGATATCGATGACGTGATCCTGGTGGGCGGTATGACCCGCATGCCCAAGGTGCAAGAGAAGGTCAAGGAGTTCTTTGGCCGCGAGCCGCGCAAGGACGTCAACCCGGATGAAGCCGTTGCCGCAGGTGCCGCGATTCAGGGTTCCGTGCTGTCGGGCGACCGTAAGGACGTGCTGCTGCTGGACGTCACCCCGCTTTCCCTGGGTATCGAAACCCTGGGCGGCGTGATGACCAAGATGATCCAGAAGAACACGACCATCCCGACCCGCTTCTCGCAAACTTTCTCGACCGCTGACGACAACCAGCCGGCCGTGACCATCAAGGTGTTCCAGGGTGAGCGCGAGATCGCTGCCGGCAACAAGGCGCTGGGCGAGTTCAATCTGGAAGGCATCCCGCCGGCGCCGCGTGGTCTGCCGCAGATCGAAGTCACTTTCGACATCGACGCCAACGGCATCCTGCACGTGTCGGCCAAGGACAAGGGCACTGGCAAGGAAAACAAGATCACCATCAAGGCCAATTCGGGTCTGTCGGAAGACGAGATCCAGCGCATGGTCAAGGATGCCGAGGCCAATGCCGAGGAAGATCACCGTCTCGCCGAGCTGGCCCTGGCGCGCAACCAGGCAGACGCCCTCGTGCATGCCACCCGCAAGTCGCTGACCGAGTACGGCGACAAGCTGGAAGCTGCCGAGAAGGAGAGCATCGAGAAGGCGCTCAAGGATGTCGAAGAGAGCCTGAAGGCGGGCGACAAGGCCGAGATCGATGCCAAGGTCGAGGCGCTGACGCAGGCTTCGCAAAAGCTGGGCGAGAAAATGTACGCTGACGCCCAGGCGCAGCAGGCCGCACAGCAAGCCTCGCACCAGCAGGCGGCGGACAACGCCAAGCCGGTGGATGACAACGTGGTCGACGCAGACTTCAAGGAAGTCAAGCGCGACAACTGATGTTCGTTCTATGATGTAAGGCTTCGCCCGATAACCGCCAGTTTGGTTATCGGGCGCATGCTTTTTATCCGTCCCCAAAAAAATGGCTCTTCCCGGAGCCCTTGATTGATCATGGCAAAACGCGATTACTACGAAGTCCTGGGTGTGGCAAAAGACGCCGCGGACGACGAACTGAAGAAGGCCTACCGTAAGCTGGCCATGAAGTACCACCCGGACCGCAATCCGGGTAACAAGGAAGCCGAGGAGAAGTTCAAGGAGGCCAAAGAGGCTTACGAAGTCCTGGGAGATGAGCAAAAGCGTGCTGCGTATGACCGTTATGGCCACGCGGGCGTGGACCCTAACTCCGCAGGCGGCGCCGGCATGGGCGGCGGCTTTGCCGACGCGTTTGGCGACATCTTCGGCGAAATTTTTGGCGCGGGCCGCCGTGGCGGTGGTGGCGGGCCGCAGGTTTACCGTGGCGCAGATCTGAAGTACGCGCTGGAAATCACGCTTGAGCAGGCGGCGAATGGGTTTGAGACCGAAATCCGTGTGCCCAGCTGGGAAAACTGTGACACCTGCCACGGTTCGGGCGCCAAGCCGGGCACCACGCCCAAAACCTGCCGCACCTGCGGCGGCTCGGGCGCCGTGCGTATGCAGCAAGGTTTTTTCAGCGTGCAGCAGACCTGCCCGACCTGCCACGGCAGCGGCAAGGAAATCACCGATCCCTGCACGAGCTGCGATGGCGTGGGCCGCACCCGCCGCAACAAGACGCTGCAAGTCAAGATTCCGGCAGGTATCGACGACGGCATGCGTATCCGCTCGGCTGGCAATGGCGAGCCGGGCGTGAACGGCGGGCCCCCGGGAGATCTTTATGTCGAGATCCACATCAAGCAGCATCGCATCTTCCAGCGCGATGGCGATGACCTGCATTGCGAGCTGACCATCCCGTTCACCACGGCGGCCCTGGGCGGCGAGCTACAGGTGCCAACATTGGGCGGCAAGGCGGAAATCTCTATCCCCGAAGGCACGCAGTCGGGTAAGACTTTCCGTCTGCGCGGCAAGGGCATTCGCGGTGTGCGCGCCGGTTATCCGGGCGATCTGTACTGCCATATCGTGGTCGAAACCCCGGTGCGTCTAAGCGACGAGCAAAAGAACATCCTGCGCCAGTTCGAGGCCTCGCTGAACGACGGGGGTGATCGCCACTCGCCGCAAAGCAAGTCCTGGACGGATCGCGTGAAGGAGTTCTTCAGCTAAGGCCTTTACCGGCCAAGCTTAAACCCGGACCGGGCGTCATGCCCGATCCGGGTTTTTATTTGCACTGACTCGAGGCAGACGGCGCCCTGTACATGCGGCTGGCCGGACGGCGCCTGCTGTGCTGCGGTGGACGCTACCTGCTTGAAACCAGCATCCCGCCGCGTACGGCGGGATGCCGACGCGGTTCAAGGCGCCGTTTTTTTGAAGTCACCCGCTACGGCGGTGCTGAAATCGGCGGGCTTGAGATACTTGCGCAGGGTGGCGTTGACCTCGGCAGCGGTGAGCGCCGCCAGACGTTTGTCGACATCGGCCGACCACGCAAAGCTGCGGCCGGTGCTCAAAAAGCTCAGCCAGTTGGAGGCCAGGACGCCATCCTGGGCCCGCGACAGGCTGCGGTAGTTCAGCAGGGCCGTGATGCCGTCGCTGACCTCCTTGTCGCCAAAACCCTGTTTCAGAACGCGGGCCAGCTCTTCGGCAATGGCGGTTTCGACGCGGGCGCGGTTTTCCGGCGCGTAAATGGCGTAGATCGTCCAGCTGGAGCTCGGCTCAAAAGACGATACCGACAGGTTGCTGCGCACGTTGTATGACAGGCCATCGGTTTCGCGCACACGATTCCACAGGCGTGAGGTCTCCGAGGTGCCAAGAAGGAAGTTGGCTAGATACAGCGGCACGTAATCTGGATTGGTGTCCTGGAGTTGCAGCGGCATGCCGGAAATGTAGAAGGCGTTGGCCTTGTCCGGCGTGTCGATCGTGAATTGCTCGGCCTTGATTGCGTGGAAAGGCGTGGGTATGCGGGTGTAGGCCGGTGCGCGCTTCCAGCCATCCAGGCTTTTCTTGAGCGAAGCTTCGACGGCGGCGGGATCGAACTCGCCGACCACGGCCACCTTGATCTGCCCCGCGCCGTAAAAGCGCTCGTGGGCACGCACCAGCGCCTCGCGATTCAGGCTGCGAATGTCGGCCAGGGCTTCATCGAAGGTCGGCACATAGCGGATATCGTCGGGCTTCCAGGGGTTGTCGTGGCGGGCCAGCGCACGGGAGGCCAGCGCGGTGGGTTCAGTCATGGCGCTCTGGATGGCCGTGATGGACTGACGCTTGTATTCCTCGACCTGGTCTTGCGGGAAGTTGGCGTTACGCACCACATCCATCACCAGTTCGATCAGGGCGGGCAGATTCTTGCCCGTGGTTGACAGGTCGATGGCCAGATCGGTGCCCGCACCGCTGATGCTGACGTCGGCTTCGAGCTGATCGATGCGGTCGCTGATCTGCTGACGGCTGAGCGTCGGAGTGCCACGCTCGAGCAGGTCGGCGACGGCGCTGATGGCGGTGCGTTGGCCGCGCAGGCTTTCCACATCGCCGAATTGCACCAGCAGGTTGGCCTCGACGCGATCGCCGCGTGTGGCTTTGGGCAGCAGGGCGAGTTCGACGGGACCATTCGGCAGCGTGAGGGTGCGGCGCAGCGTCAGCTTGTCGATATTGGCCGGCGTCGGGTCGAAGGCTTCAACGGCCTTGAAATTCGGATCGCCCTTGTAATCCTTGAACACCGCGCTCAGGTCAGGACGGCTGTCCTGCGGTGCGCGTTGCGGTTTGTCGGTGGGGATGTAGCGGCCCAGCACGCTGTTGCTCTTGCGCAGATAGTCTTCCGCCACGCGCTGAACCTCGGGCAGTTTGGCCATGCGGACGCGGTCGCGTTGCAAGAAGAAAAGACGCCAGTCACCCGTGGCGATAGCCTCGGACAATGCAACGCCCACTTTTTGCGGATCGCTATAGGTTTGCTGCCAGGAGGTCAGCCACTTGTTGCGGGCGCGGTCGAGCTCTTCTTGGGTGAAGGGTTTTTCGTGCAGCGACTCCAGCGTGCTTACCAGGGTGTCGAGCGCCTTGGTTTCGTCCATGCCGGCTTGCAGTTGCGCGCCGAACATGGCAATACCGGGGTCGCGCTGATCCATCGTGAAGCCGAACACGCCCGACGCCAGTTTGGTTGGCACCAGTGCATGATAGAGACGCCCGGAGGGGGTGTCGGAAAGGATGACCGAGGCCAGATCCATCGGAATGAAGTCCGGGCTGCCGGCGGCCGGGATGTGGTACATCGCGGCGACCAAGGGCGTGCCGCCGGCGCGGCGCAGCGTGACTGAGCGTTCACCGTCTTGGACGGGTTCGACGGTGTACTCGCGGCGCAGTTCGCGCGCGGGGCGGGGCAGCTTGCCCAGCGTGGCCTCGATATCGGAGAGCGTGGTTTTTGGGTCGAACTTTCCGGCGACGATCAGGACGGCGTTATCCGGCTGGTAATACTCGTGGTAGAAGGCGCGTAGCTGGGCGACATCGACATTTTCGACGTCGGCCCGGGCGCCGATGGTGCTTTTTCCGTAGTTGTGCCACTGATAGGCGGCCGCCTGCATTTTCTGCATGAGCACGCGGAAAGGGTTGTTCTCACCGCTTTCCATTTCGTTGCGCACGACCGTCATTTCGGAGTCGAGGTCATCCTTGCTGATCAGGGAATTGACCATCGCGTCGGCCTGCCAGCCCAGATACCAGCGCAGGGTTTCGGGATTGGAGGCGAAACTGGCGAAGTAATTGGTGCGGTCGGTGGAGGTCGAGCCGTTGGCGCGCAGCCCCCGGCGGGAGAACTCGCCCAGCGCGTTGCGCGTGGTGGCCGTGCCCTTGAACAGCATGTGCTCGAGCAGGTGGGCCATGCCGGTCTGACCGTAGTTCTCGTTACGCGAGCCGACCAGATAGGTCATGTTGACCGTTGTCGTGGGTTTGGAGGAGTCCGGCACGAGCAGCACCCGCAGACCGTTCTGTAATTTGTATTCCGTGATGCCCTCGATCGAGGTGACCTCGGTGATGCCCTGCATAGGAGCGGCTCCGACCTGCAGGCTCAGGAAGGAAGTGACCAACAGGGCGCTCAGGCGGCTGGTGAGACCGGTCAGCGAAAGACGCATGGTGTTAGATCCTTTATCGGCGGCTAATTGAGTGGAGTGTAGACGGTGTCATTGGTTCTGTCTGATACAGGGGTGTATGCCGGACTGGAGTCAATGACTTGTAGGGGACAGAGCGGGCGCGCTACCCTAGCGGGGTTGAACACCGGTTCACTAACGGGATGCGCGACAGCCCTCCTGGCTTCCCGTGCTTCGCCTCCACGCTGCGTGCTGCGCGCGGCGCGCGCGCTTGCCTGATTGCGCTGTGTGGCCGTCATGGGCCACCCTCTTGTGGAGGAAGTTTTTCCATGTTGACTGATACCGTCACCCGCGCCCTTTCGTTTTTGTTTGGCCGCGCCGCCAATGAGCCCTCTTTACGCGGCAGTTTTCGTTATGCCTATGCCAGCGAAGACGGGCGCTATGTCGCGATTCTGACCCATGATGCGGTCACCTATGTGGTGGATGTGAATGGCGCACGCTACCACCTCGAGCCGGGCGTGCGGCCCTGCGGTTTTTCAGGCCATGTGCTGGAAATGGAAGTCGCCCGCGGCGTGGCGGCCAACGATTTGTTCGATCTCGACATGGCCGAGATCAACTGGCGTGGCTGCCCGGCCGTGCGCGCGGGCTGAGGGCCAGGCTTACTTGGCGAGCAGGCGCATGGCCTGCTCCAGGCCGGCCACGGTCACCGGGAACATGCGGCCTTGCATGATGTCCCGCATGAGCGCGATGGATTGACGGTATTGCCAATAGGCGGAAGGCTCGGGATTGAGCCAGACGGCCTTGGGCCAGGCGTCGAGCAGACGCCGCATCCAGACCGCGCCGGCCTCTTTGTTGTAGTGTTCGACGGAGCCGCCCGGATGCAGGATTTCATAGGGGCTCATGGTGGCGTCGCCCACCATGATGAGACGCCAGTCCGGGTTGTACTTGCGCAATACATCCCAGGTATCGAAACGCTCGCTCTGGCGGCGCGTGTTCTGCTGCCAGAGGGTTTCGTAGGGGCAGTTATGGAAGTAATAAACTTCCAGATTGCGGAACTCGCTGCGCGCTGCGGAAAAAAGCTCTTCGATGCGTGCGATATGGTCGTCCATGCTGCCGCCCACATCGAGCAGCATCAGTACCTTGACGCTGTTGCGGCGTTCGGGAAGCAGCCGCAGATCGAGGTGGCCGGCGTTGCGCGCGGTGCTGGCGATGGTGTCGTCCAGGTCTAGCTCTAGGTCGGCCCCTTCGCGGGCGAAACGCCGCAGCCGCCGCAACGCCACCTTGAAGTTGCGCGTACCCAGCTCGACCTGGTCGTCATAGTCGCGGAACTGGCGCATTTCCCATACTTTCACAGCTGTTCGGTGGCCGGCCGATTCGCCACCGACGCGTATGCCTTCAGGATGGTAGCCGCCGTTGCCGAAGGGAGAGCTGCCGCCTGTACCTATCCATTTGCTACCGCCGGCGTGGCGTTCTTTTTGCTCGGCCAGCCGCTCTTTGAAGAGCGCCATCAGCTTGTCCCAGCCATGCTGCTGGATGGCCGCCTTTTCTTCCTCGCTCAGGTTTTTTTCGAAGGCTTTGATGAGCCAATCCAGCGGGATTTCCTGCTCGGGAGGCAGCACCGCAGCGATCTGCTTGTAGTAGCTGCCGAAAGCCTGGTCATAGCGGTCGAACAGGCTTTCATCCTTGACCAGCGTGGTGCGGGCCAGGAAATAGAAGTCATCCAGCGTCGGCGGCATGACTTGGGTGCGCAGGGCCTCGAGCAGGGTCAGGTACTCATTGACCGACACCGGCAGGCGGTGCGCGCGCAGGTGATAGAAAAAGTCGGTCAGCATGGCGGTCAGCGCCGTTGCTGCCGCGCGATGCCGGCCAGCCGGTCCAGCAACTGCACGTCTTGTTCGTTTTTCAAGAGCGCACCCGCCAGAATGGGCACCGCGCCGTGGGCGTTGATACGGTCGGCGTCCACGTCTTCGGCCAGCAAAAGACGCAGCCAGTCCAGCAGTTCGGAGGTCGAGGGTTTTTTCTTCAGGCCCGGCGCTTCGCGCAGGGCGAAGAAGGTGTCCAGCGCCGCGCGCAGCACGTCTTCGCGCAACTGGGGGAAGTGCGTGGCGACGATGTCGCGCATGGTTTCCCGTTCGGGGAAGCGGATGTAATGAAAGAAGCAGCGGCGCAAAAAGGCGTCCGGCAGGTCTTTTTCGTTGTTCGACGTGATGATGACCAGGGGGCGGTGGCGCGCTGCGATCGTCTCGCGCGTTTCGTAGACATGGAATTCCATGCGGTCGAGTTCGCGCAGCAAATCGTTGGGAAACTCGATGTCGGCTTTGTCGATCTCGTCGATCAGCAGCACTACGGGCGCATCGGCCTGGAAAGCCTGCCACAGCGTGCCTTGCACGATGTAGTTGCGGATGTCGCGGACTTTCTCGTCGCCCAGTTGCGAATCGCGCAGACGCGACACGGCGTCGTATTCATACAGGCCCTGATGGGCTTTGGTGGTCGATTTGATATGCCATTGCAGCAGGGGCCGGCCCAGTGCGCGGGCCACTTCTTCGGCCAGCATGGTTTTGCCCGTGCCCGGCTCGCCCTTGATGAGCAGCGGGCGCTGCAAGGTCAGCGCCGCATTCACGGCGAGCTTGAGGTCATCGGTGGCGACGTAGCGGTCGGTGCCTTCGAAACGTTCGGGTCTTGCGGCGGTAGGAGACTGGGACATGGATCTACAGTATGGACGAGCGGCGCAGCCATTGGGCCGGTCTGCGGCGGGCGGGGTTTGCAACAATTATCGTACAAATGCCCAGGCCGCCCTCCTGCCTTTGGGACAGGTTCAGCGCTCGGCGCGCTGGCGGATCAGATCGATGTAGACGTCGCTGTCCAGCGGCGTGCCTAGACGCTGGGCTTCCCACACCACTTGCCCCAGGCAGTCCATGATTTCGTGCGCGGCCTGATGGGCGTCCATGCGGCGCACCAGGCGTTGATAGGCGTCGCGAATGCCGCGCGGATGGTCGATCGACAGTTGTTCCGCAATGGCCAGATGCATGGACATATGCAAAAAAGGATTGGTGCGGCCTTTTTCGACTGGGTATTCGGCGGTCATGGCCTCGGGGCTTTCGAGATCGCCGTGGTACTCGGGGTGTTCGAGCATCCAGTCCAGCGCCATGGACTCGAGCGGTGTGAGCAACTCGTTGGCGCGATGCTTGCGCCAGGTTTCAATAAAGAATTCGCGAACTTGATCGCGCGAGGGATTGAACATCGTTACGCCAGAGTAAAAGGCCAGTCAGGCCTTATTTTACGCTTGGCATCAGGGGCTTGGCGGTCCGGTCCAGGATTGCGCTATAGAATGAGGCCCATGTTCGCCGCCAGCGCAGCGCCGCCGGCAGGTCGGCGCGTCAATGGAGAATGGAGCAAGCAATGCCGTACCAACACATCAAGGTCCCCGCAGAGGGGCAGAAGATCACGGTCAATCCGGATCTCAGCCTGAACGTTCCCGATCAGGTCATCATTCCCTACATCGAGGGCGACGGCACCGGCGCTGACATTACGCCGGTCATGCTGAAGGTCGTCAATGCGGCGGTTGAAAAAGCCTATGGCGGCAAGCGGCGCATTCACTGGATGGAAGTCTACGCTGGTGAAAAGGCCACGCGCGTTTATGGCGGCGACACCTGGCTGCCGGAAGAAACTCTGCAGGTCGTACGGGATTACCTCGTTTCCATCAAGGGGCCGATCACCACCCCTGTAGGCGGCGGCATGCGTTCCCTGAACGTGGCCTTGCGCCAGCAATTAGACCTTTACGCCTGCGTGCGTCCGGTGCGGTATTTCAAGGGCGTGCCTTCTCCCGTGCGCGAACCTCAGAACACCGATGTGGTGCTCTTTCGCGAAAACTCGGAGGACATCTATGCAGGCATTGAATACATGGCCGGCACGCCCGAGGCCAACAAACTGATCGCCTTCCTGCAAAACGAGCTAGGGGTCACGCAGATCCGTTTTCCCGGAACCGCCTCCATCGGCGTCAAGCCGGTGTCGCGCGAAGGCACGGAGCGCCTGGTGCGCAAGGCCATCCAGTACGCCGTCGACCACGACCGTGCTTCGGTCACGCTGGTGCACAAGGGCAACATCATGAAGTTTACCGAAGGGGGCTTTCGCGATTGGGGCTACGCCCTGGCCGAACGCGAGTTCGGTGCGCAACTGGTGGACAACGGCCCTTGGCGCAAATTTAAAAATCCCAAGACGGGCCGCGACATCCTGATCAGGGACAGCATCGCCGATGCCTTCTTGCAGCAGGTCTTGATGCGCCCGACCGAGTGCGATGTCATCGCCACGCTCAACCTCAATGGCGATTACATCTCCGACGCGGTCGCTGCGCAGGTGGGGGGTATCGGCATCGCGCCGGGCGGCAATCTCTCAGATTCCGTCGCCATGTTCGAGGCCACGCATGGGTCGGCGCCCAAGTATGCCGGCAAAGACTACGTCAACCCGGGCTCTGAAATCCTCTCGGCCGAAATGATGCTGCGCCATATGGGTTGGCTTGAGGCGGCCGACCTGATCATCGCCAGCATGGAAAAAACCATTCAGTCCAAGCATGTCACGTATGACTTCGCCCGGCTGTTGCCGGGCGCCGTGCAGGTTTCTTGCTCGGGTTTCGGCCAGCAGATGATCGCCAATATGTAAGGTGCGTCGCTCAGGCGGGCCCCTGCTCCATTCCGGCCAGCGTCTTGCGCAGCCGGTCGGCCAGCGCTTCGCTGGCCGGCATCATCGGCAGGCGTAGCTCATCCTCTATCCAGCCCTGTAATGCCAAAGCCTTTTTGATGGGGGCAGGGTTGGGTTCGGCGAACAATAGCCGGATCAGATGCCGCAGCGCGCTGAAGGCGGCGCTGGCGGCGGTGTGGTCGCCTGCCAGGGCCAGGTTTCGCATGCGCACATGCAGGCGCGGGAATAGATGAGCGCTGGCCGCAATCGCAGTGTGGCCGCCACCTCGCCAATGATCCAGCAGGGCCATGTCTTCGCCGCAGATGGCTTGTATGCGACTTCCGCGTTCGCGCAAGGCGGCCAGCGCGGCCGGGTTACATTCTTTCACGCCCACGATATTGGGCAATTGCGAGCCCAGACGCTCCAGCGATGCCACGGTGAGCGCGCTGCCGGTGCGTTTAGGCACGTTGTAGGCGATGAGGGGGCGGTGCGTGGCCCAGGACAATTCACGGTAGTGCCAGAGCAAACCTTGTTGGCTGGGGCAGAGGTAGTAAGGCGGCGGCGTGAGCCAGGCCACCGGCTCGTAGCGTTCCAGCCGGCGCATCGAGGCGGCTACCCCTCGGGTATCGACGCCGCCCACGCCGAACATCAGCGGCAGGCACTGCGGGTCGGCGCGCAGGGCGGCGATCATATCGATTTTTTCCTGGATGTGCAGCAGATTGCCTTCGCCCGTCGAGCCGAATAGCACCAGACCGTCGAGTCCGGCTTCACGGTAGTGGCGGCCTAGCGCTTGCAGCGCTTCCAGGTTTACGCGGCTGCCGCGCAAGGGGGTGATCAGGGGAAGCCAGATACCTTCAATGGTGTTGTTCATGGTGCCCACGCTCAGGAAAGCAGGCCGAATTCGGCGCGTGGGATGAGGCGCATGATGCCTGTCATCAGCATGTCCATCCGCGAGCGATCCTGCGCGGCCAGCGCAATACCAATGCGCGCGCCGTGTTCGACCAGACGATAGTCCGCCCGGGGGGCGCCGCATCGGCGCAACGTGGCGCGCAGCAGGGGAAGCTGGGGGCTTTCGACACGAATCAGCAAGCGGGGGGAGTGGGTAGCCATGATGGTCACAAAAGAGTGGAACACGGCTTCACTATAGGAAGGCTGGCATAAACGTCGTGCATAAAGCGCCCAGCCCGGCGTAAAAATGCCATCAAGCTCAGAAACTACGGCTGACGCTCAGCACGGCGCCGCCGCGGCCCATGTCGCGGCCATGGCTGTTGGTGTAGACGGCGCGATTGGCATTGGTGTCCACATAGGCAAGCTGTGCGCTCCAGCCCTGGCCGAAATCCTTGGTCAGACCCAGCTTCCAGTCCCAGTAAGAGCCCTGGTCCAGATTGCGCACATACTGATAGCCGGCATGCGCGTTTACGGTCAGCCCCCAAAAGCCCAGAGGGACGTTTGCGCTCAGATCGAAGTACTGACTGTGCTGCGTACCGGCAAAGCCGAACAGATTGCTGAGGCTGTGCGAATACTTGAAAAACAACGGGCCATAGCCCAGGCCCGCATAGAGCTCGGTCGTATTCGGGCGGGTGTAGCCAGAAGGGTAGTCACCGGGGTAGTAGTACTGCATGACACCGATGTCAAAGGGCATATCGGTGGTCAGCTCGCCTTTGTAGCCGCCATAGAAGTCCATTTCTATCGGGGCGCTGACCTGTGGGTTGCTATCGTTCAACCAGCTGATGCTGGAATTCCAGTTGCCGATGTACAGGCCATTGGCGAGTTGATAGTCCACACCGCCCGAAACGGCGGGCCGGTTGTTGGTCTGCATAAGGCCGCGATAGCGGTATTGCGACGCCAGGCCAATATTGACGGAGAGGCTGTCTTGTTCCGGGGCGGCTGGCGAGGGCAGCGGCAGGGTCAACAGGGCAAGCGTGGCAAAACAAGCGAGGGCGCGCGGCATCGATAATCTCCTGAGTGACGCGTTGTGGAATGCGACACTCTAGGAAAAGGCGCGTAAAGGCCGCGTATGAAATCAGCCCGCCGGCGCAAAGACCGTGCAAAAGAAGTGGCGGTTCAGCCCGCGTAGCGATAGCCGACGCCGACTTCGGTCAGCAGGTATTGAGGCTGCGCGGGGTCGGCCTCCAGCTTCTGGCGCAAATGCCCCATATAAATACGCAGGTAGTGGCTGCTCTCGACGTGCGAAGGGCCCCAGACCTCGCGCAGCAGTTCGCGGTGCGTGACCACCTTGCCGCGCCGCGACAGCAGGGCGACGAGCAGACGATATTCCATCGGCGTCAGATGCACAGCTTGCCCGGCGCGGGTGACCAAGCGGCGGGCCAGATCGACGTGCACATCGCCGAATTGGGTGTCCGCCGCCTGCCCGGCGCCG
Source organism: Bordetella avium (assembly GCF_034424645.1). Lineage (NCBI taxonomy): Bacteria > Pseudomonadati > Pseudomonadota > Betaproteobacteria > Burkholderiales > Alcaligenaceae > Bordetella > Bordetella avium. The sequence continues at coordinate 817,926 of NZ_CP139969.1, forward strand.
CCGCGAGCATGGCGCCGCAACAGCACACGCAGCCGCGCCAGCAGCTCGCCCACGCCAAAGGGTTTGCTCAGATAATCGTCGGCGCCGGCGTCCAGCGCGTTGATTTTGTCGCTCTCTTCGGTCCGCGCCGACAACACTAGCACCGGCACTTCAGTCCAGGCGCGCAGGTTGCGCAGCAGGGTCATGCCGTCTTCGTCAGGCAGGCCCAGGTCCAGCACGATGGCGTCGGGCTGGCGGGTGCCTGCCTCGATCAGGCCGCGTTGCACTGTTTCGGTCTCGAAGACGGCGCAGCCTTCGGATTCCAATGCTTGTCTGACGAAACGCCGGATATGCGGGTCGTCTTCAACGATCAGCACTGTGGGTTGATAGTCGAACATGGTTTTCAGGAAAGCTCGTGGTCGATGGTGGGCGGCTGGCCCAGTGGAAGCTCGAAGATGAAGCGCGCGCCCTGGCCGCCAGGTGCCGGTTCGACCCAGATACGGCCCTGATGGGCTTGAACAATGGCACGGCAAACCGACAGGCCTAGCCCGACGCCGGGCAGCGCGGACTCTCTTTCTCCGCGTGTGAATTTCTGAAATATCCTATCCTCGCTGCCGGGCGCCACGCCAGGGCCCTGATCGCTCACGCTCACTTGCAGCGCGTCATCGCTGACGCGCCCTTCGAGCGTGATGGTTCCGCCTTCCGGGCTGTATTTCGCCGCGTTTTCCAGCAGATTGCAAAACACCCGTTCGATGAGCATGCCGTCGCATTCGACCAGCGGCAGCTCGGACAGCGGCAACACCCTTACCTGATGGCCCCGCAAGGTCTCGCGCATATTGGCCAGCGCGGCGCCGGCCAGCTCCTCGACGGACTGCCATTCGCGCTTGAGCGGTGTGCCTTGGCTTTGCAGGCGTGCCATATCCAAGAGATTGACCACCATCCGATGCATGCGTCGCGCTTGGTCGCGAATGGCGTTGGCCTGCTCCTGAACGGCGGCGTCGGTGGCGCTGCTGGCCAGGGTTTCGGTCATGCCGATCAGGCCGGTCAAGGGTGTGCGCAGATCATGCGAAACCGCAGCCAGCAGCGAGTTGCGCAGTTTTTCGGACTCGACATTGAGCAGGGCATGCTGCGCGACTTCTACATAGTGCAGGCGTTCTAGGCCGATGGCGATCAGGGTGGCGTAGGCCTGCACTTGACGCCACGACGCCGGTGCGCTGGCGATCGGATGCGAGGTTTGCAGCACCAGCACGCCGCGCACGCGCATGGGGGCGGCCAGCGGCACGTACAGCAAGGGGCTGTTAGACAGCGTGGCGGTGCCCGCGCCCGCGGCCTGCCCGTGATCCTGCACCCACTGCGCTAATGAGGGTTCGGGCGCAGCCATTGAGGGAGGCGGTGTTGCCGCCAGTTGCAGACGATCGTCCATGCCGAGAATATAAAGCGCGCTATCGGCGTCGAAGGCAGCCTTTAAAAACGTGTCGGCAGCCTGCACGATCTGTTCGGGTAAGAGGGCGGATGAGAGTTCGCGTGCGAATTCGTACAGAGCGCGGGCGTCAGCCTCGCGTTTGACCGATGTTTCGGCCTGTGCGTGCAGGCCGGCGGTAAGCTGGCCGATCAACAGGCCTACACCGAGCAGTACGGCGAAGGTCAGCAGATATTGCACGTCCGAAACGGCGAAAGAAGAAATCGGCTGAACGAAGAAGTAGTCAAACAGCCCGACGCTGATCACTGACGCCAGCGCTGCCGGCCCGCGCCCGTGGCGCAAGGCTACGCCGACGACGGCCAGCAGGTAGAACATCACGATATTGGTCTGGTGCAGCAAAGGGAAGGCCAGCTTTGACACAGCGGTGGCGAACAGGCAATAGGCCAGCGCCCAGCCATAGTCGGGCCAGCGGCGCGGCGCGGGCGTGGCGGCCTGTCTTGAGCCGGAGGCGGTCAGCGGATCGTGTTGCACTGGCGCTACCGGTGCGTGGGCGGGAGCGGCTACGCGCAGAATGTCGATATCAGGACAGGCACGGGCAAGCTCATCGGCGAAGCTGTGCCGCTGCCACAGCCAGCCGGGCGCGAGCAGGCGGTCCAGCTGGGGGGCGAGCCTGCGTCTTGCCTGCCCGCGACCCACCACCATCTTGGTGACGTTGTGCCGGCGGGCGTAGCGGGCTGCCGCTTCCACCCTGTCGGCGCCCGCCAGAATTTCGGCGTGCGCGCCAAGCGTCTCAGCCAGCGCCAGGGCCTGCTCCAGGCCGCCGTGCGGCTGTCCAGGACGTATGTTCAGGCCTTCGATGGTGATGACGTGCCACTCGCAGTCCAGTTGTTGCGCCAGACGGTGTGCATTGCGCACGACATGCGCGGCGTCGGCATCCGGGCCGATGCAGGCTGCTACGGTTTCCCGTGTGCGCCACACTGGCTGGATGGCGGCATCGCGGCGGTAAGCTTGAACGTCGTCGTCGACATGATCCGCCGTTCGCCGCAGAGCCAGTTCGCGCAGCGCGATGAGGTTGCCCTTGCGGAAAAAATGATGGGTGGCATGACGCGCCTGGTCCGGCACATAGACCTTGCCGTCCTTGAGGCGGCGCAGCAGCTCATCGGCCGACAGATCGACCAGTATGATTTCGTCGGCCTGATCGAAAATATCGTCGGGCACGGTCTCCCAGACGCGCACGCCGGTGATGCCGCCCACGGCCTCGTTCAGGCTGTCGAGGTGCTGGACATTCAGCGTGGTCCAGACATCGATGCCGGCATGCAGCAAGTCTTGCACATCCTGCCAGCGTTTGGCGTGGCGAGAGCCTGGCGCATTGCTATGCGCCAGTTCATCGAGCAAAAGGAGCGCGGGGCGGCGTTGCAGGGCGCCTTCCAGATCGAATTCGCGCAGCACATGTCCGCGATAGGCCAGCGTTTTGGGGGGCAGCAGCGGCAGGCCATCCAAGAGTTGCTGTGTTTCCTTGCGGCCGTGGGTTTCGATGACCCCGGCCAGCACCTGAACGCCTTGCGCGATCTGAGCGCGGGCGCCGGCCAGCATGGCGTAGGTCTTGCCCACGCCTGCCGAGGCGCCGAAGTAAATGCGCAGGCGGCCCCGGCGTGCGGCTGCTGCGGCCTGGTCTAGCGTATGCAGCAGAAGGTCGGGGTCGGGGCGGTTGGCGCCAGGGACGGTCATGGAGGCCGGGAAAGAGTGCGGCACGAGGCGATACGCCTACTATACGCCGTCGTCCAGCGCCAAATTCAGCGCCAGTACATTGACCACGGGCTGGCCCAGAATGGCTAGCCCTGGCTGTTCGATGTGACGGTCGATCAGAGCTTGTACCCGCTCCAGGGGCAGGCCGCGTTCGCGTGCGACGCGGGCCGCCTGGTAGCGTGCGGCCTCGGGGCTGATGTGGGGGTCCAGTCCGCTGCCTGAGGCCGTGAGCAGATCTACTGGAATCGGCGCCTTATTGTCCGGGTCTGCCTGATGCAGGGCCTGGGCGCGGGCGCGCGCCGCCTCGGCCAGCGCCGGGTTGGTCGGGCCCAGGTTGGAGCCGCCGCTGGACACCCCGTTGTAGGCCATCGGGGCGGTGGCCGACGGACGGCCCCAGAAATAGCGCGGCTCGCTGAAGTGCTGGCCTATCAGTTGCGAGCCCACGATTTTGCCGTTGCGTTCGATCAGGGAGCCTGCGGCCTGTGAGGGGAAGAGCAGCTGCGCCAGCCCCGTGGTGACAAAGGGATAGAGCAGGCCCGTGATCAGGGATAAGGCGATGAACAGCATGAGCGCCGGACGAACAAGGGGGATAGTCTTGGTTTGCATAACAGTCTCCGATGAGGCTCAGACCCAGCCGAGCGCGGCCAGCACCATGTCGATGAGCTTGATGCCGGCGAAAGGCACGATCAGCCCGCCCAGTCCGTAGATAAGCAGGTTGCGGCGCAGCAGTGTGGCCGCGCCCAGAGGGCGATAGCGCACGCCGCGCAGGGCCAGCGGAATCAGCAGCACGATGATGAGTGCATTGAAAATCACTGCGGACATAATGGCCGAGGCGGGCGTCGTGAGCGCCATCAAATTGAGCAGACCCAACTGCGGATAGACGCTGGTGAAGGCCGCCGGAATAATCGCGAAGTACTTGGCCACGTCGTTGGACATACTGAACGTGGTGAGGGCGCCGCGCGTCATCAGCATCTGTTTGCCGATTTCCACGATCTCGATCAGTTTGGTGGGGTTGGAGTCCAGGTCCACCATATTGCCCGCCTCTTTGGCGGCTTGGGTGCCCGAGTTCATGGCGACGGCGACGTCGGCTTGGGCCAGGGCGGGCGCATCGTTTGTGCCGTCGCCGGTCATGGCCACCAGCCGGCCCTCGGCCTGATAGGCGCGGATCAGCTTGAGTTTGGCCTCAGGCGTGGCTTCGGCCAGATAGTCATCGACGCCGGCCTCGGCCGCGATGGAGGCCGCCGTCAATTTGTTGTCGCCCGTGATCATCACGGTTTTAATGTCCATGCGGCGCAGTTCGGCAAAGCGCGGCTGGATTTCCGGTTTGACGATGTCTTTCAGCTCGATGGCGCCCAGTGCGCGTCCATTCTCGGCCACGACCAGCGGGGTGCTGCCCCGGCGAGCGATGTCATCGGCGGCGCGCGCGATGGCGCTTGGCAAATCCGAGCCCTGTTCCCGCAGCCAGGCGGCGATAGCGCTTACTGCGCCCTTGCGGACCTGGCGGCCATCGCTCAGATCAACACCGCTCATGCGGGTTTGCGCCGTAAACGGTACGAATACGGCGCTATCCAGGTTGGCGGCGCGTATGCCGAACAGGCGTTCGGCCAGCATGACGATGCTGCGGCCTTCTGGTGTTTCATCGGCCTCCGAGGCCCAGCGGGCGGCCTGAGCCAGGTCGCGCTCTGCCACGCCCGGTGCGGCGTTGAAAGCCGATGCCTGACGGTTGCCGAAGGTGATGGTGCCAGTCTTGTCGAGCAGCAGCACGTCCACGTCGCCGGCCGCTTCCACCGCGCGCCCCGAGGTGGCGATCACATTGGCTTGCATCATGCGGCTCATGCCCGCCACACCGATGGCTGACAGCAGGCCGCCGATCGTGGTCGGAATCAGGCAGACCAGCAGGGCCACCAGCACGGTCACCGATACGGCGCTGCCTGAGCCGTTGGCGCTCACCGAGTAAACCGAGAAGGGCAACAGCGTCACCACGACCAGCAGGAACACCAGCGTCAGCCCGACCAGCAGAATGGTCAGGGCCAGCTCGTTAGGGGTCTTCTGGCGCTTGGCGCCTTCGACCATCGAGATCATGCGGTCCAGAAAGCTCTCGCCCGGATTGGCGGCGATGCGGACCACGATCCAATCAGACAGCACGCGAGTGCCGCCTGTGACGGAGCAGAAGTCGCCGCCCGATTCACGGATGACAGGCGCCGATTCGCCGGTGATGGCGCTTTCGTCTACCGAGGCAATGCCGGCGATAACCTGGCCGTCGCCGGGCACGGTGTCGCCCGGCAGGATGAGCACCACGTCGCCACGGCGCAAATCGCCGGACGGACGCATCGTAGCGGTCTCGCGCCAGGCCTGCACATCGGGGTGACGGGCATCGTCGTCGCGCCAGTTGCGCAAGGCGCGTGCTTCAATGGTGGTGCGCAGGCCGCGCAGCGTGGCGGCCTGCTGCTTGCCCCGACCCTCGGCCAGCGCTTCGGCGAAGTTGGCGAACAGCACGGTAAACCACAGCCAAGAGGCCACCGCGAAGATGAAGCCCGCTGGCGCGTCAGCGTGTCCCGCCAGCGCCAACACCCACAGGGCGGTGCACAGAATGCTGCCCACGTAGACCACGAACATCACGGGGTTGCGCCATTGCGCAGTGGGCGAGAGTTTGCGCAGGCAGTCCAGCAAGGCGGTCTGGACGAGCTTGCGAGACCAGAGGCTATCGCGCGTCAGCGCGCTCGCACTATGTCCGCTGGCCAAGTCAGTTGATTTTTGCATGATGAACAGTCCAACGAAATCAGGGGCGGGCTTGCAGGTGTTCAGCAACGGGGCCCAGCGCCAGGGCGGGAACGTAGGTGAGGGCACCCACCAGCAGCACCGTTCCAATCAACAGCACGATGAATAGCGGGCCGGTGGTTGGCATGCTGCCCGAGCTTTGCGCCAGGCGTCTTTTCCCTGCCAGGGAGCCGGCCAGGGCGAGAATCGCCACAATGACGAGAAAGCGGCCGAACCACATCGCCAGACCCAGCAAGCTGTTGTAGAAGGGGGTGTTGCTCGACAAACCGGCAAAGGCGCTACCGTTGTTGTTGGCGGCCGATGAGAGCGCGTACAGCACTTCAGAGAAGCCGTGTGCGCCAGGATTGAGCATGCCGGCCAGGCCTTGCGGCACGCTGACGGCGAGCGCGGTACCCGCCAGCACCAAGAAGGGCGTGACGAGAATGGCGATCGACACCATTTTCATGTCGAAGGCTTCGATTTTCTTACCCAGATACTCAGGGGTGCGACCGATCATGAGGCCGGCGATAAACACGCCCAGCAAGGCAAAAGCCAGCATGCCGTACAGACCCGAACCCACGCCGCCGAACACTACCTCTCCTAACTGCATGAGAAGCATGGGTCCCAGCCCGCCCATCGCCGACAGCGAGTCGTGCATGGTGTTGACCGCGCCGCAGGACGCTGCTGTGGTGACGACCGCGAACAGGGCCGAGGCGGCGACGCCGAAGCGGCTTTCCTTGCCTTCCATATTGCCCAGCAAGCCATCCGCCGATAGGTGGCTAAGCGCTGGCGTCAGGGCTTGCTCGGCGTTTTGCGTCAGCCAGGCCAGGCTGACGAACAATAAGGTCATGGCGGCCAGTATGGCCACGCCCTGGCGCCGGTCGCCGACCATCTCGCCAAAGGTAAAGCACAGGGCGGCCGGGATGATCAGGATGGCCAGCATTTCCAGCAGGTTCGACAGGCCTGTCGGGTTTTCGTAGGGGTGGGCCGAGTTGGCGTTGAAAAAGCCGCCGCCATTGATGCCCAGGAGCTTGATCGCCTCTTGCGAGGCGGTCGGGCCCATGGCCAGTGTTTGCGTTTGTATGACAAGGGTTTCAGTAAGCGGCTTGCCGGCAGCATCCATCATGGGCTGCCCCGTGCTGTCCAGACGGGCTTGTTCGTAAGACTGTGCTTGCAGTGTGGTGACTTCCTGATAGGCCGCCGTGTTCTGGATCACGCCCTGGCTGACCAGGGCCAGCGCCAGGGCCAGCGCCAGCGGCAGCAGCACATAAAGCGTGGCGCGCGTCGCATCGACCCAGAAATTACCCACCGTGGCGCAGCCATGTCGGGCGAAGCCGCGGATCAGAGCGAACAGCACGGACATGCCGACGGCAGCCGACAGAAAGTTTTGCACCGTGAGCGCCAGCATCTGGGTCAGATAGCTCATGGTGGACTCGGGCGAGTAGCCCTGCCAGTTGGTGTTGCTGACGAAGCTGATGGCCGTGTTGAAGGCCGAGTCTGGAGACACCGCGCCCAGGCCAACAGGATTCAGCGGCAGAAAGCCTTGTAAGCGTTGCAAGGCGTAGACCGCGATAAAGCCCAGTACGCTAAAAATCAGCACGGCCACGGCATATTGGCGCCAAGTCATTTCCGCTGCCGGATTGACACCGGACAGACGGTACATGAGGCGTTCCAGCCAGCGGCCCCAGGCGGTAGCCGCATAGTGCTCATCCTCCATGGCGCGACGGATGTAACGGCCCAAAAAAGGAGCCAGGATCAGGAGGATTGCCAGATAAAAGACGAGCAGACCGAAGAATTGGCTATCCATCAGAATTTCTCCGGTTTGAATAGTGCGATCAGCAGATAAACGCACAGCAGGGCCGCCACGCCGCCACTGATCAGGTAAAGCCAGTTCATGAGCGCTCTCCCTTGTTGAGCGCGGCGCAGAAAAGGATCAGCCCCCAGGTCAGGACCGCGAACAGACCCAGCGAGACGAGATAAAAGAAATCCACTTTCGTACTCCCGGCGCGCGAACGCGCCCGAATTGACCCCGGTCGGGGTATGGCCGGCAGGTTACGAAAGGAGGGGTAAAAACGGGATAAAGCTTTGGGGCGGGGGTGTAAACGCGGTGTAAAAATGCCCCCCAATGCTGCGCAGGCCTGGGGCGTGCATCAGGGTGGGGCATGGCAGCAGTTCGGGCTTGCGGGGACGGGCCTAGGGGAGGCAGAGGGGGGGAAAGGTGGGAAATTCAGCGCTTTGTCATGATATGCACTGGTTTGGTGCGCGTTATATCGAAATAAATGCGCTGTCTTAGGGCATTCCCCTAGTGTGACAAGCCCGTATCTGGTGCAGAATTCCGTCCCATGCAGGTGAGGAGACATGCCCTGCATGGGCAACATAAACCGGCGGCACCGGTAAAAAAATAAAGCAGTACCAAAAATAAAAAGTAAATGCGCGACGGCTGGCACCTTGGTGCTGGCCGTTGTCGCTTAAAGACGCGCGCCTGCGCCACCAGGACGAACACGATGCCACAGACTCCCAAGCCTTATTGGCGCCGCAATCTGCGGTGGATCAGCCTGTTGTTGGCTATTTGGGTGGCATTGACCTTCGTTCCCGCCTATTTCGCGCGCGAGCTGAACTTTGATTTTCTTGGGTGGCCCTTCGCCTTTTGGATGGCAGCGCATGGCGCGCCCGTGGCTTATCTGGTCATCATCGTCGTCTATGCTGTCGTCATGAACCGCGCCGATGCGCGCGCCCGCCGGAAGCCCTGATGCCGTTCTCAGGTGCGACGCCGCAGCAGTTCAAGCGAAGGCTGCGCTGGATCTATCTCAGTTACACGGCGGGCTTCCTGCTCCTGGTGCTTTTGCTGGCGTTGGCCGAAGTGCTGGGTATGCCGCGCGCCTGGATCGGTTATGTGTTCCTGCTGTTTACGGTCAGTCTGTATGCCGGTATAGGCATCGTTTGCCGTACTTCTGATCAGGTCGAGTATTACGTCGCCGGACGGCGCGTGCCTGCCATCTATAACGGCATGGCGACGGCGGCCGACTGGATGTCGGTCGCCTCCTTTATCGGCGTTGCTGGTACGCTTTATCTCACTGGCTATGGCGGTCTGGCCTACATCATGGGCTGGACCGGCGGCTTTGTATTGCTTGCCTTGCTGCTTGCGCCCTATCTGCGCAAGTTCGGTCAATACACCATCCCCGATTTTCTAGGCGCGCGCTATGGCGGCAACCTGGCGCGCATGACCGGCGTGGTATGCGCGGTGTTGTGTTCGTTCACCTATCTGGTGGCGCAGATTTACGGCGTGGGCATCATCACCACCCGCATGACCGGCATTTCGTTCGAGTTGGGTATTTTCGTGGCCCTAGGGGGCATGCTGGTCTGTTCTTTTCTGGGGGGGATGCGTGCGGTCACCTGGACGCAGGTAGGGCAGTACATCATTCTGGTGATCGCCTATCTCGTGCCGGTAGTCTGGCTCTCGGTCAAGCACACGGATGCGCCCTTGCCGCAGTTTTCCGCCGCCACGCTTTTGCAGGAAATCACAGAAAAAGAAAAAGCGCTGCGCATCGATGCTGATGAAATCGGGGTGCGCCAGCTTTGGGCCGACCGTGCCCGTGAAATGGAAGGCCGTTTGCAGGGACTGCCACAGTCCTGGTTGAGTGAGAAGGAAAACCTACGCACCCGTCTGAGCCAGATGGACGTCAGCGACGCGCCCATGGTCGAGATTCGCTCTCTGGAACGGGAGCTGGCCGCCTATCCGGCCAGCGTGGAGGAGGCCCGCACCCTCTGGTCGCAGGCGCGAGACATCTTCGAGGCGCGGGCTGCGCCGCCCATACCCCATGCCGAACCCTATCCCTCGGAAGACTCCAGTGCCCGCGAGAACATGCGGATCAACTTTCTGGCGCTGGTGTTATGTCTGATGTTGGGCACGGCGGGCATGCCGCATATTCTGATGCGTTCTTACACCACCCCTTCCGTATCCGAGGCGCGGCGCTCCGTGGGCTGGTCGCTGTTATTCATTCTGCTGCTCTACTTCATGGCACCGTCGCTGGCCTTGCTGGTCAAATATGAAATCTATACCCAGGTCGTGGGGTCGAGTTTTCTTAGCCTGCCGAACTGGGTTCATGCCTGGAGCGCGGTGGATGCCAACCTGTTGCAGGTGTTTGACGTCAATCGCGACGGCATTGTCCAGGCTGCCGAGATCAGCATGGGGGCGGATGTCGTCGTGCTGGCCATGCCGGAGATCGGCGGTCTGCCTTATGTGATTTCGGGCCTGGTGGCCGCAGGCGGGCTGGCCGCGGCGCTTTCCACGGCCGATGGCCTGCTGCTGACGCTGTCGAACTCGGCCTCGCATGACATGTGGTTCCGGGTAGTGTCGCCGCGCATGTCAGCGGCACGCCGCGTCATGGTGTCCAAAATACTTCTGCTGCTGGTGGCCTTCGCGGCGGCCTGGGTCGCCGCCCGTAAGCCAGCCGATATTCTGTTCATGGTGTCGGCGGCATTTTCCTTCGCCGCATCCTCTTTCTTCCCGGCGCTGGTCATGGGTGTGTTCTGGCGGCGTGCCAATAAATGGGGCGCCACCCTGGGCATGGTGGTGGGCGTGTTGACTACCTTTGCCTATATGGCCCATACCCACCCCTGGTTGCGGGAATGGGTATTTGGCGTGGCCCGCGCCGAGCCGGTGCAACTATGGTGGGGGATTCAGCCTATCGCGGCAGGCGTGTTCGGCGCCCCTGCCGCTTTCCTGACGATTATCGTCGTGTCATGGCTGACGCCGCGACCGGATGGCAACACCCTGGCGTTGGTCGAGTATCTGCGCGAACCTGAGCACCGCTAAGGCGTCAGTGAGCCACCGATTTCGAAAAAACGTTCATCACGATGACCCCTGCGACGATCAGCGCGATGCCGACCATGGCCGCAAGATCCAGCGTCTGCTGAAAAAAGAAGACCCCGATCAGGGAAATGGCCACGATCCCCACGCCTGACCAGACGGCATAGGCGATGCCGACCGGCAATTCGCGTAGCGTGAGCGACAGGCAGTAGAAGGAAACCATATAGCCTGCCACGGTGATGATCGAGGGCAGCAGACGGGAAAACCCGTCGCTGGCCTTGAGCGCGCTGGTGGCGATGATTTCAAAGCCGATGGCGAGCGCCAGATATAACCACTTCATTGGCGAGCCTCGCCACGCATCAGGACGAGCAGCACGCCGGCGCCTCCCTCGCGTTCGGCCGCTTCGGAAAAAGCCATCACCTCGGCCTTTTGCACCAGCCAGGTGCGCACCTTGTCCTTGAGCACCGGCTCCAGCCCCTGAGAGCCATAGCCCTTGCCATGCACGATGCGCAGGCAACGGATGCCATGTTCCAGGCACTCGTTCAGGAAAGAAATCACGGCGTGGCGGGCCTGCTCCACGCGCAAGCCGTGCAGATCCAGCTCTGCGCCGACGCGCCACTGGCCGCGCTTGAGATTGCGCGCCGTATCGGGGGCTGCATCGTGGCGCACGAAGGCCGTGCCGTTCTCGGACAGTAGCGGCGCGATGTCGCCGCCGTCAGAGACCCCCTGATCGGCGCGTGAGGGCGTCTCGCCCGTTGCCGAGGCGCGGCGCTGAGCGATGGCGGGAGAAATTTCCACCCGCTTTGGGTGCAGAGCCTTGGGGGCGGCTTTCATGGGCGTGGCATGCGCCATCGCCCGGCGAAAGGCGGTCACGTCATCTGGCGTGGCCGCACGCGCACGTTCGGCTTGCGCCTCGCGCTCGCGCCGCTCCTGTTCGGCCTGTCGTGCCTGGACGTTTTTTTGCAGCGTTTTGAGGTCGGCCAGACCAAGCTTAGTTCCCCGCATTCTCCAGCCACCGTTGTGCGTCCAGGGCGGCCATGCAGCCGGTGCCGGCGCTGGTGATAGCCTGGCGGTAAATATGATCCTGCACGTCGCCGGCGGCGAATACGCCAGGCACGGAGGTCATGGTGGCCAGACCATTCAGGCCGCTCTTGGTGACGATATAGCCGTCTTTCATGTCGAGTTGGCCTTCGAAGATGCCGGTGTTGGGCTGATGGCCGATGGCCACGAAGCAGCCCAGCGCGGCCAAATCTTCGGTGGCGCCGGTTTCGACGTTGCGAATGCGCACGCCCGTCACGCCGCTGTCGTCACCCAGCACTTCTTCGAGGGTGCTGAAAACGCGCAATTCCATATTGCCGTTCTGGACTTTGTCCATCAGTTTGTCGACCAAGATGGGCTCGGCGCGGAATTTGTCGCGCCGGTGAATCAGGGTGACCTTACGGCAGATGTTCGACAGATAGAGCGCTTCTTCGACGGCCGTGTTGCCGCCGCCGATCACCACCACGTCCTGGTTGCGGTAAAAGAAACCGTCGCAGGTGGCGCAGCCCGAGACGCCGCGCCCCATGAATTTTTCTTCAGAGGGCAGACCGAGGTATTTGGCCGAAGCGCCCGTGGCGATAATCAGCGCATCGCAGGTGTACACATTGCCCGTGTCGCCCGTCAGGGTGAAAGGGCGCTGCGAGAGGTCCACCTTGGCGATGTGATCGAAGACGATTTCGGTGTTGAAGCGCTCGGCGTGTTTTTGGAAGCGCTCCATCAGGGCCGGACCCTGGACGCCGTCGACGTCGGCCGGCCAGTTGTCCACCTCAGTGGTGGTCATGAGCTGGCCGCCCTGGGCCAGGCCGGTGACCAGCAGCGGCTTGAGGTTGGCGCGGGCGGCGTAAACCGCTGCGGTGTAACCGGCGGGGCCGGAACCGAGAATGAGAACTTTGGCGTGTGTGGACATGGCGGCTATTCTTAAGGTGACACCCAATTATAATGAGGCGCATGCCCCGCAATGTCTCCCCGCGCGCATCGCGCAACACCCGTAACGGGCCGTCTCCCCTGCAATCGCGGATTTCCGCCCTGCTGCGTGAGGCCCGCTGGATTCTCTTTGCCGCTTTGGCCGCCTGGCTGACGCTGGTACTGATTACCTGGAGTCCTGCTGATCCGGGATGGTCACATTCTGTTTCCAGCGACAGCCTGCATAACAAGGGCGGTGCCCTGGGCGCCTATCTGGCCGACATCCTCCTCTATCTGTTTGGTTTCTCTGCCTGGTGGTGGGTCGTGCTGCTGCTGCATCGGGTGCGGGCGGGCTATCACCGCCTGGCTTCGAATCTGCGCGCCGCCAATGACAAGCCAGCCGATCTGCTGCCCAGAGTCCGTTGGGAGCAGGGCATCGGCTTTGCCCTGTTGCTGATAGGGTCGCTTGGCCTGGAGGCCTTGCGTCTGCAATCCTGGGGTATGCATCTGCCTGGCGGCACTGACGGCGCCAGCGGCGCCGGGGGTGTCATCGGACAGATGCTGGCAGCTCAACTCAAACTGGCGGTGGGGTTTACGGGCAGTACGCTGATTCTGCTCGCGATGATTGCGATTGGTCTGTCGCTCTTCTTCTCTTTTTCCTGGCTACAGATCGCCGAGCGCGTGGGCGGCTGGATAGAGAGCCTGCTGCGCAAACTGCGAGATTCTTACACCGCGCGTGAAGACCGCCGTGTAGGGGAGGTGGCCAAGACCGAGCGAACCGAGCAGGTTGCCGCCAAGCAGGAAAAACTGGTTCATGAGCAACCCGTGCGCATCGAGCCCGCTATTACCGTAGTGCCGCGCTCAGACCGCGTCGAAAAAGAAAAGCAGCAAGCGCTATTCCTGCCGCCGGCCAGCGAGGGGGATCTGCCCGCCATCAGCCTGCTGGATATGCCACCGCCCAACCAAGAAACCGTATCCGCCGAAACTATAGAGTTCACCTCTCGTCTCATTGAGAAAAAACTGGCGGATTTCGGTGTGTCGGTCACGGTGGTGGCGGCTCAGGCCGGGCCGGTGATCACCCGTTACGAAATCGAACCCGCAACCGGCGTGAAAGGCAGCCAGATCGTCAACCTGGCGAAAGATCTGGCGCGTGCGTTGAGTCTGGTCAGCATTCGCGTGGTCGAAACCATCCCCGGCAAAAACCTGATGGGGCTGGAATTGCCGAACCCGCGCCGCCAGATGGTCAAGCTTTCCGAGATTCTCGGCTCGCAGACCTATCATGCCAGCAGTTCGGTGCTGACGATGGCATTGGGCAAAGACATCGCCGGTAATCCCGTGGTGGCCGATCTGGCCAAGATGCCGCACCTGCTGGTGGCAGGTACGACAGGCTCGGGCAAATCGGTGGGGATCAATGCCATGATTCTCTCGCTGCTGTATAAGGCCGATGCCTCGCAGACCCGCGTCATCCTGATTGACCCCAAGATGCTCGAAATGAGCGTGTATGAAGGCATTCCCCACCTGCTGTCGCCCGTCGTGACCGATATGCGGCAGGCTGCCAATGCGTTGAACTGGTGCGTGGGCGAAATGGAAAAGCGCTATCGCCTCATGAGCAAGATGGGGGTGCGCAATCTGGCTGGCTATAACAGCAAGATCCGCGACGCCATCAAGCGAGAAGAGCCGATACCGAATCCCTTCTCGCTAACCCCCGACGCACCCGAGCCGCTCGCTCCTTTGCCCCATATCGTGGTGGTCATCGACGAGCTGGCGGACCTGATGATGGTGGTCGGCAAGAAGATCGAAGAACTCATCGCGCGCCTGGCCCAGAAAGCCCGCGCCGCCGGCATTCATCTGGTGCTGGCCACGCAGCGCCCCAGCGTGGACGTGATCACCGGGCTGATCAAGGCCAATATCCCGACCCGTATCGCCTTCCAGGTTTCTTCCAAAATTGATTCGCGCACCATTCTTGACCAGATGGGCGCCGAAACCCTGCTGGGTCAGGGCGATATGCTCTACATGCCGCCGGGCACCGGTTTGCCGGTGCGTGTGCACGGCGCTTTTGTGCACGACGATGAAGTGCATCGCGTGGTGGAGTACCTGCGCAGCCAGGGCGAACCCAATTATGTCGAAGGCCTGCTGGAAGGTGGTGCCGAAGGCGAGACCGGCGAGGGCGTCAGCAGCGTGACCGGCATGGCGGATAACGAATCCGACCCCATGTACGATCAGGCTTGCGAAGTGGTGCTCAAACACCGCCGGGCCTCGATTTCCCTGGTGCAACGCCATTTGCGGATTGGTTACAACCGGGCGGCGCGCTTACTTGAACAGATGGAGCAATCGGGTATGGTGTCTGCCATGCAATCCAATGGCAACCGGGAAATCCTGGTGCCTGCCCGAGAGGAGGCTTGATGACTCGTTATGTGATTTCCCGCCTGAGCGCCATTGCGCTGCTGGCTTTGGCCCCTGCGCTGGCGCTGGCCGATGGCGCTCAGGATCAGCTTAAGGCTTTTGTCGCCAAGGTGCAGAGCGCAACAGGCGATTTCACCCAGTCCACGGTCGGTCCGCAGGGCCGCACCCAACCCGCGCAAAGCGGTTCTTTCGCCTTCCAGCGGCCGGGCAAATTTAAGTGGGCGGTGGCGCGGCCTTACGAGCAATTGGTCATTTCCGATGGTAAGCAGGTCTATCAATATGACCCGGACCTTGCCCAGGTTACCGAGCGCAAGGTGGATCAGGCCATTGGCACCTCACCCGCCGCCATCCTCTTCGGTTCGGGCGATCTTGATAAGGCTTTCCATGTCAGCCCGCTGCCCGACCGGGACGGCCTGCAATGGTTGCGGGCCAAGCCGCGTAACGCCGACGCGGGTTTTTCTCAGGTCGATATCGCCATGAATGGCGATCTGCCCGCCCGCGTCGAGTTGCTCGACGCCTTTGGGCAAACCACGCGGGTCGACCTCAGCAACATTCAGGCCAACCCCAAGCTGCCTGCCGCCGAGTTTCATTTCACCGCGCCGTCAGGGGTGGATGTCGTGAAAATGTAAGCGCCTGCGCTAGCATCCAACAGCCTGCGATAACACGCAGGCTTTTTTCTGGCCGGAGAACGGGCGTAGACGGGGCCTAGAAGGGGCCTTCCTGCGCAGCAGGGTCCAGAAAGTGCTCACCGACGGCGCTAGCCTGGGCCAGAGCCGTTTCCATTCCTGCCTGCCGGCGCGGTCTGCCGAACGGGTAAAGCGCGAGATCGTGGCGATGCTCGGGCCAGGCTGGCTTGCGATCTGATCGGCGCCCGCAGCCATGTCGTTCAGTAGGGCGTCGGCCACCGGTCAGAAATAGGTGGGCGCGACCCCTGTCACGTTGAAGCTGTCATCCAGCAGCAGAATCTGGCGCCACTTGTCAAAGGTCAGGCAGGGATGAGAAATGCCGAAAGCGATCATGTCGCCCACGGCAATATCGTCCTGCGTCCCGACGGACATGAAAGCGTGCTGATCCATCATGGCGGTGAGCTTCCAGTGCCCGGGCGTATCTTGTGGCGCGCTGGCGCCGGGCCGGAAATGGCGGTCCGGCGCGGGCAGCCCGGCGTCGAAGGCCGCGTCCCGCTTGCCCAGGCCAATAATGGCCAGGCCCGGTTCGGGTAAAGATTGCACATAGGCCCACACTTGTAGCGCCGCTTGCAGGCCGGGCTCCAGCCTCCGGGCTATCGGGTCATGCGTGGCAATGCGCTCGGCGGCGCTGCGGTAGATGCCTATGTCATGGCTCAGATAGCAGCCCGGACGCAGCACGATATCCAACGCCTGGCCGATATCCAGTTCCGAGAATTCCTGGGCCACCACATCGAACCAGGCCGAGCCCGCGCCGGTAATGATGGCCGGGCCGTCATCGCGTAGACGGCCTGCGGCGGCCAGCCCGCGCAAGGTGTCGGCGGCGCGGCGTGCAAAGGCGCGAATGGCAGGCTCTTCCTGAAGCACACCCTCATAAATTTCCACGCCGGCCAGGGCGAGCGAGGCGGGCCAGCGCTCGATTTCGGCCAGCACTTCCTGGGCCCGCGCATCGTCGCGCACCCCTGTCCGGCCGCCCGCCACGCCCAGTTCCAGCAGCACCGGCAGGCGTAAACGCCTTTCCTGAAAATAGGCGCCCAACTGGGCGGCATTGGCAGCAGAATCCACTAGGCAACAGAAGGTGAATCCGGGGTCGCGCAGCAACTGCGCGATGATGGCCATATTGGCGCGGCCGACGAGCTGATTCGCCATGATCACGCGGCGTACGCCGTGATGATAGGCGGCAAGCGTTTGTGGCGCCGTCGCCAGGGTGATGCCCCAGGCGCCGGCCTCGATCTGGCGGGCGAAGAGCGCCGGGCTCATCGTCGTCTTGCCATGCGGCGCCAGCTTGACCTGATAGGCCTCCATGAACTGCTGCATCCAGCGCAGATTGTGGCGCACACGGCTTTCATAGAGCACGGCCACAGGCAAGCTGACCTCTTCCCTCAGCAAATTCCAGCCCAGGCCCGCGGCCTGGGCGGTGATGGCGCCCTCAGGAAAAAGGCCTAATCCCTTGCCATCAGGGTCTAGCGGTGTGGCAGTCGGCATGGCAGCTTATCCATATAAATTTACAGATAAGCAAATTGTATAAAACAAATTTGAAGCTAATTTTCTTGAAATACGCGATGCCGTCCACCCGTTGGCGGCATGGTGTAATAAAGCTGCCGTCCTCTTGTTTTCTGGTGCTATGAGTAACGATCTGTTTTCCGCCGATCCGGCGCATCGGCCCTATGTGCCTTTGGCCGAGCGCCTGCGGCCCCGCACGCTGGCCGATGTGGTGGGGCAATCGCACCTATTGGGGCCAGACAAGCCTCTGCGTGTGGCCTTCGACTCCGGCCGACCGCACTCCATGATTTTCTGGGGACCGCCCGGCGTCGGTAAAACCACGCTGGCGCGGCTTATGGCGGACGGTTTCGATGCCCATTTCATCGCCATCTCCGCCGTCTTGGGCGGCGTCAAAGACATCCGCGACGCTGTCACGGCGGCCCAGGTAGCGCAAGGGCAGGGCCGGCGCACCATCTTGTTCGTCGATGAGGTCCATCGTTTCAACAAAGCCCAACAGGATGCTTTCCTGCCCTATGTGGAAAGCGGCCTGTTCACCTTCATTGGCGCCACCACTGAAAACCCCTCTTTCGAGGTCAATTCGGCCTTGCTTTCGCGAGCGCGGGTCTATGTGCTGCAATCCCTCAGCCCTGAAGAGCTGATGTTGCTGGCGGACCGTGCTGTAGCCGCTTTCAACGAAGGCCGGCCTCCTATCCGTTTTGAGGCGTCCGCGCGCGAGCAACTGGCGGCCTGGGCCGACGGAGACGCCCGCCGCCTGATCAGCGCCGTGGAAGTCGTGGCCGAATCGGCAGAAGCGGCAGGCCGAGACGAGGTCAACGCCGAATGGCTGGAAATCTCGCTATCGCAAAACCTCAGGCGTTTCGACAAGGGCGGTGATGCGTTCTATGACCAGATCAGCGCTTTGCACAAGGCCGTGCGCGGCTCTGACCCGGATGCGTCGCTGTACTGGTTCGCCCGCATGCTGGATGGCGGCGCCGATCCCAAGTATCTGGCGCGCCGCATCGTGCGCATGGCTATCGAAGACATCGGCCTGGCGGACCCGCGAGCGACGGATCTCGCGTTGCGCGGCGCCGATGTCTACGAGCGTCTGGGTTCGCCGGAGGGGGAGCTGGCGCTGGCGCAGGCCGTGGTTTATCTGGCTTGCGCCGCCAAGTCCAATGCGGTCTACAACGCCTACAACACGGCGCGTAAATTCGCCGCCGAGCACGGCAGCGCGCCCGTACCCCTGCATTTGCGCAATGCCCCGACCAAACTCATGAAGCAACTGGGTCATGGGCATGCCTACCGTTATGCGCATGACGAACCGCATGGCTATGCGGCAGGTGAAAGCTACTTCCCCGACGGGATGAGGCCCACTTTTTACCGGCCTACCGATCGCGGGCTGGAGGCCAAAATTCAGCAAAAACTGGCCTTTCTGCGTGAGCTGGACGCCCAGGCCAAAGGCAAGCCGCGTTGAGTCGGGTGGCTGCTCTCAGTTCGAGCCTGAGTCGTTGAAAGACAGGATCGCGTTTGCCCCTGAAGGGCATGGCCGGGGACGGCTGCCAGATGACCACGGCGGTCGGCTTGGCTGATGGCTTCCTCGGCCGCCCGCCGGCGCTCAATGCCTCACCTCTACGATGACTTTTTCTTTAGCCAGCTCGTTCAGATAATCGTCTACAAGGCGTTTGTTTTTTTGATCCAGATTGGCGTCCCACTCGTCGAGCGCCAGCACTTTTATGCCATCCATTTTCCCGATTTCCGCCAGCACACGCATCATGCGTTGTCCGGTGGACAGGCTATCTTGAACATTGCGCCAAACCATTTTTTCTGACGAAGGCGGCAGGTAAAAGACATTGTCTGGGTCTGATGCCTTGAGGTGCAGCAGAAAAGTCGTTTTACCTGCACCGTTTTCGCCGCGCGCGGTAAACCGGCCTTGCTTCAGGGTTCGAATCTCTTCGGCTGCAAACCACGGATCTGACACTGCTTGCCTATTGATCTGGATGTGTTTGATGCGGGCCGTGTTGCTCGATGGCGCTGAGACAGCCGAGTCAAGCAAGAGCTTGAACGCCGCATCTGCAGAGCCGAACTCCAGTATCTGGTAGAGCAGAGCAGCAAGGGAGTTCAGGATGTGGAAGATACGAGTCAGGTTGACCAGGGTGGCGGCGACCAACGCAGGTTCTATCGCTGGTGCAGTCACCATGCGGTAGATAAGATAGGCGCTTGGGATGAGCGTCACAATACCCAGCAGGCAGTTGCTGATTTGCTTGACCCACTCCAGCGCCGTTTGCGAGCGGTAGTACTGCGCACCGATTGCCGCAGTCTGTGCTTTCCAGTTGCCCAGGTTGTAGCGATTGACGACGTTGTCCCAAAGGCCGCCCAGCGCATGTCCGTAGTCGGCCAGGTTGACTTGCGATTTGCGCGACAGCCGGGCCACAAGCGGGCCAAAGGCGGCAATGACGCCCGCACATGCCGCTACGCTGATGAGATAGCCTTGCCAGATACCGGATGGCAGCAGGTAGATGATTACGGCCAGACTCAGCACACTGTTCAAACTGAAGCTTGCAAAGCCGTGCAGATGGGCAATGTAGTTGTAGCTCGCGGAAAAGGCATTGCGCGATACCAATGAATCGATTGTGTTTGAGAGCCGAGTCCCGATACAGCGCTGTTTTTCCTTCATAGCTGCGCTCGTAAAGATCGATCAGCCGTGCATGAACGGCATTGGCCCAGATGCGCATGGCGACATTGCTCAGACAGCCTGGAATAAAGGGCAAAACCATCGAGGCAAAGTAAAGCAGCGGGGAAAACTGGAAAGGTTCACTAGCCTGTAGCTGTGTGATCGCATCCGTAAGAAAGTAAGCGGATGAAGCCACCAGACTTTGATGCATGACAATCAAGGCCAGGGTCAGCAGTGCGCAGCCATGCAGGAAAGCAATTCTTAAACGCGAAGCTTGGATGGGATACTGCATCGGGAGTCAGTGCTCCAGGCAGGAGATGTCGATTGATGTCCGTAACCGCATCGTGCTGACTCCAGGTAGCGATATTGAAAAACGCTCAATCAGGCCGCTTCCTCTGAAGGCGACCTGAACCCAGCCTTACTTGTAAGAGATCATTCGAAGCGGAATATCTGAGTTGATTGAAGTCGTGATTTTGGTGGCCAGCCGAAGAGGCGCATCCCCTTTATCGGCATTGTTTACGCGCATCAGGCAATTTAAAAAGGGTTGTTGACTTGTCATGTCTATCTCCAAGTGACATGGACGCTTGACGTCCAGCTCATCAAACCGTGAGCAGGTGCAATATCGCCCTATTTATTTGCAGAGAGGAGCGCAGCGGCTTAGGCCGCCGGAAGAATTCCCGTGATACCGCCTGCTCAATGCGCATGGCGCCTTGTCTGGCACCGTGTTGAAAGCGATACATCAGTGCCTATTGCACAATTCAGGCCTCAGATGCGCGTCTCCTTTGCTCGTCTCTTTTTTCTTAGTTTCATGCTAACGACAGATCGCTGAATTTTTTGTAGTTTTTGTATGTGGAATTTATAGGTAATTTCCTGATCTTGATGGTGGTGTGAAGCGTTGTGTGATCGATACCCTGCGAAAGCGGAGTCGGGGGGAATCGGTGCATGAAGAAAGGGCAGGCAGCTCAGCGGCTCGGAGTCTAGGCCAAGGAGAGGGCAAGGCCGAGATCGGGAGGGAGGCGTTTAACAGAGACCCTCTCGCCGCTGCGAGATTGACGCTAAACCCGAATGCGTCTGGTCGGAAGTAGAGGCTGAGGGCGCTTGCTAGGTTGGCCGCAGGCCCAGCAATGATGCATAGCAGCTGCCTGCGACGTCGGGGAGGGGGGCGAATCTCCTTGTCGTTTGTTCGCCAAGCGTCGATTTTCTCTTGGCTTGGGCAAATGACGAGACGCAATGGCTGTTCAGGCTGGCCTGAGGGAGGCGGCCATTGAAGGATTCGCGCTCTGTATTGTGCGTCGGCCAGACAGGCTGGCTGATGTTAATGGCACCCCGTTTGCATAAGCCCATTTTGCCAAGGCTTCGGAGATGAACGCGTTAGCGCTTCATCAGATCGCCCACGAGTACGCGGCGCCGCGAAGGCCTCAGCGCGAGCTTGCCGGAATGTCCTGCAAGCTCGCGCGGTTCAGCTAGGATTGCGACTCGGCGCAAACGCCACGTCGCGATCCGCCTCTGGCTTCAGACTGAAATCACGCCGCTCCAGAACAGCCATGCCACGATCACATCGGCAATCAGCAGGATGGCCAGATAGATCAGTTCAAACTTCTGGAACACTGGCTGGCCATCATTTTTGTCTTTGCGCGACCAGATGAAGATGGGCAGGCCGCAAGTCAGCAGGATGGGAACCAGCGCTAAATACTCAACGCTGCTGGCATAGAAAATGAAGATGCAGAACAGTGCCCCGATGATGCCGCTCACCAGCGCCATCGTCTGGCCTTTTTTCGCATATTTCAGATACTCATGCGTCAGGCAGAGCTTGGTCATGTACAGCGTGGTGGTGATGTAGGCGGGCACCACCATCAGCGCGCTGATGTTGTACATCGTGTTCCAGGCGTTGTTGGAGAAATAAACCAGCAACATCGCGGCCTGCATCACACCGCTGCTGACCCACAAGGACACCGTGGCCGCCTGTTTGTCATTGGTGCGCGCGAAGGCCTTGGGGAAGGCGCCGTGCTGTCCGGCTGCCATCGGAATTTCCGCGCAAAGCATGGTCCAGGCCAGCCAGCCCGCCAGCACCGAGATAATCAGGCCGACATTCATTAGCCAACTGCCCCAGGGCGCGCCGACCGTATGCTCCAGCACGCCCGCCGTGGAGGGGTCGGCGACTTGGGCCAGTTCCGGCTGCGTCATGCTGCCATAGGGCAGCACCGACAGCAGAATGTAGGTGACCAGCGCCAGCATAAAGCCCAGCAAGGTCGCTTTACCCACATCGCTTTTATTGCGCGCGCGGCCAGACAAGACCACCGCGCCTTCGACGCCAATAAAGGCCCACAGCGTCACGGTCATCGGGGCCAGAATCTGCGACATCAGCGACACCGGCTCGCTGCGGCCTGCCACCTCGGTCGTGATTTGCGGTGATGAACCCCAGAAGTTCGAGAACACCTGCGAGTAGTCGATCAGCACGCCCAGCGCCACCACAAACACCACTAGCGGAACCAGCTTGGCGATCGTGCCCAGGGTGTTGACGAAGCCGGCCACCTTGGTGCCCGAGAGCACCAGATAGTTATAGCCCCAGATCAGGATAGAGCCGCAGATGATGGAATTGAGGTTGTTGCCGTCCGTGAAGACGCCAGGGAAAAACTCGTCAAAGGCATCCATCAAGATGACGGCGAAGGCCACATTGCCAAAGCACGTCATTAGCCAGTAGCCCCAGGCTACGTTAAAGCCGATAAAGGAGCCGAAACCTTCCTGGGCGTACATGTAGACGCCTGCCTGCAGATCGGGCCGCATATCCGACAGCAGGCGGAAAGCGTTGGCGATGAAGTACACGCCCAGACCGGCGATGATCCAGGCCACGATGACCGGGCCGACGGCCGACGATGCGGCGGTATTCTGCGGCAGGCTGTAGACGCCGCCGCCCAGCATGGAGCCGACGACGATGGCGATTAGCGCGATGAGGCCGAGTTTGCCACCGGCCGTTTCTGATGCGGCCTGCGGGGCCGCTTGAGTTTTATCAGTCATTGGATCGAGCCCGAGAGAGGGGGGGACGATGGGGGCCTGAGGGCTCCCATCCCTTTACTCCTATTCCTTTACTGGCGGCCTTTCTTGATTGAGGTGGAGGTGGTGTGGCGCTTGAACTTGATATGTTCGGGCAGCTTCTTGGGCTCGCGGTCCTCTTCGATAATGGCGCGCACCCAATGGTCGCCATGCTGATCGACGCTCACGCCCTGGATTTCATGTTCGAAGCCAGGGTATTTTTTGTCGAACTCTTGCAGGGCTTCCAGATAGCCGATGATGCCCGTGTCGTCGGTGGGCAATTGCTCTCCCGGCATTAGCACGGGAATGCCCGGGGGGTAGGGCACCAGCATGCTGGCCGCGATACGACCGGCAAACTCGGTCACACGCACCGGTTCGGTTTTGTAGCGCACCACTTTCTGGTAGGCCTCGGCAGGCGTATAGACCGGCTTGGGCGTGGACTGCACCGCCTTGGCGATGTGGTTCATCAGGTCCAGCTCATGCATGGTCTCGTGCATCTGCGTGCACAGCTCTTTGAGCGTCAGCTTGTCGTATTGGCTAGAAGCGGTCTTGAGCGATGGGATGGCGTCCACGGCCAGCGCGCCGTTGTCGTACAGTTTTTTGAATTCCAGCAGGCTTTCGATCAGCGTGCCCCACTTGCCCTTGGTAATCCCGACCGAAAACAGAATCAGCAGGGTGTAGTCGCCCGTGCGCGCCACCTCGATGCGCCGGTCGTCAAGAAACTTCGTGACGATGTAGCCAGGGATGCCGCCTGTCTGATAGTGGCCGTCCGGCGTGATGCCGGGGCAGGTGATCGACACCTTGACGGGGTCGAGCATGCAGTCGGTTTCTCGCAGGTCTTCCTTGCTGAAGCCGTGCCAGTAATCGTTTTCATGCAGACGCCAAACATCGGGCGTTTGGCTCAGCAAAGCCATCGGCGCCTGGTGGAAGGGATAGGTTTTGCCCGAGACCGGGTCTTTCGCTTCGGTGGGCTGTAGCACGTCAAAAAACCACGAGCCATCGCCTTCCTGTTCGGCCAGTTGGCGTTTCACATTGACGACGGCCTGGCGGAAGGCGACAGCTTCTTCGATGGATTCCTGCACCAGAGAACGTCCTGCCTCGCCCTGTATCATGCTGACGGCGACGTCGATCGACGCGATGATGGGATAGAAGGGCGAGGTGGTGCCGTGCATCATGAACGAATCATTGAAGTCGTCGAAGCTCAGGGGCGCGCGATCGCTCTTCTTGACATGAATCATCGACGCCATCGAAAGCGCGGGCAGCATTTTGTGGGTGGATTGCACCGCAAAAATGGTTGGCCGGTTCGGCATATCGTCGGCGATATCCATCGCAAAACGGTCTTTATAAAGCGGGTGGAATTTGGCATAGGCGTACCACGCTTCATCGAAGTGAATCCGGGGTACGCTTGCGCCCAGGTGCTTGACCACGTCGCTGACCTTGTAGCAGAAGCCGTCGTAGGTGCAGTTGGTCACCACCGCATAGGTGGGCTCTTTGCTGACGGCCTGCGGGGCGAGCGGGCTGTTCGCGATCAGGGCGTCCACACTCTGTTTCTTCAGGCGATGGGTCGGGATCGGACCGATCAGTCCGTAGCCATTGCGGCTGGGGGTGAGGTAAACCGGGCGGGCCTGTGACAGTGTCAGACCATGATTGAGTGATTTATGGCAATTGCGGTCTACCACGGCGATCTCGTTGGCGCCGATCGCGCCCTGGGCGACGATGCGGTTCGAGCCGGACGAGCCCGCCACGCCATAGAACGTCCAGTCGGCGCCGAAGAGTTCGGCGGCGATTTCTTCGGATGCCTTGGACGGGCCTGCGTGGATCAGGTAGTCCCCCATCTCGGCCGTTGCCACGCCGATGTCGGCGCGCATGATGTTCTCACCGAAGAAATTGATGAACTCTATGCCCACTGGATGTTTGAGATAAGCCATGCCTCCCATGTGGCCGGGGCAATCCCAGTAATAATCGCCGTCTTCCGTAAAGTCTTTCAGTGTCTTGAAATAGGGCGGCAGCAACTTTTCTGCATAACGGTGAACGGCGGTGTAGATGCGGTTGGCCGTGAACGCAGGCGTTTCGGAGTACAGATAGATGTATTCGCTGACGCTTTTCAGAACGCCGATCGGCACGCCGGCCGACACATCGGCTTGCGACATCAGGAACACGGGCACCTTGGCATTGCGCTCACGGACCTTTTGCAGCAAGGCCTCGCCTTCGGTGTCGATGTTTTCATTGCCCGAATCCCAGTAGAGCGCGATGGCGCTGTAGCGTGGGCTCTGCTCGATGTAGCTCAAGGCCGCCTTGATGCTGCCTGCGGTCTGGATCTGGAAGCCCCGTTGCACCAGCGAAGCTTGCAAGGCCGCGATGGACTCGGCTGCAGGCTGGTCATCAACAAGGGCGCTGGATAGCACAAAAAGCACGTGGTGATTGAACTTCATTGCGTGAAATCTCCAGTCGTTGGTCAGGCTTTGCGCTTGGGGCGGCCTGTTACAGCCTTATCACCCCCGTGAAATACAGATAAGCAATCAGGGCATCCAGAAGTAAAAGCGCAATCAGTGCTGCGGCTTCTCGTTTACTGAATAGGGGCTGGGCGCGCTGATCCCGTTTGCGCGCCCAGATGAATACGGGCACTCCCAGTGTGATGATGAGCGGCGTCATGGCCACATACTCGATCGCGCTGGCGTACAGCATGAACAGGCAGAATGCGGCGCCTATCAGGCTGCTTATCAGCGCGAACCGCTTGCCTTTGGCCTGACGCTGGCTGTATTCGCCATTCAGGCAAAGCTTGGTCAGGTAGGCTGAGGCGGCAAGATAGGCCGGCAAAACGGTAATGGATGAAATCGCCAGCAGGGCCAGCCATGCGTTGTTTGCGAAATAGACCAGCAGCATGACGGCCTGCATCAGCCAACTGCTGGCCCACAGCGACGAGGCGGCCGCGCCGTGTTTGTTTTTGCGGGCGAACCAGGCGGGGAATGTGCCGTTTGCGGCTGCCGCCATGGGGATTTCGGCGCATATCATGGTCCAGGCCAGCCAGCTCGTGAGAATGGAGATCAGTACGCCGACGTTGATAAACCATTCGCCCCAATCGCCTGTCAGTGCTTTCATGACCCCTGCCGTGGAGGGGTTGGGCAGGCTGCTCAGGGCATGCTGGTTCATCACGCCAAAGGGAATCACCGAAACGATCAGGCAGATCGCCAGCGAAATGATGAAACCGATCAAGGTCGCCCTGCCCACGTCTTGCGTGTTGCGCGCCCGGCCCGAAAGTGCGACGGCGCCCTCTATCCCGATAAAGCACCAGAGCGCGACAAACAAGGGCGAGAGAATCTGCGATATGACGGAGCCCAGCGGCTTGATCGAGGGCGAATTCGCATGGCCCCAGACGTTCTGGGTAAGCTCGCTACCGTCCAGAAAGTAAACCACTGTGCCGACGAAAATCACCAATGGAATCAGTTTGGCTACTGTCCCGACCACATTGACCGTACCCGCCAGCTTGCTGCCCGACAGTACCAGCACATGAAAGCCCCAAATCAATATGGAGGCGCCGATGAGGGAGTTCAGATTATTGCCGCCCTTGAATGTGCCGGGCATGAAATAGTCCAAGGTATCCATCACCATGACGGCGAAGGCCACATTGCTGAAGATATTCATCAGCCAATAGCCCCAGGCCACCAGAAACGCCGCGAACGGACCAAAGCCCTCACGGGCGTACATATAAATGCCGGTTTGCAGGTCTGGCCTAAGGTCGGAAAGTACGATGAAAACTTTCGCGATGAAATACATGCCAAAGCCGCAAATCAGCCAGGCAATGGTGACGGGACCGACTGCCGATTGCTCCGCCATGTTTTGCGGCAGGCTGTCGACCCCGCTGCCGATCATGGAACTGACCACAATGGCGATCAGTGCGATCAATCCGAATTTCTGACTGGCCGCGCTGGGTTTTGATTCTTTATCCATGAATAGTGCTGACGATGTAAATACAGCCTTGCCATCGCGTATTCAGTGTTGGCTGGTTCTCCGGGGCAGCCAAGACCCTAAGGAGGAGGACGTCAGTGCATGGCGGCGTAGGTATCGCGGGAGCAACCATGCAGACCGCCAATTAAAGCGGCCCCCGAAAGCACAATGCGGCAATCGCATAAGCAAAATGTCAGGATAGGGCGCCCGGCATTTTGTTGCATGTTCAAAGAGCAGGGTGTTCAGCAAGCGAATAATGAATCTCAGTGTGCGTTGAAATACCGAGTTTCTGACCGTACTGTCGTCACAAAGAGGCCGAAAGGGGATGCCGGCAAGGGGGGCGGGCGGGAAAAAGCCGATCTCCGTGCAGGACGTGCTTGCGAGCAAGCCTGACCGAACTGAACGCCGGATTCAATCTGACTTTGCCTAATTTTTGAGCCGTTTTGTGTCCACAACCTTGGCGGCTCGAATGGTGCGTGGCGGCGCGCTGGCTTGATCTGCTCGGTCTTGCAGGCGTCGGCCAGATTGGCGGGGGGCGGCTCTTATTCAGGCGCTCAGGCTATGACGAATTCGAGATTGGGGTGGCTTGCCGCAGCAGATCGCCGCCTGGAGGGTAAAATCAACAGGATGCTGGCGGGCTCTGCTGATGCAGGAGGCCGCGGCAGCGTTGCCTCCGGTTTTCGGAGGTGGCGGTTTTCTCAACTCAATAGCCACCAACATGCTAGATCCGATACTGCTGCGCAAAGACCTGCAAACCGTCGTAGACCGTCTCCAGAGCCGGGGCGTTTCTTTCGATACGGAACGGTTCAACGATCTGGAGTCTCGTCGCAAGTTGGTGCAGACCGAGACCGAAGCCCTGCAGGCGCGCCGCAACGCGCTGGCCAAGCAGATTGGCCAGCTCAAGGCTAAGGGCGAGGATGCTTCAGCCGTCATGGCGGAGTCGCAGGCGTTGCCGGGCCAGCTCAAGCAGCTCGAGGAAAGCCTCGCCATGCTGCAACAGCAATTGAACGAGCTGTTGATGTCCGTGCCCAACCTGCCGCATGCCAGTGTGCCCGTGGGGGCCTCCAGCGACGATAACGTCGAAGTCCGCCGCTGGTTACCTGCCGAGGCGGGTGCTGACGGCAACCCCGCGCCGCTGGGTTTCGCGCCCCGTGATCACGTTGCCATCGGTGAACCGCTGGGGCTGGATTTCGATACGGCCGCCAAGCTGTCCGGCGCGCGTTTTTCCTTCATGCGAGGCCAGATGGCCCGGCTGCATCGCGCTTTGGCTCAGTTCATGCTGGACTTGCAGACCGGCGAGCATGGTTATACCGAGTGCTATACGCCGTATATCGTCAACAGCTCCACGCTCTATGGAACGGGGCAATTGCCCAAGTTCAAGGACGATATGTTCTTCGTGACCAAGGGGGGCGGCGATGATGATCCTAAGGTCGATGAACAGGGCAAGCCGCTGGCGCGAGAGGATCAGTATTTGATCTCCACTTCCGAGATTACGCTGACCAGCGTCGTGCGTGACACGATCGTGCCGGGGGATGAGCTGCCGCTGCGCATGACGGCGCATACGCCTTGCTTCCGTTCCGAGGCAGGCAGCGGCGGTCGCGATACGCGCGGCATGATTCGTCAGCATCAGTTCGACAAGGTGGAAATGGTGCAGGTGGCGAATCCAGAGCAGTCCTATGATGCGCTGGAGCAGATGGTCGGCCATGCCGAAGAGGTGTTGCGCCGTTTGGGTCTACCGTACCGCGTCATGCTGTTGTGCACGGGCGATATGGGTTTTGGCGCTGCCAAAACCTATGATCTGGAGGTCTGGCTGCCGGCTCAGAATACTTGGCGCGAGATTTCCTCGGTCTCGAACTGCGAGAGTTTCCAGGCTCGTCGCATGCAGGCGCGCTTCCGTGCCGACGCCAAGAGCAAACCCGAATTCGTGCACACCCTGAATGGTTCTGGCCTGGCGGTTGGCCGCGCCTTGGTCGCCGTACTGGAAAACTACCAGCAGGAAGATGGCAGTGTGCGCATTCCCGAAGCTCTGCGCCCCTATATGGGCGGGATTGAGCAGCTTAAAGCGTGATTTTTATCAATCACCACAGAAAAACCGGCCGATATGGCCGGTTTTTTTATATGTGATTATTACAAAATAATGAATGCTGTTAGGCAGCCGTATTTTTTCTCTTGCCCTAGGATTTTTCTGCTTCATTCTTGTTTCTAGGGATTACCCGGATTTTTATGACGCGCGAGTCGGATAAGTCAGCTTTGGCTTCTGTTTAGTCATTGTTTTTTAACTTTTAATTCAGTCTAGTACCAAACC
Organism: Bordetella avium; assembly: GCF_034424645.1. Taxonomy (NCBI): domain Bacteria; kingdom Pseudomonadati; phylum Pseudomonadota; class Betaproteobacteria; order Burkholderiales; family Alcaligenaceae; genus Bordetella; species Bordetella avium. The sequence continues at coordinate 847,098 of NZ_CP139969.1, forward strand.
TAAGGCTAAGCTTCAAACTTAAAATTCTAGGGTCATATTGCAGTCTGCCATCAATTTGTAGCGTAACTGAGGTATGGTTGTCGTACTGCTATTGATGTGAACAGATGTGATTGAGTGATTAGAGGGGCCGTGTCTGGCGGTTTGTCCGCTTGTTTTACCCCGTGTCCCTTCATTTCAATAGAGGAAGCAAACCATGACTTCACGAATGATTGGCGATTTTCGCGTTCGTTGCTCCGTTATCCATGAGGAGGGGCAGCGTTACGGCGTACGGATATGGACCCGCCGCGTGGGCGGCACCGCCCCGGAAAAAGCCTGGGATGTTCCCAGTCTCGCGACTTATGTCAGCCTCTCCGAGGCAGAAATGGGTAGCCAGGAAGTCTTTCGCAAGATCAATGGTGTTCGTTTTAATGGTGAACCGGAGTTTGCACATGCGTCCGCATAATGGTTGGTGGAAAAACACCAGCACCCCGCGCCGCTGGCTCGATGCCATGCGCACCCGGCAGCAACCCTCACAAGGGAGTGCCGCCGCGCCGGCCAAACCCGCTCAGGCTAACGCCTGATTCGGTTTTTGCCCGCAAAAAAACCGCCAATGGCGGTTTTTTTTTGGGCGGCTGTCAAGGCCATCTCTCAATGGCGGCGTCCATGTGGGCCATGGTGGTGCCGCGGACCATGTTTGCGCGGACCGCCATAGTAGACGGGCGGCGGCACCACCACTACCGGACGCACGTAAGGCGGTGCGTAATAGCGGGGGCCGGCATGGACGGGCGCGGGCACCACATAAGCGGGTGGCGGCGCGACATAAACCGGGGCAGGGGGCACGTAAACCGGAGCGGGCGCTATCGCGATGCCGGGGATGCCGATGGATACGCCGATATCAACATGTGCCATTGCCGTGGTAGACATTGTCAACGCAGCGGCGCCCAAACCAGCAGCTAACCATTTCTTCATTATTCACCTGTGTTGCTGTCTTTGCAGCCTGCGAGAAAATACGAGGCAATTGTCAGTCTTTTCTCTATCGGAAGTTCACGGGTCTTTATTGCAATAGCGACAAAGCGCAACGGCCGGGATCTGTGCTGCTGCGCTGCGTCATCCCGCCTTCAGAGGCAAAGTCCTCCGTATGCGGTCAATTGCAATCTGCGGCGAGGCTGGCGGCGTTACATTAAATCACGATGAGGTTTGAGTTTGACCGATGGCAACCCGGACGGGCGGCTTCTCGGTATACTTCAGCCATGACGACCGCTCACGACCTCAAGCCTGGGTACTACTGGTACACCATGGAGAAAGATCCCCTGGCCATCATTCATATCCATGCGGATGGCGGTGCCACACTCATGGGTACCGATTTCCGCATGGAGCCTGACGGCGTAGCCAATATGATGCGGCAGGGCGAACGCTTCTTTTGGATTGAACCCCCCGCGATTTGATACGCCGCTCAGGCAGGCATGGCTCAGGCGGGTAAGAGTGGGGCATCATGAATCATGATGCCTCCCTTACCTTTTTGTTTGGCCCGGCAAAGTACGCTGTCGGCACTGGCATAGGCTTGTTGCCAATCCTGGCTTGCACCCGGGGGCAGCCATATCAGCCCGAAGGTGGCGCTGATTCGCTTGATTCCCTGAACCTGCACATTTCGTATGCTATCGAGTAGCTGCTTGGCTTGCTCCAGCGCTTTGTCAGGCGAGTTGGCTGAAAAAATCGTCGCGAACTCATCTCCTCCTATACGGCAAACGCAATCGTCGGTGCGACGCAACTGCGTTTCCACCGTTCTTGCCACGGCCTGCAACAGCCGGTCGCCTGCGGCATGCCCAAGACTGTCATTGACCGTCTTGAAATTATCCAGATCAAACAGGCAGAGTGCGACGCCGTTGCCGCGTTGATGTGCTTGCAAGGCCTCTTGCAAGCGGCCGGTGAAATAGCGCCGATTGAAAATGCCTGTCAATTCGTCGGTGATGACCAGCCTGCGTAGGCGGCGGTTTTCTATCTGTAGGGCTTGCAGTTGGCGGTACTGGGGGGCCGAGCGTTTGCGCGCTGGAATGCGGTGGCTTGAGTTTTTTTCTTGAATAGTCATTGCAATGCGTAGTTCTCCGGCTGCCAGCCGGGCTGGCAGCCTCGCAATCGGGCATCAGTTGCTAGCCTACGTTGTTTCCCTAGGCCTCTCCAGTGATGGAGTGTCAACGATTGTCAAGTCAGGGCAGGCCCGGGCAGAGACTGGCGCAGGCAGCAGATTCTTCGGGATGACTTTGGAAATCCGAACCGTTGGCATTCCTGCCGACGAGTGTGCTGTGCTCAAGATCAAATAGGGTGTGACGTCATCCCCTGCATACCGGCATAGGTACAGCGCAAGTCAGGCGTTTGAATCGTGGTATACCTCGATTCAGAACCTGAAAAACCAGTGGGGGCAAGGTTGGTTGCGATTCGGGAAGGCCGTGTTGTCAGCTACGCTGACCGCAGGTATGAGTTTCTGACGGTAGAGCAGGCGATGGGGTTCACAAGGTTTCTGGAGCAGGGCAAGCCGCTGGAGCATGCCTGCAAAATATGGAAGCCCAGGCGCATTGTCGCGCTTCCTCACGCGGGCTGAGGGCGCGCCCTTGTGAAGGGGAGGGCTGATCTATCATTTGCCCTCTGCATCGCATCCTGCCGCGCAGGACTCGCTGTGGCAAAACCGCTTGCACCAGAGCGTCCGGTCGGCGCCGCAAATCGAATAGACAGGAGTTTGAGCATGGCTGAAAAACCCCGCGCTTCCCGCAAGTCCGGTCTTCCTCCCGAGCCCTTGGCGCTCGATCCCGAGCGCGTGGAAATTGCCGCGCGTGCCGAAGCGGCCCGGCAGGAAGCTGTCGCCGTCATGGCCGACATCGCCGCCCGGGCCGAATCTTCGGTTGAGCCCAAGGAGGCCTTGCGTTCTGTGATTGAGGCCTTGTCTCCGGATGACGCTCAGGCCGTTCATCAGGCGCTGTTGCAAGCGGCCGCTCCGCAAGGACGCCGCCGCAATCCCGACCTGGAGTTGGCCGTGGACTGGCGCGATGGGAACTACCCCTACCGCCATCGCATGCAGCGTAAAACCTACGAAAAACAGAAGTACCGCTTGCAGGTCGAATTGCTCAAGCTACAGGCCTGGGTCAAGGCTAGCGGACAGCGCGTGGTCATTCTGTTTGAGGGCCGCGATGCGGCGGGCAAGGGGGGCGCCATCAAGCGCATGATGGAACATCTGAACCCGCGCGGCGCCCGCGTGGTCGCACTGGAAAAACCTTCCGATACCGAACGCGGCCAATGGTATTTCCAGCGCTATGTGCAGCATCTGCCGACCGCCGGTGAAATCGTGCTATTTGACCGGTCCTGGTACAACCGGGCAGGGGTGGAGCGTGTGATGGGCTTCTGCAGCGATCAGGAATATCAGGAGTTTCTGCGGCAGGTGCCCGAATTCGAACGCCATCTGGTCAGCAGCGGCATTCATTTAATCAAGTTCTGGTTTTCGGTCAGCCAGGAGGAGCAGCGCCGCCGTTTCGGCCAGCGCAAAGTGCATCCGCTCAAACAGTGGAAACTCAGCCCGATCGATCTGGCTTCCCTGGATAAATGGGATGACTACACCCGCGCCAAAGAGACCATGTTCGCACATACCGACACGGCCGATGCGCCCTGGATCGTGGTCAAGTCAGATTGCAAGAAGCGCGCCCGCTTGAATGCCATGCGGTATGTCTTGAACCGTCTGCCTTACGAAGGCCGCAGCGATAGCCCCGATCTGGCGACGGATGCGCTGATCGTCGGCCGGGCGCTTTGACGAATCCTGCCCCGTCCTGGTGATCGGGCGGGGCGGATGATCCGCGTCTTCTTGATCTTTATATTAGTTAATGCTAATTTAGAAAAACATAAAATATAGACTGTGATGGCAACCAAGGTAAAAGATCTTCAGCTTTTGCAGAATGAGGCAGCGCGCGCTGCGAGCATGCTTCGTGCATTAGGCAATCCGCATCGGCTCGTCGTGCTTTGCTTGTTGATCGAGCACAAGGAAATGACGGTCGGTTCCTTGCATGAGCATCTGACGCTCAGTCAATCGGCGCTGTCTCAGCATCTGGCCAAGATGCGAGAAGAGGGGCTGGTCGCTTATCGGCGTGAGGCGCAAACGCTTTACTACTACATTGAAAACCCAGACGTGGCAAAGCTCATCGCAACGCTCAAGTCCATATTTTGTCCCTGATCTTTCAAAGAAGGCTTGATCTATGTCGCTACCACTTATTTCTGCTCAGACTGCTAAAGCGCGCATTGCCCAAGGAGCCGTTCTGGCTGACATCCGTTCTATGGATGAGTATGCGCGAGAGCATATTGCCCAGGCCCGGCACGTTCCGGTGGAGAGTTTGCAGTCAAAAAAAATGGCAAGTGATGGCGCCAAGGCCGTCATTTTCTATTGCAAGTCCGGTAACCGTACCAAGATGAATGCCGCCGCGCTGAGGGCCGGCGTCGAAGGCGAGGCCTACATACTCGATGGCGGATTGGACGCTTGGAAAAAAGCGGGTTTATCCGTTGAAAAAAACGCCGCGCAACCACTAGAACTTCAACGCCAGGTGCAGATTACGGTTGGCCTCTTGGTCCTGCTGGGAACAATACTGGGTGCAGCGGTATCACCGTGGTTTCTCCTGCTGTCTGGCTTTGTCGGGACGGGTTTGTTCGTCGCCGGGGTGACAGGATTCTGCGGAATGGCGCGGCTGCTGATGCGAATGCCCTGGAATCAACAGGCTTTATTAAAGTAAGCGTGGCCTGTCCCTGGGATAGGTGCAAAGCGGGTGATTGCCAAAAAAGCGCTGGCCACGTCTCTGCCAGCTATTGCGATCGGCAAAGAAAAAGCCCCTGAAAAAATTCAGGGGCTTTTGGTATCTGGCGGAGAGGGTGGGATTCGAACCCACGATACGCCTAAACGTATACCGGATTTCGAGTCCGGCGCATTCGACCACTCTGCCACCTCTCCTGGTGGTATTGCTGCAAAATCTGTCCAATATCGGCTGTGGTCTTAGCCTTTGATATGGTGCTTTTTAGTATGGTGCTTAGTAGACGGCGCACTCATGTTTGCCTGCCAACGCTGCTGCCACTTTGATAAGCCGGGATTTTGCTTTGTTCTTGCTTCTTTCGCCATTTCGGTTCCGAACTAGCGAAGCCCGCTATTCTACCTGAAAAATTTCTTTGCGCAAATTTTTCTTATCCCGCGAGTCCATGCGGCAAGCGCGGCGGCGGCCTTGTCATGGGGTCATCCATGTGGCTGCCCGGCAGCAGGGATACACTTGGGGCGTCTTGCTTCAATTCCATTGGAGGTTGTTCATGCTCAAAGGCAAAGTGGCAGTCGTTACCGGTTCAACCAGTGGCATCGGCTTGGGCATCGCCCGCGCATTCGCCCAGCAGGGCGCCGATGTGGTGATCAATGGCTTTGGCGATGCGGCCGAGATCGAGAAGCTGCGCGCCGAGCTGGCCGCGGTGCACAAGGTTAGGGTGCTGTATGACGGCGCCGATCTGTCCAAGGGCGAGGCGGTGCGCCAGTTGGTGGCCAATGCCGTGCAATCTCTGGGCCGTATCGACATTCTGGTGAATAACGCGGGGATACAGCACACCGCTTTGGTCGAGGATTTTCCGGTCGAGAAGTGGGATGCCATTCTGGCCTTGAATCTGTCGGCCGTGTTTCACGGTTCGGCCGCCGCCTTGCCGCACATGAAGAAGCAGGGCTGGGGCCGGATCATCAATATCGCTTCCGCCCATGGTTTGGTGGGCTCGGCGCAGAAGTCGGCCTATGTGGCGGCCAAGCATGGCGTGGTGGGCCTGACCAAGGTGGTGGCGCTGGAGACTGCGGGTTCGGGCGTGACAGCCAATGCCATTTGCCCGGGCTGGGTACGCACGCCGCTGGTGGAAAAGCAGATTTCCGCCCTGGCCGCCAAGGATGGCGTGGACCAGGAGGCCGCCGCCCGCGAACTCTTGAGTGAGAAGCAGCCATCGCTGCAATTCGTGAGCCCCGAGCAGTTGGGGGGGGCGGCCGTTTTCCTGGCGTCGGAAGCGGCCGCGCAGATCACCGGTACGACCATCTCGGTCGATGGCGGCTGGACCGCTCGCTGATAACAAGGATTTTGTTCTTATGCTGTTTTTGCTTTCCCCCGCCAAAAAGCTGGATTACGACACGCCGGTCCAGGTGCAGACCCATACGCAACCGCTGTTCGTGGAGCAGGCTGCCGCGCTTATCAAGGTGTTGAAAACCAAGTCGGCCGACGAGATTGCGGGGCTGATGAGTTTGAGCCAGGCTTTGGCCGAGTTGAACGTGGGCCGTTATGCAGCGTGGAAAAAGACCTTCACGCTGGATAACGCCCGGCAGGCCGTACTGGCCTTCAATGGTGATGTCTATGAGGGTTTGGAGGCGACCAGCCTCTCAGCGTCGCAGTTGGATTGGGCTCAAGAGCATGTGGTGATCCTGAGCGGCCTGTATGGCGCACTGCGGCCCTTGGATTTGATGCAGCCTTATCGCCTCGAAATGGGTACGCGTCTGGAAACCCCCAAGGGCAAGAATCTGTACGAGTATTGGGGCAGCACGATCGCTGCTTACTTGAATGAGCGGCAGGAAGGCGAAGGCGCGCCCTGCATTATCAACCTCGCCTCGGAAGAGTATTTCAAGGCGGTGGATCTGAAGACCTTGAAGGCGCGTGTTGTGCAGTGCGTGTTCCAGGATTGGAAGGGCGGGGCTTGGAAAATCATCAGTTTTCATGCCAAGCGGGCACGCGGCTTGATGGTCCGCTATGCCATTGAACACCGGGCCAAGACCCCCGAAGCTCTGCAAGCTTTCGATCGCGAAGGTTATGTCTTTGATGCGTCGGCCTCTAGCGCCGACAAGCTGGTGTTTCGCCGCAGGCTGGATTGATGCGGTCTTTGCTCTGAAGGCGGCGAAAGCCGCCTTTTTTATGGCGTTGCTGAAACAGAGACATCGAACGCTGCGGCCCGCGATGTCGGCATGGCCGAGACGCCCGAGGATAGCTTGCGCGCCATCAGCGGGCTTGTCTCGGGCCAGCCCGTCAAGCGCGTCTGGAGGATAGGCGCGCGGAGGGCGTTCGGGCTCAGGCCCCGATGAGTTGGGGCTCGCTGGGTTCTGCGACGGCAGCCAGTTCCTGGCGGATCATGGTGGCCGCGCGCAGCATTTGCTTGACCGGATAGGCCAGCGCCGCAGCGTCGCCTGTGGTGTCGAACTGTGTGGGCAGGTCGGTGGGTTCCGGGCCGGTGGTTTGCAGCAATTGCACCATGTCATCCAGCGCGAGCTGGATTTCGGGGGGCGTTTGGGGCATGGCGGCCAGGATGGGCATGGCGGCGGTGATCTGCGAGGCCAGGATGTGATTCTGGATGAGCAGGTTGTTGAACTCGGGCACGTTGATCTGATGCGACTGGGGCTCGCTCATCATGCGGTAGAAGGCCTCGGCGTAGTTGCTGAAGGCAATATGCACGTCTTTGCGGGCCAGACGCCAGGCCAGGTCGGCCTCGGCCGCCTGGCTGTTGTCATGGGGCGTTTTCTGGCCGTCATGCTTTTGCATGCTGTCGAGATAGCGCATCCCGGCGCGCAGGTATTCGAGATTAGCGCGTGAGGCGGCCTGGGCCAGAGGCTTCATATAGCGGGCTTCCCACCAGGGCAGCACATAGCTGCAGATCAGGGCAAGCACGCAACCCAATACGGTGTCGAGGGCGCGCTCGCCGATCACGTCCAGCGACACGCTGCCTGGCGCCACGAAATGGAACACCAGCACTACGAACAAGGTGTTGAAGATGGCGCTGGCCATGTAATTCAACTGCACCAGGCTGTTGCCCATGATGCAGGCGCCCAGCAAGACGGCGAACAGAATGGTGGGCTTGTCGGTGAGCGCGAAGAGCGTAAGCGCGAGGATGCAGCCGATCAGGGTGCCCATCAGGCGCCAGCCATTGCGCTGGCGCGTCAGGGCAAAGCCGGGTTTCATGATGATGACGATGGTCAGCAGCACCCAATAGCTGTGCGACGCGAGGTTCATGGGCAGCCAAGTGCCGATCAGGGCTAATGCGATGGCGGCGGCCAGCGTCACGCGTATGGCGTAGCGGCAATGTGGCGAGTCCAGGCGCAAATTGCTGGTGATCATGCCCAGACGCACTTCCTGGCGCGACATGAAACGGGTGAGCGATTTGTCGATGCGTAGCTCGCTCGTCGGCAGGGCATCGGGCCGGTCTTGCGTGTGGTCAACCAGGCGGTCCACGATGCGCGCGGCATTGCGCAGGCGGCGCAGCACCTGAACCAGCAGCGTGAGGATTTCGGGCTCCCGTTCGCCCAGGCCTTGCTGCTTGAGCTGCTCGATCTCGTATTCGATGGCGCGCAGCTCGGCTTTGGCGCTGCTGCGGTACTGCGTCGGCCGCGCACGGGAGACATCGAGCGCGATGCGGTTGACCTCCAGCGACATCTTGAGCAAGGCATCACGCATGAAAATCAGGGTGTCGTTGCCCGCCAGAACCCGGCGCAGCGAGGCGTAGTCGGTATGGGTTGCGACCAGCGTGTCGAGCAGCGCAAGCATATCGACAAACATATTCCACAGCATGACGCGCTCGCTCTCGCGAAAACCCTTGCCTCGCGGCAGGGCGCGCAACACCAGATCGCGTGCGGCCTGGTGGTTGTCGGTCATGGCGGACTGGCGCTGGATCAGGGTGCGGTAGGCCTCATCCAGATCGGCGTTTTCATCGTAGAAGCTGGCGCGGGCCAACATGTAATCGGCGGTGGCGAATAAGGCGACCGACATGGCCTGGCGTTCTTCGCGCAGCCAGAAAAGGCGCCGGAAGGCGAAGCTGAAAAGCAGATAAAACAGCGCGCCGCCCAGTGTGGCCAAGGCATGCCAGACGACCTCATGGGGTTGCATGGGGGAGTGCATGGTCAGGGTCATCAGCAGGAGGCCGGCGAAGCCGATCAGCCCGCCGCGTTTGCCGAATACCGAGAACATCGAGAACAGAAAACACTGTCCTATGACGACCAGCCATAAAGCGAAGGGATAGGTCGAGGCTATTCCCGTGATGGTGACAGTGACGGTGCCTAGCAAGGCGCCGCCCAGCATTTCATTGGTGCGATGGCGCTGCGGGCCACCCGGCTGGTCGATGATGGCCAGGCATTGCGCGCCGAAGGTCGCCACCAGACCGATGGAGTATTGCCCCCAGACGACTCCCAGCACCATCACGGGCAGCAGCATGCCGACCGCCTGGCGCACGCCACCGAAGAAGTAGTGGCTGTAGAGGAAACGACGGATGCTGGCGATGCGCAGTTCCATGGGGCTGTACACAAGTCCGAGACCCGTCAAGTATAGAGAGCCTCCCTGATTTTTGGGGGCGGAACCGCTACGCAGCGTTGCTGCGAAGCGAAAAAAACGCGCTGGGCGGACTGACGGGCGCGGTTCGATTTGCGGAGGATGCCGCAACGCGGTAAATTGCTCCCTCTTGCGCCGGTCTGCTATCCGAATCCGGCGCGCGGGCGAGCAGAGCCTGGGCCATCTTCCGTAGCCTGCTGCGCCAGTAAGACTTGCTGTTGGCCGCGCCAAAAGCGTGAGATGCCAAGGCTTCCATTTCGACTTCCGACGCCTTCTTGGGCGTTTGCACTGCGTTTCTGACGAGCGCGTGCCGGGTCGGCAGGGTGTCCGGGTGGCGTGGCTCCGTGAGCCGCTAAGCGCCGGATCATGTTGCCGCGTCCGGTATGGGTTCCGCTACCGCCGTATCCGGGCAGGTGGCAGCCAGAGAAACAGGGCCGGTACAGAAAGGAAATACAACATGGAACTGAATGGCGCCGATATCGTCGTGCGCTGCCTGGCCGAAGAAGGCGTGGAACACGTTTTCGGCTACCCTGGCGGCGCGGTGCTTTACATCTACGACGCGATTTTCAAACAAGACAAATTCCAGCATATCCTGGTGCGTCACGAGCAGGCTGCCGTGCACGCCGCCGATGCCTATTCGCGTTCTTCGCAAAAGGTGGGCGTGTGCATCGTGACCAGCGGTCCGGGCGTGACCAATGCCGTGACCGGCATTGCCACGGCCTATATGGACTCGATCCCTATGGTCATCATCAGTGGCCAGGTGCCCACGGCTGCCATCGGCGAAGATGCCTTCCAGGAGTGCGACACCGTCGGCATTACGCGTCCCTGCGTCAAGCACAATTTCTTGGTGCGTGACGTCAAGGATCTCGCCGAAACGATGCGGCGCGCCTTCTTTATCGCGCGCACGGGTCGTCCGGGTCCGGTGCTGGTGGATATCCCCAAGGACATTACGGTCGCGCAATGCAAATACACGCCCAAGAAGGGCGAGATTTCCATGCGCTCGTATGCGCCGGTCACCAAGGGGCATCAAGGCCAGATCAAGAAGGCCGTGCAGATGCTGCTGGCCGCCGAGCGCCCCATGATTTACACGGGTGGCGGTGTGGTGCTGTCCGACGCGGCGGATGAGCTGCGCCGGCTGGTGGACTTGGTCGACGCGCCGTGCACCAATACCTTGATGGGTTTGGGTTCCTTGCCGGCCAGCGACCGTCATTTTGTCGGCATGCCGGGCATGCACGGCACCTATGAAGCCAATATGGCCATGCAGCACTGCGATGTGCTGCTCGCGATCGGCGCGCGCTTTGATGACCGTGTCATTGGCAATCCCAAGCATTTTGCGCAGAATGCCCGCAAAATCATCCATATCGACATCGATCCTTCATCGATTTCCAAGCGGGTGCGGGTCGATGTGCCCATCGTCGGCAACGTCAAGGACGTGCTGGTCGAATTGATTGATCAATACCAGCAGGCTCGCCAGGAAACCAAGCCGGCGTCGCAGGACAAGTGGTGGCAGCAGATCCAGGCCTGGCGCGGGCGCGAGTGCCTGAAGTACGCCCTTTCCGACGAGCTTATCAAGCCGCAGTTCGTGGTCGAAAAGCTCTGGGAAGTCACGGGTGGCGACGCCTTCGTGACCTCGGATGTGGGCCAGCATCAGATGTGGGCTGCGCAGTACTACAAGTTCAACAAACCGCGTCGCTGGATCAACTCCGGCGGCCTGGGCACCATGGGCGTGGGCCTGCCCTACGCCATGGGTGTGCAGATGGCCAATCCGGGTTCGGACATTGCCGTGATTACGGGCGAAGCGTCGATCCAGATGAACATCCAGGAACTGTCGACCTGCCAGCAATACCATCTCACGCCCAAAATCGTTTGCCTGAATAACCGCTTCCTGGGCATGGTGCGTCAGTGGCAGCAGATTGACTACGGTTCGCGCTATTCCGAGTCCTATATGGATTCGCTGCCGGACTTCGTCAAGGTTGCCGAGGCTTACGGCCATGTGGGCCTGCGCATTGACCGCCCGGCGGATGTCGAGCCGGCGCTGCGCGAGGCATTCAAGAAGCACAAGGATCGCCTGGTCTTTCTTGACTTCATCACCGACCGCACCGAAAACGTGTGGCCGATGGTCAAGGCAGGCCGCGGGCTGACCGAGATGCTGCTTGGTTCCGAGGATCTGTAAGGAAGCCACCATGAAACACGTGATTTCTGTGCTCATGGAGAACGAGCCCGGCGCGCTGTCGCGCGTGGTGGGGCTGTTTTCCGCACGCGGCTATAACATCGAGACACTGACTGTCGCGCCCACGGAAGATGCGACCCTGTCGCGTCTGACGGTGGTCACCGTGGGGTCCGATGAGGTCATCGAACAGATCACCAAGCATCTGAACCGTCTGGTGGATGTGGTCAAGGTGGTCGATCTCACCGAAGGCGCTCACATTGAGCGCGAGCTCATGCTGATCAAGGTGCGCGCGGTCGGCAAGGAGCGTGAAGAAGTCAAGCGGATGGCGGATATCTTCCGCGGCCGCATCATCGACGTTACGGACAAGTCCTACACGATCGAGTTGACTGGAGACCAGGGCAAGGTGCAGGCCTTTATCGAGGCCCTGGACCGCAGCGCCATCCTGGAAACCGTCCGTACCGGCGTTTCCGGCATCGGCCGCGGCGAGCGTATCCTCAAGCTCTGACCAGCACCGCAGTACCCCATACTCTGCATTCAACGATTTTTAAAATTAAGTATCTGGAGCAACCATGAAAGTTTTCTACGACAAAGACTGCGATCTCTCCCTCGTCAAGGGCAAAACCGTTGCCATCATCGGCTACGGTTCGCAAGGCCACGCTCACGCCCTGAACCTGCATGAGTCGGGCGTCAAGGTCGTGGTCGGTCTGCGCAAGGGCGGCGCTTCCTGGAACAAGGCTGCCAACGCCGGTCTGGAAGTCGCTGAAGTCGCCGAGGCCGTCAAGCGCGCCGACGTCGTGATGATGTTGTTGCCCGACGAAAACATCGCTGCGGTCTACCGCGACGAAGTGCACGCCAATATCAAGCCGGGCGCCGCCCTGGCTTTCGCTCACGGCTTTAACGTTCACTACGGCCAAGTCGTGCCGCGTGAAGATATCGACGTGATCATGGTGGCCCCTAAGGCTCCCGGCCATACCGTGCGCTCCACCTACTCGCAAGGCGGCGGCGTGCCTCACCTGGTCGCCGTTTATCAGGACAAGTCGGGCGCTGCCCGTGACGTGGCGCTGTCGTACGCCAGCGCCAATGGCGGCGGCCGTGCCGGCATCATCGAAACCAACTTCCGCGAAGAGACCGAAACCGATCTGTTCGGCGAACAGGCCGTGCTGTGCGGTGGCACCGTCGAACTGATCAAGGCGGGTTTCGACACGCTGGTGGAAGCCGGCTACGCGCCCGAAATGGCCTATTTCGAGTGCTTGCACGAACTCAAGCTGATCGTTGATCTGATCTACGAAGGCGGTATCGCCAACATGAACTACTCGATCTCGAACAACGCTGAGTTCGGCGAGTACGAGACTGGCCCGAAGGTCGTGACCGACGAAACCCGTAAGGCCATGCGCCAGTGCCTGACGGACATCCAGACCGGTGAATACGCTAAGCGTTTCATCCTGGAAAATGCCGCAGGCGCTCCGACCCTGACCTCGCGCCGCCGCATCAACGCCGAATCGCAGATCGAAGTGGTCGGCGCCAAGCTGCGCGCCATGATGCCCTGGATCGCGGCTAACAAGCTGGTGGATAAGTCCAAGAACTAATTTTTGCCCCGGGCGAAGTTCTTGCTGCATCGGAAAAAACCGCCTTCGGGCGGTTTTTTCTTGCCAAGCCTGCGGCCGCTTCAGGCCGGCTGTGATTGCCGGTCAGCCCAAGTAGTGCTAGATGGGTTAACCTTTCACCTTACAAAGCTTGCGGAAGTCCCGACACGCCATGCCCAATTTCTCCATGCGCGATTCCGAGAATCGTCATCGCAGCATTTATCTGTTGCCCAATGCCTTCACGACAGCCGCCCTTTTTGCGGGGTTTTACGCCGTGGTGCAGGCCATGAACGACCGCTTCGAAATCGCGGCCATCGCCATATTCGTGGCCATGGTGCTGGACGGCATGGATGGCCGTGTCGCCCGCCTGACCAATACGCAGTCGGCGTTTGGCGAACAATATGATTCGCTTTCCGATATGACCTCCTTCGGGGTCGCGCCGGCCCTGGTCGCCTATGAGTGGATATTGCAGGACCTCGGCCGCTGGGGCTGGCTGGCGGCCTTTGTTTATGTCGCGGGCGCCGCTTTGCGTCTGGCGCGTTTCAACACCAATGTGGCCGTGGTCGATAAGCGTTTCTTCCAGGGGCTGCCAAGTCCGGCTGCGGCGGCGCTGGTGGCGGGGTTTGTGTGGCTGGCTATCGATAACAAACTGCCTATCCACGACAGCATCATGGCCTGGGTTGCCTTCGCGCTGACCATGTACGCAGGGGTGGCCATGGTCTCCAACGCGCCCTTCTACAGCGGTAAGAGCTTTGCGCTTGGCCGCAGCGTGCCGTTTTGGGGGATTCTGGTCGTGGTTGCGGTTTTTGTCTTTGTTTCCAGCGATCCTCCGGTGGTGCTGTTCGGCCTGTTCGTGCTTTATGGCCTGTCCGGCTGGGTCGTCATGATCTGGCGTTGGAACCGCGCCCGCCGGCTCCAGCAGGAACGCCGCGCTCACTAAATGAATAAGCCGCTCTTTCGAGCGGCTTATTCATTGGCGGTGGGGGCATCACCACCAGCCTTGGTTGCGCTCTTCGTACATCGGGTCCGGCCCTGGATGGAAACGCGTCACCTGCTTGCCATCGCGACCCATATAGACGTACATGAGCGAATTCCAGACACCGGATTCGCGATAGCGGTAGGCCCAGACGACCTGGCGCACGCTAGGCAGGCCAGCTTCGCGGATTTCGGCGGGCGGGCCGAACTCGCAGCGCACCCGTTCTGCCGACCACACGCCTTCGCCCAGGCGTTTGAAATGGGCATCGGTGAGCAAAGCCTCGACTTTTTCGACGCGGCCGTCGGCGCTCAGGTCGCTGCCCCAGGCATACTGGCCCATCGGCTGTTGCGTCCAGATCACGCGCTCCTGCCCGTCGGGTAGGCGGCAAGTGAAGTTGGGTTTGCCGTATTGATCCACGACGCTGGTGTAGGGCGTGCCTGGCGGTAGCTGAGTCATGGGGGCGCAGGCCGACAGGGTGGCCGCGATCGCAGTCAGCGCCAGGACGCGCTTCAGGTGGCTTAGGCTGGGCATGCAGGTTCTCCTGAGTGGGGTCAGGCCCCGATTAATTGTCTACCCCGAGCTAGAGTAGGACAAATCCCGAGAGTGATTGTAGCGAATCGGCTATAATCGGGCCTGCTTGTCGTGGTTCGTGTGTAACCAGGCAGGCGGGCGCTGAAGCCGTCAAGGCCGCAGCGTGACAATTGCCACTGCTAAAGAAGTGTTTTTCAACCCACGTCCGGGCACCTCGGCCCTGACGCATGTCCGTAGAGGTCAAAATGTCTGTTGCTGACATCAAAAAAGCCGAAATCGTTTCGCAATTCCAACGCGCGCAAGGCGATACCGGTTCCCCCGAAGTCCAGGTGGCTCTGCTCACCGCTCGTATCAACGAGCTGACTGGTCACTTCAAGGAACACGCGAAGGACCACCACTCGCGCCGCGGTTTGCTGCGCATGGTTAGCCGTCGTCGCAAACTGCTCGACTACCTCAAGGGCCGCAATCCCGATTCGTACCGCGCTCTGATCGAAAAACTCGGTCTGCGCAAGTGATCGACGGGGCTGGCTCCCCATGACGCAACCGTGGTCGCTGCGACGATGTCGCGACGGCCACGGTTTTTCATTTGCAAGGAACCATCGTCATGTTCAATAAAGTCACTAAGACTTTCCAGTACGGCCAGCATACGGTCGTGTTGGAAACCGGCGAGATCGCTCGCCAGGCCTCCGGCGCTGTGCTTGTGTCCGTTGAGGACACCGTCGTGTTGGCCACGGTTGTCGCGGCCAAGAAGGCCAAACCCGGTCAGGATTTTTTCCCCCTGACGGTTGATTACATCGAAAAAACCTATGCGGCAGGCCGCATCCCCGGTGGTTTCTTCAAGCGCGAGGGTAAGCCCTCCGAGAAGGAAACGCTGACTTCCCGCCTGATCGACCGTCCTCTGCGTCCGCTCTTCCCCGAAGGCTTCTACAACGAAGTCCAGGTGGTGATCCACACGCTGTCGGTCAACCCGGAAATCGATCCCGACATCCCCGCCATGATCGGCGCCTCGGCCGCGCTGGCCATCTCGGGCATTCCGTTCAACGGCCCCATTGGTGCTGCCCGCGTGGCTTATGTCGAGGGTCAATACCTGTTGAACCCGACGGCTTCGCAGCTCAAGTCCTCGAAGATGGATTTGGTGGTTGCCGGCACGGAAAACGCCGTTCTGATGGTGGAATCCGAAGCTCAGCAACTGTCGGAAGAGATCATGCTGGGTGGCGTGGTGTTCGGCCACGAACAAATGCAGGCCGCCATCAACGCCATCCATGATCTGGTGCGCGACGCTGGCAAGCCCGAGTGGACCTGGTCGCCCGCAGCCAAGAACGAAGCCCTGATCGCCGCTGTGACGGCTGCCGCTCAGGAAGGCTTGAGCGCCGCCTATCAGATCCGTGAAAAGCAGGCCCGCACCACCAAGTTGCGTGAGGTCTACGCTGAGGTGTCGGCCAAGCTGGCCGAGCAGGCCGCTGCCGCCGGTCAGGATGCGCCCGATGGCGTGACCGTTGACAACATCCTCTTCGATCTGGAAGCCCGCCTCGTGCGCAGCCAGATCCTGAATGGCGAGCCGCGTATCGACGGTCGCGACACC
Source organism: Bordetella avium (assembly GCF_034424645.1). Lineage (NCBI taxonomy): Bacteria > Pseudomonadati > Pseudomonadota > Betaproteobacteria > Burkholderiales > Alcaligenaceae > Bordetella > Bordetella avium. The sequence goes on from NZ_CP139969.1 coordinate 863,254, forward strand.
CGCACCGTGCGTCCGATCAGTGTCCGTCTGGGCGTGCTGCCGCGCGCTCACGGCAGCGCCTTGTTCACCCGTGGTGAAACGCAGGCGCTGGTGGTGGCGACGCTGGGCACCAAGCAAGATGAGCAGATCATCGACGCGCTGATGGGCGAGTACCGCGACCGCTTCATGCTGCACTACAACATGCCTCCCTTCGCCACCGGCGAAACGGGTCGTATCGGTGTGCCCAAGCGCCGCGAAATCGGCCACGGTCGTCTGGCCAAGCGTTCGCTGGTGCCGGTGCTGCCCAAGCCCGAAGACTTCCAGTACACCATTCGCATCGTGTCGGAAATCACCGAGTCCAACGGTTCTTCCTCGATGGCTTCGGTCTGCGGCGGTTCGCTGGCCATGATGGATGCGGGTGTGCCGATCACGGATCACGTCGCTGGCGTCGCCATGGGCTTGATCCTCGAGAACGGCAAGTTCGCCGTGCTGACCGATATTCTGGGTGACGAAGATCACCTGGGCGACATGGACTTCAAGGTTGCGGGGACCGAAAACGGTATTACCGCTCTCCAGATGGACATCAAGATCCAGGGCATCACCAAGGAAATCATGCAGGTTGCGCTGGCCCAGGCCCGCGAAGGCCGTCTGCACATCCTCGGCAAGATGCGTGAGTCGCTCGACGGTTCGCGCACCGAGCTGTCGGCGTTTGCTCCGCGCATGCTGACCATCAAGATCAATCCCGAAAAGATCCGTGACGTGATCGGCAAGGGCGGCGCCACCATTCGCGCCCTGACCGAAGAAACCGGCACCCAGATCGACATCTCCGATGACGGCACGATCGTGATCGCCAGCGTGGATGAGGGTCAGGCCAAGGAAGCGCAACGCCGTATCGTCGAACTGACCGCTGATGTCGAAGTCGGCCAGGTCTATGACGGCTCCGTGCTGCGCCTCTTGGACTTCGGCGCCATCGTTCAGGTGCTGCCGGGCCGTGATGGTCTGTTGCACATCTCGGAGATCGCCAACTACCGCATCGCCAACATCAATGATGTGTTGAAGGTCGGTCAACAAGTCCGTGTCAAGGTCATCGAGGCCGACGAAAAAGGCCGCCTGCGCCTGTCCGTCAAGGCTATCGGTGGCATTGAGCAGCAGCAAGCTGCCGCCGATGCGCCGGCTCAAGCCGAAACGCCGGCCGAGTAATTCCGGTCTGCGGTAAGTAGAAACGGCGCCTCGCTTGAGGCGCCGTTTTTTTACGCTTGTCGTGCAGGATGTTGTCGGGGCCGGTGGCATACCCGATGACAGGTCTACCGCCGCGGCTGTGGCCTCGGCGGTTGCAGCATCAAGCGCGCGTGGCTTCGAGCGCGGCGGCAACGCTCAGCACGCGAGCGTCCTGGCCGTGCAGACCGCACACCGACAGGCCGATACCGGCTTGGCCGGTCGGCAAAGACAGCGCGCAGCCATCCAGGAAATTGATGGTGCTTGGGTTGCGCAGCACCAGTCCGTTGGTGGCAAAGAAGGTGTCGTCGTCGCGCTCCAGCGGGGCAAGCAAAGGCGGCTGCACGGCCACGGTCGGCATCAGCCAGCCGTCCGCGTCGCGCAGGCGATGGCGGGCGATAGCTTGGATACGGGCGCGGGCAGCCTGAACATCCAGGTAGTCGGCGGCGCTGATGGCCGCGCCCCGGCGGATGCGGACGGCCACGCGCGGATCGTAACGGTCGCCCTCGGATGCCAGCAGCCTGCGGTGCCAGGCCCAGGCTTCCGCAGCCGTCAGACCGCCGGCCGCATTGATGTCCGGCAGCTCGCGCAATTCGGGAAAATCGAAGGGCACGAGGATGGCGCCATGGCGGGCGAGGTTTTGGACATAAGTCTGGAAAGCCTGCTCGACCTCCGGGTCGATGTTGTCAAAGACAAAGTCGCGGGTGATGTACAGGCGCAAGCCTTTTAGCGAGGCCGCTTCGGGGGCGCTGCCGTCGAGCCGGCCACGGATGATGGCATCGAAGGTGGCGCAGCAGCCTACCGATGCTGCCAAAGGGCCGATCGAATCCAGTGAGCTAGACAGCGGGACGGCGCCGGTCCGTGGCACGCGGCTGGCCGTCGGCTTGAAGCCGGTCAGGCCGCAGAAGGCGGAGGGAATGCGGATAGATCCACCCGTGTCGGTGCCTAGCGCCGCCACGGCCATGCCGCGCGCGACAGTGACGGCGCCGCCCGAAGTCGAGCCGCCCGCGATGCGGTTTTCGTCATGGGGCGCGCGGGGCGTGCCGTAGTGCGGATTCAGGCCCAGGCCGGAAAATGCGAATTCGCTCATATTGGTGCGGCCCAGCAGAATGGCGCCCGCCTGGCGCAGGCGGGCCACGACGGGCGCATCCTGAACGGCGGGCGCGGCGCCGTCGAGCGCGCGCGAGCCTGCCGTCGAAACCTGGCCCTGCACATCGAACAAGTCTTTGATGGAGATGGGCAAGCCGGCCAAGGCGCTGGGCACATAACCGGCGCGTCGGGCCAGATCGCTGGCGTGGGCAGCCTGTAGGGCGGACTCGGCGTCAACCTGTGTGTAGGCTGCGCCGCCCTGTTGGCGGTAGTCGGCGATACGTTGCAGCGCGTTCTCGACCAGTTGCAAGCTTGTGGTCTGGCCTGCGGCAAGCGCCGCGTTCAATGCCTTGATCGTATTCATGGTTACTCGTCGAGGGGCAGGCTGTGCACGGAGTCATTGTGGTGCAGGCTGCAAGGGTTGCGGATTGATAAGCCCGGTTCGCAATATGCGCCATGGTCTCACTCAAGCTTGGCGGCTAATGGCGGGACGTTAATGGGCTTTGCCTTGAAGCTCTCGTCATCAAAAAGAGACGCATCGCGGCAAAAATATCATGGTCAAGCCCCGCGTATCGAACAGGTTTGCCTGTATGGCATCAGGGGGCGACCTTTGCGGCGCGGGGCGCCGCGTATTCTGGCAGCTCGGGGTGGGCAATATCCTGTTTGGTGCTTCCCATGCTGCAAGAGCTGAGTGCGCACGATGGCGAAAGCGGGTAAATCCGGTAAAGTTTCAGCAGAAGGTCGGGAGCCGGTTACCGAAAACAAACAGGAAAACAGGTAAAGCATGAGGGGATGGCTGCTGCTTGCCGCGATGCTGATGGCCGTACTGACGGGCTGTATGAGCGCGCCTGCTGCAGGCGGCGGGCCCAATAGCGAGGCGATGTCTGCCGATCAGCTTGCCCAGACGGACTTCAACCGCACGACAACGCTGGCGATGCGGGACAACTTCAACAGTCTTTATCTGTTGCTGGACAAGCTTTACCGGCGTAACCCCCGCGAATGGCGCAAGTCTGGCGTCGCCGATCAGGCGACAGCCGTGGCCTATGTCAAGCGACTCATCGAGGAGCGGCGCGCGCCGGCAGGTTTGGCGGGTCTGCGCGACATCCAGGTGCTGGCGGTTGCGCTGGACCCCAACTATCAGGGGGACCGGGTGGCTGCTTTCATCTACGGCATGGCCGACACCATCCTGGCGGCGCACAACGACAAAGCCCGCTTCTATCTATCGGACGTGCTGGATGGGCAACGCATCTTCAATGCGGCGCGTAATGTCGAAGCGGCGGCCTGGCTGCTGTCGTCTCGCAGAGGGCCTAATGGCGAGCCCCTGCTGCTGGCCAATGAAATCTCGCCCACGGTCACCAATTTGAGTTTCGAGCGGGAGTTCGGCGCTATCATCGGCCGGCTGGATCTTATCGCTAATCTTCTGGGCGAAAATTCCCGGCGCATAGGCATCAACTATGCTCAGGGCCTGATGTTTTTTAATTTTCTGCCGGTTCGCTGACCGGATTTGTCATGATCGATTTCGCCGCCATCCAAGCCGCCCGGGAGCACCTGCTCGGGCAGGTGCAAAAAACGCCGTTCACGCTATCGCGTACGCTCTCGGATATTCTGGGCGCTGAAATCTGGCTCAAATTCGAGAACCTGCAATTCACGGCCTCGTTCAAGGAGCGCGGCGCGCTAAACCGCATGCTGAATCTCTCGCCCGAAGAGCGCGCCAAGGGGGTGATTGCCGTGTCGGCCGGCAACCATGCGCAGGGCGTGGCCTATCATGCGCAACGCATGCAGGTGCCTGCGGTCATCGTGATGCCGCGCTTTACGCCTACGGTCAAGGTCGCCAACACGCGGCGCTTTGGCGCCGAAGTGGTGCTGGCCGGAGATACCTTCGATGACGCCAAGACCCACGGTTACGCGTTGGCCCAGGCGCGTGGGCTGACCATGATCCACCCTTATGACGATGAGGCCGTCATCGCTGGGCAAGGCACTGTCGGCATGGAAATGCTGGAAGTGCAGCCCGATCTCGATATGATGGTCGTCGCCATTGGCGGCGGTGGCTTGATTTCAGGGGTGGCGACTGCGGCCAAGGCCATCAAGCCGGGTATCGAAATCGTTGGCGTGCAGACTGAGCGCTTTCCGTCCATGTATGCCGCCATGCGTGGCGTGCCCATGGAAAGCGGCCACTACACCATTGCCGAAGGCATTGCGGTCAAGTCGCCCGGCTCCCTGACGCAGGAAATCGTAAGCCGTCTGGTGGACCGCATCGAGCTGGTCAGCGAGGCGGATATCGAGCACGCCATCGTGGTGTTGCTCGAGATCGAAAAAACCGTGGTCGAAGGCGCGGGGGCGGCCGGTTTGGCGGCGCTGCTGTTGGAAAAATCCCGTGGCACCCATGAGTTCAAGGGCAAGCGTATCGGTCTGATCCTGACTGGCGGTAACATCGATCCGCTGATGCTGGGCGAGCTGATCGAGCGTGGCATGGTGCGTGCAGGTCGCCTGGCCCGTATCCGGGTGGATCTGCGTGATCTGCCGGGCGCCTTGGCACAGGCCACCCGCCTGATTGCCGACGCGCATGCCAATATCACCGAGGTACATCATCAGCGGGCCTTCACCTCCTTGCCGGTGCGCAATGTCGAGGTGGATTTCGTGTTGCAGACGCGGGGTCCTGAGCATATCGAGGAAGTGATCGACATCCTCAACCGCGCCGGTTTCGCCGCCAGCAATCACGATCACTGAGCCGTCAGGCTCTTGACGCGATACAGGCGCTCCCGTTGCAGGGTCATGGCCAGCGGTTCGGGGTCCCGGCCCAGGGAGACATAATCCTGCGGCACCTGTGCGACGGCTTCGGCGACCAGGCCTGGGTGCGCCCCATGCCAGCGCGAAATCAGGATGTCTGGATTGAAGGCGTCCAGCCCTTGGCGGCGTAGCTCCGAACGATTGAAGTCCTTTAGATTCCAGGTGGCGACTTGCACGACTGGCGGCTGTTGCAGGCTGCAGCGCGCACGCCGGGCCAGGCCGGCGGCGATGACATGAAAATCCTTGGGGTCGCTGTAGCGCAGCACGGCCTCATAGGCCTGCGTGTCGTGCTCCATAGCCGACGGAAAGCGCGTGTTCATGTCTGCCCATTGTTGCGCTAGAAATGCCGGATCTACCTCCCATAGCCGGGCGGCGTTGCGCCGCCACTCTTCGCCGATGCGTTCGCTCCAGACGGGGTGGAAGATGCCTGCATCCGCAAGACGCAGCATCAGCCGCCTGACGATACTAGACATAAGCACGCAGGCGTCGATAACGATAAAAGGGGCAGATTGAGACAAGAGTCGGGTGAGGGTAGGGAGCGGGGCGGGATTGCTGGCGAGGAGTATAGCTTTCGGCCGCGAACGGTATAGGGCGTCTCTTGTTTCGGGGAAGGGGTCTGATAAGGCCTGCTTTCGCTTCACAGAATGCGATATTTTATCGACGATTATGGTCTCTCCTAAGGAGATCCATGACCATGACACCAGATCAACGCGCCGCATTTCGCGACTGGGCGCATATCGCTGCCGCTGTGACGGTCCCTGTAATCGTGGCCATTTTGGGATGGGTGTTCCAGGCGGACTGGAAAGAGCGCGAGATTCAGCGCGACTATCTCAAGTTGGCTACGGAGATCCTGGCTGCGAAGGACGTTCCGCCCGCTTTATGCAGTTGGGCCACCGATATCGTTCGAGTCACCTCGCCCGTGCCCTTCCTCGTTGCCGATCCCGAGCAACTCAGGAGCCGCGCTGGCGAGTCCGGGGCGCAGCACCTTCAAGACGCCTTGCAGCACCTCATGGGGGCGCAATGATCGCAACAGGCTGCACGGCCTTCAACCTCGAGAACGGGAAAGGCGTTTTTGGCAGCTTGATGCAGCGGGGCTTTGCCCGGTGTCCGCGAGCTTGACGATGCTGGCCGCCAGGCGCTTGAAGCGAGCCTTGTGCCTATGCGCTAAGGTGTTGCTGCCTTCAACGTGAAACCCTTCATCTGCAACGTCGTCGGGCGCGCGCGCATTGGCGCGCGGCATGGCAGCTTTGGGGGCAGCTTTGAGCGCTCAGGGATAGGCAATGCTGTATTGCACGTAGCTCACAACCTTACTCGCCGAAATCGCACTATCTCCGGTTTTGACATAGCGGGCGAGGTAGCGGAGCGTGGCGGTTTTATGGGTGTCGCTTGAGCTGGTGTTCACGAGTGTGAACGTGGCCGAATTCTGCTCGGCGAAGGGGTGGCCCAGTTTGACTTGCGTGCCGTCTGTGTTGGCGATCTGTATCTGCACATTCTGGGCAACGGTTCCGGGGCTTGCGGGCAGGGTTGCGGCGGCGGCGGTAACGTCTGCGCTCGGTGTGTAGGCGATCAGATTGTCGGTATCGAAATCGGTCGTCGAACCGTGTTCGAAATAGGCGGAAACCTTGCCGCTCAGCGAGGCGGGGCAGTCGGTGAGCTTGATGGTGAACAGCGTGCTGCCTGCGGTTTGCCCGGCTGTTTTCAGCGCCGAGGTGGAAATCTTGGGCAATGTGACCAGCAGGTTATGCGGCGGCTCCTTGCCTTCGATCTTGCAAGTGGTATCGGTGATTTCGCCGGTGATCGTGATCAGGCCGTCAGCAGCATGGGCGGGCGGCCCGAGCAGCGCCAGGACGCCCAACACCGCGCCAAGTTGCGGTTTGCGGTTTGCGGTTTGCGGTTTGCGGTTTGCGGTTTGCGGTTTGCGGTTTGCGGCATGATGGCAATGAGGTTCTTTGTTCATAATTCATAAGCCTGGGGATCATGATTGTTTTTCGGCGGCTCGGGAGCTGAACATCCTGTAAGCAATGTCCTCAACCTGTGGGTAGCCCGAAAACGAACCAGATTATTTAACCGTTAAGCGCAAACCTATGCCGGCAGGTGCTCATGGCACAGATTGAGGGAAGCAGCCAAACAAAAAGCCGCCCCTGCATGCGCAGGAGCGGCTTTGATTTGGTGCCCGAGGCCGGAATCGAACCGGCACGCCTTTCGGCGAGGGATTTTCTTACCACTTCGGCTTTCGCCGCCGCCCTTTGCAGAGGACGTTCGTGGTCTGGAGCACGCCTTCACCATAGCCTTGCGGCTTTAGGTGCCCGCCGTCTGCTCTCTACACCTTCCCGGGTTTTTGCCTGGGCTTGGCTCGGCGTTGGCTCGGTTGCCTAGGCAACCAGGGCGTTCGCCGAATTTGACGGGCTTCACTTCGGGCGTTTCCCCCCGAAGGCTCAAATTTTCAAGTCCCTTGTGTCTACCGATTTCACCACTCGGGCGCAATGCGCTGTAAATTCCGCCTTGCCGGCAGCGGAGCCAGCAAGCGATTGCCGCCTGGCTGCGCTACGGTCCGGCCGGATATTGGCGGAAGCGGTGGGATTCGAACCCACGAAGGGTATAAACCCTTGCCGGTTTTCAAGACCGGTGCCTTCAACCGCTCGGCCACGCTTCCTTGATTTTCGATGCCAGAGCATCCTATATGGTAACCCTGACGCCTGTCTGGGCGTAGCATGGGTTTGCCGTAAAGGGCGTCATAATAATCTATTTGCTCAGTGAAGGACGGAGACAAGTCATGCGCGCAGTAGAAATTATTCATCCCGGTGGTCCGGAAGTCCTGGTTCCGACCGAGCGGCCGACTCCCGAGCCTGGGGCGGGCGAGGTCTTGATCAAGGTGTCGGCTGCGGGGATCAACCGTCCTGATGTCTTCCAGCGCAAAGGCAATTACGCCCCGCCTCCAGGGGCATCGGATTTGCCGGGTCTGGAGGTTGCAGGCGAAATCGTGGGCGGCGATGCGGCGGCTGGCGGTTTCAAGAGCGGCGATAAGGTGTGTGCGCTGGTGGCGGGCGGCGGTTATGCCGAGTACTGTGTCGCGCCGGCGGTCCAATGTCTGCCCATCCCCAAGGGCTTGTCGGATATCGAGGCGGCAGGCCTGCCCGAAACCTATTTCACGGTCTGGAGCAATGTGTTCGACCGTGGCGCGTTGGCGCAAGGCGAAACCTTGCTGGTCCACGGCGGTGCGAGCGGCATCGGCACGACGGCGATCCAGATTGCCCGGGCGCTGGGCCACACGGTTTACGCCACGGTGGGCAGCGATGAGCGAGTGGCCGCCGTCGAGCGTCTGGGCGGCAAGGGCATCAACTATAAAACGCAGGATTTCGTCCAGGAAATCAAGGCTTTGACTGGCGGCAAGGGCGTGGATGTGGTGCTGGATATGGTGGCTGGCGATTACATCGACCGCGACCTGAGCTGCCTGGCGGACGATGGGCGCATTGTGATCATCGCGCAACTGGGCGGTAACAAGTCTACGATCAATAGCGCCGAAGTCATGCGCCGTCGTCTGACGATCACGGGTTCGACGCTGCGTCCCCGTCCTGTGGCGTTCAAGGGCGCGATCGCCCGCGCACTGCGTGAAAGGGTGTGGCCTTTGCTGGAGCAGGGGGCCATCAAGCCTATCGTTCACGCCACCTTGCCCCTGGAGCAGGCCGCCGACGGCCATGCCATGATGGAGGCTGGCGAGCAGGTCGGAAAAATCATCCTGACCGTGTAACGCGGAAAGGGGCGGCGAAAACCGCCCCAACAGGATACAATCATGGATTTGACCCGGTGCATGATTTTTTTGCGTGCGCCGGTTGTTCGCGGGGGCTTCGCCCGGCGGACCAGCCTCTAACCCATTTCGCCGCATGACCGAAACCGCCAATCGTCGTTCCCGCCTGGTGCTGGGCAACTGGAAGATGCATGGCAGCCTGGCCGAAAACGCCAGCCTGCTCGCCGCCTTGCGCGCCGCCGACCCCGCCTTGCACTGCGAGATCGGTGTGTGCGTGCCGTTCCCTTATCTGGCGCAGGCCAGCGCCGCGTTGTCGGGCAGCGCCATTTCCTGGGGTGCCCAGGACGTCAGCGCCCAGGCCAAGGGTGCATTCACGGGCGAAGTATCCGCCTCGATGCTGAAAGACTTCGGCAGCCGTTGGGCTTTGGCCGGACACTCCGAGCGCCGCACGCTGCACGGCGAGACGGATCAAGAGGTGGCCGACAAGGCGCGTGCTGCATTGGCAGCGGGTTTGCGTCCTGTGGTTTGCGTGGGCGAGTCGCTGGCCGAGCGCGAGGCGGGCCAGACCCTGGCCATCATCGAGCGTCAACTGGCTCCCGTGCTGGCCTTGGGCCGCGAGGCGGTGGCGGGCATGGTGCTCGCTTATGAGCCGGTGTGGGCGATTGGCACCGGTTTGTCGGCAACGCCCGAGCAGGCGCAGGAAGTTCATGCCGCCATTCGCGCTGCGCTGGCCGGGCTGGGCGCCACGCAGGTTCAAGTGCTGTATGGCGGCAGCGTGAAGGCCGCCAATGCGGCCAGTCTTTTTGCCATGGCCGATATTGACGGCGCGCTGGTTGGCGGCGCTTCGCTGGTGGCCGAAGAATTCTTGCGCATCGCCGCAAACTAAAGTTTCCGTCCGGAGTCTGTAATGTCTTTGATGCTTACCATCCTGTTGGTCGTCCAGGTGATCTCGGCACTGACCATCGTCGTTCTGGTGCTGTTGCAGCAGGGCAAGGGCGCCGATATGGGGTCTTCTTTTGGCTCCGGTTCGGCCGGCAGTCTGTTTGGCGCTTCGGGCGCCGCGAATTTTCTGTCGCGCAGCACCAAGTGGGCAGCGGTGGTGTTTTTCGCCTCCACGGCCTTTCTCGCCTATGCCTCGCATAAAGGTAATAGCAGCCCGGCGATTGAGAGCGGCGTGATGCAGAACTTCCAGGACCGTTCGGTGCCTCAGGCGCCGGGTACGCCCGCCACGGGTGGCGAGGCTTCGGTTCCTGCTGTGCCGCAAGCGCCGGGTGGTGCTTCGGCGGTGCCGCAGGTGCCCGCCGCTCCCCAGAGCCCTCCCGCTGAAAACAAGTAAGCAGATCACAAAACGGCGCTTTTCGAAGCGCCGTTTTTTTGTCTGTCGCCAGTGCGGACAGGCGGGGTTCGTGCCGTTTTTTGGCTGGCTGCTTGTAATGCCACGAAACATCTTTCCTGCGGCTTTCGTGATTTCTTCGGTTGAGCGCCTGCCATTTGTCTGAAAATATTGATAACATCAGGAATGATTCGTATTTGATGCTGTGGCTATTGATAGCTCTGCAGTGAAAAAGGACGCGGAATGTTGCAACAGAGAGGAATGCGCCACTGGGTGGCGGGTGCGCTGCTGGCCTTGACCCCAATGCTTGGCCAGGCCGCCACCGAAGTCAAACATGCGCAGGGCAGCACGCAGGTGCCTGACAAGCCTGCCAAAACCGTTGTGATGGATCTGGCGGTGCTCGATACCTTGCATACGCTGGGCGTGGATGTGGCGGGCGTGCCTGCTGCCACGGCTTGGCCGGAGCATCTGGCGCAGTTCGCGGACAAGCGTTATGTCAAAGTGGGTTCGATGTTCGAGCCGAACTATGAAGCCATCAACCAGCTGGCGCCACAGGTGATTTTTGTGGCTGGCCGTTCGGCGCCCAAGTACGGCGATCTGTCGCGTCTGGCGCCGACGGTGGATCTGACGGTGGACGCCAAGGATTTGGTGGGCAGCGTCGAGCGTAATGCCCGCCTGGTGGCGGCTATCTATGGCCGTGAAGCCCAGGCCGATGACAAGATCAAGCAGCTCAAGGCATCGATCGCCTCTGTGCAGGAGCGCGCTGCTAAGGCAGGCACTGGGCTCATCATTCTGACCACGGGTGGCAAGATGAGCGCCTACGGCCCAGGTTCGCGCTTTGGCGTGCTTCATGATGCTTTTGGCGTGAAGGCCGCGGCGCCGGATTTGAAACAGTCTAACCACGGTCAGGCGGTGTCTTTCGAGTTTATTTCCCAGCTCAATCCGGATTGGTTGTTCGTGATTGACCGTGACGCCGCCATCGGCCGCGAGGGTTCGTCGGCGCGTCAGCTGCTGGACAATGAGTTGATGCGCAGCACCAAGGCCTGGAAAAACCAACACGTAGTCTATTTGAATGCCGCGAATTGGTATTCCCTGGGCGCCGCCGGCTTGACGGCGTTGCAGCAGGGCGCGGATGAGGTCGGCGCTGTCCTTGCGAAGTAAGTGATGACGGGTGCTGTGCCGCGCCAGGCGCGGTGGACCGGCCCCTTGGGGCTGGCCGCCGCCGGCGTGCTCTTACTTGCCTTGTGCCTGATCAGTATCGGATTGGGCGCAGGGCAGTTTTCGTATGCAGAGTTGTTCGGCGGGGCCGAGCGCGCCTGGCAATTGTTGATGGTGAGCCGCGTGCCGCGCACGCTGGCACTCTTGCTGGCGGGGATGTCGCTGGCCGTGGCCGGCTTGCTGATGCAGATGCTGGTGCGTAATCGCTACGTGGAACCTTCCACGGCCGGCACGATTGAATCCGCGACCCTGGGCATTCTGGTCGTGACGCTGCTGGCGCCGGGCGCCCCGGTCTTGGTGAAGATGCTCACGGCCACGGGTTTTGGCCTGGCGGGCAGCCTGCTGTTTCTGGCTTTGCTGCGCCGTGTGCCCTTGCGCAGCCCGTTTCTGGTGCCCCTGATCGGCCTCATCCTCGGAGGCGTGATTCATGCGGTAACCACTTATGTGGCCCTACAGCATGATCTGCTGCAATCCTTGCAGGCCTGGACCACAGGCGATTTTTCCGGTGTGCTGCGCGGCCGTTACGAGTTGCTGTGGATAGGGTTTGCGCTGACCTGCGCAGCCTATCTCACGGCAGACCGCTACACACTGGCGGGCATGGGCCGGGAGTTCGCATCCAATCTGGGCTTGAACTACGCCCGTCTCGCTCTTGTGGGTCTATTGATCGTGTCGGCGATTTCTGCGGTCGTGGTCGTGACCGCCGGCAGCATTCCTTTTCTCGGGCTGATCGTGCCCAATGCGGTCAGTCTTATTTTGGGCGACAACATGCGCCGCGCCATCCCTTGGGTGGCGCTGCTGGGCGGTATTTTCGTGCTGGCCTGCGATATCGTGGGCCGCCTTCTGCTCTATCCCTACGAGGTGCCGATCGGCACGGTGGTCGGTGTCGTGGGAAGTCTGCTCTTTTTGTGGCTGATCCTGAGCCGAAGGGGGCGTCTTGCCTAGTCTGTCTCCTTCGCTGCGCCTCGGGCTGCTGGCCTTGCTGGCGTTGTCATGCTGTGTTGCTTACATGGTCTTGGGCGCGAATGGGCAATGGTCTTTTGTCATTCCCTTTCGTGGCGGCAAGCTGTTGGCGATGCTGTTGGTGGCCTATTGCGTTGCCTTGTCCTCGGTGTTGTTTCAGACCCTCACGCATAACCGGATTCTCACGCCGTCGATCATGGGTCTGGATGCGCTGTACATCGCAATCCAGGCTGCCATCGTGTTTGGTTTCGGGTTGACGGCACTCAATGCCCAGCAGCCGGTATGGCAGTTCCTGCTAGAGGCGGGACTGATGGCGGGTTTCGCTTGCCTGCTGTTTCGCTGGTTGTTTACCGGGGCTGCGCAAAGCCTGCATCTGATGATGTTGGTGGGCATCATCTTTGGCCTGCTGTTTCGCAGTCTGTCGAGCTTCGCGGTGCGCTTGATCGACCCCAATGAGTTTTTGGTTCTGCAGGACCGGATGTTCGCCAGTTTCAATAGTGTGCGCACAGGCCTTTTGCCCTTGGCGGCGACGACGGTGTTGTTGGTTACGGTCGTGTTTTGGCGGATGCGCCGCCGCTATGACGTGATTGCCCTCGGGCGGGAGGTGGCCATCAGCCTGGGCGTGAACTACCGCGCGACGCTGCTGGCGACCCTGAGCGGGGTGGCGGTGCTGGTGGCGGTGGCGACGGCGCTGGTCGGGCCGGTCACCTTTCTGGGTTTGCTGGTCAGCAATCTGGCTTACCAGAGCATGGCCAGCGATCGCCATGCTCAGACCGTGCCTGCCGCCGTGCTGTGGGGGGTGATCTTTCTGGTGGGCGGGCAGACCCTGCTGGAGCGCGTTCTGGGCCTGGGTACGACCGTCAGCGTGGTGATCGAGTTTGTGGGCGGTCTGCTGTTTCTTATTCTGATCTTGCGCAAAGGGCGTCAATGATAGAAGTCCAATCCCTTAGCAAGCGCTACAGCCAGGATGTGGTGGTTGATGACGTGAGCCTGAGTTTGCCCGATGGTGGCATCACCGCCATCGTGGGGCCCAATGGCGCGGGCAAGTCCACCTTGCTGTCTATGGTGAGCCGTTTGTTGCCGATGTCGAGCGGGCAGGTGCTGATCGATGGCTTGGACGTGACGCGCACCGATAGCCGCGAGTTGGCCCGGCGCTTGGCGATTTTGCGCCAGGACAATCATTTGCCGCTGCGCCTGACTTTGCGCGACCTGGTGGCTTTTGGCCGTTATCCGCATAGCGGCGGACGCCTGACCGAAGAGGATAGCGCCCATATCGAGCGTGCGATCGGCTATCTGGATCTGGGGCATCTGGCTGAACGCTTTTTGGATGAGATGTCGGGCGGACAGCGCCAGCGCGCCTTTGTGGCCATGGTCTTGTGTCAGGATACGCGTTATGTGCTGCTCGATGAGCCGCTCAATAGTCTGGACATGAAGCACGCGGTCGCAATGATGCGTATTTTGCGGCGTGCGGCCGACGAGTTGGGCAAGACCGTGGTCATCGTGTTGCACGACCTCAATTTTGCGTCGGCCTATGCTGACCACATTGTGGCCATGCGGCAAGGGCGGGTGGCCTACCAAGGGCCGCCCTCGGCCATTATCCGTAGTGAGGTCTTGAGCGAGCTTTATGCGCTGCCCATTGCCGTGCACGAACTCGACGGGCAGCGCATCTGTGTGTATTACCGTTAGCCCAGCACGGGTTCTGCGGACTCGGCTGAAACGCTGCTGCAGAGGCGTTTCAAACGACTTTTGACAGCCTGGTGGCACTTCTGAAATAAGCGTGATAGAATGCTCGACTTTCCAGGGTGCATATGCCTGGAAGCGTCAAGCCGACGTGGTGAAATTGGTAGACACGCTATCTTGAGGGGGTAGTGGCGAAAGCTGTGCGAGTTCGAGTCTCGCCGTCGGCACCAAGAATTTGTTCCAGGTTTGCCCCTGAGCCGATAAAAAAACCCGCATTCTTCTTATGAAGATGCGGGTTTTTTGTTGCCTGGCGTCTTGGTTCGACCGCCAGCACCCATTGCGTTTGAATAGGGCTTTGAATGTGTTTTTGAACACTTACTCGAGACGGGCAATGCTGAGCTTGATAGTGCCGAGGCTGAATGGGATGGACCGGCCTAGCTGTCAAGAACCGACCTCAAACCGCTCGATCGCCTCGATGATCTGGTTGAGCCGCGGCTTCTTTATGCTTTAGAACGCATCAACGAGAAAATGCTGCTTCTGACTTCACTGCTTTATCGGTGGGATTCCCTATCGAGCATGGACTTTGAGGCCGCTCGTGGGGGTGCTTTTTTACTGGCTATTCAGCCAGTGCTATAATGGCGCCCCTGCAGCCATGTTTTGTCTGGCCGCAGTAGCTGCTTTAGCCGCGACGCGGCCACCCCACTCATTTCTTGCCAGCCGCCACGATTGACGCCTGTTGACTTGGAAGCATGTCCTGGGGCTGCGGCATACCCCGCACGTTCACTGCTGTTTCACTGACTCTTGTTCTGCTGATCCTGGCCTATGGGGCAGTACTTGCTTGCTGCCCGACCGGTTCTTCCTTGACCGGTTGCGAAAGGATTTCCTACGCCTGGCTGTGGCTTGTTCGTCATGACGGCCTTATGGGAGCCGACCATGAGGGAGCCGACCATGATGGTCATGGTGCTGCGGCCGTGTTTTCCGCTGCCACATTCATGTGTGCCAAGCAGGCGCTTGCCTTGAATGATGTTGCTATGTGCGAGCTGTGCCCCGTCGGCGCGGCGATAGGCGTATGGGTCGGAGAAGCACTTTTTTGCGCTGCCGTTGTCTAACTGGTTAAGCGCGCAACCAGAGTGCCAGTGGTTTCAACTGGCTCGCCGAAAGGACGGGTTGATGGATATTTTTACAATACAGTATTTACGCAGTATGGCAGCTATGCGGGTCGTGGCTGTCCATCTGTATCCGCAGCTCGAACGCATGGGCTATAACGGTTATTGGTTGCAATGGCTGGCGTCCGGCGTAGATATTTTCTTTGTTCTCAGCGGCTTTCTGATGTGGGTCACCACGTGCAATAAAAACATCGGCGTGTGGGATTTTTATCGCCGCCGCATTGTGCGCATCGTGCCGCTTTATTGGGTGCTGACCTCGGTGGCGGTTGCGGTCATGCTGATCGCGCCGCAGTTGTTGCAGAGCAAGAGTTTCGACCTACTCAATGTTGTTTCCTCGTACTTTTTCTTTATGACGCCCAATCCGCAAGGTCTGGTCGAACCTGTGTTGACGGTGGGGTGGACGCTCAACTACGAGATGATGTTTTACGTCATCTTTGGTATCGCTTTATTGATGCCGACTACCTGGCGGTTTGCCACCGTCACGGTCGTGTTTCTTAGCATGAGCATGGTGGGTTGGTTTTTTGTGGATACCAGCGCCCCGTCCGTTTTGGCTTCCTATACCTCGGATATCGTGCTGGAGTTCGTATTGGGTATGGGGATTGGTGTGTGGTTTACCCGGTCGGATAAGCGCGGATCGGCCAGGCTAGGTTGGATGTTGATCATCGGCGGCTTGAGCGTGATCGCCTTGCTGTCAGTGATTGCGCCACCTGGAACGTCGCGCCTGTTAGTGCAGGGTGTGCCTGCGGCGGCCATTGTGATGGGAGCGATCTTGCTCGATCGTTTTAATGTGCTGCCGCGTGTGTCCTGGCTGCACAAGTTGGGCGATGCCTCTTATTCGATTTATCTTTCGCATGCCTTCGTGCTGTCAGCCTTGAGCCAAGTCTGGCGCAAGCTGCATCTGGATGCCTTGCCTGGCGGTTGGGTGGGTTTTTGCGTGGTCGGTATGTTGATGTCGACTGTCGTAGGTATTTTGGTTTATCACTGGCTGGAGCGGCCTTTGATCCGTTTTTTCAAGCGTCCTTCCAAGCCGCTTGTTCCTCAGCTGGTCAATGCCCGATCCGCGGCGGGTCTTTGAGCAGGCGCGGCCAGCGCTTGTGCGCGGGTTTGCGCCCCTTGCGACGCCCCACGTGGTCATGCGCGTGGCAGTAGCGGTGTTGCGCCTGGGGGCGCTGCCCTGACTCGACGGCCGCGATGCCTGGGGGCAGTTTTTCATGAAACGTCGAACTCCCGCAGGGCGGGTGCAGCGGCCATAGCCCAGGCGCTGAGCCGAGCCGGACGAAGGTCGCGCTGCTCTCGCTCCAGCCCATGGTTCGCATCCCCTCGATAGTTGGGGCCTGCGCGATACCCTGGGCGGAGGAGACTCCGGTAAAATGAGACCAATCTTTCGTCCATACCGATTCAAGGTCCCTCGTGAGTCCGTCTACCGAATCCGGTTTGCTGTCCTTGCATCAAGTGTGGGCCATGGTGGCCGCGCGCTCGCGCCTGATTGCGCAGGTCGCGATAGCGACGGTATTGCTGACCGGCTTGCTGTTGCTGCTGCTGCCCCGCGTCTGGACTGCCACGGCCGATGTTTTCATCGACTACCGTGAAAATGATCCCATCAATGGGCGCTCGTTCTCGGCCCTGCTCGATGAAAGCTATATGCAGACGCAGATCGACCTGATACGCAGTCAGGCGGTTGCTGACCAGATGATTCAGACGCTCGGTTTGCTGTCGGGAGAGGATGCACTGAACGGCTCGCGCGCGCACACTGCGCTGGTGGCTGAGATTCGCCGCAGTCTGGAGGTTGCCAAGCAACAGAACAGCCGTGTGCTGACGGTGTCGTTCTCGGCCGATACGCCGCAAAAGGCGCGGGAGTATGCCAATGCCATCGTCAATGCCTATCTGGCGGTCAGCCAGAATATTTCCTCGGGGGCGGCGCGAGCGCGCCGCGAACAGTACACCGCGCAATTGGAACAGTTGCGCAACGAGCTCGACACGCTTCAGGATAAGCTGACACGTTATCAGCAGGAAACCGGCATTGTCGACACGCCCCAGGGGGGCGATATCGATTTGCGCCGCTTGAACGATATGACGACGGCGCTGCTGGCGTTGGAGTCGCAGGAGCAGGCCGCCCGTGCGCGTAACGAGGCCAATGAGCGCTTGCTCAAGAGTGGCGTGAAGGTGGAGGATCTGCCCGAAGTGGGGCAGTCTGCGCCCGTCAATGATTTGCGCAATGGCGTGACCATCGTCGATCAGCAACTGGGGCAGTTGCGCGGTTCGCTGGGGCCTAAGCATCCCAGCGTCGCGGGGCTGCAGGCGCAGCGCGCCACCATGCAGGCGGAGGTGGAGCGGCAGGCGGCCGCCGTGCTGGCTTCGCAACGCAGCGAACTGGATCGTTTGCAGGCGCAGAAAGCCTCGTTGCAGGCCGACATCAAGGCTCAACGCGACAAGGTGCTGGATCAGATGGCCAAGCGCGACCGCATTGCCGCCTATCAACGCCAGTTCGCCGGGGTGGAGCAGGTGTATAACACCGCCTTGCAGAAATATGACGGCATCCTGATGGCGAGCAATATTTCCTTGCCCAATCTGGCAGTGCTGCGCGCTGCCGATGCGCCGACCTCGCCCTCTAGCCCGAAAGTCACGCGCAGTCTGGCGCTGGCCTTGGTGGTCGGAGTGCTGGCAGGTCTGGCGCTGGCCCTGCTGCTTGAATTGAGCCGCCGGCGCATTCGCTGCACCGATGATTTGCTGCGCAATACCCGCCTTCCCGTAATGGGCCGTATTGGCCGCCGCTCGCTTACTCCGGTGAAGCCATGAGCGATTCTTCTTTCCGCCCGCTGTTTGACCGCCTTGCCCAGGTTGCGTCGAGTACGCCTGCCGAGACGGCTTCTGAGTCTGCGGCGCAGCCGCCCGCGCCGTCTGCGGCCGAGCCGCCTGCACGAGCGCCGATCGAGCCTGCGCCCGATCCCGTTTCGCAGGCGCCCGCCGTGGCCGCAGGCCAGGCAGCCGAACGGATGGGTGAGCGCTTCGTGCGCTTGGGTTTGCTGACCGAAGAGCAGGTTCAGCATGTGGTGCGTTTGCAGCATACCGAACGGCTGCGCTTTGGCCAGGCGGCGGTGCGGCTGGGCTTTGTCTCGGAGGAGCGCGTGCAGGCCGTGCTGGCCGAGCAATACCACTACGACTACGCCAGCAACCGTCAGCAGAACGCCGATTTGTCTTTGCCTATCGCGGCCATGCCCTTTAGCCAGGAGGCCGAAGCCATCCGGCAGGTGCGCGGCGAGCTGTCCATCCGTCTGGGAGGGCTACCCCGTTTCGCATTGGCGGTGATCGGCACCGAGGAGCATGAAGGCTGCTCTTATCTGGCGGCCAGTCTGGCCATCGCTTTTGCCCAAACCGGCCGGCGGACCCTGTTGGTGAATGCCGATCTTCGCGCCAGCGGCCAGCACGATCTGCTGGGACGTGGCGGCGGCATGGGTTTGTCCACGGTGCTGGCGGGCCGGGCTGGCGCACAGCGGGCCCGCGCCGTGGCGGGGTTTCCCAGCCTGGCGGTGCTCGATGCAGGCCCTCAGCCGCCTAATCCGGCCGAGTTGCTGCGCGAGCCCGCGTTGAGGAAAGTGCTCGAAAGCTATGCGGGCGAGTACGAGATTTTTATCGTGAATACGCCGCCCACCAATCATTCCTCAGATGCCCAGAGCATCGCCCGGCAAGTCGATGCCTGTTTGCTGGTGGCGCGCAAGGATATCACCCTGCTCGCCGATCTTGACCGCGCCGCGCAACTGCTCGATACGGCTGGCGCTCGGGTGCTGGGCGTGGTTTACAACGAGTATGATTCGCAGGCTGCGCTCGGGCGTAGCTGGCGCGAGCGCGTGCGGGCGTGGATACGCCGGTGAGCACGGCCGCGCCGTTTGAGCCCTCGCGAAGCGATCGCAGGGCGGTCTGGCTGTTGGTCGGCCTGAGCCTGGTGTTCGCCATTGTGCCCGACAATTTTTCCTTGGGCACGGTCGGGATAGATGCCAACCACACCATCATGCAGGGCTCGGGCTTGCGGCAGATCCAGTATGGGTCGCTGTTTCTGTGGGCGGCTTTTCTGGCCTGGCGTCATCTGAGTGTGACCTTATCGACGTTGCGCGCGGCCAATCCTTTTCTGCTGCTGGTGGTGGCGTATTGCCTGATGACCGCCCTCTGGTCGCCCTATCCGGATATCACCATCAAGCGGTCGATCATCATGATCGGCTTGGTGCTGATCGGGGTGGCGGTGGCGCCGCCAGTCGGCGCGCCGCGTCAGTTTCTGCGCGCGGTGATGATCAGCTATACGGCCATCATGGTGGTTTCTTTTTTTGTGGCGCTGCTGGCGCCGAGCGTGGGCGTCGATACGCAGCTGGGTAATGCCTGGCGCGGCATCACCTGGCAAAAAAATATGCTGGGCTCGATCTCGGGGTTTGCGGCCATGCTTTGGCTGCGCGAGTTTCTGATTAGGCCTCGCAAATCGGTCGCCGCGGCCCTGTTATTCAGCCTGTTCATGCTGGTCATGGCCAAGAGTGCCACGGCCATTCTCGTGACTGGGTTGGGTACCGGTGTCTACCTGCTGACCCGCCACCGCCTCATGGGCGGACGCCATGCGGGGGTGATGGTATTGCTGTCCGCCTTGCTGGGCTGCCTGTACGCGCTCTTGTTTTTTTATGTGGCGGCGGGCCGCATGCCAAATGTGAGTGATGTCGTTGGGCCGGTGACCGCGCTGTTCAATAAAAGCTCTGACCTGACCGGGCGCGGAATCATTTGGGATCTGGTCGAAGTCGCGATCGACCAGCACCGGGTCTGGGGCATAGGGTATAGCGCTTTCTGGGTGGGCGAAGGGGGGCCGGCGCAATACATTGCGAACCGGATCGGCTGGATGCCCGGACATGCGCACAATGGTTTTCTCGATATCCTGGTCGATATGGGCGAGGTCGGCATGGGCCTGTTTCTGGCCTGTCTGGTCTGGCATGCCGGCAGCCTGATGAGGCTGTTTCGTATCGACCGCGAAGACGCCGCGATGCATTTGGGCATTTGCGTGACGATTCTCATCAGTAATTTTTCTGAAAGCCAGATCCTGCGAGACACTTCTTTTCAGAACATCATGTTTATCTACTCTTCGCTGGCCATCAGCGGACGCCTGGTGCAGGCCCGCCGGGCACGGCTGTCATGAGCCGGCTGATCCCGCGTGCGCTGACGCGGGCGGCGCTGGCCCTGTCATTGGCCAGCACCGCAGTCGCCGCCCCGCCTGCCGCCGATTTTGTTTTCGAGATGCATCCGGCCGCGCTGACTGGCGCGCCCGATATGGCGGCCTTGAACCGTCCGCTGGACAGCGCTGCGCGCATCGTCGCGCGCGGTGGGCATTTCTATCGTGCCGGCCCTGACGGCCAACGGGTGCGTTTCTTTGGTGTCAATCTGACATTCGGCGCCAACTTCCCTGACGCGCAGGAGGCGCGGCAACTGGCCTTGCAACTGCGCAAGCTGGGTTTCAATGCCGTGCGTTTGCATCATTTGGATTCGCAGCCCTCCGATTATCCGGATGCCCCGGTCAGTATTCTCACCAGCGGACCCTTCCCGAGTTTTAGCAGCAGCGCCGTCCAGCGCCTGCGGGGTTTGATCGAGGCGTTGGCGCTAGAGGGTATCTACGTCAATTTGAATCTTCATGTCGGTTATCGCTTCCGGCCTGCCGTGGATGACCTGCCTGCGCTCGATGGCGGGGCGCAGCGTCCGCCGATCACGGCGCCCATCCATGTGTATGAACCCCGCCTGATTGAAAAACAGGAGCTATATGCGCGTGAGCTGATTCAGCGCCTGGGTTTGAAAGACAATCCTGCCTTGGCGATGGTGGAGCTCAACAACGAGTCGTCGTTGTTGGCGGCTTGGCTCGGCAATGATTGGCGTTCGGCCATTCCCTCGGCGTATGCGCCCGCCTTGCAGCGCCAATGGCGGGAATGGTTGTTGCAACACTACGGTTCACTGGCGCAGGCCTGCGCCGCCTGGTCGGGCTGCGTGGGCGGCGATGATAATGCTGCGGAATTACCAGAACCGGGGCAGCAGCAGGTGCATGACACGGCTTTTGGGCAATTGCGCGCCGGGCTGGCGCGTCGGGTCGGCACATGGTTGGGCAGCGCCGAGGGCCCGCAGGGCAATCCCCGCGAGCGGGACTTCATGACGTTTCTGGTATCGGTAGATCGTCGTTATTTCGATCGTTTGCGCCGTGCGGTCCATGAAAGCGCTGGGGCTCAGGTTCCGGTGACAGGCACCCAGATGGGCTATGGCGGTCTGCTGAATTTCGATTCGCAATCCGGCATGGACTACATCGATGAGCATTTCTACATTGGCCATCCCGATATCCGTTCCACCCATGATTGGCGTATTCCGGCGCGGAGCGCCAGCGGCAATGAGTTTGACCGCCTACTGGCCTTGTCGCTGCGCCGTGACCGGGCGCGGCCTTTTGTTGTCAGCGAATTCAGCCAGCCCTTCCCCAACCCGCGCGGCACAGAAATATTGCCTTTGATGAGCGCGGTCGCCGCCCTGCAAGATTGGGATGGGCTGTTTTATTTTGATTACAGCGATGCCCAGCGCTTGCCGCAAGCGCCTTCCCGTTTCGCATTGAGTGGCGATTGGGGGCGCATGGCCTTGGTGGGGCAAAGCGCCAAACTGTTCCGCCAGCCCTTGCTGGCGCCGTTGCCGGTGCTCATCGATATTCCCGTGGGGCCGTCGTTGCGCCGTGAATTGGGCGCAGACCGTCGCTTTGACGCGATCACGCATGGCTTGGCGGATAGCTTCGGCATTAAGCCGCAACTGGCTTTGATGGGGCAGGTGGCCTTGCTGCTGGCGCCGCCTCCTCAGGCTGCCGTCCCGCCGGCTGATCCGGCGGCGGCCACGGCCTTGCTGCGCCAGGAGCCCGATCGCCTGCTCATCGATGCGCCGGGTGTCTGGGCCCTATTCGGCTCGACCGGTAAAAGTCGCATCGGCAATGATGCAGTCTGGATACAGTTTGCGCCGCCCGAGCTGGCCAGCGTCATGTTGACGCCGCTGGATGGGCTGCCGATCAGCGCCTCCCGCCATTTGCTTTTGGCCCTGGGCAATCCCACGATGGGTAGCCAGCCCGGTGCAACGCCGCCACGCCCTAAAACGCTGGTGCCGTACCGAGGGCAGTCCGGCTGGATGACCCTGAATCCTGATCCCGGCGCTGATGGTCCCTCGGGGGATATGGCGACGCGTGCCCCGGCCTGGTTGCGCCGTCAGCCCGCCGAATTGGGGCTTGCACCGCGAGGCGGCCGCTTGATCGTCTATCCTCTGGATGGAGAGGGCCGCCGCCGCGCGGCGCTCCCGGCCGCAGAGGTGATGCAGGATGCTGCGGGCGCGCGCATTCGCGTGCAGCAGGATACGGCCTTGTCGTCGCCCTGGTATGAGCTGGTTTTCGAGGATAAGCCATGAACGCGCCTGCCCTGGATATCACCGTATGCATGGCGACCTACCGACGGTTGCCGCAGTTAGAGCTGCTGTTGGCGGATCTGGCGGCGCAAACGCTGCCTCCCCGGCAGATCGTCGTGGTGGACAATGACGCGGCCGCGAGCGCCCGGCCGGTGGTCGAGGCCCATCGGGCGGCCTTACAGGCGCGCGGCATTGCGCTGGATTACGCTGTGCAGCCGGAAAAAAGTATTTCTCTCACACGCAATATGACGGTGCAGCGCGCGCGCTCTGCGTGGCTGGCCTTTATCGACGATGATGAGCGCGCGCCGCCGCAATGGCTGGCTCTGCTGAGCGACAGCGCGCACCGCTTTGGCGCCGATGGTGTGCTCGCTCCCGTACTACCCGTATTGCCGCCGCACGCACCTGCCTGGCTGCGGCGCGGCCATTTTTATGAATGGGCGCGGTTTCCGACCGGCACGGAATTGCCGGGCAATGCCCTGCGTCTGGGCAATGCCTTGTTATCGATGGCCTGTCTGAACCGCTTGCGACCCCTGTTTGACCCGGTCTATGGGCTGACTGGCGGCGAGGATGGCGATATGCTGCTGCGGCTCAGACAGACGGGCGCCCGTTTGATCTGGTGTGATGAGGCGGCCGTGACGGAGCCGGTGACCGATGAGCGCATGCGCGTGGGCTGGCTGCTGCGCCGCGCCTTACGCGGCGGCCAGGATTTCGCCCTGCATTTTTTACGCGGCAAACTGAATGGCCCGCCCGGTGCGGTGCGCATTCTGGGGTTTTACGGCCGTGCCGTGTTGCAGATGGTGGTGGCTGGTGCGCTGGCCCTGATGCTGTGGCCGCTGGGCAGGCATCATGCAGTGCATTGGCTGGCGCGCGCCTATGCCAATTACGGCAAGCTTTCCCTCTTGTGGGGCGCCCGCCACCACGAATACGCTTGAGCCCATCATGGCCTATTTTCTCCATTTTCTTCTGGCTGTCGTGGCCTTGCCGGTAACGCTGGCGACCGCTTATTTGGGGCTGCTGACGCTGCTGTCGGCGCGTTTGCCCCGTCCACAGCCGCAGGAACGCGCGCTGCGTTTCGATATTCTTGTGCCCGCACACAATGAAAAAGCGGTTATTGCGCGAACCGTGCGCAGCCTTTTGGCGGTCGATTGGCCACGTGAGCATTTCCGCGTGCTGGTCATTGCCGATAATTGCAGCGACGATACCGCCGCGCGGGCAAGGGCGGCCGGCGCCGAGGTGATCGAGCGCCAGGACGCTCTCTTGCGGGGCAAGGGTTATGCGCTGGAGTTCGGCATCGCCCGCAGCGCCGCCGACGGGTTCGCCCAGGCGGTGGCCGTGATCGATGCCGACACCGAGGTCACGCCGAATTTGCTGGCTGCCTACGCAGCGCGCATCGAGCAGGGCGCAATGGCCATGCAGGTGCATTATGGCGTGTTGAATCCCGAGGAGTCCTGGCGCACCCGCATGGTGACGCTGGCCTATGGCGCGTTTCATGCCGTGCGCGGCCGCGGCCGCGAGCGCCTGCGCGCTTCCTGCGGCCTGCGCGGCAATGGCATGTGCCTGACCCATGCCTTGCTGCGTGAGGTGCCCTTCAATATCCACTCGATGACCGAGGACCTGGAATACGGCATTGTGCTGGGCCTGAAAGGCCATCGCGTGGTGTATGTCGATGAGGCCAGCGCCGATGCCGAGCTGATTGCCTCTGAGCGGGGGTCGCGCAGCCAGCGCCAGCGTTGGGAGGGTGGGCGCCTGGCGGTGGTGAGGGCGTACACAGGCCGTCTCTTGCGCCAGGCTTTGATCCGGCGCAGCAGCGTGTGCCTGGAGTTGGCCGCCGATCTGCTGACCCTGCCCCTGGGTTACGTGGTGTTGCAGATCGGTGCCCTGCTGGTGTTGGGCGCGATCGCCAGCCTGGCCCTACCGGGCGCGGGTCTGTGGATTTGGCCTGTTCTCGCGGCCTTGCTGCTTGTGGTGATCGCGGCCCATGTGCTGCGCGGCTGGCAGTTGTCACCGTTGGGGCCGCGCGCGCTGCTGGATTTGCTGCGGGCGCCGTTTTTCGTGTTGTGGAAGCTTTATATTCTGTTGCGCAATCGCGGCAACCGGCAGTGGATCAAGACCGACCGGGACGAACGAGAATGACCCTGTCCAAGCCCGGCTTTGCCCGACTGTTCGGTAGCTCGATCATCGATCAGGCGCTGCTGTCGGCCGCCAATCTGGGGGTGGGCCTGATCTTGATCCGCTATGCCGCCGAGGCGCAGTACGGCTATTACATCCTGGCTTTCAACACCATGATGCTGCTGACCACGCTGCAAGGGACGTTTATCGGTACGCCTCTGGTGATCCGTCTGCCCGCGATGGATGCGGGCGAACGTAGGCAGTGGATGGGCAGTCTGTTGCGCGACCAATGGCGTTTGGGCGCATGGGGCGGCGCGCTGGCTCTGCTGCTTGTTTTAGGCGGCTGGGCGGCCGGGCTATTCGGCAGCGCCACGGCGCTGGTGGCTGCGGCCGCCACGATGTTGGTGTTGGCGGCGCTGTATCGCGAGTATCTGCGGGGTATTTTGCTGATGTATCACCGGCCGCAGCAGGTGTTGGCGGCCGATGTGGTGTATGCCGTATTGCTGTTGGGCGGCTGCGCTCTGGCCGCTCAGGTGTCGGCGGCCGCGGCAGGCACTCTGCTTGGCGCTACGCTGGCCGCCTTGGTGTGCGCCCGCCTGTTGCGGCGTCATCTGGTGGATGACATCGACCGCAGCGCGGCGCCGGGCCGTTTGCGGGATATCGCCCGGATGGGTTTTTGGGCGGCCTCAGGCGGCGTTATTTATTGGCTGTTCAATCAGGGGTACAACTTCCTGACGGCGGCCACCCTGGATCTGGCGGCGGTAGCGGCGCTGGCGGCGACCCGGCTGACGCTGATGCCCATCAATCTTTTGCTGGCTGGAATGCAAAAGCAGCTGGCGCCGCTGGCATCAGACTGGATGCATCGATGGGGCGCGCGCCGTACCCTGCGCCGCCTGATGCTGTTCTCGCTGGCGCTGGGTTTGTTCACGCTGGCTTATGGCGTGGTGCTCTGGTTGTTGCGTGACTGGATTTTTCTGGATTTGATGCGCAAGGATTTCGCGCAGCGCGACGTCTTGCTGCTGCTTTGGTGCGGGCTATTCATTCTGATGGTGATGCGCGAGCCGGTGATGATGATCGCCGTCTTGCGGCAGCGGTTCCGGGCGCTGAGCGGGGCGACGCTAGCCTGCGCCTTGTTGGCGCTCGCGATCAGTTATGTCGGCATGAGGCTGTGGGGCCCGATGGGCGCGGCAATCGGTATTCTCGTTGGCGAGGCCTGCTTCTGCGCGGCCGTGGGCATGCTGGTGTGGCGTGAGACGCATGGCGCGCAGAATGCTTGAGCAGGCTGCAAAGGAAATGTGATGGATATTCTCTCGATACAGTACCTGCGCGGAGTCGCAGCCATGATGGTGGTGGCGGTGCATCTGTATCCGCAGCTTGAACGCATGGGTTACCAGGGTTATTGGCCACACTGGCTGGCCGCCGGGGTCGATATTTTTTTCGTTCTCAGCGGCTTTTTGATGTGGATCACCACGCGGGGCAAGAAGGTCGGTGTCTGGCAGTTTTATGGCCGCCGCGCGGCGCGTATCGTGCCGCTCTACTGGTTACTGACCTCGGTGGCGGTGGCAGTCATGTTGATTGCGCCGCAGTTGTTGCAGACCGCGCGCTTTGGCCTCTCCCATGTGGTGGCCTCTTACTTTTTCATCATGACACCCAATCCGGCAGGCTTGATCGAGCCGGTGCTGACGGTGGGGTGGACGCTCAACTACGAGATGCTTTTTTACGTCATCTTCGGTCTGGCGCTGTTGTTGCCCGCGTCCTGGCGATTTTCGGCCGTCACCCTTGTTCTGCTGGGCCTGAGCATGGTGGGCTGGTTCGTCGCAGATGCCAGCACACCGATTTTGCAGGTCTATACCTCGGACATCGTGCTGGAGTTTTTGCTCGGCATGGGGGTGGGCGTGTGGTTCTCTCACCCGCACAGGGGCGGTTCCGCGCTGCTGGGCGCAGCGATGGTAGTGGGAGGCTTTGTCGTGATTGCGCTGCTGTCCGTGCTGGCGCCGGAAGTCTCGCGGCCGCTGGTGCGAGGGGTGCCGGCCGCAGTCATCGTGGCGGGCGCTATTTTGCTGGAGCGTTTTCAGGCCTTACCCCGTATGGCCTGGCTGCACAAGCTGGGCGATGCTTCCTATTCGCTCTATTTATCGCATGCTTTCGTGCTGTCGGCGCTCAGCCAGGCTTGGCGCAAGCTGCATCTGGATACGCTGCCCGGCGGATGGGTGGGTTTTGGCTTGGCTGGCCTTCTGGCCTGCACGGTCGCGGGGATGCTGGTCTATGCCTGGCTGGAGCGGCCCTTGATCAGCCTGTTCAAGCGCCCCAGCGAGCAGGCCGCGTCCAAAGCGGCTACCCGCCGATCCGTAGCCGGTCTTTGAGCAGGCGCAGCCAGCGTTTGTGACGCTGGTTCAGCGCCCGTTGCGACGACCAGTCGATCACGCTGTCGTGCACATCGTAGTGGCCGCGTTGCGCATCGGGGAGCTGCCCTGACTCGACGGCCGCGATCAGTTGGGGCAGTTTTTCATAAAAATCGGCGCCCCGGTAGGGCGGATGCAGCGACCATAGCCCAGGCGCCGAGCCGAGCAGATCGACGCGGTATAGCCCGCGTGCGCGCAGCACTTCTCCCAGAATGACTTCGGCTTCACGAGCCAAGGGCGGATTGCCCAAAAGATGCGACTTCAGGCTTTGCACGCGGCTTGGCGGCAATAGCGGCAATACGCCCAGGGCGCTGCGCAGACGCTCCATGTCCAGCATGAAGATCCGCGTGCTCGCGGTCTGGAAGCGGTAGGCTGGCGCTCCCGCCACGTCGATGCGTTCGGGTGGGGGCTCGCCGTGGCCGAATATCGCGGCATCGGCGGCCGGCGGCCCAGGGAAAGGGCCGGTCAGCAGGACAGAGGGGTTCTGGTCGGTATAGGCGATGGCTTCTTCAACCCAGTGCTGGCTGCCGCCGCCAAACAGCATGTCGCCATCGAAGTGCACGATATGCCGTGCGCGGCTGTGGTGCATGCCGTAAAAATAGGCATAAAACGGGCCGCCATCCCAGGCCTTGACCGGAATGTCATCCAGGCCGAAAAACGCTTGCGCCACTTCACGCCGCGCTTCGGGCGCATAGTCCACTTCGATGACTTCCAGCTTGGGCGTGTCGCGCTGTAGTTCGCGCGCCAGTTGCAGAAGTTTGCTACGGTATTCGTCGAAATGCCTGCCGCGATAGCGTCCGGAGCGGCTGCGATGGGTGTCCAGCGTGACGACAATACGATCGACCATCGGTGACCAGACGCGGATCTGGTGGGGCAACAGCAGGGCCGCATGGGGGTAGTCCATGGGGTACATGCTGATCTGCGCGGCGACGCGACAAGGGGAGTTCATGAGCGCAGGCCTGGGGATCATGCGCGTTGCGCCACGGTGGCGGCCAGGCCTTGTTCCAGAGCTGTCCAGGACAGTCCCAGCGTTTTTTCGGCTTGGGCCGAGATCAGGCGGATGTCCTGCCCCCATAGGCGTAAGAGCGAGGGGGGGATGGGGGGCGGTACAGTCAGGCCGATGCGGCGCAAACCGATTTCGGCGATTTTCAGGGCCGGGGCGAGCAGACGGGTTTCAATTTTCAGGCGCCGCGCGCCGATACGGCGCAGCGGCACCGCGCCCAGGGCGCGGGCGTAAGCGAGAAAGTAGGCGTTCCAGTCGGGTGCCTGGGCCATCGCCAGATTGAAGGCTTGTCCCGGTTTGACCTCCGGCAGGCGCAGGGCTGCGAGCACCGCCGCCACTACATCGTCGATATACACCAGGTTGCTGCATCCGTCGCCAGCAGCGCCCAGATCGCCGATGCGCCCGGCCTGCAAGAGGCTGGCGATGCGCAGACTCCATTGCGGACTGCCGGGTCCGTAGATGCAGCCGGGGCGCAGCATGACGGCATGTTCGGCCAGCACACGTTCTGCCTCGACTTTGGCGCCGCCGTAACCGCTGAGGCCTTGCGCCAGCGGTTGGCTTTCATCGATCGCGCCTTGCGCAGGGCCGTAAACACTCATCGAGCTGAAGTGCACCAGGGGCAGGGAGGGCAGCGCGGCCAGGGCATCGCGTAGCGCAATGGCGCCTTGCACCATGACGCCCGGGGCACCGGCCACGCAATTTACGACGCCGTCCGCCTGCGCGAGCACACGCTGGAGCGCTGCGCTGTCGGTCGCATCGAAGATTTCCTGGTTGACGGTAAGCGCAGGGGCGGGGCGGCGTAGGCCGGCGATGGGTTCTGCCCAGTCGCTGGCCGCCAGCGCGGCGACGATGCGCCGGCCGACATAGCCGTTGGCGCCCAATACCAGAATACGTTGAGTCATGCTTGCATGTCTCCGTGGCGAGTGGCGCAAGCGCGCCGCAGATGGCCGGCCAGGCGCAGGGCCAGGGCGACGATGGTGAGAGTGGGGTTGGCCTGGCTGGATGTCGGAAAGACGGCCGAGCTGGCGATGTAGAGATTTGAGGTTTCGTGAACGCGGCAGTTCGCGTCCACCACGCTGTTGCGTGGGTCGCTGCCCATGCGGGCCGTACCGATATGGTGGCCGCCATAGGCGCCATAGCGCGTCATTTCGGCCTCCACCTGTTCGGGGTCGTACTCAAAGCGCCCGACACCGCTGCGATCGAGGTCCTGAGCGAGGGCGGCCAGAGCGCGCTGCACGGTTACCACATCTTCCGGGGTGTAGCGCCAGTCAATATGCAGGCGCGGCATGCCCAGCGCGTCGGTCTGCGGGCCTAGCGTGACCCGGCTATCGGGGTTAGGCGCCTGTTCGGCATGGAAGTCCAGGCTGTAACGTTCGTTGTGCGGGTGGACGATGACGGACGGGAATTTGCGCGCCGCTAGCGTGCGCCGGTTCAACCAGTGCCACAGAAAACCCGCTGCGGCGGGCGCGCCCACTATCGCATTGCGCAGATGGGCGAGCCATAAACCGGCCGAGGCCGGCGTGTCGCCATACAAACGGCGGGCGTACTCATAGGGCACGATGGGCCGGGCGAGATAGAGCGCCGACAGAATGCCGTTGCCGTGTCCGGGGTCGGGGATGCGCGGATGATGCAGCCTGGCCACGAAATTGCCGGCTTGCAAACGCCGCTGCGCCGATGGCCGCAGCGCCAGACGGCGGCGGCAATAAACGCCTTCGTCGCTGATATCGTAGCCGTGCCACACCGAGGCGGCTCTAGAGAGGTCGACGCTGCCTATGGTGCCTGCCAGATGGCACATGTAGTAGCGCCCGACCACATCATGCGCATTGCCCAGTCCCAGGCCGCTGGCCCCCGGACTGCTCAGTAGCAGTCGTGCCGTTTCCAGGCCGCCGGTGGCCAATACATAGGCGCGCGCCCGGACGGTGAACGCAATACCGGACAGGGTGCGGACATGCGTGGGGCCGACAGGCGCTTGCGCCTTGTCGCCGTCCAGACGGCATAAGTTCGCGTGCTGCAATACGCGTATCGGCCCGCGCCGCAGGCGTTCTCCGTAGCGTTGACCGAAATCGGTCGGGCAACTGAAGCGCTCCAGGGTGTCGGTCGAGAACGACGGCCCATCGAAGCCGGCGATCATCGGTTGCAAAGGATGATGAAAAGCCGTCGCTGCGGTGTAGGCGAAATCGCCGGCTTCGCACAGACGGTTGGCCTCGGGGTAGTAGGGCCGCAAATCGTCCAGCCCGATCGGCCAGCCGCTATGGGGCATGTACTCGCGCGCCTCGAAGTCGATGGCGTCAAAGGGCATGCAGCGTCCACCCCAGATGGTCGTCGAGCCACCCATGCGGCGCTGACGGTAGCGGTCAGGCTCGCTGTGCAATCGGGTATCGGCGACACTGCCCTGGTAAAGCGCCTGGCTGGCTGGCTCTTCGCCGCTGCCGCCGCTTTCGAGCAGCACGATGTTCAGGCCGCTGTCCATCAGCGCCAGGGCCATCGAGATACCGGCTGCGCCGCCGCCCACGATGCAGAGGTCGGCCTCCAGCACGGAGCCATTCGGGATGTCGTTGGCGTCCTGGATCATGAGCGCGGCCTGTTATCAGTAACGCACGGCAGAACCCGCCGGCAGTTTGAGCGTGTCGTGGATGTAGCGCGCGAAGTCCTGGTAGCCCGCTGCGGAGGGGTGCACCCCGTCGGCAAACTTGCCTGGCGCCAGCACGCGGTAATTGCCGCTGCCGCCGCTGGACCAGTCGAGATAGTCGACGATGCGCACATGCGGATAGCGGCGCGCCAGATCGTCTTTCAGCCAGGTGTTGAAAGCCCGGGTTTGCTCGATCATGGAGTCGGTCATGCCCAGATAGGCGCCGATGTTGTCGATGACCAGCGGAATGCCTCGCTGCGCCGTGGTGTCGGCGAAATAGACGAAGTTGTTTTGCATCTCTTGCAGCGGCAGTCCCGCAGCGGCAATGTCGTTAATGCCGACATGCAGATAGACCAGCGCGGGCTGCGTGCCTTCGGGTAGGGTGCGTGCACCCCGGCCATCCGCCGGATCATGGGTCTGGGCTAGAACATCGCGAGGCCAGCGCGCTCGTAGCTGCGTCGAAGTCTGGCCGCCTATGCCCTGGTTGTAATGAAACACCCCTGAATACTGCGCCAGGTCGTAAGAGAGTTGGCCCGGCTGCGAAGGGTAGTCAGGAACAAATCTGCCTTGCACATTGAGCCTGCCCTTGCGCTGAATTTCACCCTCGGCGATGGAGTCCCCTGTCACGACGGCATAGGGCGCGGGGTTGGCCAGGGCGGGCAGGGCATGGCCGAGCGCCAGCAATAGCATGGCGGTCAGAGTGGTGCGGCGGTTTGGCATGGCGGCAGCTTGCGCGCCCGGTGGGCGTGCGGGTTCCGTTATTAGAAAAAGCGTTCGTTGACGTGAATGACATCGCCCGGCTGCACCGTATCGGTCAGGCTGACCCGCTTGTCGGTCGTGGCGCCCGTCAGGGGGTCGGTGCGATGAATGTCGATGCGGCTATCGGAGGCGCGCGGCGTCAGGCCGCCTGCGACCGACAGCGCCCGCATGACATTCAGGCCTTTTTCGATGGGGTAGGCGCCTGGCTTACCGACTTCGCCATAGACGTAAAAGCGCGGTGCCTCGGGGACGAACACCACGTCACCGGGCTCCAGCTCGGTGTCTTGCAGGGGACGCGAGGGAGCCTGGCCGTTGTTGACGTAAAGGTTGAGGCGTTCGTTGCCGCCATCGGCGCGCCGCACCAGCGTGGCCACCTCGCCTGCGCCGTCGGTGGCGCCGCCCGCCATCGCCAGAAGCTCCAGCACCGACATTCGGCCCTCGATAGGGTAGCGGCCTGGCCGCTGCACCTGACCAAGCACCGACACGATGCGGCTGCGAAATGCCACGACTTCGACCGTTACCTGAGGATCGGTCATATAGCCTTTGTTGCGCAGGTCTTGGGCGATGCGCTTGCC
The DNA here is from genome assembly GCF_034424645.1 of Bordetella avium. Lineage (NCBI taxonomy): Bacteria > Pseudomonadati > Pseudomonadota > Betaproteobacteria > Burkholderiales > Alcaligenaceae > Bordetella > Bordetella avium. Next base: position 895,334 of record NZ_CP139969.1, read on the forward strand.
GATGGCCGAGGGTGTGAGGCCCGAAACCCGCAAGTCCCCGATCAGGGGCGCCACAATCTGCCCTTCGGCATCGACCGTCACGCGGGTTTCTGAACCGTTGGGACCCAGAATGGTGATATTGAGTGTGTCGCCCGGGCCCACCGCGGCGATGGCGCCATCGATCGAAGCCTGGGCCGCTGGCGGCGCGGCCGGGGCAGGCGCGGCGGTGTCAGGCAGGTGGCTGCGGGCCTGGGGACGGCTGCCGCTTTGGGTGACCGGCGCTGGGATATCGAGATCCGTGCTGATGGGCGCGATGGGTCGGATCTGGGTGTTGACAGGTTCGATCCGGCTTGGCGCGCTCGCCGGTGCGCGGATGGGGCTAATCGGGCTGATGGGCGCAGGCGCGTTATAGCGGCTGGCGTCATCGCGGGTTGCGCGCGCCGGCGCGACAGGGTCAGGAATCGGCAGGTCCTGGGCATGGGCGGCAGACACCAACAGCGCCAGCAGCGCCGTTCGGCAAATATTCGCTGTCAGTCCCGCCACAATGATTCTCCAATTTGCCACTACGGTTTGCGCGCGGCTAATAGTAGCCGACGCGAACTGTCGCACTGTAGGCATTTTAAATACAATGCGAGCATATGGGTTTTTCTGACATGCAAACCCGCATTGTTTGGGTGCGAGGGCCTGCATTTTTTCAGAAAGCGGCCTTCATTCATATCGAGACCACACTTTGCATAGCTCTCAGCAGGGTTCTCCAGCAGCAACGGGTGATCTGCCGTCCTTGCCCAGCGTCCGGCTGTTCGGGCTGGACATTGCGGCCGTGACCTTCGATCAGGCGCTTGAGTCTCTTTCGCAGGCCGCCGAGCGCCGCGACGGCCACGCTCGGGTTGTTGTGACCCCCAACGTCGATCATGTCGTCCGCCTGGATGCCGCGCCGGCCTTTCGCGAACGCTATGGCAAGGCAGCCTTCATTTTTGCCGATGGCATGCCAGTCGTTTGGGCGAGCCGATGGTTGGGCAAGCCCTTGCCGGAACGTGTCACGGGGGCCGATCTCTTCGTCGCCTTGTGCCGCCAGGCGCAGGCGCGCCGCTGGCGTGTGTTGCTGCTGGGCGGCATGCCCGGTAGCGAAGCCGCGCTACACGAACGGTTCGAGCAGTTCTATCCCGGCCTGAATATCGAGGTGGTCGCTCCGCCTATGGGGCTTGATCCCTTGGGGCCCCAAGGAGAAGCTTTCGCTGAACAGGTGCGGGCCCAGGCTCCGGACGTGGTGTTTCTTTGTGTCGGCATGCCCAAGCAGGAAAACTGGGCCCTGCACTATGCGCCGACGCTGCCCGGCGGCATCGTGCTGTGCGTGGGGGCGGCCATGGAGTTCGCGATCGGCTTGCAGCGCCGTGCGCCGCAATGGATGCAGCGCATAGGCCTGGAGTGGGTATGGCGTCTGGCGAGCAATCCGCGTCGTCTGTGGCGCCGCTATCTGGTGGATGACACCCGTTTTCTCGCCCTGTGCTGGCGTCAATGGCGGCGCCGGCGCGATACGGCGTCGTGACGTCTGTGCGGATTCTGGCAGCTGCTGGCTTGGCATTGTGCGGTGCTCAGGCACTTGCCGCGCCTGCCGATTACGCCGTCCAGATGGGCAGTTCATATCAGTATCAAAGCAATCCTGCGCGGCGGCCCGATTCCGCGTCAGATATCCAGGGAACCGGGGCCTGGGTCAAATCGGCAGGCTTGGGCCTGCGCCTGCCCCTGCTGTCCGAGGATACCCGCCTGGATGCGGGCGGCACGCTGAGCGACGTGCGCTATAGCAATCAGCGCCAGCTCGATCACCAGCCCCGCAATCTGCAATCCACGCTGTATTGGCGTGCAGGCCCGCTCTTTGCGGGCCGTTTCGATTACGGTTATAGCAAACAGTTAAATAGTGATCTGAACCGCTCCTGGCCCGAACGCGATCAGCAGACGCGTCAGAACCGATCCGCCGAGATAGGTTTGCGCATCACGGACCGCCTGACCTTGCCGGCGGTGAGCGTGTTCAGCAATGCCACGGGCTATGACCAGGACATCAATCAGACGCTGTATAACCGCGAGGAGCGCGGCTGGCAGGCAGCCGCTCGCTATGCGGGCTTTGGGCGATCCTTCGCACAGGCGGGCTGGCGCCAGACGCATGTGGATTATTACAAGCGCACGCCAGCCCTGACCGCGACGATCGATGACCGATATGCCGATAACGAGGCGTTTGTGGCCGCCCGCTGGGACTATAGCCCCAAGACCCTGTTCCAGGGCCGAGTGGGGCTGCTCGCCCGCAGCTATGAACATTTGAGCGAGCGCGACACGCATTTGCTCACCTTCGATGGCCGTGCAACCTGGGACTACTCACCTAAAACGCGGGTGGATCTGCAACTCTGGCACCGTCCCTATGCCTATGATGATGATCCTCAGGTGCTGTATGGGGTGCGCACGGGCGGGGGGGTCTCCCTGACCTGGCAACCTACCGTCAAGACCGCTTTCAGCCTGGGCCTCGAGCATAGCCGGCAACGCAATACGGCCTTGGTCGGCGCGAATGAAGAAACCCTGCAAATTCAGCGTCTGGGCGCGCGCGTGCAATGGCTAAGCGATGACAATCTGCGCTGGGTGATGGATCTGTATCGCGATCGTCAGCGCGGCGCCAATCAGCAGGACAGCTATTCGCAGAATTTCGTGCGCATCGGCATCGAATACACCTTTGGCAGCGGCAGCAAAGACTCCTTGCGCCGCATGATGCAGCCTACCGATTGTCTGTGGCGCAGGCCTGAGGTGCCCCTGTGCGATCCGATCCGCGAAGAACCGTGATGATCGCGCTTCAGTAGGCGTTGCGATCCCAGAACAGCACGAGCACGGTGCGCACCATGATGCGCAAGTCCAGCATTAGCGACCAGTTGGTGATGTAATAGCGGTCGTAGCGCACGCGCAAGCGCATTTTTTCCGGTGTTTCCGTCTCGCCGCGCAATCCGTGGATCTGGGCCCAGCCGGTAATACCCGGCTTGACGCTGTGGCGCAGCATATAGCCGCGTATCTGGCGCCGGTAGAATTCGTTGTGTTCTGAAGCGTGGGGGCGTGGTCCGACCAGGCTCATGCTGCCGCCCAGCACATTGAAGAGTTGGGGCAGTTCGTCCAGCGAGCTTTTGCGCAGAAAACGGCCTACCCGCGTGACGCGTTTATCGCCGACCTGCGCCTGACGCAGCGTCCCGTCGGCCTCCAGCCCGGCGTCCGTGCGCATGGACCGGAATTTCAATACCGTGATCGGCATGCCGCGTTCGCCATAGCGTTGCTGGCGAAAAATCACCGGGCCGCGAGAATCGAGTTTGATCGCGATGGCGATCAGCAGCATAAGGGGGGACAGCACCAGCAGCATCAGCCCGCCCAGCAGCAGATCGGTCAGCCGCTTGATGCTGCGCGCCAGCCCGACCATGCGTGTTTCGTGCAGGGAGAGCAGCGGCACGCCGGCGATATCGGCGCTGCTGATGGCCAGCTCGCTGAGCAGTGGCGATTCGGGCATGAGGTAGATCTCGGCCGTTGAGTCGTAGAGATGGCTCATCAACTCCAGCATGGCCTTGCTTTGCTTGTCGTCTTCCAGCGTGACGAAGGCCATGTTGTATTCGCCCGCGCCGATGCGCGCCAGGGCGTCCTGATACCGTCCCAGGTAGGGCGGAATATTTTCGTCCTTGGCCTCGTTGACCGGCTGTTCCGCGTAATAGCCTGCCGTGTAGATGCCAAGAATGGGCGAACGCTCCAGGCGCATGGCCAGCTTGCGGGCTTCGGGACCCATGCCAAAGAAAACCGCTGCCCGGCGGCTGGCAGGCATATTGTTCAGGCGGTAGGCGGTGTGCCGCAGGCCGTAGAGGCCGGCTGCCGTCAGGGGGAGTGCGACAGCGGCCCAATGCAGCAGCAGCAGGCGCAGCCATTCGGTGTCGGTCGAGCTGTGGGGCAGAAAGAACAGCGCCAGGACGGTCAGGAACAGAATATTGAACCAGCGCAATAGACCACGCCCCAGCATCCACCACATCGAGCGGGCGCTGACCAGCAGGCCGAAACGCGTGTAGGTAATGAAGGTGACCACGCCGATCAGGGCAGGTATCCAGCGCATGTAAAGCGGTGCGTGGATGCCGTGCAGGCCCGCCAGGATCAGAAAACTGCCGCTATTGATCAGTGCGCACACCAGGCCGACCAGCGCCATGAGAGAGCGCTGAGGATGGCTAAGTGGAATAGAGGTGGACATGACTGAATCAACGGCCGTAGACGTCGTCAAAGCGCACGATATCGTCTTCGCCCAGATAGGGGCCGGACTGCACCTCGATCAGTTCGAGGTCGATTGACCCGGGATTCTCCAGTCGGTGCTTTACGCCCAGCGGGATATAGGTGGATTGGTTTTCCGTCAGCAGAAACACTTCATCGCCGCGTGTCACGCGGGCCGTGCCAGAGACGATGACCCAGTGTTCGGCGCGATGGTGGTGCATTTGCAGGGAGAGCCGGGCGCCCGGCGCGACTCGGATACGCTTGACCTGGAAGCGTTCGCCGGCATCGATGGCGTCGTAGCTGCCCCAGGGCCGGTAAACCAACCGGTGGGCAAGGGCCTCGTTGCGGCCGGCCTCATTCAATCGGGCGACGATTTGGCGTACCTCCTGCAGCCGCTCGCGCGCAGCGACCAGCACGGCATCGGCGGTTTCCACCACCACGGCATCTTCGATACCCAACAGGGCTACCAGCCGATGGTCGGCGCGGGCATAAACATTGCGGCAGTCGTGCGCAATCACGTCGCCGCGCAAGGCATTGCCTGCCTCATCTTTCTGCGCAAGCTGCCATAAGGTGGCGAACGACCCGATGTCGCTCCAGCCCGCGTCCAGCGCGACCATCACCACATCGGTTTCGCGCTCCATAATGGCGTAATCGATGGAGTCCGCCGGGCAGGCGATGAAGGCCGCCGGGTCCGGGCGCAGGAAGTCGCCATCGCGGCGCGAAGCGTCCATGGCGGCGCGGCATGCCGCCAGAATGTCGGGTCGATGGGCGGCCAAAGCGTCCAGGTAACGCGAGGCCCGGAACAGAAACATGCCGCTGTTCCAGAAATAGCGGCCGCTGGCAAGGTAGCCGGCCGCCGTCTCGGCATCGGGCTTCTCGACGAAGGCTTCGACGGGGGCCACCCCCTCTAGCGCTACGCCGGCGCGCAGATAGCCATAGCCCGTTTCGGGGTAGGTGGGCTGTACACCAAAGGTCACCAGTTTGCCGGCCGATGCGGCGGGCAGGGCGGTGCGTACGGCTTGTTGGAAGCGCGCAACATCGTTGACGGCGTGGTCGGAAGGCAGCACCAGCATCAGGCTGTCGTCACCCTCGGCCAGCGCCTGCAGGGCGGCCAGCGCAATGGCGGGTGCCGTGTTGCGGCCTGCCGGTTCAAGCAGGATAGTCGGGTCGCGCAGATCAATCTGGCGCAGTTGCTCTGCCACCAGATAGCGGTGTTCTTCGTTGGCCACGAAAAGCGGAGCCAGGCCATTCAGGCCGGCAACGCGCTGACAGGTGGCCTGCAAGGGAGACAGCTCATCCAGCAAGGGCAGGAATTGCTTGGGGTAGGCGCCCCGCGAGAGCGGCCACAGCCGCGTGCCAGAGCCGCCAACGAGTAAAACAGGGCGCAGATTCAGGGAAGCATGCGGCATCGGGACTCTCTGGCGAACAGCAGCGTGAGTGAATGTGGCAGGGACATGAGCGCGCGGCAAGGTCTGGTCAAGGGGGGGCCACAGTGCGCCACCTTGGGCAGACAGGGAATGCCTCGATCCCGACACATGCTGTGCGCCAATGTTTTAATTCGTGCCGCGAATATACTAGAATGCAGCTTCGCATTGCATATTGATAATACCGGGAATTTTATTTCGGTTATTTGCGATAGATGGTAATCAGCTAAGGCTAGTGATTCTCGATAATCTCTGTCGCGCATTGCGCACTAAGAAGCAAGGTTATGCTCCAAGAATGCGGTTTGACGAATCGCAGCTCCGCCTTGCCAACTGCGGATGCGGCCTATGCAGGGCCATAAAACTAGAGATGGCGCGCCCGGTTTCGCGGGCGAGTTGCTTGTGTATGACGCTGGCCCAGTGCCAGCGGACTCTTGTCGGCATTTCCGTCAACAGCCCAGCCTTAATGCGTGGCGGCGGCTGTTCGCGTCTGTCACCTTTTCGATACGAAACTGGCCCATCTGTGCGCAGGCTTCTGGGCGTGCTCTCGCCCTGCAGGCTAGTGCTGTGATGAAGGAATATTGTGGAAAACGCAGTTTTCTCCCATCTTAATGAGCGGCTGTGCTCGGCTCAATGGCGTGATGTGCTTGCCGCCTTCGCCGACGAGCTTGCCCAGGACTTGACCACGCAGCGCTTGCGCACCTTTATGCGTCGTGCCGGGCATCAGTTCGCCACTATCCATGCCTTGCCGGCAGCAGCCAGCGTGGAAGAGTTGCAGCAAGCCATCAATACCCTGTGGCGCGGGCTGGATTGGGGCTGGGTAGACATCTCCGAGTCGGATGACCATCTCACCTTGCGGCATTTCTGCGCCCCCTTGAGTGCGGCGTTCGGCGTCAAGCATCTCACATGGAGCACCGGCTTTCTGGAAGGGGTCTACGAGTTGTGGATGCGTCAGTTGGGCGCCGATACCGAATTGCATGTCACACAGCCACAGCCGGCCGATGCGCAAGTCGTGGTTTATCGCTTCGGGCGTGCCAGCGCCTGAATAGGGCAGGGCGCGTCATGGGCAGGCGGAGACGGATAAATGCGCGATTTTAGTGATATTGGCAATCTTTACCGGAAGTTTGGGGGTGATTCCCGTGACTACCAGGAGATTGGCCGAGAAGCGAAAGCCGAAGCGGCAAGAGGCCGCTGGCCTTTGCTCGGCCGCGTTCATCCTGGCGAGGCCGTCATTGCGCCCGCTGTCCAAGCGCTGGCCCAGCAAGCTGCCGTGCCGGCGCATTGGCCGCCTCGCCCGGGGAAGGCCCTCAGAAAACTGCCTGCGCTGGCGCCTGCCGACCCGATGGAGATATTGCCCTCGATTACGCCATCGGCCGTCGCGGGCTGGATACGCCAGGCCCGTGTCACCCGCCCTGCCATCGACACGCTTTATGCCGATATTCCACCCGTGGCCTTAGCTGGCGCGTCGGCAGCGCCCGAGGCTGCGCCGTCTGCACTCATGCCGGAGGCGCCCGAGGCTGCGCCGTCTGCGGCCATGCCGGAGGTGCTCGAGGCTGCGCCGTCTGCGGCCAAGCCGGTAGTGCCCGAGGCCGTTCCCACCCCGTCTGCGGTCGTCTACGACCTGGATTTCCAAGCGCTTGACTCTGGCAAACCCGTGGCCGACGCCGTCAGCGCGCCGCTTGCCGACCCGCAGTCCGAAGCGGAGTCGGCGCCAGCGCCGGGCGAGACGCCTGACGCGGTTTCCCCGCTGCAAACTGTGTTTGCTCGCCTTGCCCGGGCTCGTAACCCATCACGATCATGAAGATTCTAGCCATTGTTTCTGCCAAGGGCGGAGTGGGAAAAACCACCGTCGCCGCGAATCTGAGTGTTGCGCTCGAGCAGTCCGGCGCCGCAACGCTGATGGTGGACCTGGACCCTCAGAATGCTTTGCGCTTCCATCTGGGCGCGGATGAGTTGACGGGGATTGAAGGTCTTGCCCGTGCCAGTCTTGCCGGTCAGGATTGGCGCAGCATTTGTGTGCAGGGGGTGTCAGGCGTGCATCTGCTGCCGTTTGGCGCGCTCAATGAAGAGGATCGTTTGCGGCTGGAGCAGCAAATGAATGCCGACCCGAAATGGCTGACGCGCCATCTGGCCGCGCTGGATCTGGGGCCGGAGGCGGTGGTGCTGGTGGATACGCCACCCGGTCCGTCGGCCTATCTGCGTCAGGCGCTGGAGTGTGCCGATTTGGTGCTGGTTGTCACGCTGGCGGATGCAGCTTCGTTTGCGACGCTGCCTTCGATCGAGAGCCTGGTCGCCCAGTATTGCGAGGGCAGGCCGGGTTATCTGGGACATGCCTATTTGGTGAATCAGGTAGATAGCGCGCAAGCGCTGGCCAAGGATACTGCGCAGGTGTTGCGCGGTGCTTTGGGCAACCGCGTCATCGGCGTGGTGCAGCGCGATGTGTCGGTGGCGGATGCGCTCGCCTTCGGCAAAACCGTGATCGAGCATGCGCCGTACAGCCAGCCCAGCCAGGATTTCGCCAATGGCGCGGCTTGGGTGATGCAACAGTTTGGGACCGGTCAATGAAAACGATGAATCGGGAACCGAGGCCGCACAGCGAGCGCATGTCGCGCGCGGGTAATGATCTGCTGTCCTGGCGTTTATGGCGCATGGCTTGGGTGCGCGTGCTGGCTTCCGTGCTCGCAGCCGTGCTCTTCGTGCTTGCGGTGGCCGTCGAAATGGGCCTCGTACAGCAATTGCTGTTCGGCCTTACCTGCATAGGCGCCGCGCTGCTGCTGCATCGGGTCGCCGGGCGCCTGGCCACGCTGACAATGGTGATGCTGTCCATCATCAGTTCGCTGCGCTATATGTATTGGCGTATCACCAGCACACTGGGCTTTGAGACCTGGACGGACGCTTTTTTTGGCTATGGCCTGCTTCTGGCGGAAATCTATGCCTTGGTCATGATGCTGCTGAGTTACTTCCAGACAGCCTGGCCCTTGCGGCGCAAGCCGCTGCCTTTGCCGGCCGACACCAGCCTGTGGCCGTCCGTTGATGTGTACGTACCCACCTATAACGAGCCTCTGGATGTGGTGCGGCAGACCGTGCTGGCCGCGCAGGCGCTGGATTGGCCTGCGGATCGTCTCAATGTCTATGTGCTGGATGACGGCCGACGCCCCGAGTTTCAGGCGTTCTGCGAGCAGATCGGCATCGGTTATCTGACGCGCTCGGACAACAAACACGCCAAGGCAGGTAACATCAATGCGGCGCTCGCCCGCACGCAGGGTGAGTACGTGGCGATCTTCGACTGCGATCACGTGCCGGTACGCTCTTTCCTGCAAATTTGCATGGGCTGGTTTCTGAAGGACCCCAAGCTGGCCATGTTGCAAACGCCGCACGTGTTCTTTTCTCCAGACCCGTTCGAGCGCAACCTGGGCACCTTTCGCAACGTGCCCAACGAAGGCGAATTGTTCTATGGCGTGGTCCAGGACGGCAATGACCTCTGGAATGCCACCTTTTTCTGTGGTTCCTGCGCGGTGATCCGCCGGACGGCGCTGACTGCCATCGGCGGCATGGCGACGGAGAGCGTTACCGAAGATGCCCTGACGGCGCTCAAGATGAACCGTCTCGGCTATAACACCGCCTATCTGGCTTTGCCTCAGGCCGCCGGTCTGGCGACGGAAAACCTGTCGCGGCATATCGGCCAGCGCACGCGCTGGGCCCGTGGCATGGCGCAGATTCTCCGGGTCAACAATCCTTTGCTGGGCAAGGGGCTGAAGCTGGGGCAGCGCTTGTGCTATCTGAGCGCGATGCTGCACTTTTTCTTCGGCTTGCCTCGGGTGGTGTTTTTGACAGCGCCGCTGGCCTATCTGTTTTTTGGCGCTCGCGTGTTCGAGGCGTCGGCCATCATGGTGGCCGCCTATGTGTTGCCGCATATTGTCATGTCCAGCCTGACCGGCTCTCGCATACAGGGCAAGTTCCGCCATTCCTTCTGGAATGAGGTCTATGAGTCTGTGCTGGCCTGGTACGTCATGCGTTCTGCCCTGCAGGCCTTGATCAACCCCAAGGGGGCGCAATTCAACGTGACGGCCAAGGGCGGCATCATCGAGGATTCGTATTTCGACTGGGCGCTGGCACGGCCCTACGTCATCATCATGGGCTTGAACCTCTTGGGTTTGACTCTGGGTGTGATGGCGCTGCTCAAGGGAGAGGGCATACAGGTCGGCGTCACCACGACCTTGCTGCTGAATCTGATCTGGACGTTCTACAACATCATGATGACCAGTGCCAGCGTGGCCGTCGCCGGCGAGGCTCGTCAATTGCGCACCACCCCGCGCGTTGCCACCGTATTGCCGGCAATGCTGCGCTTGCACGATGGCCGTACCGTCGCCTGCCAGAGCAACGATTACTCGCAGGGCGGCCTGGGCCTGGTGCTGCCTCAAGGGGTGTCCATCCCGGTGGGCACCGAATTGAATGTTTCGGTGTTTCGCAATGACGAGGAAGCGCTGTTCCCGGCCACCGTGACATTCAGTCGCGATGGTCGCCTGGGGGTACGCTTTCAGCACCTGACCATGGAGCAAGAGCGTGACCTGGCGCGCGTGACCTTCGGTCGTGCGGATACCTGGGCTACGATCTGGGGTAGCAATTCAACGGATTCGCCTCTGATCGCATTGCGCCATGTTTCCACTATCGGTTTTCGGGGGTTCACGATTTTGCTTCGGGAATTGCGCCATCAGTTGCGCGCCAGCCTGCGCCGGTCTCGCTCCGCGCCCAACAAGCCATGAAGGACGATAGATTGATGATGTCCGAAACGCGTGTTCCGCGCCGCCGTGCGCCTGCGCTACTGGCCGCGCTCTTGTCGCTCTGCGTTGTCAGCGCTCGTGCCGATACGCCGCCCGCGTTGCCGCCGGGCGCTTATGTGGATGCCATTCCGCTATCCAGCCTGAGTGGTCAGGCCGCTTTGCCCATGTTTGGTGTAGAGGGCGCCACAGGACTGGGCTTCAGCCCGCGCCGTGATCAGAAGGTCATCGGTGCGCGCGTCTTGCTCGATTACACCTATTCGCCTGCGTTGTTGCCCGACCTGTCGCATCTGAAGGTGAGTCTCAACGGTGAGGTGGCCGATACGATCGCCTTGCCCAAGGAAGCCTCGGCCCGGCCGACGCAGCGCACGGTCGACTTGCCGGTGCAGGCCTTGAAAGCCTTCAACCGCCTGGATATGCAGCTCATCGGTCATTACACGATGGGATGCGAGGACCCGCTGCATTCCAGCTTGTGGGCCAACGTGGCGGGCCGCAGCATGCTGGAACTGACCGTGGTGCCGGCCGATCTGCCTGACGATCTGGCCTTATTGCCTGTGCCTTTTTTCGACAGCCGCGATGTGCGGCAGTTGAATCTGCCGCTCGTGCTGGGACAGGCGCCCGATGGGGCGCGTCTGGAAAGCGCCGGCATCGTGGCGTCGTGGTTTGGCGCCCATGCAGGTTATCGCGGCGCCCGCTTCTCGTCGCGAGTGCAGGCGCTGCCGGAAAAAGGCAATGCGGTTGTGTTCTTGCAGCAGGGCGACAGCGTGCCGGGCCTGCCTAAGCAGGACATCGCCGGACCGTCGCTGGCGATGGTCGCTCATCCTCAAGACCCGCATGGCAAATTGCTGCTGGTCATGGGGCGCAATGCCGCCGAACTCAAGCAGGCTGCCACGGCTCTGGCCCTGGGCGCTCAGGCCTTGTCTGGCCAGTTTGCGCGCATTACCGACTGGAAAGCCCCCCAGCCGCGCAAGCCCTTTGATGCGCCGAACTGGCTGCCCAGCGATCGGCCCGTGCAATTTGGCGAGCTGGTTCCCGTCTCATCCCTTAATGTCGATGGCCATCGGCCTCCTGTGATTCAACTCGATCTGCGCATGCCGCCGGGCCTGTTCGGCTGGCACAGCCCTGGCGTGCCCGTTGATCTGAAGTACCGCTATTCGCCGCGTCCTGGCAGCCAGCAATCGGTGCTGGAGATGATGGCGGGAGGCCAGTTGGTGCAGAGTTTTTCGCTCAATGACGGCCTGGGACTGTATAGCCGTTTGACCGGCATTCCGGTGTCGGAAGGGCAGGCGCAGGTAATGGTGCCGACTTATCTCCTGCCGCCCATGAGCACGCTGCAATTCCGTTACGCCTATGAGTATCTCAAGCAGGGCGAGTGTCAGAACTCGATTCTGAACAATATCCGCAGCGCCATCGATCCGGCCTCCACCATCGATATCTCTGGCTTACCCAAGTATGCGGCCATGCCGGATCTCTCGCTGTTCGCCGAAGCGGGCTTTCCCTTCACGCGCTTGGCCGATCTGTCGGAGACGGCGGTGATCATGCCCGATCAGGCTGATGGTGGCGATATCGACGCCTATCTTGATCTGATGGGGCTGATGGGCAAGGCGACCGGCTACCCCGTGACGGGGGTGACCGTGGCCCAGGCCGCAAAGGCTCAGTCGCTGCGCGACAAGGATTTGCTGGTGTTGGCCTCGGGCGAGAATCAGCCGCTGTTGTCGCAATGGCGCGCCGACCTGCCGGATGGTTTTGGCGGCGGCAAGGGGCATGTCGGCGTGGCGGATTGGTTCTCCGGCGTGGCCGCCTGGTTCGGCGCTGACCCGCGCCGCCGGGAGCGTCAGGCCGAGTTCGATCTGGCCTATGCCGGTGGCGGGGCGGTCGGCAGCCTGGCCGGCCTGCAATCGCCTTTACGCAGCGGCCGTAGCGCCGTGGTCGTGGCGGGCGCCAACCCTGACGGCCTGGCCGCCGCTGTCTCGGCGCTGACGACGCGCGCCGCAGCCGCTCCTGATGAGCGGCAACAGCGCATCGGCGGCAATCTCACCCTGATCAACGGCGCACAGATCTTCACTGCGCAGGATGACCCGACCTATTACGTCGGATCGTTGCCGCCCTGGCTGGGCCTGCAATGGTTTTTCGCCGGTCATCCGCTGGTCCTCGTCGTAGCGCTGTTTCTGAGCGCGCTAGTCATTGCCGTGCTGGTCTATCTATCGCTGCGTGCCCGCGCGCGCCGCCGTCTGGAATCGTGAACATGAACACCAGTCCATCCAACAAATCGATCGTGTCTTCATCCGTTTCCGCAATGAAGTCCCGTCGTCGGCCCTCGCTGGCCCGGTTGCCGGTAGCCTTGCTGACCTGTTTTGCCCTGACCGCGCAGGCGACGCAGACGCCGCCGGTCCCCGCCGAGCCGTTCAAGGCTGATGAAACGCACACGTTCAAAGAGTTGGGCGCTCAATATCCCTTGAGCCTGCGGGGGATAGACGGCAGCAATACGCTCAATTTCAGTGTGCGCAATGACCGGGTGGTGACTGGCGCGCAGTTGGATCTGCGTTATGCCTATTCCCCCGCGCTCTTGAGCGATCTTTCTCACATCAATGTGTTGGTCAATGATGAGGTGGCGGCGACCTTGCCGGTGCCGCGTGATTCGGCTGGCAAAAATTTGCGCCAGACGGTGGAGATTCCTCCTTACCTGATCACGCCTTACAACGATTTACGCCTGCAATTGATCGGCCACTACACCCTGGACTGCGAAGATCCTTTGCATTCCAGCCTGTGGGCCAATATCAGCAACCAGAGCAAGCTGGAACTGGCGACCAAGCCTTTGGCGCTGCCCAACGACCTTAACATTCTGCCCCTGCCTTTTTTCGACAAGCGCGATATGCACAAGTTGGTGCTGCCCTTCGTGTTCGAAGGCACACCGGATGATGCGGCGCTCGAGGCGGCGGGTACCTTGTCGTCCTGGTTCGGTGCCCTGGCCGGCTACCGTGGCGCGGCTTTTCCGGCCTCGGTGTCGCAATTGCCCAAGCAAGGCAATGCCATCGTGCTGGCCTATGGCGCCGCCGCCAATGAATTGGCGCGCGAGACCGTCAATGGCCCGACCGTGAGCATCATCGACAATCCGGAGGACCCGGATGGCAAGCTGTTGCTCGTGCTGGGCCGCAATAGCAAGGAGCTCAAGCAGGCGGCCGCCGGGCTGGCCCTGGGAGGTCAGACCCTGACCGGGCAGACGGCGCAGATCACGCGGCGCGCCGATCTTGAACCGCGCAAACCCTATGATGCGCCGCGTTGGTTGCGCAGCGATCGGCCCGTCAGTTTCGGCGAATTGGTCGATCCCAAGCGCATGAACGTCTCGGGCTTCAGCCCCGATGTCATCCGCGTCGATGTGCGCGTGCCGCCCGATCTGTTCGGCTGGCAGGAAAAGAAGGTGCCGATCGATCTGCGCTACCGCTACACGCCGCAGCCGACATCCTTGAATTCTTCGCTGCTGTTCGGTGTGAATGATCAGTTCGTCAAGTCGGTGCCTTTGTTTGCGCTGGAGCGCATCGAAGGCGGAGATGCGCTGCGCGCCCAGGTCCTGCCCGATGAAAGTCTGCCGATGCGCGCGCAACTCGAAGTGCCTTTGGACCTCCTGAAGTCGCGCGGTCAATTGCAGTTCCGCTATCTCTACGACTACCTCAAGCAGGGCGAGTGCCGCGACATCATCGTGGACAATGTGCGCGGGGCCATTGAACCGGAATCGACCATCGATATTTCCGGTTATCCGCACTTCATGGCCATGCCCGATCTGCGTGCCTTTACGCAGGCAGGTTTTCCGTTCACCCGCATGGCCGACCTCTCGGAGACGGCCGTGGTGATGGGCGAGCGCGCCGGCCCCGCCGAGTACGGCACCTATCTGGACGTAATGGGCCGCATGGGCGAAGCGACGGGCTATCCGGCCGTGGGGGTCACGGTGGTGCGCGACGCCCAGGTGGCCAGCCAGGCCGACAAAGATCTGCTGATTATTGCGGCCGGACCCGATCAACCCCTGCTCAAGCGCTGGGCCAAGTATCTGCCGGGCAGCTATGAGGCGGGAGCCCACTTTGGGTTGTCGGATCTGCTTTACCGCGTGAAAGGCTGGTTCACGCCTGATCCGCGCCAGGATCGCGAGCCCGCCCGCAGCACGGTGGCCTATAACAGTGATGGCGTGAGCGCTATCGTCGCGGGTTTTGAGTCACCGCTGACGGCCAAGCGCAGCGCGGTGCTGCTCGCCAGCAATAAACCCGAAGGCTTGCATGACGCCGTGGCGGCACTGCAAGGCGGTGAGGGCTATGAGCAGTCCGTGCGCGGCAGTCTGGCCGTGATCCGAGGCAAACAAGTCGAGTCGCTGGTGGGAGACCATCAGTACTACGTCGGCGATTTGCCCTGGCTCAAGCGCATCGACTGGTGGATCTCTTCGGTGCTGCCCGGCTATACCCTGGTTAAGCTGCTGGTGACGGGGCTGGTGTGCTTGCTCGGTCTGGCTGTGCTGATCGCCTTGCTGCGCGCATTGCGGCGCCGTAAGTCTTGATGCTGCGCCTGGCTGCTCTGCGCCTGATGTCGCTGGTGCTGGCTCTGATCGCCGCGCCAGCGTCGGCGGCTGCCGTCTGTCAGGCGGCAAGCTGGCCGCAATGGCAAACCTTCGCCCAGCATTTCGTGCAGGCGGATGGCCGGGTGCTCGACGCCAGCACGCCGCGTCAGATCAGCACCTCCGAGGGGCAGTCGTATGCCATGTTTTTTGCCTTGGTGGCTAACGATCGTGCTGCCTTCGAGCGTCTGTGGCGTTGGAGCGTGGCCAATCTGGCCGACGCCGATGCCACGCGTAACCTGCCCGCCTGGGCCTGGGGCAAGCGCGATGATGGCAGTTGGGGGGTGCTGGACCGCAATGCGGCTTCGGATGCGGATCTCTGGTTTACCTACGCCTTGCTCGAAGCTGGCCGGCTTTGGCGGCGGCCCGATTACACCCGCGAAGGCCTCGCCTTACTGAACTTGATTCAGAACCAGGAGCTCGCCGACCTGCCGGACTTCGGCCCCATGCTGCTTCCTGCGCCATTTGGTTTCGTGCAGCCCGACGGAATCTGGCGGCTCAATCCGAGCTATCTGCCTATTCCGGTGTTGCGCCGGCTGGCCCTGGCTGCGCCCGGTGGGCCCTGGACAAAGATTGCGGCGAACACGGTCCGTTTGATCCAGGCCACGACGCCCAAAGGTTTTGCAGCGGACTGGGTGGCTTACCAAAGCACGGCACAGATCGCGGGGCAGTTTGTGGCCGACCCTGTCCATGGCTACCGAGGCAGCTACGACGCCATACGCACTTATATGTGGGCGGGCATGACGCCGGCCGCCGATCCCGCGGCTCAGCCCTTGCGTGCTGCACTCTATGGCATGGCGGCGGCAACGCTTGCGGCTGGCGTGCCGCCAGAGTCGGTGCAGACGGACACGGGCGTGGTGCAGGGCAGCGGTCCCTTCGGTTTTTCCGCAGCGCTTTTGCCCTATCTGGAAGCGGAGGGCCGCGACGCCGAGTTGCGGACCCAGCTTGCCCGGGTCAGGGCAGCTTGGACGCAAAGCCTTGAGCCTGGCAATCTCGCGTTGCGCCAGCCTTCTTATTACGATTATGTTCTGAGCCTGTTCGGCACGGGTTGGTACGAACAGCGTTACCGGTTTGGCACCACCGGCCGCCTGTCACTGGAGTGGGAAAAGAAATGTCCTTGAGCCGCCACAAGATCGTCGCCGGGCTGCTGGCCACGTTGTTGCACCAGAGTGTCTGGGCGCAGCCGGACGCGACTGCCTCTTTGTTGGAGCAGGGCCGTTATTGGCAGAGCCAGGGTGATACCCGGCGCGCCATGGCGGCGTGGGAAAAACTGTTGCTTGCCGACCCCAACCAGCCCGAGGCTTTATATGGCTTGGGCCTGGCTGCTCTGCGTGAGAAGCGCGTGTCGGAGGCGCGCGGCTTTCTCGATCGCCTGACTCGGGTCGATGGCAACAGCGTTTTCGTCAAGCGTTTGCAGCAGGACATCACGTTGGCCGGCGGTAACAATGCGTCCAACCTCGAACAGGCGCGGATGCTGGCGGCCTCTGGGCAGGTTGAAGATGCCGTGCAGGCCTATGACAAGGCTTTGCAAGGCCGCGAGCCTCAAGGCGATGTGGCCTTGGAGTACTACAGCTTTCTGGGCTATACGCCTAAAGGCCTGGGGCGCGCCATCGAGGGTTTGCAGCGCCTCTCGCGCGAGAACCCCGGCAATGCGCAGATTCAGCTCGCCTTGGCCAAGCATTTGATCCGCGATGAAAAACGCCGCTTGGAAGGCCTGCGTTTGCTGGAAAAACTGGCGCAGCGCAAAGACGTCGGCGCCGATGCGAAGGACAGTTGGCGTGCCGGCCTGCTCTGGGGCGGTGCGCCCAGCGCGGCGGAGCGGCCTTTGTTCGATGCCTATCTGAAGCAGTATCCCGACGACGCCGAAGTGCGGGCCGCCTTGAATACGCCGCGCGCGCCCTGCGGCCGCTCCCGCCTGGCGTCAGGATGCGCGTCTGGCAAGGGGATTTGAGGCGCTCAAGCAAAGTGATTTGCTGGCGGCCGAATCGGCCTTTCAGGAAATGCTGCGCGCCAAACCGAATGATCCGGATGCTCTGGGCGGCATGGGCCTGGTGCGCATGCAGCAGGGACGCGCGACCGAGGCCGAGGATTTTCTCAAGCGCGCCGCGGCTGCGCCCAATGCCGGACGCAACTGGAGCCGCGCGCTGAGCAGTGCGCGCTACTGGAGCCTGATCGACCAGGCGGAATCGGCGCGCAAGCGTGGCGAGACGGCCGAGGCGCGCAAGCTGTTGGAGCAGGCCATTCGTCTGGATGGCTCGCAGGCGAGCGCCTTTAATGCGATGGGCCGCGTGTTCAGCAGTGCCGGTGACACGGCCAATGCCGAGAAAACCTACCGCTATGTGTTGGCGCGTCATAAAAATGATGCCGAGGCCATTGTCGGGCTGGCCGATGTGCTGGCTCAGGACGGCCGCGCTGAAGAGGCCTTAAGGTTGATCGACAGTTTGCCGCCAGAGCAGGCCGCGCGAGCCGGCAATGCCGCCCGCTTGCGTGCTACGGTTGCCGCCAGTCGGGCGCGGGCTGTGGCACGTGATGGTGACGCCGCAGCGGCTCGTGAGGTGCTGGAGCGCGCCCGTGCTGCGGACCCGGCCAATCCTTGGCTCAATTACGAGCTGGCGCGTCTCATGCTGCGCGAGGGCAAGGCTGGGCAGGCGCAGCGCCTGGTGGATGATTTCGAACGCGCCCACCCCGATACACCGGATGCCCTGTTCGCCAGCGCCCTGTTGGCGTCGGAACGCAGTGAGTGGGGCGCAGCCTATGACACGATGGCGCGGATTCCCGCCAGCAGCATCACGCCCGAAATGGCGCAGTTCCAGCGCCGGCTTTGGGTGCATGAGCAGGCGGCGCAGGCAGCTCGCTTGGCCCAGGCCGGCAATGCCGATCTGGCTCGCCAGCAGCTCGCTTGGCCCAGGCCGGCAATGCCGATCTGGCTCGCCAGCAGCTCGCCGGTCTGGATGCCGGCAATGATCCGGAACTGCTGGCCGCCGTTGCGCAGGCCTATGTCGATGCCGGTGATCCGGCGCGGGCCAACGCCTTGATGCAGCCCCTGCTGAACGGCCCGCGAGGCAATAGCCCCGACGTGTTGCTGCCCTATGCGTCGGTACTGCTCAAGCAGGGCGACGATGCGCGGGTCGCCGACGTGCTGCGACAAGTGCAGAAACAGAAGCTCGATCCCGATCAGCATCGCAGCTTCCAGGATCTGGTCAGTCTCTATACGATTCGCCAGGCCGAGGCCATGCGTCAGCGGGGTGATCTGGTCGCTGCCTACGATATGTTGCAACCGGTGCTTAAGCGTCGTCCTGATGACGCCCTGGCGCAGGGGGCGCTGGCCCGCATGTATGCGGCGGCAGGCGACCGCGACAAGGCGGTGGAGATCTACCGCAAGCTGCTGGCCAATGATCCTGACAATGCCACGCTGCAACTGGCCTTCGCGGGAATTTCCGCCGAGATGAATGACTGGCGTACCGCCGAAAAGGCCGTAGACCGGGCGCTAGCGCTTGCACCGAAAGATCCCGATGTTTTGGCGGGCGCTGCGCGCTTGTATCGCGCGCGCGGCTATACGGGCCGGGCAGCCGAGTTGTATCAGGCCGCGATTGCCCTACAGGATCAGCGCACGGGGCTGCTGGCGCAGGCTCCGGCCGGCGCAGTCCAGAGCAACCCCTTTGCCGGTCTGCCCGGACAGCGGGCAGAGTCGGCTCGCGTGGCCCAGGTATTGGGCGACGTGCTGAACGAAGACAGCACGCAGCCCTGGCAGGGCGCAGCGGTCGCGCAGAACAGTGCGCCTGCCTACGGCGCCACGGCCTCTGGCGCGACGCTTGTCGTGCCGGCGGATGCGTCGAGCTATGCCGCGACGCCGGTTTATCCCACAGCTGTGACGCCGCGCGCCGCTGATGAGCCGCCGCGCCCGGCGCCTGGCTATCAGGTCGCCGCCGCGCCGCGCTCGCTGCGCGATGAGCTGGACGAGGTTCAGCAAGAGCGCAGCGGCGAGGCGAAGGCCGGGCTGTTCGTGCGCAGTAATAATGGCGAGTCGGGCTTGAGCAAGCTGACAGAAGTCAGCGCGCCGGTCGAGGTCTTGCTGCCTGCCGGAGACGGCAAGGTGTCCTTACGCGTCACGCCGGTCCAGCTCGATGCCGGACGTCTGGGCGACGACTATTCGAGCAACAGCCGTTTCGGCGGAGGGCCTGTTGCGGCGCTGGCTCAGGAGCGCGGTTTGGTCGGCTCGGCCGGCAAGCAGCGCGACAGCGGGGTCGGCCTGTCCGCAGGCTATCAGATGCGCGGTTTTAGCGCCGATATCGGTACTACGCCCATGGGCTTCGAGTACACCAATGTCGTGGGCGGCCTGCGTGTCAATGGCCCGCTCAGCGCCAATACCTCGTACAACCTGGAGCTGTCGCGCCGCGCTGTGACCGATAGCCTGGTCTCATTTGCAGGCGCGCGCGATGACCGCATCGGCGAGAGCTGGGGCGCGGTGACCGCCAATGGCCTGAAAGGCCAGATCGGCGCGGATAACAATGATTATGGCGTCTATGCCTACGGTGGCTGGCATAAGCTGTTGGGCCATAACGTGCGGTCCAATTCGCGCGCCGAGGTCGGCACCGGCATTTACTGGAACCTGGAACGCCAGGAAAACCGCCTGCTGACGGCTGGCCTGAATCTGGGCGCGATTTTCTACGATAACAACCAGCGCTACTTCACCTATGGCAACGGCGGTTACTTCAGCCCGCAGCAGTATTACGCCCTGAGCGTACCCGTGACCTGGGCGCAGCGCTCCGGCCGCTTTACCTACAAGCTGCAAGGCTCCATCGGCTTGCAGCATTTCAAGGAAGACGGCGCGGATTACTTCCCGACCAGTGGCCTTGCTCAGCAGGCCGCCAATACTGCCGCAGGCCTGCGCAATCCGGGCAGCCGCGCGGTGTATGACGGGCAATCGCATACCGGTTTGGGTTACAGCCTGGCGGCCGCGGCCGAATACCAGCTCAATCCGCGCTGGTTCCTGGGGGGAACGCTGGGGATGGACAATGCCACGGACTACCGCCAATACGCCGGAGGTTTGTATCTGCGTTACACCTTCTATCCGATGACACGGCCTCTTGATCTGCCGGTCAATCCTTATCAGTCGCCTTATGCCCGCTGAGGCGGGCAGTTTTCAGCAAGGAGTTTTGTCATGCTGGCATCTTTGTTTACCGGGTTGAGTATTTTGCTCGTCGGCGACAGCCATCTGGCTGCGCCGGATTACCTCATCACTACGTTGCAAGATGACCTCGTCAAACAGGGCGCGCAGGTGCAGACCATCGGGGTCTGCGGCAGCAACGCGGGCGACTGGCTCAAGACCACGCCCGGCAATTGCGGCGGCGCGGTGCGTACGAACGCCGGACCGGTCCAACTCAAAGGCAAGGATGCGCAAACCACGCCCATCACCGAGCTGATCGCCAAGCAAAAACCGCAGTTGGTCGTTATCGTGCTGGGCGATACGATGGCGGGCTATTCCAATGCTTCTTTCCCGAAAACCTGGGCCTGGCAACAAACCACGGCGCTGACCAAGGCTATTGCTGGCACCGGCACGGCTTGCGTATGGGTCGGTCCGGGCTGGGGGACCGAAGGCGGCAAATACAACAAGAACTTCGCTCGGGTCAAACAGATGTCGGCTTTCCTGGCGAGTAATGTGGCGCCCTGCGCCTATATCGATTCGACGCAGTTTTCCAAACCCGGAGCATGGGCCACGACCGATGGCCAGCATTACACCGCCGCAGGTTACAAGGCCTGGGGCGATGCCATTGCTAAACAATTGACAACCCTGCCGGTGGTTCAGGCTTTGCAAAAAAAACCTTGAGGCCGGAGCATCCCCATGACGCGATCCCCTTTTTTCCTGCGCCCCTTGCTGGCCTTGCTGCTGGCTGGCGGCGTCCAGGCTGCCGGTGCTGCCCAGATCCAGTTGTATGAGTCGGGGCCGGCTGAAGATGCCGCCTTTCTGCGCTTCGTCAATGGCGGCGATGCGGTGATGGATGTCAGCGCCAAAGGTTCAAAGGCGCGCTTGACGCTGGACGCCGCGCATCCCGCTTCCGACTTCATGCCGGTACGCGCCAAGACCAACGTGCAGGGAACCTTGTCGAGCGGCGGCAAGCAGGCCAATGTGGATGTCGCCGTGCAGCCCGGTGAATTTCTCACCGTTGTCGGTTTGCCGGATGGGGCCAAGCTGGTGCGCGAGCAGCCCGATGATTTCAATGCCCTGAAGGTTTCCCTTGGTTTTTACAACCTCGATCCCTCCTGCGCTGACGCGGGCTTGCTGGCCGCTGGCCGCAATGTGGCGATCTTCGAGCAGGTGGCCCAGGGCGGTGCGGCGCGGCGGCAGGTCAATCCGGTGGCGCTGCAAGTCGTGGCCTCATGCGGTGGCCAGCCGAGCGGGAAGGCCCTGGATCTCGGCGTGTTGCAGGCCGGCGACCGTCACACCGTGCTGCTGCTGCCCTCGGCCAAGGGGCCGCGCCTGCTGCATGCGCCGGACAAAACCTCGTTCTGACGTCGGGAAACCGCTGTCTGGCCGGGCATGCCCGGCCTTTGATCAACGCTCTACCGGTCTCCCCGGCCTGCCGTCATGGTCTTTGCGTCTCTCGAATTTTTGACGCTGTTTCTGCCGCTCTTTCTGGCTGTCTACGCTCTGACGCCGCAGCGTGCGCGCAATCTGGTGTTGTTGCTTGGCAGTTGGGTGTTCTATAGCTGGCTCAAGCCGGTTTATCTGCTGCTCCTGGTAGGTATTACCGTGCTTGCCTGGGCTGGCGCGCTGGCCATCGAGCCTTTGCGGCAGGGACGTTACCGGCGCGTGCTGTTGACGGCCGCGCTTGTGCTCAACGTCGCCACCCTGTGCTGGTTCAAGTACTCCAATATTCTGGCCAGCACGATCAGCGATATCGCCGAGATGACCGGCGCTTTGCCGCAGACCTGGGAGCGCGTGGCGCTGCCCGCCGGACTGTCGTTTTTCGTGCTGCAGGCCATCTCCTATCTGGTGGACGTCTATCGCCGAGAAGTGCGGGCTGAGCGCAATTTCATCGATTTTGCCGCCTATAAGGCCATGTTTGGCCAGTTGATCGCCGGGCCCATCATCCGCTGGTCGTGGGTGGACAAGGAGATGGCGCGGCGCACGATGGACTGGCAGAACTTCTGTCTGGGTGCGCGCCGCTTCATGATAGGCATGAGCATGAAGGTCTTGATCGCCGACACCTTGGCGCCGGTGGCCGATGCGGCTTTTGCCCTGCATGAACCGACGCTGGCCGATGCCTGGATAGGTTGCGCCGCCTACTCTTTGCAACTGTTTTTCGATTTTGCGGGCTATAGCGCCATGGCCATCGGCCTGGGCCTGATGATGGGCTTTCACCTGCCCGAGAACTTCAATAACCCCTATCTTGCGCGCAGCATCCAGGATTTCTGGCGCCGCTGGCATCTGTCATTGTCGAGTTGGATACGCGACTATCTTTACATCCCAATGGGCGGCAACCGCCGGGGGGTTTGGAAAACCTATCGCAATCTGTTGCTGACCATGGGGATCGCCGGCCTGTGGCATGGCGGCGAGAGCTGGAATTTTTTGCTGTGGGGGCTGGCGCATGGCGTTGCGCTGGCTGTGGCGCGGGCCTGGAATGCCAACGGTCTGCCTGCGGTGCCCGCCGTGCTCTCGCGCTTGCTGACGCTGTTGTTTGTCATGCTGGCTTGGACCCTCTTTCGTGCCGCTGACTTCCACGGCGCGCTGGCCATGTATCGCGGACAGTTTGGCTTGAACGGGCTGGCTTTGGGCGATGTGATGCATGTCACGCTGCGGCCGGCGCACGCTTTGGCTGCGGCGCTTGGGGTGGTGTGCATTGTGCTGCCTGTGTGGCAGTCGTGGTGGGCCGCGCAGCCTGTTAGCCGTCTACGGGTGATCTGGAGCGGCTTGTGGCCGGTGGTGGGCTTTTTGCTGGCCTATGCGCTGATCGCCTCACGCGGCGCAGTGCCTTTTCTTTACTTTCAGTTCTGAGAGCGGACACGATGAGCGAGCAATCTCCTGACTTGCCGGCGCCGCCGCCGACCTCGCACGCCACGGTCTTGAATCAGCGCGCCAGCCTGTTGGCCGGCCTGGTTCTGCTGATTTTCATGATCGTGGGCGTGGCAAGCAATGCCTGGTGGACCTGGGGCGAAGATCATGCCGTGTTGCCGGAGGATGTTTCTCTGTCCCGGGTCTTGGACGGTGGCGTGACCCATGACCTGTCTGAGCGCCTGGCCGACATGCCTTTTAGCAGCGAGGCGGCGCGTTTGCAGCGTGGCCTGGGTTGGTTGACCCTGGGGGATCTGGGCGCCCGCGTGCGCCAGGGCTGCCCCGGATGGTTGTTTCTTAGCGATGAGCTGGAGCTGCATCGTGGCGCGGATGCCAATGCGCAGGCCCGAGCCCATCTTGTGGCTCAGGTCCGTGAGGCTTTAGCCGCGCAGGGGGTAGGGTTGCTGGTGGCGGTCGTGCCTGACAAAAGCCGTATCGAGGCCGAGCATCTTTGCGGTCTGCGCCGGCCGGCGGTGTTGCAAGATCGCGTGACGCGTTGGATCGATGATCTGCGTGCTAAGGGTGTGACGGCTATCGATCTCACTTCGCCGCTGCAAACGCTGGGGAAAGACGCCTATTACCGTAACGATACGCACTGGAATGAGGCCGGGGCGGGCGTCGCTGCGCGTGCCGTGGCGGATGCCATACGCGCCAGCGGCGTGCCGCTGCAACCGCCGCGAACCCTGCGCGCCACCCCACAGCCCGCAGCGCCGCGGCCGGGCGATTTGCCGCGTCTTGCCGGCGTGGATTGGCTTGCAACGGTATTGCAGCCGCCCATGGAAATCGTGAGTTCGCACGTCTATACCCCAGAGGCCAGTAAGAGTGATGATCTTTTCGGTGATACGGCCTTGCCGACGCTGGCCTTGATTGGCACGTCTTATTCGCGTACCTCGGGTTTTGTGCCGCAGTTGGAGCAGGCCCTGGGTGCGCAGGTCGGGAACTTCGCGCGGGATGGCGCCAAGTTTGGTGGTGCCGCCAAACACTATTTCCAAAGCCAGGCCTGGAAGCAGACACCGCCCAAGCTGGTGATCTGGGAAATCGACGAACGTGATTTGCAAACGCCGCTGACGGACGAAGACCGCTCCGTCAGCCCGGACGCTGTCGGGAAACCTGCATCACGATAGCGGGTGAAGCCACGGAAACCGGGATTTCCGTGGCGATTCGCCGTGCTTTGATGCCGCGCTCAGTGGTGGAAAGCGCCGGAGTACTCCTGCGAGCCTTTGACAGAAACAGGATGGGTAGCGAAATAATCGATGGCGCGCCGGAAGTCGTCGATCAGCAGGGAGGCCAGATCACGGCTGAAGCCGTGGCGCACCAGAATGCGTTGCACGACTAGATCCTCGCGGTTGGCCGGCATCGAATAGGCCGGCACCTGCCAGCCGCGCGAGCGCAGGCGGTCGGCCAGATCATAGAGGTTGAACCCTAGGTTTTTCTGGTCATCCCTGATCTTCCAGCACAAGGCCGGAATGCCCTTGTCCCGGTTGCCGTCGTACAGGATGTCGAAGAGACCGAAGCGGTTGATTTCTTCGGCCAGGTAGCGCGCCGTGGCGTAGCAGGTGTTCTGTACGCGCGCATAGCCTTCGCGGCCCAGACGCAGAAAGTTGTAGTACTGCGCCACGATCTGGCCGCCTGGACGCGAAAAATTCAGCGCAAAAGTGGGCATTTCGCCACCCAGATAATTCACTTTAAAGATCAGTTCTTCGGGCAGGTGCTTCGCATCACGCCACACCACCCAGCCCACGCCCAGGGGGGCGAGGCCGAATTTGTGGCCGGATGCATTGATCGAAACGACGCGAGGCAAACGGAAATCCCAGGGAAGGTCCGGGGAGCAGAAGGGGGCAAGAAACCCGCCGCTGGCACCGTCGACGTGAATCGGGACGTCTAGGCCTTTTTCTTTTTGCAGTCTGTCCAGCGCGTCGTGCACAGCCTGGACGGGCTCGTACTCGCAAGTAAAGGTCACACCCAGGGTGGACACTACACCGATGGTGTTTTCGTCGGCGCGTTTGATGACTTCTTCGGGGCTCATGATGAGCCGGCCGTGCTCCATCGGGATTTCGCGCAGTTCGACATCGAAGTAGCGCGCGAATTTGTGCCAGCAAATCTGCACCGGGCCGCAAATCAGATTGGGTTTGTCTGTCGATAGCCCGGCGGCCTTGCGCTTTTTGCGCCAGGTCCATTTCATGGCCAGGCCGCCCAGCATGGCGGCCTCGGAAGATCCTGTGGTCGAGCAGCCGAGGGTGTTCTCCGCATCGGGCGAGCGCCAGAGATCCGCCAGCATGTGCACGCAGCGGGCCTCGAGCTCCGCAGTCTGCGGGTACTCGTCCTTGTCGATCATGTTCTTGTCGATGGATGCATCCATCAACTTATGGGTCTCTTCGTCTACCCATGTCTGGCAAAACGTCGCGAGGTTTTGGCGCGAATTGCCATCCAGCATGAGTTCATCGTGCACCGCTTGATAGGTACGACGCGGATCGTGCTCGTTTTTTGGAAATGTGTACTTGCGCAGCGCAACCGAGATGTCGTCCGATGCATAGACGTCATCGAGCAGGTCTTCACGGATGGCATCTCTGCTATGCAAGGGCATCGTAAATCCTAATCAAAGTCGTGCTGCAAAAAGCACGCGGGGCACTGAGTGCCCCGCGTCAACAAGCTTATTTGCGGACGTTGTCCAGCGCGTCGCGCAGCGCGATCTTGGGATTTTCCTTGCAGTAGGTCAGCAGGGAGGGCTTGATCTTTTCGATGCCTTCCAGATCCACCACGGCGTCTTCAACCTTGCCCTTCTTGTTCACGGCTTCGGCAAAGCCCAGGGCGGTGGGGCGGTAGGTTTCGTTGACTTCGAGATAGTCGCTGCAGAGCCACAGCTGCACAGGTTTCTTGGTGTCAGCGTGTGCTACCCCTGCGAGAGAGGCCAGGCCCAACATGGTGACCGCCAGCATTGCTTTTTTCATTTGACATTCCTCGCTTGCGCTTTACGCGTTTTGCTCCATCCACATAAACCTGGCCGTATGGAGCAACTACGGCCCGGCGCTGATATCTACGAGCAGATTATTCGGTAATTATTACCGCTAGCACTGTTTCTAATGCAAGAAAAACAACTCAATGTTTGCCGTTCATCATAGTTGCGGCTAATTCTGCAGTACTCCGACTGTGATCGAAAGATTGGGCTATATCTTTCGTATTAGTTCGAAAATGATGATAGTGAGTGCTTGCACTATTACAGGCACATATAATCCGCCCCCGGTGATTGATGCCTTGGATTACCTGGATGTAAGAATGTCCAGGTAGCGAAAACCGATGCTGCCTTGTGGATAAAAGGCAAGGTATTGCGCGGCCGCTGGAGGCTTGGCGTCCCTGCTGATGGCAGTCTCGGCTCGGTTATAGACATATAAAGAATTCCTAAGAAGTTTTTCTGGTCTTCCTTATTTCAGCGTCATCGAGAGGAAAAAATGTCTGCGTCCGCGTTGGCCGTGAATAAGCCTTCGGTCAAGAAACTGACAATGGCTGCGCTGGTAATGATGAATATCGTTGCCTTGCTCAGCTTTCGAGGCTTGCCTGCCGAGGCCGAGTACGGCCTGAGTTCGATCTTCTATTACCTCTTCGCTGCCCTGCTGCTGCCGGTATCCCTGGTGGCCTTTGAGCTGGCCACAGGCCGGCCTGAAAGAGGTGGCGTGTTCCGCTGGGTGGGCGAAGTGTTCGGCCCACGTATGGCCTTTCTTGCCATTTTCATGCTCTGGGCCGACGTGACGGTCTGGCTCCCGGCTGCACTAAACTTTGCCGCCGTGTCGCCTTCGGTGCAGGCCGCCTATCACATCTTTAGCCAGCTGACGGTCATCCTTTATCTGATCATGTGTCTGCTGGGGTTGGCCTCGGCGATCCGTTTGCGCTACCGCCAGCTTGGGCGCGAGCAGCCCCACCCTATCCCTGACGGCAGTACCGGTATCTGGGTGTTGGCCGGACTGGGTTTTCTGGGTTCTCTGCTGGCCTTTGTGCTCAGCTTCATTCCTCAGGATCAGATCACTGTCGGCAGCCCGGAGGCTTATGTCAGCATCCTGGTTGCGTTGGCGCTATTTTTCCTGGCTTGCCCTTTTCTCATTTACGCCTTTAAGCAGGATGACTGGTGTACTCAGGATAGTGTTGCCCTCTTCACCTGGGAGGACAGCGAGCTCGAGATGGCTGTCATTCCCAGCTGTGTTACGGCTCAACACTGAATGATGGCCGGCAGTGCAGGCCAGCCAGTCCAGCAACGGATTTGGAATGCCGCGACGCGGTCCGCCAGGTGTCTTGGCCTGGCGCTTGGCGCGCTTCGGGCATTCAAGTAAGCTCGCTCGGCGATCCTGGTTTGACCCTTAATAACGTCGATGAGCAGACTCTCCGGCGCGATGCGCTTGCATCGCTACGAAAAAAGAAAGGCAAGCTGGCACTTCCGCTGCCGGGATTGGCTATTCATCCGCGAGCAGGCGGGCGCCGGACTGCGCTTGCTGCTTGCCGCCAGCTTGGCGTATCTGTTGGCCGAGTTTGTCTTTAGTGCCTGGCTGATACACAGCTTGGCCACGGATGCCGGGGCTGATGAGCTGATGTGGGCAGCGCAGCACCGGCGCTGGCTCAGCGCTTGCGCAGTCGGGCTGTTGCTGTCGCCCCTGCTCTTGAGATTGGGCCGTCGCGGCGCAAAACGGCTGCTTGCTCTATCGCTGACGGCCATGATGGCCTGGGCTGCGCTTGATGGCGAAGGCATGGTTCTGGATCATGTCGCGCGGTATTCCAGCCCGCAGGCCCGCGCAGCTTCCGCAGCCGCCCTGCAACTGGGGCACAGTCGGGCGGCGCATACTGTTGATCCGCAAGCGTTCGAAGGCCTTGGGGATACGGGGCAGGTGCAGTCTCTGCCGGGCAAAGCCTTTGCTGCGATTACGGCCTTTTTGTGCGCGCCTTTTCGCGAGGAGGGCGGCAGGCCGGATGGCTTGGATGAGGCATATAGCCGCTTTGTGCGCAGCCAGCTTGCCATGCAGCAGCGTTTCGAGGCCTATCGCAATCCTCAGGCCTTGCGGCAAGCGGCCTTGCATCAAGGGAAGGCGGGGCGTGAAGGGCGCGAGACCTATCTGTTGCGTACCGAGGTGGCGTTGCGCCGTCAGGCGGGCATCGAGGGGGTGCCGCCGAATCTGCGTCTGGGCGAATTTGCCGCGCACCCGAACGTTCAGGCGTCGTGGCGCGCCTTGCTGGACTATCCCGACACCACACCGGCCTTGTCGCTGGAGCCGATTGGCCGGGACACTTTCGCTGTCCGCTATTTCCGACCGCTCGACGATGCCCGGCGGCAATTGCCTGCGCGTGATTATGGGCATGTGCCCGCAGCCTATGCCAATGGCGCCGAACGCGACGCTCAGGGACGCCAAGCTTTTACGCTGATGGC
Source organism: Bordetella avium (assembly GCF_034424645.1). Taxonomy (NCBI): domain Bacteria; kingdom Pseudomonadati; phylum Pseudomonadota; class Betaproteobacteria; order Burkholderiales; family Alcaligenaceae; genus Bordetella; species Bordetella avium. The sequence continues at coordinate 923,832 of NZ_CP139969.1, forward strand.
CGTCTCCGTGCTGGGATTGAGCCTGTCTATATTAGGCATTTTTCTGCACCTGTGCCGCGCGGGACTCTTGCTTGCGCAGGCGGTGAGCGGTTGGCGATTTCGCCATCCTGGCGTTGAGCTGGTGGCGCTATCGCTGGCCGTGTTTTTGCTCTGCCAGTTGGCCCGAAGCCTGCCGCTCGAAGAAGCGGCCCAGCCGGCGTATCGGGCCTGGTTGCAATCGCAAGGCTTCGCCACCGGCTTGTTTGACGCGATGATCCGAGCGCAGAGCCTGGTTTACCCTGTGTTTGACAGCTTTTGGCAGATGATGCCCGCCGTTCGCTAGCAATGGCTGACTGAAACAGCCTGGGGGCGCGGCATCAGGCATTGCCTGATTGCGCCCATTCTCAACTTTCAAGCAAAATTGGCGCCAATTTATCTGTGAAGCCTATTATGGATGCGCTCGATCAAAGCCTACTCGGCTTGTTGCGGCAAGATGTCCGTGCGCCAGTCGCCACCTTGGCCAAGCGGCTCGGCGTGTCGCGCGGCACCGTCAATAACCGCTTGGCCCGTCTGGAAGACACGGGCGTTATCGTTGGCTACACCGTTCGCACGGCACCCAGGGGAGAGGACATTACCGCCTGGATGAGCATTGCCGTGGATGGCCATGAAACCCGCCGCATTGTTACCCAGCTCATGGGGGAGCCGGCTGTCGTGGCCTTGCACGACACCAATGGCCGCTGGGATCTGATGGCCGAGCTGCGCGTGCCAGACCTCGGCCAAATGTCATCGGTGCTGGATCGTATCCGGCAGATCAAGGGCATTGCCGCCACGGAAACCAGTATTCATCTCAAAAGTTACAAGCTCGTGGGTTGAGCCGGCAGGCGGAAATAGCGCGTCAGGAAAGCCCGGATTTTTGTAAGGGGAAACCCCCGGTTGTTAGCGATAGTTCTCTGCTTCTAAAATTGGCGCCAATTTAAGTGCTTATTTTTACGCGCCGCCTGTCCGCGCTCTGAATGCGCGGGCAGCTATGTTCCCGAGGAATCTATGTCTGAAGTTATCGCCAACGGCGCTGCCGCGAATGCGCTGGCCCGCGCCATCTACGAGCTGGGCCACAGCACCATTTTCGCGGCCCGCACCGATCCGCGTTTCGCTTACTGCATGTATGTGCCGCCGCATCTGGACACGGCGACCCGTCCGATGGAGCTCGTGGTGATCGTGCACGGCACGGGGCGCTCCTTTGTGGAATACCGAGATGCCTTCGCCGAATTCGCGCGCTGGAACGACTGCATCGTGCTTTGCCCCCTGTTCCCGGTGGGTGTGCGCGGCGACGGCAACCGTGATGGCTTCAAACATCTTGCCGAAGGCGAGATCCGCTACGACCAGGTGCTGCTGGACATCGTGGCTGAAGTGGGCGAGAAGTTCAGCCTGGACTTCTCGCGCTTTGCGTTGTTCGGCTATTCGGGCGGCGGCCAGTTCGTCAATCGCTTCGCCCTGCTGCACCCCGAGCGTCTGTGGGCGGCGTCCATCGGCGCTCCGGGATCGGTCACGCTGCTGGATACGGAACAGAACTGGTGGGTCGGCGTGCGTGACATCAAAGAACGTTTTGGCCGCGAACTGGATCTCGACGCTCTGCGCAAGCTTGCCGTGCACATGGTGGTGGGCAAGGCTGATCTCGAAACCTGGGAAATCACACACAAAGAAGGCGGCAAGTTCTATATGCCGGGCGCCAATGACGCGGGCCGGACTCGCCCGGAGCGTCTGCAAACGCTCAAGCGCACCTTCGAGGCCGCTGGTGTGCGCGTCAAGTTCGATCTGATCGACAATGTGCCTCACGATGGCCTGAAGTGCGTGGGTCAAGTCCAGGATTTCCTGGCAGAAGCCCTGCGCGAGAAGCGCGCAGACAAGTCCTGATTTTCAGGCGGCCCCGCACTCAAGGAGACCGCATATGCTGCGCTTCGCGCTATCACGTATCGTCATGGCCATCCCTACGCTGCTTATCGTGGCGGTGGCTGTGTTCGTTCTCATCCGCTTGATCCCAGGTGATCCGGCTCAGCTTTTGCTGGGTGACCTGGCCACGCCGGCGGCGCTGGCCGATCTGCGCGGCCGCCTGGGGTTGGATCAGAGCTGGCCGGTTCAATTCGGCATCTGGTTCAACAATATGCTGCATGGCGACCTGGGGCAGTCCATCAATACAGGACAACCGGTGCTGGGCCTGGTCTGGGATCGCTTCTTGGTTAGCGCGCGCGTTGTGCTCGCCGCGGTGCTCTTTGCCACCCTGGTCGCCGTGCCCGCGGGCATGATCGCCGCCTGGAAGCAAAACAAGGCGCCGGATCTGTTCCTGGTCAGCGCTGCGACCCTGCTGGTGTCGATTCCAACGTTTTGGCTGGGTCTGCTGCTGCTGCTGTTCTTCGGCCTCAAGCTGCAATGGCTGCCGGTGGTGGGCTATGTGTCGCTCAGCACCGACCTCAAGGCTGGCCTGCTGTATTTGGTCATGCCGGTCCTGACGTTGTTTTTGCACGAAATCGGTGTCCTGATGCGCATGGCCCGCGCCAGCACGCTGGAAGTGCTGCGTCTGGATTACATCACTCACGCGCGCGCCAAAGGCCTGTCCGAATCGGCCGTGCTGATTCATCACGCGTTCCGCAATGCCTTCGGCCCGACCTGGACCCTCATCGGTCTGGTGCTGGGCAATCTGTTGGGCGGCATCGCGGTGGTCGAAACCGTGTTCACTATTCCCGGTCTTGGCCGCTTATTGGTGGACGCCATTTTCGCCCGCGACTATCCCGTGATCCAGGGTTGCCTGCTGTTTGTGGCAGTGACCTATGTGATCGTCAACCTCGTGGTGGATCTGTGCTATCCGCTCTTTGATCCCAGAGTGACCGCAGAATGAAGAAATCAGTAGCCGCCAATGCGTGGGTCGGTGGAATTATCGTGGCCATCATGGTGCTGGCCGCCATCCTGGGTGTTGTTTGGACACCCTATGACCCCCTAAAAATCAACTTCATGGCCCGTCTGCGGCCGCCCGGTGGCGAATACCTGCTGGGCACCGATGAATTCGGCCGCGATGTGCTTTCCCGCTTGCTTGCAGGCGCGTCGAGCAGCGTCTGGATCAGCTTGCTGACTGTGACGCTGGCAATCGTCGCCGGTACGGCCATCGGTATCGTGACGGGCTATGTGCGCGGTTGGACCGACCGCATCATCATGGCCTTCAACAATGCGCTGCTGGCTTTCCCTGGCTTGTTGCTCGCTCTGGGGCTGCTGGCCGTGGTGGGCGCCAATAAATACGGCATCATTCTGGCGCTGGGTCTGGCCTACACGCCCTCGGTGACGCGTATCGTGCGCGGCACGGTGCTGTCGCTGCGCGAGAAGGAATTCATTGAATCCTCGCGCGTGCTGGGCAATTCCGAGCTGTACACCATGTTCCGCCATGTGCTGCCCAATTGCGTCGCGCCGCTGACGGTGTTGGCAACGTCCATGTTCGGCTGGGTCGTTCTGGCTGAAAGCGCGCTGTCCTTCCTGGGCTTGGGGGTTCCGCCGCCGGCGCCCACCTGGGGCAATATGCTGGCTGCCGCGCGTCCTTTTATGGCGCAGGCAAGCTATCTTTCTATCTTCCCCGGGCTGTGCATTGCCATGGCGCTGCTGGGCATCAACTTGCTGGGCGACGCCATCCGTGACCGCCTGGACCCGCGCATGAGGGGATCTCGATGAACGCGTTGGTATCGGTTTCCCATCTTTCCCTGACCGTCGGCCGCGGTGGCCGCGAGATCGTCAGTGACGTTTCCTTTGAGGTGGCGCCGGGCGAAATGGTCGGCATCGTCGGTGAATCGGGCAGCGGTAAAACGCAGGCGGCCCGCGCCATCATGGGCCTCACGCCACAACCTCTGGTGGTGTCGGGAGGGCAGATTCTGTTCGAAGGTCAGGACGTGATCAAGGCCAGTCAGGCCACGCTGCGCAAGCTGCGCGGCGCGCGTATCGGCATGGTCTTCCAGGAACCCATGACCTCGCTCAATCCGTCGATGTCCATCGGCCGTCAACTGGACGAGGGTCTGGCCCTGCACCGCAAAGACCTCAGCCCCGAGGCGCGGCGCGAACGCATTCTTGAAATGCTGCGCCGGGTGGGCATTCGCGATCCCAAGGGCGCGATGACGGCTTGGCCGCATGAATTTTCCGGTGGCATGCGTCAGCGCATGATGTTGGCCTCGGTCATGTTGCTGGAACCCGCCTTGCTGCTGGCCGACGAACCCACCACGGCGCTGGATGCCGTGGTGCAGCGCGACGTGCTGGAGCTGATGGTCGATCTGACGCGCGAACACAATACTGCCGTGCTGATGATCAGCCACGATTTACCCATGGTGGCGCGCTACACCGAGCGCATGGTGGTCATGCGCCATGGCCGCGTGGTGGAAGCGGGCGGTACTGAGGAAATCCTGGCGCGTCCGCGCGAGGCCTACACGCGTAAACTGCTCGACGCCATGCCGCGCCGTCTGCCGGCCCGCCCGCCCATCGTTACTGAACCCATTGTCGAGGTGAAGAAACTGGTGGTCGATTACCGCGGCCATCAGCGGCTGTTCTCGCGCACCGTCGGCAAGCGGGCCTTGACCGGCATCGATCTGCAGGTGCGGCCGCGTGAAGTCGTGGCCGTGGTGGGGGGGTCGGGTTCCGGCAAAACCACGCTGGGCCGCGCTATTGCCGGTCTGTTGCAGCCGACCTCGGGCGACATTCTGTTCCGTGGACAGGCGCTGAACCGGCGTTCGGCAAGCTGGAACGACTATCGCCTGAACTGCCAGATGGTGTTTCAGGACCCGTATTCCTCGCTTAATCCGCGCATGACCATCGGTCAGTTGGTGGGCGAAGGCCTGCGCCTGGTGCAAGGCATGAGCGACACCGACAAACGCCGCCGCGTCGATGAAGTGTTGACTGAGGTCGGTCTGGGTTCGGAATACGCTGCGCGCTACCCGCATGAATTGTCGGGTGGCCAGCGTCAGCGCGCGGCCATCGCCCGTGCCGTGGTTCGCCGTCCATCCTTCGTGATTGCCGATGAGCCGGTGTCGGCGCTGGACGTGACCGTGCGTGCCCAGGTGCTAGATCTGTTTGCCGACCTCCAGGAAAAACATGGTTTTTCCTGCCTGTTCATCAGCCACGATCTGGGGGTGGTTGAGCAGGTGGCCGATCGCGTTATCGTCATGCGTGACGGGGCGATTGTGGAGCAGGGGCGGCGCGACGAGGTGTTCGATCATCCCAAGGATGAGTACACCCGCACGCTGCTGCGCGCCATTCCGGCGCTGGACCCTGTCGAGACGGGGGGCGTGCGCCTGCGCTGGCGCCTGGATGGTGAAATTTCCAGGGCACAGCGGGCCTGATGCCGAAGCCCGCTCCGCAGTCAGGGCGGGTTTTTTGCATAAAATGCTCGGATTAGCACTGGCAGGGAGCACTCACATGCCCAAAGTGGCAGCCACGCAGCCGAGTCTGGCTGACCGGATTGTCCGCGATATCCAGTCGGGGGCGTTCAGTCCGGGGGCTTGGTTGAAACAGATCGATTTGCAGGAACGTTATAGCGCCAAGCGTCTGGACGTTCGGCGCGCACTCGATCATCTGGCCGGCAAGCGGGTGCTGACGCATATCCCCAATCGTGGGTATCACGTCTATCACTTGAATCCGGATTTGCAAAAACAGGTCCGCGAAACCCGCGTCATCCTGGAGGCGGGCGCGGTTCCCGATCTCTTGTCCCGTACTACGCCGGCCAAGGTGCAAGCCTTGCGGGTGTTGGCAGAGCGTTTCGCCAACATGATCGACGACGGCACGCTGATGGAGCAGTACGAGGTCAATCTGGCTTTCCACGCCGCGCTCTACGATATGTGCGCCAACCGCGAATTGGTGGCGCTCATTCACGAGATGCGCGGCCGTTCGCCCTCGGCCCCCAGCGCCGAATGGGTGACCCGCTCGCGCATTGAACAGTCCGCCCGCGAGCACTTCGACATCGTCGCGGCCGTCGAGGCGCGCGATGTGACAGGCCTGCAACAGATCATCAGAGAACACATCCTTCAAGATTTTTCTTGATTTTCTATCCGGCTGTCCCAGGGATACCCCTAGTATTCCCTGGCGCCCGCCAGGCTCAATAGCCGCTATTATTGGCGCCAATATTGATGCCACTGGTGTATACAGGAGCTTTTCATGATGAACACCCCGATCCGTCTGGCCACGATCGCCGCGGCGCTGGCTCTGGCCGGTGCTGCCCAGGCGGCCACCATGCTGACCATTGCCGAGCCGGCCGACATCCGGTCCACCAATCCTGGTGTCAATCGCGACAACACTACCGACGGCGTGGTGTTGAATATGGTCGAAGGTCTGGTTGGATATCGTGACAACGGTACGGTAGCGCCTTTGTTGGCCAAGTCGGTCGATGTTTCCGATGACGGTCTGACCTACACCTTCAAACTGCGTGAGGGCGTGAAATTCCATAATGGCGCGCCACTGACGGCGGCCGACGTGCTGTGGAACTGGCAACGCTATATGGACCCTAAAACCGATTGGCGCTGCCGCAGCGATTTTGACGGCCGCAACGATCTGAAGGTGACCGAAGTCTCCGCACCCGATCCCATGACCGTGGTCATGAAAATCAACCACAAGTCAGCGGTTTTCCTCGATTCGCTGGCCCGCACGGATTGCGGCATGACGGCCATCGTGCACAAGGACTCGGTAAAGGCGGATGGGAGCTGGGACAAGCCCATTGGGACCGGCCCGTTCAAGTTCCGTGAATGGAAGCGCGGCGAATACACCCTGGTCGAGGCCTTCAAAGAATACCAATCGCCCCCCGGAGACAAGCCGGACGGCTATGTCGGCAGCAAGCGTCCGCTGGTTGACGAGGTCAAGTTTCTGGTGGTGCCGGACCCCTCCACCGCCAAGGCGGGTCTGCTGTCCGGTGCGATCGACGCCAGCCAGATCACCAATAGCGATGCGGGCGAGCTGAGCAAGAACGCCAAGCTGAGCGTATTCGTGCCGCACGACGCCACCAAGCATGTGCTGCTCTTGCAGACGCGCGACCCATTGCTCAAGAATGTGAAGCTGCGCCAGGCCATGGCCGCCGCGCTGGATATTCCGCAAATCGTGCAGGCCGCTTCGGAGGGCCTGGGCCAGTTGAACAACTCGGCGGTGCCAGCCGGTTCGGCCTATTACACCGATGCGCAGAAGCGCCGCTTCAAGTATGACCCGGCCCGCGTGCAGCAATTGCTCAAGGAGGCCGGTTACAAGGGCGAACCCATCGTTATCTATGCAAACAAGCGCGCCCACGTTCCGAGCTACCAGATTGCCGTGATGGCCCAGGCCATGTTGCAGGCCGCCGGCATCAACGCCCAGATCGAAGTAATCGAATGGGCCACGCAGCTCGATCGCTACAACTCGGGTAAATACCAGGTCAGCTCCTTTAGCTATTCTTCCCGTCTGGACCCCGCGCTGAGCTTTGAGCAATTCGCGGGCGACAAGGACAAGCAGGCTCGCAAAGTCTGGGAAGATCCTAAAGCCCTGGCGCTGATCGACGCCAGCTTCTTGGAGTCCGATCCCGCCAAGCGTCAGGCCATTTTTGACGAGTTGCAAACCCTGATGCTTGAACAAGTCCCGCTGATCGTGTTCTTTAATGGCGCCGATGCCTGGGCCTCCAGCAAGCGCCTGACCACGTTCAATGCCTGGGAAGGCAAGCCGCTGGCCTGGGAGACGGCCGTTAAGTAAGCCAGTCTGTCAGTTGGAATACGGCCCGGCCTGCGCGCCGGGCTTGACCTTTATCAAGACTGAAAAAGCCCATCCTGACTACGATGGGCTTGTCGCGTTGGTCCCGAACCCGGCGCGGCAATTCGCAATAGGAACCTCGAGTTGGCCCTGAAAGCCCTGGCTTTCAGGGCACTTTTTTCCGCGTTGACCTGCGGGTCAGCGGCTGCCGCGCAGCACGCGCTGCACTAGGTCTGCATGGCCTTGTGCATCACTCTCGCGCGATACCACTTGCACGACGCCTAGGCGCGGACCCGAGCGCGTCAGAAAGCTCGTGTTCTGACTAAGCGAACCGGCGAACGTTCCTGTCGCGTCGATGCGATGCACGTTCATCCCCTTGATCTGAATCGTCTCTTCCTTGGTGACGCGATAATCCGGCGCCGCCTGCTTTTGCTGCCGCACATAGCCTTGAGCGGCATGAGATAGAAAGCGCTTGTCATCGTCGGTCGCATCATCGCTGACCGGCGCTTCGGCCACGACGACGATCTGGCGTGTCTGCGGATTGGCGTAGATATTGCCCGAGGTTCCGGCCGTGCCTTCTTCGGTTCGGCCGGCCGGCAGCGCCCTCGCGTTGAAACCTTCCGGCAAATTAAACGTCAATTTGCCTTGCAGCAGCGTGGCCTGCATGGCGGCGGGCTGGCCGGGGGCGTTCTGTGAAGGCGGGGCGCTATGCGCGTTCAGCGCGAACAGGCTGAGGGCCAGGCTGGGTAGCAGACGGCGCATGACAGTCTCCAGAGGATGGAACGAGAATTCATCCTACACGGCCGTTGCGCCGCCACGTGTGACAGGATTTGTCCTATGTAAGGGCTTAGGGCACGATGGACAGACCGATACGGAACTGGGATTCATTGCGCTGGTTGTAGCCCAGCAGCGTTTCACCATAGCCGTTGAAATACTGTAGGTGCAGATAGCCGTTCATGTTCAGGAAAGTGCGTTTGAGCGGCCAGTTGAAGTCCAGTTGGGTGGTGCGTCGTTGTTTGTCGCCCTGTCGGTACAAGGCCGACACGATGGCGCCGCCGTCCTGCTCCCAGCGCAGTTTCCAGTCCACGTGGCCGGCATAGTCGGCGTAATCGCGGTTCTCGCCCGCCACGGCAAAATAGGCCCGCACCCGTGGCGAAAAACTCAGTGTGCTGCCGCTGCCGAGGCGGTAATACAGGCCGGGTTCGGCATATACATCGTTGACCGAACGCGAGTCCTCGCCGTCCTTGCCATTAGAGCGATGCTCCACGCCGGTATTGAGGCCTAGGCGCCAGTGGGCGTCGCTCGAAGACCAAAGCTGATCCGACTTCCAGAACACACTGGGATTGAAGCTTGTGTCGACGAAAGGCATCGAATCGCCCTGCAAATCCCAGAGCGAGCTTTGCGTGTAGCCCAGATAAAGGTTCTCGTACCAGAGCGGTTCGCGTCCATCGGCCGGGCTGAATAAGCGGTACTTGGCGCTGAGTTGAAAGCGCGCCGTCGTACGCCCGCGCCAGCCGATGTCGAAATACATGGGCTCATACGAAGACAGGGCGGTGCGAAAACTGTCGAAGCCGGAGTTTTGTGTGCGGGCCTGCTCCAACACCACCCGATCAGGCGTCGGGCCGCCTGTCGGCGACGCGCCCATCGCTCCCACCGCCGCCTCAGGCAGGGGTTGTCCGCTGCGGGCATCGGTGACGGGTACAGCAGCCGGCCGGCTGGCGACGGTGCCGCTTTCGCGTCCGGTGGCATCTAGCGCCATCATCGCGGGTTCGCCCTCGATGCTGACGGCCTGTAGGCCCTGTGCCGACATGGGCACCACGGCCGTCCAGGACAGCCGGGCGAAATTGTTCACCGGCACATTCAGCGGCGAAGGGTCGCCCTCTCGTTGTGCCAGGGTGCGCAAGACCTGGCCTTGCGGATCGCGCCATTGCAGCACCAGGCGGGCCTGCGGCTCCCAGCGCGCCTGCGCCGTGCCGTCGTTGAAGTAGACCGCATCGATGCGAACCGTTTCACCGGGCGCGGCCGAGGGCCGATCCAATTGATAGGTGACACCAGAGACAGCAGGCGAGGCAGAGGCCAGCAGGCCAGCCAGTCCCAATGCGCGCAGCGCGAGGGAGCAAGTCGGATTGGACATGGCGGGAGAAAAATAGGACAGGGTAAATAATCTAGCATGTCTGATGGACCGCTCCCACCCAGACGATCATCCCCAGCGGTCTGCGATGGGTTACAATGCGGCCCGCACCGCCCTTAGCTCAGTCGGATAGAGCACTCGCCTTCTAAGCGAGCGGTCACACGTTCGAATCGTGTAGGGCGGGCCATGTATTTTCCAAAGCACGCAGCAAAAATCTGAAAACCCCAAGCCAGTGTTTCCATGGCTTGGGGTTTTTGTCCGATGGCTTTGGGGTTCTCGCCTTATTGCTGGCTTGGCGCACTGTATCGGCTGGCGGCGGGCCTATTGATCTGTCAGGGAAATGTGTATTACCCGCCCCCGCCAAGCTGAACATAGGGAGGGGCGGTGTCGCCGTTATTTGCAAGCGTAAGACGCCAGCCTTATCTGAGGCCATCACGGTGGCTGGGGCTCATAGCGTGCTTGGCCAAGCGCCAGCTCCCCGAGTATGCGAGTTGATACACATCTATTTGCAGTCCTGTTCCTGCAGATTTCATCCTTTTTTTGTCGGCGCATCCCTGTCCGATGGTGAGTTGAATCACAGTGATACTACCGCCATTCGGCGGCGTGGAGATCATATGAAGCAATACGCCATTCTCAAGAAAGCGGTGGTCGCAAAGGACTATGCCATGGGGGATGTCATGTCACTCGCGACAGAGCGGCTTCCCGATCATGCCTTGGTCAGTTTGGCAGAAGATCCTGAGGTTGCCGCCATGGCCATTATCATGCCTACCCGTTTGATCGCACCGCTGCCCGCAAGTAAGGCCGAGACAGACATGGACTGGGGGATTTCCGCAGTGATGGCGGATGTCTCGCCCTTTACCGGGCAAGGGGTCAAGGTTGCGGTGCTGGACACCGGCATTGACAGCAAGCATCCTGCCTTTAAGGGTATTGACCTGACTGAGCAGGATTTCTCGGGCTCGGGCAACGGCGACCGTAACGGACATGGCACGCATGCGGCCGGCACGATATTCGGCCGCGATGTCGACGGCACCCGCATCGGCGTGGCGCGCGGGGTATCGCAGGCGCTGATTGGCAAAGTGCTCGGTGATGATGGTACGGGCGGTTCCGGAATGATTTTCGACGGTGTGCTATGGGCGCTGCGCAATCAGGCCAGCATCGTGTCCCTCTCCCTGGGATTGGATTTCCCCGGTCTGGTCGCCCGGCTGACGCAGCAGGGGTGGCCGGTCGATCTTGCCACGTCGGAGGCGCTGATCGCCTATCGCAGCAATATGCGTCTGTTCGACGCCATGATGGGCCTATTGCAAGCACAGGGCCCTTTTGAGGGAACGCCACTGGTGGTCGCTGCGGCGGGCAACGAGAGCAGGCGCCAGATCAACCGCAACTACCGCATCGGCGTTTCTCTGCCTGCGGCAGCCAATTCGGTATTGTCTGTGGCAGCCGTCGGCCGTCAGGGCAAGCTGTTTGGCGTCGCGCCGTTTTCTAATGAGATGGCCACCTTGAGTGCGCCGGGCGTGGATATCACTTCCGCCCGTGCGGGCAGCACCGGGCTGGCGACACTGAGCGGCACCAGTATGGCCTGCCCTCATGTGTCCGGTGTCGCAGCGCTCTGGCATGAGTTTTTGGTGCAAGCCAAGAGCCAGCCCTCGGCGGCCAATGTCATGGCCAGATTGAAGGCCTCGGCGCGTAACGGTGTGTTCGTGGAGGGTACGGACTCCGCAGATGTCGGGCTGGGTTTGGTGACGGCGCCAACCTAGAAACCTCAAATCCCAAGCCTTGCTTCCAAGTCTTAAGGGCTTGGGATTTTTTCGCCGCCCGCTTTTTTCTGCATCATCATTCTGTGCAGTCTGGACAGGTCATGCCCGGATTCGCGGCAAGCCGAATCGAATCGCAGCGTGTCGATCAATCGGGCAAGAACCAAGGCAAGGCCCGCTCTAACGAGTATTCGAGCTGACGCCTCCGCGGTTTGCAGCACCCCCTATCGCTGCCGGTGTGATGTCGGGGCCGCCATCGCTTACAGATACGGGCTGGCCAGCCAGATCAGTTTATTGCGCAGGCGGTAGAGGAAAGGCTGATCGCGCAACTGATCGAGCGTCAAGGCGTGCGCCTGTGCAATCCGGCCATCGATGCGCTTGGCCACCCAGGCCGCCAATTCCGCATCATAGATTTCGGTGTCCAGCTCGAAATTCAGGCGCAGGCTGCGCGGGTCCAGATTGGATGAGCCCACGTATGACCACACACCATCGACGGTCATCAGCTTGGAATGGTCAAAGGAGCCGCCGGCACGCCAGACGCGGCAGCCTGTGAGTACGATCTGGTCAATCTGCGCCTGCATGGCGTAATCGACCAGGCGCAGATTGTTGTGCTCAGGGATCACCACATCGACGATGATGCCTCGCCGCGCCGCCGTAGCCAGCGCGCCGATCAGGGTTTGGTCCGGCAGAAAGTAGGGGGATTGAATGCGCACATGGTGCTGGGCCACTGCCAGCGCGCCCAGCAGCATATTGTGGTTTGTACCCATGGCGCGGTCTGGTCCCGAGGCCACGCAGCGCACTGGCACCGAACCGACGGGTTCATTGGCTTCGGCGGGAAACCAGGGGTCGCCCGCCAGCGTTTCATGGGTGGTGAAGCTCCAGTCGTGCGCGAAAACCGACATCAATTGCCCCACGATCGGGCCGTGGAACTCGAAGTGAGTATCGAGATTGGTAGCGGCGCCCGACAAGGCGCTCACGAAGGCTGCGCGCACATTCATGCCGCCCGACAGGCCATGACGGCCATCGACCACCAAGACCTTGCGGTGGCTGCGCAGATTGGCATAGGGCATGCGCAGCACACCCAGCGGGTTGGTCATAAAGCGTGCGGTCGGAACGCCGCCCTTGGTCAGGGTGCGAACAATGGGCGGATGCGAATAGCGGCTGCCCACGGCGTCGATGAGCACGCGCACCTGAACGCCCCGCGCATGGGCCTCGATCAAGGCCTCGGCGATTTCACGCCCTATGGGGTCGTTGTCGAAGATATAGCTCTGCATGGCGATGCAATGCTGCGCGCCACGAATCGCCGCCAGCATGGCCGGATAGGTTTCATCGCCGCCATTCAAGGGCCGTACCCGGTTGCCGCCCAGCAACTGAAAATAGTTGAGCTTGTCGCCCAGCGTACGCATCGAGGCGAACTGTGGCGCGCTATACGGCACCACATCGCCCAGGGTCGCCGTGCCCAGCGTATCCACATTGGTGAGGACAGCCTCATCGCGCTGCTGCGACACCATGGTGCGGCGGATGCGGTTGATGCCTGCAACGAAATAGAGCAGGGCCCCAAAAATCGGGGAAAACAGCGCCACGCCTACCCAGCCGATCGCGGCACGCACATCTTGCTTGGTCATCGCGGCATGAATTGCCGCGCCTGCGCCGGCGACGATGCTGAATGCAAAAACCAGATGCGGCCAATAATGGCTCAGAAGGTCGTCGATACGGTCCATGCTTGTCCTGTTGAACTCATCGGTCAGACCCTTTGCTGACCTGCTGTCCGGGCAAGCATAGCAACCTTGCCGTTCTCGTCAAATACAGCGCTCGCACAACTTTTAAAAAGTGTGCTAGAATTCTTCTTCTTTGCAGCGGTGGCTGTAGCTCAGTTGGTAGAGTCCCGGATTGTGATTCCGGTTGTCGTGGGTTCGAGCCCCATCAGCCACCCCACCGAATTTTAAAAAAGGCACTTGGGCGAAAGCCCAAGTGCCTTTTTTTGTTGTTCGGGCGGCTGTGCCGGGTCATTGTTTCGGATCACTGCGCCGGATCACTGCGCCGGGCTGTGTCGACTGGGCGAGCGTTGCGGTGTAGGCGGCGCCATTGTCCCGGTGTTTGCCCCATGATCTCGCGAAATGCTTTGCCAAACGCCGCTTCGGATTGGTAGCCGACCTGTTCTGCGATGTCGCGCTGGCTGCGTTGGCTGTGGTTCAAGAGGGCGCTGGCATGCATCATGCGTATTCGCAGCAGAAATTCGCCGACCGTCATGCCGGCGCGTGAGCGGAAGTGGCGCGCATAGGTGGCGCGCGACATGGCGGCCTTGTTGCCCAGGGTTTCGATCGTCCAGGCCTGTCCTGGGTCCTGGATCATGGCCCGGACCGAAGGGCCGATGCGGCTGTCGGCCGCCAGCGCGAGCATATTCGCCGGTACCTCCTCGCGCTGCCCGTAGGCGCGTAGCGCCAGCGCCAGCAAGGCCTGGCCCAGCGCATTGATCACGGCCGCGGCGCCGGGCAGCGGCGAGGCCGCCTCGACACGCAGCATGGCGATTAGCGGCTGCAACTGTGGCAGGTGGTGGGCCAGAGGGACGTGCAGCACGCCAGGCAGACTGCGTGCGAACAGGTCGCCCGCGCCCCTGTCATAGGAAAAGCGCCCGCAGAGCAGGTCTACATCGGCTTGCTGTTCCGGCGCAGTATTGCGCCTCAAAGGCAGCCGCCCGGCTTCCTTGACGACGGCGGGCACTGGCCGCCTGGCCGTGGTGGCTTCGATATCCAACAGGTCATGGGCGCTGCCGTGAGGCAGCAGCACAAAGTCGCCTTCATTCAAGATCAACGCCGGGCCTTGCCTGGCCTGTAGGCGGCATTGGCCGGCCAGAAGCAGGTGGAAAGCGGCTTCGCCGGGTTGCGCGGCCTCATGCCGCATGGCGAAAGCGCCTTGCAGCAGGCAGCGGACGTCCGGGCGCAGTTCGATGCGGCCCAGAGACAGGAGTTGGCTGAGCGTGTCCATGATGAGGAATGAGACGATACCGCTATAAATTGAGTCAATATTCTATACATCGGATCGTTATCCGGGAGCACAATCGTTTTGCGGTCACACGCAATCAAACAAACGCAATCCCGCGTTTATCCATCCCGTTTAAAAGGATTCGCCATGTTGGACTGGAACAACTATCGCTCTGAATTGAAAGCCCGCATCGGAGAGTTGGGCGTTTTGTCGCCTGGCACGCTGAGCGGTTATCAGGCGCTGTCGGCTGCCGGAAGCAAGACCAAGCACTTGGATGCCAAAACGCGCGAACTGATCGCATTGGCCGTGGCCGTGACGACCCGCTGCGACGGCTGCATTGCGGTGCATGCCGCCCAGGCTGCCAAGGAAGGCGCCACCAAGGAAGAAGTGGCGGAAGCCCTGGGCGTGGCCGTGGCCATGAATGCCGGTGCGGCCATGGTGTACTCGGCGCGGGTGCTCGACGCGCTGCCGGAATAAACAAGGCGGCCGAGGCTTGATGGACTCAAGCCTTTAGGACCTCTAGGGCCTCTAGAGCTTTTAGGGCCTTCAGGCCGCTTCCCTGAGGTCCGATCGGCAGGCATGTCCGCGCATGATCGTGTAGCCATGGCGCGGGCGCATGTCTGTCTGTTTTTTTGAGAGGGTGCACGACGATTATGGGCGGTAATGCTGTGATGGCGGCGGTGCATCGACTTATGGAGCCACACCGTGCAATCCTCTTCCGTACCCCTTGATCAAACATGTGCCTGCCATCCCCGGCGGGGTTTTCTGGCTCTCGGGTTGGCTGCTGGCGCGTCATGGTTCATGCCGCGCACATCGTTGGCCGGGCCCGCGGCTTCCGTCGCGGGCGCGAAGGCTAGGCGAAGTCCTGAGGCCGCCCTACAGGCCCTGAAAGAGGGGCACGCGCGTTTTCAAGCGCACGCTATGCATAAGTGTCAGGCGGATATCGGGGCCATTCTGCAGCGTACGGCTGCCGCGCAGGCGCCCTTTGCCGCCGTCCTGGCCTGCGCTGATTCAAGGGTGCCGGTGGAGTATTTGTTTGATCAGCCTCTCGGCGAGCTTTTCGTGGCGCGCGTAGCAGGCAATATCGTCACGCCTGCCATACAGGCCAGTCTGGAGTACGCGGTGCAGCATCTGGGCATCAAGGCCATCATGGTGCTCGGTCATACCGGTTGCGGCGCCATCGCTGCGGCCCTAAAGGCCAAGAGCGTCGATGAAAATGCCTTGTTCCCCTATATCGAGCCAGGGCTGGTGGCCGGCAATCAGGCCGCCAGCGTCACCCGCAACGCTCATGTCCAGCGCGACATCCTGGTGCGCAACTCATCGCTTATCAGTGCGCGTCAGAAGGCGGGCGCATTGGCTGTCATCTCGGGGGTCTATGCTGTTGGCTCCGGAAACATGGAGTTTGACGTGCATCCCGCCTGACCGGGAATACCCTCTCGGCCGGGGTATCGAGCCCAAAGTAAAGAAATATATCTCTACGGGACAAAAGATACGCGGTATGCTCGTAGTCAGAGAGGGTGTTCCAGTGCTAGAAAATAACTCGGTTTACAAGGGATATCGCTTGAGGGCCAAGGTGGTGCGCGAGGTCAGTCCAGTCGCCAGTGGGCCTTTGTTTACCGCCACGATTGTTGTGGTGCAGGCGGATTCCATTCACGACGAAGGTGACGAGTATCCAGTTCCCTACTTTGCTGAAGGGGCCAGCGTCTATAGTCCGCGAGAGGCTGTTCACGCAGCCGTCGCGCACGGGCGCGAAATCGTTGACGGGCTGATGACGTCGCCTCGCGCCGGTTGAGCCGGTAGGCTCAACCGCTAAACAATTCCCGCCAGTTGCGCGTTTTGTTCAGAGTGCGTACCAGGGCCGATTGTTCAAGAATCGCGGTGGCTTTCTTGAATTCTTCGCTCGATGCGCCATCTTCTAGGATGACCATGCGCGCGTTGCGCGCATCGGCCATTTTCACATCCGACATCTTGCCGTGGGTTTGATAAACCTGCGTCCAATCGACTTTTTTCCCGGCTTTGAGGGCGATGGGTTCGATATAGGTCAGCGAGTTATTCAGTTCGGCACGTACGGCGAAAGCGAAATCGGCGGCATGACCGCTGCTGCCCTTGGCGCGAGCCCCCTTGACCAGCCGGTTGGCGCCGAGCGCATCCGTTAGTGCGCGGCCGACCTGTGCGCGAAAGCGCAGGCGGCTGAACTTCGGCATCCATTTGGCGCACTGAAACGACAGCGCCATCGCGAGCTTGACCGCATCCCACAGGGCTTCCTGCAGTTGTGACCGCGGGCCGCTGGCCACAATCGCGCCATCGTCGTCGAAACAGGCCAGCGTGACGCCGGGGGTTTGGTTCAGGGCTTCCAGGCGTTTGGCAGCCAGTTCGATGCCATACACCGCCGCATGCATGGCGGTTTCGCCGGCATCGGTCAGGTAAAAATTTTCGTCGTCCTGATAGGCGATGAAGAAAGAGACATGCTGGCCGTCGAGTCCCAGCGTCATGGGGGCGACCGCACGAATGGCGCGTTCGCCGGCCGGCAACACCGTCCAGCCTGAAGCTTCGAGAAAATTACTCATAGAATCAGTTCGATTTGGCGGCCTTTCAGCGGGTGGGCAAAGCCGCCGGCCAGCGTCAGGTTCGCGCGCGGCAGGAAATAGTCCATGAGCGCAGTGATGCTGCCAAGCGCCGGGGTGACGGGTTCGGCATAGCCTTCCCCTTCCGCCACCCAGATATGCTGGTGGCTGCGGTCGGGCAGCACGCGCCGATAATTGGGCAGGCCGTTGCCCACGAGGCTGCTGTGAAAGCTGTCGCCGGTATCCACGCCCAAAACGCGGTGCGGACCGACGAACAGGCTGGCGCTGAAGGCCTCGCCGATCATGATGGCAGCCTGGCCGCGCACCACGGTGCGCGCACCGCGGTAAAGGGCCCGGAAAATGATGTCTTCGCGGATTTCGCCCTTGATCTGACAGGCGGTGCTGAACTCCATCCACAAGGAGGCTGCCACGCCAGGAGCGGTTGTGCTGGGCCCAGGCTTGTGAACCCAGGAAATCGGTTTGACGGTTTCCTTCGGTTCGGCCAGGATTTCCTGGACCTCATCCGGCGTGATCAGGGGTTCGACTTTGTTAGCCATGGGCAAAAAAATAAATGCGCCTGCCGTGGGGCACACTGGGCAATGAGCATCCTGGGGCGACGTGGCCTAAGGCGCAGGCCTGGGCAGTCTTATCCGTCCCGGGAGGCCGGCCCTGATCCGCGTTGCCGATCAGTTTCCACAGCCCAGTCCCGCAATCCAGTCCCGCCGTCCAACCCCGCCACCAGCGCCAAGCCTGCCAGCCACTTGCCCCACGCCTGTGCGTTTCAGTAGGCAAACGTGAAAGTATGCTCGTTTTGTGCGCAGGCGACAAGTGTCAAAGCTCCTGTGTGGCGAAGGTATTGCATTGGCGCAGGTCGCCGGAATCCAGGCCGCGCTTGAACCAGCGCACCCTTTGGGCGGATGAGCCATGGGTGAAGGCGTCGGGTACGACATAGCCCTGGCTTTTGCGTTGCAGGGTGTCATCGCCGATGGCGCTGGCGGCGTTTATGCCCGATTCGATATCACCTGCTTCCAGTATGTGCCGGGCCTGATCGGCGCGGCGCGCCCACAGACCGGCGAAACAATCGGCCTGCAATTCCAGGCGGACCGACAGCGAGTTGGCCAGCGCGGGATTGCGCCGGCGGGCTTCGCCCACCTGTTCGGCGATGCCCAGGAGATTCTGGACATGATGGCCCACTTCGTGGGCGATGACATAGGCCCGTGCGAAATCGCCGGGGGCGTTGAGTTTGCGCTTCATGTCCTCAAAGAAACTGAGATCCAGGTAGACCTTGCTGTCGAGCGGACAATAGAAAGGGCCCATCGCAGATTGGCCGGTGCCGCAGGCTGTGGGCGTGGCGCCGCTGAACAGCACCAGTTTGGGCGCTTCGTATTTGCGGTTTAAATTTTGTTTGAAAATGCTGTCCCAGGTGTCTTCGGTTTCGCCCAGTACGCGGGCCACGAAGCGGCTTTCGCCGTCTTGAGTCTGGGGCGCCTGTCGTGCTGGCGGACTATCTGCCATTTGCAGTACAACTGAAGGATCGATTCCAAAATACACGGCGACCAGAGCGAGCACGATCGCCCCCAACCCGATACTGCCGCGGCGTACGCCTCGGCCACGACGGTCTTCAATATTGCTACTCTCGCGTGAATCATCCATGCGCATGGCTATTTCCTGGGATGGCCACATGGCCGGGGGTAATCTTAGGATAAATTCATGGCTTTGCATCTTTCTATCCATCCCGACAATCCGCAGCCGCGTCTGCTCAAGCAGGCCGCTCAATGGATCGGCGATGGCGGCCTCATCGCCGTGCCGACGGATTCCAGCTACGCCGTGGCCGCCCGGCTGGACGATAAAGACGCGGCAGACCGCCTGCGGCGCCTGCGCGGACTGGACGAGCGGCATCATCTGACGCTGCTGTGCCGCGATCTGGCCGAGATTGGCCAGTTTGCCAAGGTGGACAATCGACAGTACCGCTTGCTTAAGCTGGCGACGCCGGGCCCCTGGACTTTTATCCTGGAGGCCACGCGCGAAGTGCCACGGCGCGTGTCGCACCCGTCGCGCAAAACCATAGGCATACGCGTACCCGACCATGCCGTGGCGTTGGCCCTGTTGGAACAGGTGGGGGCCCCCTTGCTGTCCACCACCCTGATTCCCAAAGGCGAGGACGATGCGCTCAATGATGCCGAAGCAATCAGCTTGCGTTTTGCCCACGATCTGGCTGCCGTGATAGATGCGGGCGCTTGTCCCCAGCACCCGACCACCGTCATCGATCTGACCGGCGATGAGCCTGTGGTGTTGCGGCGCGGGCGTGGTGATCCGGCTGGACTAGGATTGGTCTGAATCCAGCCTACTAGGCTGATATCTCAAATTCCTTCGAGGCAGGCCGTTTCATGACGGCGGCCTGCCTCTACAATGGTGTCGCTATGAACGACATCATTCAGACCCTCGCCATCTACGCGATTCCCGTCATTTTCGCCATTACTCTGCATGAGGCCGCGCACGGTTACGTCGCCCGCCTTTTCGGCGATCCCACCGCGCAGCAGGCAGGCCGTGTGACGCTCAACCCCATCAAGCACATTGATCCGGTTGGCACCCTGCTCGTGCCGGTGGCTATTTTGCTGGCGTCGAAACTGCTGGGTGGCGGCGGCCTGTTGTTTGGCTGGGCCAAACCGGTGCCGGTGGATTTCGGACGTCTGCGCCGGCCCAAGCGCGACATGCTATGGGTGGCGCTGGCGGGGCCGGGCTCTAATCTGCTGATGGCCATCCTCTGGGTGCTGTGCATCCGTGGGTACCAGAGTATGGGCCTGCAGGAGAGTTTCTGGTATGAAATGGCGCAGGCCGGCATTAGCGTGAATCTGGTGCTGATGGCGCTTAACCTGCTGCCCATCCTGCCGCTCGATGGCGGCCGCGTGCTGTTTAGTTTGTTGCCCCACCGTTTGGCCTGGCAGTATTCACGCATTGAGCCCTATGGCCTGATTATCGTCTTGTTATTGTTAGTGACGGACGTATTGTGGGTTTTGATACAGCCAATCTTTGCGCTGGGAGCCGTGATTGTTAATTGGTTCCTCTAGGAATTTGCACAATATCCGGTAAACTCGCCGCTTTAACAGATTGATGCCCGGCGTTCCGGGTCCGGAGCCTCACTACACTATGGCATCCTCTGCTTCGACTGTGGACATTACTTTTAATGGCAGCCTGGTGGCTTTGGTCACCCCCATGCAGCCCGATGGCAGTCTGGACTACCCGGCTTACCGGGCGCTGATCGATTGGCACGTGCAGCAAGGCACGAATGCGCTGGTCGTGGTGGGCACCACGGGCGAATCGCCCACGGTCTCCATGGACGAACATGCGGAGCTGATCCGGGTTGCGGTTGAGCACGCCGCCGGCCGCATTCCGGTGATCGCCGGTGTGGGCGCCAATTCCACCCAGGAAGCCATTCACCTGGCGCGCCATGCGAAGTCCGTGGGCGCTCAGGCTGGTCTGTCCGTCGCCCCGTATTACAACAAGCCCACCCAGGAAGGCATTTACCGCCATTTCCTCGCCATTCAGGACGCCGTGGGCCTGCCCACGATTCTGTACAACGTGCCTGGCCGCACGGTGGCTGATATTTCTCTCGAAACCGTGTTGCGCCTTGCTCAGGTGCCTGGCGTGATCGGCATCAAGGACGCGACGGGCGATATCGCCCGGGGCGCCTTGCTTTTGCGCGAAGCGCCGGCGTCGTTTCAGGTTTTCAGCGGCGATGACCCGACCGCCGCAGCCCTGATTTTGCTGGGCGCGCGCGGCAATATCTCGGTGACCGCCAACGTGGCGCCCAAGCTGATGAGTCAGCTTTGCGCGGCCGCTGCCGCCGGTGATGTGCCCCGAGTGCGCGAACTCAACGCGCAACTGGCTCGCCTGAACAAGGCTTTGTTCGTCGAAGCCAATCCTATTCCCGTCAAATGGGCGCTGGCTCAGATGGGCCGCAGTGCGCTGGGCTATCGCCTGCCGCTGGTCGAACTGAGTGCCGCGCATCATGAAACCGTGCGTCGAGCGCTTCAGGAAGTGGGTCTGCTTTAATATCGTGAGGACGCGTATGAATACTCGTCATGCCGGCATATCGGCATTGATGGCCCTGGTGTTGTTGTCTGGTTGCAGTGAAATCAACCAGTTCATGGGCAATGATGAATCGATTGACTACAAGAGCACCCGCCGCGGCGAGCCGCTCTCCATCCCCCCCGATCTGACCCAGGCCAACGCCGATCCGCGATACAAGGCGCCCGCTTCGGGTTCGACGACGTTTTCGCAGTATCAGGCGCAAGGCCAGCAGGCTGTCGCCGCGCCGCAGCGTAGTAATGTGCTGCCGCAACGCGACGACATGAAGGTCGAGCGCGATGGCAATCTGCGTTGGCTGGTGGTTAACCGTCCGCCGGAACAGGTCTTTCCCAAGGTCGTGGATTTCTGGACCGACACCGGCTTTACTGTTGCGGTCAATGATCCGCGTTCGGGTTTGATCGAAACCGAGTGGGCCGAAAACCGCGCCAAGATCCCCGAAAGCTGGCTGCGTCAGTTGCTGGGCGCCGTGCTGGAAAGCGCCTGGGATAGCGGCGAGCGTGAGAAATTCCGCACACGGGTCGAGCGCGTCAACGGTCATACCGAAATCTTCATCAGCCACTCGCAGATGCTGGAAAAGCGCACGGGTCCTGATGGCGCTCAGGTCCAATGGACCAATGGCAAGGAAGATCCGGGCCTGAATGCCGCCATGCTGGCGCGCCTGATGGTCTACCTGGGTACTGACGTCGATGCGGCCCGCAAGCTGGTGGCGCAGGCCGAGGCCGCACCGCAACGCCCTGCTGTCGAGCAGACCGTGCGCGCAGAAGGCGCCATGTTGACGGTGTCGGAGTCCTTTGACCGGGCTTGGCGGCGCGTGGGTGTGGCGCTGGATTCCGGTGGCTTCTCCGTGGATGACCGCGACCGCAGCGCTGGGGATTACTTCGTGCGCTACGTCGATAGCGATACCGGCCTGAAAAATGATGAGCCTGGTTTCTTCAGCCGCCTTTTCGGTGGTGACAAGAAGGCAGCGGCGGCACAGTACCGCATCCATCTGTCGGGTACGGGCGATCAGACTCAGGTGACTGTGCTGGACCCCAACGGTCAGCGCGACAACAGCGCTACGGCGCAACGTCTGCTGAGCGTCTTGAAAGACAAGATGTAATTCAGCAAGAAAAAACACCGGCCGCAGGGCCGGTGCTCTCCAAAGCAAACGGCCCGTCAGGGCCGTTTGCTTTTAGCGCTGGCGGATCAGGATGCCGGCGTTGTCGTACCGCCGCTTGCGGGCGCGCTATCGGCCGGAGCCGTTTCCGGCGCCGGAGTGGGCGCTGGCGTGGGGGCCGTGTCGGGCGTGGGGGCCGCTGCGGGAGCGGGCGCCGTTTGCGACGGGGTGTTGGCCGGTGCGGCGGTTTCGTTGTTGCAGGCGGACAGGGCCACGGCCAGCACCGCAGCGACAATCAGGGTTTTGCTCATCATATGAAGGCTCCTGTTTTGAATGAGGGCGATCCCATGGGTATTAGGGGAAACCAGTATTCAGGCTACAGGAATCTGTCTGATGCTTGGGTGTGAAAATTAAAGCGGTGGCATCCCAACTGCAACAGTGATTGCCGCAATGTGTGTTGTCTGTTGGGATGTGTCCGCCATCATGCGTTTTAGGCCCGATAGTGCAGCCAGCCCGAGTCCAGCCAATCGGCCAGGCAGCTGCGAGCTTCGTCCGAGAGTTTTCTACAGAGGGGGGCGGCGCAGTCCAGGGAGCGGCCATCGGCCAGGGCCTTGAGCGCGGCGTCGGCGGGCACCATTGCGGTCTCTCCGTTGATAAAGAGCTGCTTACCCCGATAGAGCATGCGGCTGCGGCGATCCAGGACCAGGCGCCCGCTTTTCGGCCAGTCGTCTTCAAGATCGATAGGGTCTTGCGGGCTGTCGAAAACGGCTAGTTGGCTGGGCTCGGTCAGCCAGCAGCCCAGAAAGCGGCTGGCCAGCGCGTCATCAAAGCGCAGCTTGGCCAGCGTGTCGAGCGTGGCCTGGACCAGGGTGTCGGGCAATGCGGCCGGATGGCGGGTGGCCGCTTGACCCGGATCACGATAAAGGCCGTCCAGCCTCGGGCCGGGCAGGGCGGGTTCGCCATAAGGGCCTCCCAGCAGACCCAGGCGGGCCATGGCTTGATCCGCAGCGGCTTCCAGCAGGCCTCGCGCCAGCGCCGCCTGCGTCGGGGCCCGAAACCCGATGGAGATAGTCATGCAATCATCGCCCAGCGCCACGCCATCGTGCGCGGCCTGGGGGGGCAGATAGAGCATATCGCCCGGCTCCAGAACGGCTTCGTGCTCGGGCTCGAAGCGGCTCAGAATCTTCAAGGGCAGGTCAGGCTCCAGAGACAGGTCTTTCTGGCGTCCATAGCGCCAGCGGCGCTTGCCTGCAGCTTGCAGGAGAAACACGTCATAGCTGTCGAAGTGCGGACCGACACCGCCGCCATCGGAGGCAATGCTGATCATCAGGTCATCAAGCCGGGCGTCCGGTATGAAACGGAAGCGCTGCATCAGTTCGGCGGCGGCATCGCTGTGGAGATCCACGCTTTGCACCAACAGCGTCCAATCGGGTTCATTGACCTTGGGCAAGCGGGCGAAGGGGCCGGCCTCCATTTGCCATTGCCCGGCTTCGCGCCAGATCAGGCGCGATTCGACATCGTCGCGGCGCGCCATTTTCTTGAGCGCGGCCATGGTCTCGGGCGGTTTGAAATTGGGGATGGCCTGCCGTATGAGCAGGGGTTTGCGCTGCCAGTAGCGGCGCATGAATTCATCGGGCGAGATGCCGCCGAGCAGAGGGAGGGCTTGTTCGAGATTCATTGCAGGGCCTTCAGGCGGTAAAGGGCTTCCAGCGCTTCGCGCGGAGTGAGGCTGTCGGGATCGATGCCGCTCAGGGCCTCATGCAAGGCCAGCAGGGCAGCATTTTCTGCGTCGTGGTCGGCCTGAGCCTGAGTCTGGGCCTCGGCATCCAGTGCGGCGGCGAACAGCCCGAGTTGAGGCGTGGGCGCCCCCTGGGCTTCAAGGCGTTCGAGTTCACGCGTGGCGTGGCGGATGACCGCTGCCGGAATGCCGGCGCGTTGGGCCACCTGGATACCGTAGCTGCGGCTGGCGGGGCCTTCGCGCACCTCATGCAGAAAGACGATGCCGCCTGCCGATTCGGCCGCGGCCAGGTGCACGTTAGCGGCGGTGGCTTGTTCGGAGGGCAGGCGAGTCAGTTCAAAGTAGTGCGTGGCGAACAGGGTAAGCGCGCGGTTATGCGTAATCAGGCGTTGCGCGATGGCCCAGGCCAGCGCCAGGCCATCGTAGGTCGAGGTGCCTCGGCCGATTTCATCCATCAGAACGAGGCTGTTGCTTGTGCTCGCGGCCAGAATCGCAGCGGCTTCGGTCATTTCCATCATGAAGGTGGAGCGGCCGCCAGCCAGGTCATCCGCCGCGCCGATGCGGGTGAAAATGCGGTCGATTTTTCCCACTCGGGCGCGGCGGGCCGGCACGAAGCTGCCGGTGCGCGCCAGTAGCGCAATCAAGGCGACTTGACGCATATAGGTCGATTTACCGCCCATATTCGGGCCCGTGATCAACAACATGCGGCGGGTGGTGTCGAGCCGGCAGTGGTTCGGCGTGAAGCGTTCGATGGCGTGTTCGACAACCGGATGACGACCCGCGTCGATATCGATCTCGGCGCTTTCGAGCAGATCCGGGGCCACCCATTCGTGGCGGCGTGCGTGTTCGGCGAGGCTGCCCAGCGCGTCGAGTTCGGCCAGTGCCGCAGCGGCGTCGGAGAGCGGGCGCACATAGGCAGACAGTGCGTCCAGCACCTGTTCGAACAGCCACTTCTCGCGGGCCAGCGCACGGTCCTGGGCCGACAGCACCTTGTCCTCCCAGCTCTTGAGTTCGGGTGTGATGTAGCGTTCGGCGTTTTTCAGGGTCTGACGGCGGCGGTAGTCCTCAGGCACCTTGTCTGTCTGACCCTTGCTGACTTCGATATAAAACCCATGCACGCGGTTGAATTCAACGCGCAGATTGGAAATGCCCGTGCGCTCGCGTTCTCGTGCTTCGAGCTGCACCAGAAACTCGCCGCTGTCAGCGGCCAGTAGCCGCAATTCGTCGAGGTCTGCATCAAAACCGCTGGCGATGACACCGCCGTCGCGGATGGCCAGCGCCGGCTCCTGGGCAATGGCGCGGCCGAGCAGGTCTGCGATGGCCGGGTCCAGGGTAAGTTGCGTGGCCAGCTCGGCCAGGCGTGGCGAAGCGCTCAAAGGCGCGACCAGCGTCTGTAGCTGGGGCAGCGTGGCCAGCGCATCGCGCAGGCTGGCGAGTTCTCGCGGACGCACGGAACGCAGGGCCAGCCGCGCGGCGATGCGTTCGATATCCGGGAACAGGCCGAGTGCCGATCGCAAGGTTTCCAGCAGACCGGCTGCGCCGAAAGTTTGCGCCATGTCCAGCCGCGCCGAGAGCAGCGTGGCGATGGCCTGCTGACGCGCCGCGACCGGCGCATTCTCGCGTAGGGGGTGATGCAGCCAACGGCGCAGCAGGCGGCTGCCCATGGGCGTGCGGCAGTCATCCAGCAAGGAAAATAGCGTGGGGGCCTCTTCGCCGGATAATGTCTGCGTCAGTTCCAGATTGCGCCGGGTGACGGGGTCCATCAGGACATACATGCCGGCGCGCTCGGCGCTAATGGTCTGCACATGGGCCAGTGCCTGGGATTGCGTTCGGGCGGCATAGCGCAGCAAGGCGCCCGCCGCGCACACGGCGACGGGCATGTCTTCAATGTCAAAGCCGGCCAGCGAATCGGTCTGGAAGTGCGTCAGTAGATGCGAGCGCGCGCCATCCGCCTCGAAGTGCCAATCCGGCACCCGCGAACGTGCGCCGGAGTAGGTGATGTCGAGTTCGGTGCTGTCTGCATAAACGAGTTCGGCGGGGCCGATGCGATGCAGTTCGGAGTCCAGTTGGGCGGGAGCGCATTCCGTGACATGGAATTCGCCGCTGGCCAGATTGAGCCAGGCGATGCCGGCGCGCGGATCGCGCTTGCCGGACAGGCAGACAGCCGCCAGCGCACGGTCTGCCTTGGCCGGCAGCAGCGCATCGTCGGTCAGCGTGCCGGGCGTGACGATGCGTACGATACGGCGCTCCACCGGGCCTTTGGCGGCGGCCGGATCGCCGATCTGTTCGCAGATGGCCACCG
This sequence comes from Bordetella avium, assembly GCF_034424645.1. Taxonomy (NCBI): domain Bacteria; kingdom Pseudomonadati; phylum Pseudomonadota; class Betaproteobacteria; order Burkholderiales; family Alcaligenaceae; genus Bordetella; species Bordetella avium. Next base: position 950,183 of record NZ_CP139969.1, read on the forward strand.
ATTCGCCCAGTGCGACGAGGCGGGCGAGGTATTGCTCCATGGCGTGGACCGGCACGCCAGCCATCGGAATGGGAGCGCCGTTGGAGGTGCCGCGCTTGGTCAGCGTGACATTCAGCAGGCGCGCCGCTTTCTCGGCGTCTTCGTAGAACATCTCATAGAAGTCTCCCATGCGATAAAACAGCAGCAAGGGACCTGCCTCGGCTTTGAGCCGGAGGTATTGCTGCATCATGGGGGTGTGCGAAGACGAATCAACTGTACTCATTCAATTCAATCACTTAATAGCTTTCGTCGCAGGGGCTGTGTGTGGCGGGATGTCAGAGCGGATGGTCCACCTGCGCCAACAAGACGGGGGCCGATGCCCGAGGCTTAGCCGGTATTTCATCGCCGTGACATCTGCGCCGATTCGGGAGCGCGCTGTTTTGCGGTAGGCGGCCAGTGTAGCAAGGGAGGCGGCCTGCAAGCGGCCACGCTCGTCGTGGCGTACTCGAATCTTTGAGGGAAGTGCCGCAGGGGGCTCGTGCCCTGTGCAGGGCGCTTCAGTGGCCGTCAAGACTTGCTGCGCAGCAAGCGCCGGCCCGTCGATCGCGACATCTGCGTCCCGAGGGTCCACGTTCTCTGTTTTTGTGCGCATTGTTTGCGCACTGTTCGCAGGTGTTTGTTTTATCGGTGGTTTTTTGGCTTGTGCCTAGGCTATTCATGTGTTTATCCACATTTGTCTGGGATAAATATCCGGGGCCTGCGGCAGCAGACGCCCTGAGTGCGTTGGTCAATGATTGCTCATGCGGCGTAAGTCTAAGGCTGATCGGCAGTTTTTCCGTTTGCCCCGAATCTGTTCAGTGCTTTGTCCACACGGGACGGGGATAAATAGTCGCCGACCTCGCCCTACGTCCGTTTCCTGGCGGCATTCCGGTGCGGGTCAGTTTTTGGGCATGGCGCGCAAAGCATTGAGCGACATCATGTTTTAGGTCTTATGCGCCCGCTATCAAGCGCCTTGTCCACACTCAGCGTGGATAAGATTGCCTAGCCGCGGATGGCGGCGTGGTTGTTTCATCGCTCTTGCTGATCATTGTTTGATCAGCAAGCGTAATCGCTTGCCCGGTAAGACTTTTTCTTGTTTCCCAGCAAGCTATCCCGGTCTTTATCCACATTGCGTGGGGATAAGTGTCGGCCTGATCTTTCTTTCTCGGAGAGGTGAGCCGCTGCGCAAAAAGTGATCGTGATGGATAAGTGATTGATACAGCGCAAGTTTTTTGCTTTGTGCCTGAGCTATCAAGCGTTTTGTCCACAAAATCGGGGGATAAGCCTTGGGTAGAAAATTGGGGTCCGCTTGACGGCGCTTATGGTTTCCGGGTTTACCCTGTGCTGCTCTTTTTTCGCACGAAGGACTTGATAGGTTTGATTTATAAGGGTTTTTTTTAAATGCGGGCAAGCTGTCCTCATGCTTATCCACACAATGCGGGGACAACTCCATGCCTAAAGTCGCTTCTTGATCAATTCTTGAGCAGTTATTTCAAGTCATTGATATGAAATGAGAATTTCACACTGCCCGCAGTCTGTCCTCAAGCTTTTCCACATCGGGCGGGGATAAGCCATTGCCCGATGTCCGCCCGGCTAATCAGCTGGCAAAGCGCTCAACCCAGCTGACATAGCGATCCACCCAAGCTTGCAGGAATTTTCGGGTGTCTTCGTTGGTGATCTGGTAGTGCTCATCGATCAGGCCTTCCTTCATTTGCAGAAAAACCTCGGGCGTGGTCAGCACATTGATGCCCTCGGCGGCCAGAACATTACGCAAATGCTGTTGAGCCATAGCGGTACCTGTCGAACCGGGCGAGGTGCCGATCACGCCAGCGGGTTTGCCGATCCAGACGTTTTGACCTGGCGGCCGGGTGCCCCAGTCAATGGCATTTTTCAGGGCGGCAGGGATGGAGCGGTTGTGCTCGGGGGAAACGAAGAGCACGCCGTCGGCGTCCTTGATCAGTTGTTTGACCCTGGCCACGCTGGCGGGCAGCTCGCTTTCGAGATCCTGGTTATACAGAGGCAGGTCCAGATCCGCGTAGTGAAACTTCAAATGCGAGGGAAGCAATTTTTCCAGGGCCTGGGCCAAACGCAGATTCAATGAGGCCTTGCGAAGGCTGCCGACAAATACCGCAATGTTGTGGGTCGTCATGAGTCCGTGCTCCTGCGTGTGAGAGGAGGACTCAGTGTAGACCTGTCCTGGCCCTGCCTCAATGCGACTCAGGCCATCAGGCTCACGTGCGCCGCCACCACGCGCCAGCCTTCGGGGGTGCGCAGCCAGGTCTGGCTTTGGCGGCCGATACGGGGATCGCCCGCCCGGCGGAATTCGATATGGGTGGTGGCGTAATCCTCTCCGTAACTGGTGACTTGAGTGCGCAAGACCTCACGCGATAAGCCGGCGGCGGGCCGCTGCGCGCGAAAGGCTTTGATCTCGTCGTAACCATAGAGATTCTCGGTCGCGCCGTAGCGCAGGGTATGAGGACTGTTCCAGAACAATTCGTCCAGGACGGCAATGTCGTTGCTGACCAGAGCGGCCTCGTAGCGGGAAAAGGCGAGATGCACTTCAGCCAGGACATGGGGCAGGTTGATGACGGTTGACATGAAAGCTCCAGAAGGCACCGTAATGGTGCATGAACTGCGGGTTTTCACCAGGGTGGTGTAGGGTGCGGTGCAGAAACCGGGTTGACCGGGGCGGGAATGCCTTCCTCCCAGAGGGAGCATGCTGCGCTGCAATGCTGGCATGCCGATTGCTAGGGTAAGCATTGAGGTCGGTATTCGATCGCTGACCATCAAGGAGTTTGAAATGTCCGCCGCCCCTGTCACGATGTTGATCTCCCGCCGGATTGCTCCGGAGCGCTATGGTGATTTTCTGGCCTGGATACGCCAGGGCAATATTCTCGCCGCCGGGTTTCCCGGTTTTCTCGGCTGCGGCGTGTTGCAGCCGCCCGAGGGCGGCGATCTTTATCAGATCGTGTTGCGTTTCACTGATGAGGCCAACCTCAAGCGTTGGGAGAATTCGCTGCCGCGCCGGATGTGGCTCGAGCGCGGCGCCTCCTTGGTGCGCGAGAGCGCGATTCATCGTGTCAGCGGCATCGAAAGCTGGTTCGGCGAGCGCAAGATCACGCCGCCGCGCTGGAAACAGGCCATCAGTACCTGGATCGCGTATTTTCCGATGCTGTTGCTGTTCTCGACCTTGCTTAACGAGCAATTGAGCGCCTTGCCGCTGTTCTGGCGTGTGCTCGTGACCACCGCCAGCATGACGCCGGTGCTGTCTTTTGTTTGCATTCCGGTGATCACGCGTCTCTTGCACCGCTGGTTGCATGCGACGCCGGCGGCGCGGCGCCAGGCCGGACAAGGCGCCGTGCAGTGAAAGCGGGGCACCCGCCCCCGGTTTGAACGCCGCGATGAAGTTCATGCGCGGCTAGGCCAGCTCGGCGTGGCCCGGATCGCCTAGGCTTTTTGCTTCGGCGTGACGGGCCGAGTACAGACGATGCAAGGTGATTTTTCGTACTTCGGCCTGGCTGGCTGCAATATGCGCTTGGAGCAGGGCTACCGCCTGGCTACTGTCTCTGGCCAGGATGGCCTGCAGAATCAAACCATGTTCTTCGTAGGTTTTGACGATGCGGTCTGCCTGAGTGAAATCCAGGCGGCGCACGACGCGGATGCGTTCGCTGGCTTCGCGATGGATACGGGCCATCTCGGGGTTGCCGGCAGCCGCTACGAGCATCATATGAAACGCCTCGTCCAGGCGGGCGAGCGGCTCGCCTTCGGCGAGCCGCTGCGTTTGCGGAATCAGCCAGATGGCGGCCAGTTGCCGCAGAGGGGCCGCTGCCTCGCCATTGCCCGCGCATAGCCTTTGGACGGCTGCCTGCTCCAGCACCAGACGCAAATCGTAAACATGATCCAGCGTGTCGAAGTCCAGCGGCCGCACCAGCCAGCCGTTGCGATGGCGCACGTCCAGATATCCCTCGCGTTGCAGCCGGAACAGCGCTTCGCGCACCGGTGTGCGACTCACGCACAGCCGGTCGGCGATCTCGGTTTCGGTGAAGCGATCGCCGGGAGCCAGGCGGTAGTCCAGGATGTCCTGTTTGACTGCCTCATAGACCGCGTCGGCGCGAGAGCGTGGCCCGGTGCCTGTCACGTTTTCGGCCTCCGGCAGACTGCCAGCCCGGCGACTTCCAGTGCCTGCGCCGCGGCCAGGCACAGGTCTTCACGCCAGGGCGGCGCGATCAACTGCACGCCCAGGGGCAGATGGGCCGAGCTGCCCTCGCCCTGCCAGAGCGGCGCGACGGCTGCCGGGAGGCCGATGCAGGAGATGGGCTGCGTCAACAAACCCATGCTGGCGCGGGCCGGCAGCGACTGCCCGTTCAGTGTGAGGGTTTCCGTGCCGATCATTGTGGCCGGTACGGGTGTGGCCGCGCTGATCAGCACATCAAAACGCTCGAACAGCGGCAGCACGGCTTGCTGGAAGCGGCGCCGCACGCCTTGCGCCTGCGTGACCCAGGTAGCGGGAATCAGGCTGCCTGCGACCAGGCGGTCGCGGGAATAGGGTTCGTAATGCGCGTAATGGTCGATCAGGCGCTTTTGGTGCAGCGCGCCGCCTTCGGCGCCTGTGATGATGAAGGCGGCGGCGCGGGCAGCCTCGACATCCGGCAGTTCGACCACGTCGCGCGCGCCCAAGACCTCGGCCGCCATCGCCACCGAACGCCGCGCCTGCGGGCCGGACCAGTCATGGAAGTAACCGCCCAGGATGCCGACACGCAAGGGGCGGGGTGTGCCCAGGGGAAACACGGCTTCGGGCGCACGCTGGGCGCAGACGGGATCTTCGTGCCAGGGACCTTGCAAAACGTCATAGGCGGCGGCCAGGTCCTGAGCCGAGCTGGCGAGGGGGCCGAGATGGTCCAGGCTGTACACGAAGGGAAAACTGCCTGAGCGCGGCAGGCGCCCATAGGTCGGCTTGAGGCCGAATATCCCGCACAGCGACGCGGGCACCCGGATCGACCCATTGGTGTCCGAGCCCAATGTCAGCGGAACCAGGCCGGCCGCGACAGCCGCGGCGCTGCCGCCTGAAGAACCGCCCGCAATGCGTTGCGTATCGTGAGGATTGCGGCAGGCGCCGTAATGGCTGTTTTCGGTCGTGAAGCCGTAGGCGTGTTCGTCCATATTGAGCGTGCCGACCAGCACGGCGCCGGCCGCTTGCAGCCGGGCGATCAAGGGGCCGTCGTGCTGCGCGGGGGCATTGCCCGCATTGACATGGCCCCCCGCCAGTGTGACAAGCCCTGCCACGTCGAACAGATTTTTGACGGCATAGGGCACACCGGCCAGCGGCGGCAGCGGCTCGCCGCTGGCCCGCCGGGCGTCGATGCTGGCCGCTTCGCGGCGCGCGCGCGCCTCGGTGATGGCGGTGAAGGCATTGCTGCTGTCGGCACGCACGCGAGCCAGACAGTCTTCCAGTACGTCGGCGGCGCTGCGCTGGCCCGAGCGGATCTGCCCGGCGATGTCGAGGAGACTGCTCATGCGCGGAACACCGGAGCGGGCTCGGCGCTCAATGCCTCGCCGGTGAAAGTGGCGGCAATGGCTGCGATGCGCTCGAACTGTGCCGCCACCTCCTGGATTGCCGTTTCCGGCAGCTCATAGCCTTGCAGAATCAATGCGCTGCGGACGTAGCGTTCGATGGTGTCCATGGTCATTTCCTCACTTCGCGTTGAAAGATTTCGAGGCTGAGTTTCTTGGCGGCGATGAAGGACGGTTCGCTCAAGGTTTCGACGGTGCGCGGGCGCGGGTCCTCATAGCGCAGTATGTCGGCGACCTGAGTGGGGCGCTTGGTCAGCAGCAGAATTTCATCGGCCAGGTAGACCGCCTCTTCCAGATCGTGCGAGACCAGCAACATGGTGGTGCCGGTCTGCATGTAGACCTCCTGCAATTTTTCGCGGATGAAGAGGGTCATCTCGAAATCCAGCGCCGAGAAAGGTTCATCCAGGAACAGCACTTCGGGACCGGGGGCCAGCGCGCGCATGATCGATGCCGTCTGCTGTTGCCCGCCCGACAGCTCGTAGGGGTAGCGGTTGAGATCGAACTTGACGTCGAAGGAGGCGACGAGTTCTTCGACCCGGCGCTGCACCTCGGTTTTGCTGCGTCCTTCTAGCCTTAAGGGATAGGCGATGTTGTCAATGGTGCGCAACCAGGGAAACAGCGCTTCCCGATAGTTCTGAAACACGTAGCCGATCTTGGTTTGCGCCAGCGACTTGCCATCGAACAGAATCTCGCCCCGATCGATCGGAATCAGGCCGGCGATCATATTGATCAGGGTGGACTTGCCGCAGCCGTTGGGGCCGAAAACCGATACGATCTTGCCCTTGGGGATGTTCAGGTCGAAGTTCTCGTAGAGCGGCGCGCCGGCAAAGTATTTGGTCAGCCCCCGGATGGTGATGTGGGTGCCGGCCGGTCCCGGTACGAAGGGCGCGGCCGGGGGTTCCGGCCAGATGACGGGATTAATGACGGTGCTCATCGGCCACTCCAGTGCACAATGCTTTTTTCGATGACGAGGAACAGAATGTTCAGGGCATAGCCCAGCGCGCCGGCCGCGAGAATGGCGGCATACATGTCGCGCACATTCAGGACTTGCTGGGCGTTGATGATGCGGTTGCCCAGCCCGTTTTCGGCGCCGATGAACATCTCGGCCACGATCACGATCACTAAAGCCATGGAGATCCCGCCGCGCAGGCCTACAAAGGTGTATTGCAGGCTTTCCCAGAGCAGCACATCCTTGAAAATGCGCCAGCGCGAGGCGCCCATGACCCGGGCGGCCATGACCCGCTGTTTACGTGCGTTGATCACGCCATAGGCGCTGTTGAACAGGATGACGAGCAAGGCGGCGAAGGCGGCGATGGCGACCTTGTTCATGTCGGTGACGCCAAAGATCATCAGAAACAGCGGGATCAGGGCGGACGAGGGCGTCGAGCGGAAAAAGTCGATGAGAAATTCCACGCTGCGGTAAAGCCTTTCATTGCTGCCGAGCAATACCCCCAGCGGCACGCCGATCACGGCCGCGAGGACAAAGGCTTGCAGGGTGCGACTCACCGAGGCGGCGAAATCGCCCAACAGCGGACCGCCCGCCATGCCTTGCAAGAGCGCCGTGATGGTCGCCACGGGAGTGGGCAGCAATACCGGGCTGACCAGGGCCAGGCGTACGGTCAGATCCCAGACCACGAATAACACCAGGGGGCCGATCAGGGGCAGCCAGCGGCCGAAATCCCGTTTGGCGATGGAAGGCGTGTTCATGGGTCAACCCTTGTAAAGCATGCTGTCGACATCGAGTTTGCGGGCGAACACGCCTTTCTCGGAGAACAGGTCGAAGAACTTCTGGAAATGCTGCACATCGGCGGGAGTGAATTCGTTGTACAGGGTATAGGCGGCCAGCGGCACTTCCTGGGTCATGGCGCCTTCGATCGCCGTGTAGCCCTTGAGATACTGGCGCGCTTCTTCCGGCTGCGTGCGCACCAGCTCGATGCCCCGTGCATAGGCGGCGATAAAACGCTTGGCCTCGTCCGGATGTTTCTTCAGGAAGGCCGTCGTGAGCGAGGCCGAGCCGCCGAACCAGGGGGCCATCGGATCGCCCAGCACGTATTTAGCGATGACACCCGCTTCCAGCACTCGGGTGGTGCCGTTGGCTCGCCCTACCGTGCCGGTGGGTTCCAGGGTGTAGCAGGCATCGAGCTGGCCGGCAGCCACGGCCGCGACATGCTGGCTGATGGCCAGCTCCACCACGGTGGCGCCGGTGGCGCCGGCGCGTTCCAGCACGGTGCGGGCCAGCGTGCTGTTCTGGATGCCGGGACCCGAACCGACTTTCTTCCCCTTGAGATCGGCAATTGAGCGGATGGGGCTGTCCTTGGCGACGATGAATTCATCCAGCACGTATTTGGCGTTACTGGGATTGGACGCGAAGATTTTGAACAGACCGGGAGAGGCGATTTCGCCGATGGCCAGATTGGCCGACCCGATGCCGTTGGCGCTGCCGTCCGAGCGGCCGGCCAGCATGGCTTCGATGACCTGCTGGGCGCCAGCGAATTTTTGCGCCTCCACATTCAGGCCAGCCTCCTTGAAATAGCCTTTTTCTACTGCGGCATAAAAGGGCAGGCCGGCAGCCACGGGCCAGTATCCGATGCGGATGGTGGGGCCGGTCTGGGCGCGAGCCAGGGCGGGCATGCCTAGCGTGGCGGCGCCGAGTGCGGCCGATTGCAGCAGGCGGCGGCGGAAAACATTGATGGACGAGGGTCGTTGGCTCATAAAGGCGCTCCAGTTGGCGCTTGCCTTGAGGACAAGCTTGTATACCGATGAGCAAACCGCGTGCCAGCTTCCGCTTTTTTGCTTGTTGTCGAGCGATCAGGGTGTCGTGGTCGCTCTCTGCCGAGAAAAACAGGGGGGGGGTAGGGCCGTCCATGCACTGTTCGAGTGCGCGGGCTGGGGCATCGTGGCGCGGTTTATGTGCACACTGACGGCTTTCTGAATGTTGAACGAAAATTGTTTACACTTACAGCCGCCTGAAAAAGTCGTCAATATGGGTTGGCCAGCGGGGCAACCCGAAACTAGGGAGAGTGTGGATGCGCAAGTTGCTGCAAGGCATGTTGCTGGTGGCTGCCGTGGTTGCGGGAGGGGCCCAGGCCGCTGTCGAGCCCAAGGCCGTGGTGAAAACCTATTCGGATATCGCGGCGGCGGGTTATCAGGATGCGCTTACGAGCGCCAAGACGCTGCAGCAAGCCATCGGCGCCTTGATCGCCCAGCCGAGCGAGGCCACCCTTAAGGCCGCCCGAGAGGCCTGGATCGTCGCCCGCGCGCCCTATCAGCAGACCGAAGTGTTTCGTTTTGGCAATCCCGTCGTCGATGACTGGGAAGGCCGCGTGAACGCCTGGCCTCTGGACGAGGGTTTGATCGACTATGTCGATGCCGGCTACGGCACTGAAAGCGATGACAATGCTTTCTATGCTGTCAATGTGATTGCCAACTCGAAGATTTCGGTCGGCGGCAAGACCATCGACGCAGGTAAGCTCACGCCAGAACTGCTCGCTGAGGTGTTACACGAGGCAGACGGCAATGAGGCCAATGTCGCCACCGGCTATCACGCCATCGAATTCTTGCTCTGGGGCCAGGACCTGAACGGCACCGGGCCAGCGCCGAAAGACCGCAAGGGCACGCCGCAAGAACGCCATGCTGGCAACCGTCCGCATACGGACTTCGATCCCAAGCATTGCACGGGTGGCAATTGCGAGCGCCGCGTGGCGTATCTCAAGGTCGTGACGCAGCTGCTGGTCGATGATCTGAAGGAAATGGCCGGGCAATGGCAGGATGATGGCGACGCTCGCAAGGTCGTGCAGGAAGATCCGAAAGCCGGCCTGGTGGCCATGCTGACAGGCATGGGCAGCCTGTCCTATGGCGAGTTGGCCGGTGAGCGCATGAAGCTCGGGCTCATGCTCCATGATCCCGAAGAAGAGCATGATTGCTTCTCCGACAATACTCATAATTCGCACTATTACAACCAGATCGGCATTCGCAATGTCTATCTGGGCGCCTACACCCGCCCTGACGGCAAGCAGGTGAGCGGCGCCAGCCTCTCGGATCTGGTCAAGGAAAAAGACCCCAAGCTCGACACTGAGGTGCGCGCCAAGCTGAATGCCACCGTGGCGGCCATGCAGGCCATGCGCGACCGCGCCGAAAAGGTCGAAACCTACGATCAGATGATTGCCGAGGGCAACAAGGAAGGGAATGCGATCGTGCAGGCGGCGATCGACCGCCTGATCGACCAGACGCGCAGTTTCGAGCGCGTCATCGCCCTGCTTGATCTGAGCGATGTCACGATCGAGGGTTCGGACAGTCTCGACAAGCCCGTATTCAAGTGAAGCCCCTGGTTCTGTTGTTGGCGGCGCTGGCGACAGCCAGCGCCCAGGCGCGCAGTGATCTGAGCGTCGAGGATCGCAAGCGGGTCGAGGCCATTACCGCGCCCGCCACCGATTTCTCGGCCTCCGAGTCTTTCGAGGCCATGCAGGCCGGCGCGGCCACGGTCAAGAAGCTGATCAACGCGGATATCTTCTCGCACCCCTCGGGCAATATGAAATTCGAGGGGCGTCAGCAATTTCTGGTGGGCAATGGCCTGTTTCGCAAAAACTGGGTCTCGGCGCCGGCCTCCACCCAGGCCTCCGATGGCCTGGGGCCGTTGTTCAATGCGCGCTCCTGCCAGGCCTGCCATGTCAAGGATGGGCGCGGCACGGTGCCTGGCTTCGATCCGCTCGAGCGCGGCGACGCGGTGGCCCTGTTGCTGCGTTTGTCGGTGCCTCCCGTGACCGAGGGCGAGCGCGAGGCGCTCGCCAAAGGCGATCTCGCGGCGTTTCCCGAACCCCTGTACGGCACGCAGTTGCAGAACTTTGCCGTCGCAGGCCTGCCCAGCGAAGGGCGCATGGAGATCGACTACACGCCGCTCACGGTGCAATTGGCGGGCGGCGAAGTGGCTACGCTGATGCAACCCGTCTACCGCATCGAAGATCTGGGCTATGGCCCGATGCGCGCAGACACCCAGATTTCCCCCCGGCTGGCGCCGCCCATGATCGGCTTGGGTTTGCTGGAAGCCATTCATGAGGATGACATCCTGGCTCATGCGCAAGCGGATAAGGGAGATGGCATCAGCGGCAAGCCCAATTGGGTGCGCGATGTCCGCACGGGCGAGATGTCGCTGGGCCGCTTCAACTGGAAGGCCGGCCAGCCCACGGTCGAGCAGCAAAGCGCGGCGGCCTTCTCGAACGACATGGGTTTGTCCACCCCCCTGTTTCCCAGCCACTATGGCGATTGCACGCCCGCTCAAAAAGCCTGTTTCGATATGCCGCATGGCGCCCAGCCGCATTTGGGCGAGCACGAGGTGCCCGCACGCCTGATGGATTTCGTGACCCTCTACTCCACCAATTTGGGCGTGCCGCAGCGGCGGGATAGCGACGATGCGCGGGTGTTGGCGGGCAAGAAGTTGTTTTACGAGGCCAATTGCGTCGGCTGCCATGTGCCCAAGTACGTGACGCGCCGGGATGCCAAACAGCCCGAGCATCAGTTTCAACTTATCTGGCCCTATACCGATCTGTTGCTGCACGATATGGGTGATGGTCTGGCAGACGGCGTCAGCGAAGGGCAGGCCAATGGCCGCGAATGGCGCACGCCGCCCTTGTGGGGCATCGGGCTGACCAAGGTGGTCAATCCCAATGCTACGTATTTGCATGACGGCCGGGCGCGTACCTTGTTGGAGGCCATACTGTGGCACGGCGGTGAGGCGCAGGCCGCGCGCGATCGGGTGGTCGCCATGACACCGGCCGAACGGGCGGATCTGATCCGCTTCCTGGAGTCATTATGAAGTCCCTGTGTGTTCTGGCTACGGCTGCATTGCTCGCCGCGCCGGCCTGGGCCGCGCCGCCGCCCGATCTGGGCCTGCGTTTGGCCGATGGCTATGCGCGGCCTGTAACGGCCGCCTTGCAAGCGCGCGCGCGTACCATGCAGCAAGATCTTAGCGCCTGGTGTCAGGCCGCTGACCCGGCCGGCGCGGCCAAGGTCGACGCCGCTTTTGGTGCGCTGGCGCAGGCCTGGGCTGGCGTGGCCTTCCTGCGATTCGGCCCGCTGGTGCAGGGCAACCGATTCGAGCGTTTGGCTTTCTGGCCTGACACGCGCGGGGTCATGCCCAAACAGATACAGAGTCTGCTGGCGGCGGCTGATCCGGCCTTGTTGGCCGAAGGGGCGCTGGCTGGGCGCAGCGTGGCAGTGCAGGGGCTGCCTGCGTTGGAATATCTGCTGTATGGAGAGCCGGGCCTGTTGCGCGGTTCGGCGGCGTCTCCCTATGTTTGCGATTATGCCGTGGCGGTGGCGGGAAATATCCAGGCCTTGAGCAGCGAGCTTGCGCAGGCCTGGAGTGCTCAAGGCGGGTTTGGCCGGCAGTTCACTGCACCGGCTCGCGACAACGATCTTTACCGCAATCAGCAGGAGGTCGCCGCCGAGGCGATGAAGGCCCTGTCCGCCGGCTTGCAATTCGTGCGCGACATCAACCTCTTGCCCGTGCTGGGCCCCGACGCGCAAGCGGCGCGTCCCAAGCGCGCTGCGTTCTGGCGCAGCGAGCAATCTTCAGCCACGCTGGCCGCCAGCCTGCGCGGCCTGCTGGCTTTTTACCAGGCGGGCGGCTATACCTTTGCGCCCGGCTCGCAGGGCCTAGCCGATACGCTGAACCATGAGCTTGGGCAGGCGGCGGTGCTGGCCGCGCAAGCGCCGGCCGACCCCGCGCAGGCGTTCACGCAGGCAGCGCCGCGCGCCTCGCTGTTGCTGACGGCCATGATCGTCAAGAACGCCAAGGACCTCGTCGATCAGGATATTGCCCCCGCCCTGGGGGTCACGATTGGATTCAATGCGCTCGATGGGGATTGACCGCCGTACTTTTCTAGCGGCCTCGGCCCTGATGCTGCCGGGACGCCTCTTCGCCCAGACCGTCGCCGATCAGGCTCTGTTCGTGACGGCAAGGCAGCGCGGCGCCGTTCATGAGGCCGTGGTGCTCGATGAGCGCGGGCGCGACAGGCTGGTCGTGCCCATGCCGGATCGGGGGCATAGTTTTGCCATCGATGGCGAGCGTGTGACCGTGTTTGGCCGCCAGCCCGGTTTTTTTGCGGTGAGTTTCGATTTGCGGGGGGGGCATGCGCCGCAAGTGATCGAGGCCGCTGAAGGGCGGCATTTCTTTGGCCATGGGGTGTATCTGCCAGGCGGCCGTCTGATGCTGGCTACCGAAAATGATTACGAGGCCGGGCAGGGCGTGCTGGGCATTTACGACGTCAGCGCCAGGCCGCGACGGATCGGCGAGTTTTCCACCGGCGGCATCGGTCCGCACGAAGTCATTCTGATGCCTGACGGCAAGACGCTCTGCGTGGCCAACGGCGGCATTCTCACCCATCCGGATTACGGCAAGCTCGAACTTAATCTGGACACCATGAAGCCTTCGCTGGTCTATCTCGATGCGGCCAATGGCGACATGCTCGAGAAAGTCGAACTGGATGCGCGCTGGCACCGTTTGTCCATCCGCCATCTGGCCTTGGCCGCCGATGGCTCGGTGTGGTTTGGCTGTCAGCATATGGGACCCGAACGTCCTGCGCTGGTGGGCCGGCACCGGCGCGGACAAGCGGCCGAGTGTTTCGAAGGCGACCCGGAGCGGCTGCGGGGGATGCGCAACTATATCGGGTCGGTGGCGGCGGACGCCAGCGGCACGGTTATCGCGACATCCAGTCCGCTTGGCGGGCAGGTGCTCTACTGGGACGCGGCCAGCGGCCGGCAGTTGGGGGCGACTGCCTTGCCGGATGGCTGCGGCGTCGCTCCCGCCAAGGGCGGTGGTTTTTTCGTCTCCAGCGGACTGGGCGCCCTGTTGCACGCGGGTCCGTCACGCATGCCGGTCGAGCTGATGCCGGCCGGGCGCGAGTTTTCCTGGGATAACCATTTTCGCCGGGCGCCAGACTTGGGCTGATCAGGGTCTTCTGCTAGAGTCGGCAAGTCATTTGCAAGCATAGGCGGGAGATCGCATGAAAGAGTGGCTGAATGGTATGAGCGAGCTCATGCCCCAAATCCTGGATATGGGCCTGAATCTGGTCGTGGCGCTGCTGATTCTGATTATCGGCTGGTGGGTGTCATCGATGCTAGGGCGGTGGGTGCGCCGCGTGGCGCAGCAATCCCCCCGGGTGGACCCCACCATCGTGCCCATGTTCCAGACCACCGTGGTCTGGTCTGTGCGCATTTTCACGGTTATTGCGGTACTGGCGCGGTTTGGCGTGCAGACCGCCAGCCTGATCGCCGTGCTTGGCGCGGCCGGCCTGGCTGTGGGTCTGGCCTTGCAGGGCACGCTGCAAAACATTGCCGCAGGCATCATGCTGCTGGTGTTGCGGCCTATCCGCGCGGGCGAATACGTGGGCTTGAGCAACGGCTATGAGGGCACGGTCGAAGAGGTTGGGCTTTTTCTGACGCGGCTGGTGCAGGCCGATGGCATCAATGTGTCATTGCCCAACAGCACGGTCTGGACCGCAACCATTATTAACTACAGCCGCAACGTCAACCGCCGTTGCGATATTCCGGTGATCATTCATTACGGTGACAACCTCGATGAGGCGGTCGCGCGTCTGAAAGCGGTGGTCAAGGCGCATGCCCTGGTATTGCAGGAGCCGGCGCCCAGCGTGCGCGCCATCGAGTACCGTGACACTGGCACGGTCGTGAACGTGCGGGTCTGGGCCACGGCCGCCAACTACTGGGATATGCGTTGGGACCTGTTTCAGCAGCTCCGTACGCAGATGAGCGCAGCCGGTTTCCGTGCGCCCGTGCCGGTGCGTGAAATTCAGGCGCCGCCGTCCAAGGACGGCGCCTGAGGCGCCGGGCTCAGTATTTGAGCCTGGCCAGTTCCGTCTTGATCCAGCCGGCGATTTCGCGCTGGCGCTGCGCCGGCATGCGGTCAATGATGGCCGTCACACTCACGGCCAACAGGGGCATGCCCTGCGCATCCAGCAGGGCGCAGCCCACGCCCAGCGCGCCGCGCACGGCATGATTGCCCACCACGGAATAGCCCCGGGACCGGGTGTTTTCGATAAGACGCAGCATTTCATGCGGCGTCATGCCGCCATACTCATCCAGACGCCCTGAGTTGCGCGCGACGATGCCGTGCGCGATGTCGTCCGGCAGGGCGGCCAGCACGGCCATACCCCCCGAACCCACGCCCAGCGGCTGGCGCTTGCCAGCATAGGTAGCCAGAATCTGCACGGGATAGCTGCCGATTTCCCGGTGCAGACTGACCGAGTCATCGCCGTCGCGTACCACCAGGAACACGGCATCGCCGGTACGGTCGGCCAGCCGCTTGAGGGTGGGCAGCATTTGGCGCACACGCGGATCGGTCGATACGGCGTCGGGTTCGCCGCCGAGCTCGGCGCGGTATTTCTTGGTGCCATGGACGGTTGACACCAGGCCCGCCTCGCGCAAAGCGGCCAGCAGGCGATAAATAGTGGGGCGTTGAATGCCAGTCTGGCGGGCGATATCCGTCACGCTCAGACCGTGGGGCCCCTGATCGCGCAAGGTCGCCAATACCGCCAGGCCCCGCCTCAAGGTGCGCGGTCCGGCGGCCGTGGTCTCGCTTTCTTGCATGTATGTCTCTGATTATTAAGGTAAATATTCGGCTCGTCAGGGGCCCGTGCCACGGGTAAACCAGCGTCCGTAGGGTGGACTCTACCTTGCCTGATCGACGCTGTATAGCGCAATATCGGCCCACCTAAAATTCTTATACGTCCACACAATGGACACATCAGTTTGGAGACAGAGTATGACCCTGGCCAAAAAAACCCGCCTAGTGCGCTCCCTGGGCGGCACGATCGCCGCCACCCTCGGCGCCCTGGTCCTTGCCTCCGCTCAGGCCGCGCCTTACCCGGATAAACCGGTGCGCATTGTGGTGGGTTTCTCGGCAGGCGGCACGACTGACGTGATCGCCCGCATTATGGCCAAAGAGCTGACCGAGTCGCTCGGTCAGACGTTTCTGATCGAAAACAAACCCGGCGGCGGCAGCAATATCGCCACCGACTATGTCGCTCGCGCCACGCCGGATGGCTACACCCTGCTCTTCGTGGCCGTCACCAGCGCCATCAATCAAACGCTGTACAGCAACGCCAAATTCGATCTGGTGAAAGATTTCGCGCCGGTCGCGCTGGGCGCAAAAGTCCCCAATATTCTGGTGGTCAATCCGCAGGTTCCTGTGAAGTCGGTGCAGGAACTGGTCGATTACGCCAAGGCCCATCCCGGCAAGCTGGCGTTTTCGTCCTCGGGCAGTGGCACATCGATTCATATGGCGGGCGAACTATTCAAGCAGCGCAGCGGTATTGATGTGCTGCATGTGCCTTACAAGGGCAGCGCCCCGGCCGTGAGCGATCTGATCGGCGGACAGGTGCAGTTCATGTTCGACAACATGCCGTCGTCGTGGCCGCATGTGCAAGCGGGCAAGCTGCGCGCCCTGGCCGTGACCAGCGGCGAACGCTCCCAAAGCGCCCCCGATCTGCCCACCATGAAGGAAGCAGGCTTTGACAACTTCGATGTCACGTCATGGTTTGGTTTGATTGCGCCGGCCGGCACGCCACCCGACGTGGTCGAGACCTTGAACAAGGCCATGAATCAGGCGCTCGACAAACCTGGGGTGCAAAACGCCTTCGAGAACCTGGGCGCGGTGGGCGAGAAGACCACGCCGCAAGAGTTTGGCGCCTTTATCAAGTCAGAAGTCGAAGGTTGGGCGCCGGTGGTCAAGACCTCGGGCGCCCGGGTCGATTAAGCCACGCTGTGCCGACGGGCATGGGCCGTGATCGCGCGGCCCAGCCTTGCATAGGCCGCTGCGGGGATATCGTGTCCCATGCCCGGCATATCGGGCCACTGCGCGCCGGGAATGGACGCCGCAGTGTCTTGGCCGCAGGCTGGCAGGATGAGCGGGTCCTCGCTGCCGTGAATCACGAGCGTAGGTGCGCTGATGCGGGCCAATTGGGGGCGCAGGTCACCTGCGCTGACCAAGGCTGCCAGCTGCCGCATGAAGCCGCCAGGGGATGCCGGCTTTTCTTGCTCGATAAAGCGGCGCTCCCGGGCCTCGTCGAAGGGAAATCCGCTGCCTGCCAAGCGGCGCGCGAAGGCCAGGCGGAAGGCCAGGTCCTGGACGGGGTGGGTCAGCATGGCCATCACCTCCGGCGCAGCGCCCGGCAGGGCAGGATTGCCTGTGCTCGACATGATGGACACCAGCGTGGTCACGCGGGCCGCTTCGTTGGCGGCTAGCCATTGGGCCATCATGCCGCCCATTGAGCGGCCGACGAGGTGTGCGCGCTCGATGCCAAGGGCGTCAAGCAGACCGATCGCGTCCAGGGCCATGTCTTGCAGGGTGTAAGCAGGGGGGGCGCCTAGCGCCAGCGTCGCGAAATCCGGTGTGGGCAAATGAGTCAGATGGCTGGAGCCGCCTGCATCTCGGTTGTCGTAGCGGATCACGCGGTAGCCCTGATCGGCCAGCATGTGGCACCAGGCGTCCGACCAGCGAGTGCGTTGTGCGTCCAGGCCAGCAATCAGCAGGATGGCTTCGCCCTGACCGAACTCGTCGTATTCCAAATCGATGTTTCCGGTATGAACAAGTGGCATGGCTTCAGGCCTTCATCGTGATGGCTAGCAGGCGGGAGTCTTCGATGGCGGCCAGTCGGTGGCCTAGGCCTGCCAGATAGGCCGGATTGCTGGCAAAGTCCAGAAAGACGGCTGTACTGTGTTGCCGCACCAGCATGACGCGGTCCCAGCGTTCCTCATCGGGACCGATCAGCCAGGCGCTGGCGCTGCCATGAAACGACAGATCGCCGCCGCTGGCGCGCGGCAGGGTATGGGCGATATAGCGGTCCAGCGCCTGGGCGCCGCTGATTGCATGGGGCGGCGCCAGCTCGGGATGGGCCGAATAATCGGCCACTTCCCGCAAGCGCAGCAGGTTGAGCATCATCAACGGGCCCTTGCTTGCGCGCGCAATGAAATCGCGGCCGGCGGCCTGGGTCGGTTCGAGGTAGGCGGGCATGGGGTGCCTCCGTCAGGACGGAAAGCAGCAATATACCCGGGTAAAATTAATTTATCAATTTTACCCGGATATATTTTTAAGCAATCGGCTAGTTGTTGTTTTTGCGCTGACGGGGGCCGGCGCGGCCAGCGATATCCAGCATGGCGGTACAGACGCCACGCATCATGTCGATTTCGTCGCGGCTCAGTTCGGCGCGGGTGAACAGATGCCGCATGCGAGGCATAAGCTTTTTGGGGTGGGCCGGGTTGAGAAACTCCACGGCCACCAAAGCCTGCTCCCAGTGTGCAAGCATGGCCTGCACGGCCTCGCTGCTGGCGGGCTGGGCTCCCGGATCAGGCTGATGCGCCTTGGAGGGCGGCAGCAGCGTCGCGCCAGCGGCTTCAAGCAGGGCGTAGCGCAATTCCCAGGCCGCCAGTTGCAGCGCCTGCGCCACATTGAGCGAGCTGTATTCGGGATTGGCCGGGATATGGCAGATACGCTGGCACAGCCCGATCTGCTCATTGGTCAGCCCAGAGCGCTCCGTCCCCAGCACGATGGCGACGCATCCGTCCGGCTTCTGGTCCAGATGCTCGCGGCTCAGGGTGGCGGCTTGGCGGATATCGCAAGGCGGGGGGCCCAGGTCGCGCACGCGGGCGGTCAGCGCAAAAGCCAGCGTGACCGGGGCCAGCGCCTCTTCCAGCGTGGCGCAAGTGCGGGCGTTTTCCAGCACATCGGCCGCGCCGCTGGCCAGCGCGACGGCCTCGGGTTGGTGGGTCATATCGGGCAGACGCGGGTCTACCAGCACCAGTTCGGCAAAGCCCATGGTCTTGATGGCGCGAGCCGCCGAACCCACGTTGCCGGGGTGGCTGGGCTGCACCATGATGAATCGCGCACGTGAAAATTCTGTAGTCATTTAAAATGGGAGGTTTGGCTTTGTGCTTTCCTGGATTTCCGGGCACGCCAGGCCGGGGACAGCCGGGGTATTTGGCCCGCTGGCAGTACGATACTCCCTCAGCTTGCGCACCTATGTGGGCCAGGCCTTCACCGAACGGAATTTTATGCACCCGATGCTCAATACCGCCATCAAGGCGGCTCGCCGTGCTGGCACCATCATCAATCGCGCCAGCCTCGACCCCGACCGCCTCACCGTGGCGCGCAAGGGGCCGCGCGATTATGTCACGGAAGTGGACCGTGCCGCGGAAGAGGCTATTGTCGAAGTCCTGCGCACCGCCTATCCCGATCACGCCGTGCTGGGCGAAGAGTACGGCCTGCAAGGCCCGGATCAGGCAGAGTTTCAATGGATCATCGATCCCTTGGACGGCACCACCAATTTCATCCATGGCCTGCCCAATTACGCGGTGTCCATCGCCCTGACCCAGCGCGGCCAGGTGACGCAGGCCGTGGTTTACGATCCGGCCCGCAACGAGTTGTTCACGGCCAGCCGTGGCGGCGGCACTTTCCTGAATGACCGCCGCGTGCGCGTGTCCGGCCGCATCCGCTATCACGAGGCGCTGCTGGGCGCGCACTGGCCGACGCCTGCCGATCCTGACCAGGCTTCTTCGCGTTTCCGTCATATGGCCGAAGGCAGCACCGGGGTGCGCCGCCTGGGCTCGACCGTGCTGGAGCTGGCCTATGTGGCGACCGGGCGTCTGGACGGCTTCTGCGGCGTGGGACTCAAGCCCTGGGATCTGGCTGCGGGCAGTCTGCTGGTGCTCGAGGCCGGCGGTTTGGTCGCCGACTTCGACGGTGAGCAAGGCTGGATGGATTCCGGCAATGTGCTGGCCGGCAGCCCCAAAATTTTCACCCATATGCTGACGGCTTTGCAGCCCAAGGCCTGACGCGCGCCGCCTCTTCTAAACCGGCCTTGCGCCGGTTTTTTCATCTTGCTGTCAGTCAGGCCGAGTAGGCTGGCGGGCCGCTCGTCGGGAAGAGGCGCTTACCCGCGTGTCACGATATTTCCATGTACGATTATCCAACTTGTAACTTCTGGAGTGCCTGATGGAGTGGCTGCTGGACCCCGCCGCGTGGGTCGGCCTGCTTACCCTTGTCATCCTTGAAATCGTCCTCGGGATAGACAACCTCATCTTCATCGCCATTCTGGCGGACAAGCTGCCGCCGTCGCAGCGCGACCGCGCGCGCATCGTGGGTCTGAGCCTGGCGCTGGTGATGCGTCTGGCGCTTCTGTCAGTGATGTCCTGGCTGGTCACGCTGACCAAACCCCTGTTTGTACTCGGGCCTTTCTCTTTTGCCGGGCGTGACCTCATCCTGATGTTGGGCGGATTCTTCCTGCTCTTTAAGGGCACGATGGAATTGCACGAGCGCATCGAAGGCGGCGGCCAGCAGGTTGCCGGCGGCTCGCGCTCCTATCCGAGTTTCTGGGTCACGGTCACGCAGATCGTGGTGCTCGATGCGGTGTTTTCGCTGGATTCCGTCATCACGGCCGTGGGCATGGTCGATCATCTGGCCATCATGATGATCGCCGTGATCATCGCCATCGGCATCATGCTGGCCGCATCCAAGCCGCTGACCCGTTTCGTCAATGCCCATCCGACGGTGGTCGTGCTGTGCTTGGGCTTTTTGCTGATGATAGGTTTTTCCTTGTTGGCCGAGGCTTTTGGCTTCAAGGTGCCTAAGGGCTATCTCTATGCCGCCATCGGTTTCTCGGTGCTGATCGAGGCGCTCAACCAGGTGGCGCGGCGCAATCTGCTCAAGCTGGATGCGCGCCGCCCCATGCGGGACCGCACGGCGGAGGCGGTGCTGCGCATGCTCGGCAAACGTCCGCAAACGGCCGAGCCGGTCAGCGAACCGGACGCGAATGCGCCGGCTCTGCCTGCTTTCGGGGTAGAAGAGCGCAATATGGTCAGCGGCGTGCTGACGCTTGCCGAGCGCTCAATCCAGTCCATCATGACGCCGCGCATCGATATGTCCTGGGTCGATATCGACGATGATCCGCAGCACATTCAGCAGCAGATCATGGCGGCGCCGCACAGTTTTTTTCCGGTATGCAGGGGCTCTCTTGATGAGGTGATCGGCATCGGGCGCGCCAAGGACATGGTGGCCGACCTTATCGCCGAAGGTGCGATACGCCGCAGCCGCCTGCGCGATCCCATCATCGTGCATGAGTCCATCGGCATTCTGCGCCTCATGGACACGCTCAAGCGCTCGCGCGGCCAGCTTGTGCTGGTGGCTGACGAATTCGGCGCCATCGAAGGCCTGGTCACGCCCATCGATGTCTTTGAGGCCATCGCGGGTGAGTTTCCCGACGAAGACGAAGTCCCTGATATCGTTTCCCTGGGCGATGGTGTCTGGCAGCTCGATGGCGCGGCAGACTTGCGCCATGTCGAGCAGGTGCTGGACACCGAAGGCTTGCTCGACGAGTCGCGGGATTACTCCACCCTGGCCGGCTATTTGCTGCTGCGCTTCGGGCAACTCCCTAAGCCGGGCGATAGCTGCGAATATGAAACGCCGTACTTCCGCTTTCGTTTCGAGGTATTGCGCATCGAAGGGCGGCGTATTGCATCAGTGAGGGTAGAGCGCACTTCCAACGAAGCACTGGCCGATTCCGACCACTACGATCACGACTAAACAAGTGTTTTCTCAGGTATTCCTATTGTGACCGACAGCACGCTCTATTTTGTTAAGGCTTTCTTCCTGGGCATTATCGAAGGCCTGACCGAGTTCATCCCGGTGTCCAGCACGGGCCATCTGATTCTGTTCGGCGACTGGATTAATTTCGAATCCGGATCGGGCAAGGTCTTTGAGGTGGTGATTCAACTGGGCGCCATTCTTGCCGTGATGTGGATTTTCCGTGCCCGTCTGTGGCAGCTCATTCGCGGCACCCTGAGCGGTCAGCGCCAGGAGATGCTGTTCACGCGTAATCTGCTGCTGGCCTTTTTCCCGGCGGCCATCATCGGCGCTATCTTCATCAAGGCGATCAAGCAGACCTTCTATCATCCGGGCGTCGTGGCGGTCACGCTGGTGCTGGGCGGCTTGATCATGCTGTGGGTAGAGCGCCGCGCTCCCAGATCAGATGGCAGCGCCAGTGAAACCGCCACCGAAGAGCGCGCCACGGCGCATAGCCTGGAAGAAATCAGTTGGAAGCAGGCCCTGGGCGTGGGCGTGGCGCAATGCCTGGCCATGATTCCGGGCACGTCGCGTTCTGGGGCAACCATTATTGGCGGCATGGTTGCCGGCATTCAGCGCAAGACGGCGACGGAGTTTTCTTTCTTCCTGGCCATGCCGACCATGCTAGGTGCGGCGGTCTATGACATGTACCGCAATATCGATTTGCTGACCAGCCATGATCTGGGGGCCATCGCGGTAGGCTTTGTCGCGGCTTTTCTGAGCGCCTTGCTGGTGGTGCGCGCCGTGCTGCGTTTTGTGGCCAATCACACTTATCGCGGTTTCGCCTGGTATCGCATCGCCTTGGGGGTGGTGGTCGCGGCCTGGCTGGCGTTCTAGCGCCTGCGCGCTGCGGCACAAGCAACAAGGCCCGGCGAATGCCGGGCCTTGTTGCTTGGCTGCCTGTCCCGAAAGCGAAGCAAGCCTTTACGATTCGCGGGATACCTCAGGCGTCCTCGGCGAGATCGTAAAACTGCAGCCCGTCGCGGTCGATGACCAGCCAGCCGCCGCGCAAGGCGCCGTGATCGCAATCCCAATCGGGCAGGACCCAGCGTTCGCGCTTCCTGCCGTCGATGTTCAGCACATGACGGTTAGGACGATGGGTGTGGCCGTGCACGAGGTGGGCCACCTCGGTGTCGCGAAACACCGCCGCGACGGCATCCTCATTGACGTCCATGATCTCGGTTGACTTGCTTTGATTGGCGGCCATGCTTTCGCCACGGGCCTGTTGCGCCATCTGCAAGCGTTCGGGAATGGACTTGGCGAGGAACTCGGCCTGCCAGCGCGGGTCGCGCACCATGGTGCGAAACTGCTGATAGGCCGTATCGTCAGTACAGTACTCATCGCCGTGCGTGATGAGCAGCGTGCCGAAATCGGTCTCGACCAAAGCAGGTTCCGGCAGCAGTTGCGCGCCCAACGCATCCGCCAGCTCTTGGCCCATCAGAAAGTCGCGATTGCCGCGGCCCAGATAAACCGGGATGCGCGCCGCCACGGCCTTGATGGCCTGCAGTGCCTGCGCGAGCCAGGGCGGCGCCGCGCGGATGACATCGTCGCCGATCCAGGCGTCGAAGATGTCGCCGGGCAGCAGCAGGGCATCGGCCTCCTCGGCAGCGGCCTGCAGAAAGCCGGTGAAGGCCTCGGCAGTGGCCGGCGTCGCCGGCCCCAGATGCACGTCGGAGGCCAGCCACAACGTGCCTGGCAGGACAAGCTTATTCAAGGATTTCGGCCTTTTCGATGACGACGTCTTCCTTGGGCACGTTCTGGTGGAAGCCTTCGTTGCCCGTCTTTACGCCACGGATTTTGTCGATCACGTCGGTGCCTTCGGTCACCTTGCCGAACACGGCATAGCCCCAGCCTTGCGGGGTCGGTGCGGAGAAGTTCAGGAAGTCATTGTTGGCGACGTTGATGAAGAACTGGGCGGTGGCCGAGTGCGGATCGCTGGTGCGGGCCATGGCGACCGTGTATTTGTCGTTCTTCAGGCCGTTGTTGGCTTCATTGTCGATCGGGGCATGGGTGGGCTTTTGCTTCAGGCCGGGTTCGAAGCCGCCGCCCTGAATCATGAAACCGTCGATCACGCGATGAAAGATGGTGCCGTTGTAGAAGCCTTCTTTCACGTAGGTGAGGAAGTTCTCGGTCGTCTTGGGCGCTTTTTCGGCGTCCAGAGTGATGACCAGATCACCTTGATTGGTGTGAAGCTTGACGCGAGGATTGCTCATGGATGGAGTGCCTTCTGAAAGAGAGGAGGACGGGGAGGCCGGTTGAGCGCCGGAGTTCAGGGGCAGCAGGGCAGCGAGCAGAAATGCGCCAGCCCAATGGCCTAGCGGCCTGATGCGGGAGATAAAAGCGGTCATGAATGCGATTTATCCTTCAGTAGTTTTTCCAGTTCCTGGGTTTTTTGCTGCATGCCAGGCACGCCGCGCTCGGCTTCCTGCCGGTAGGTGCGCAACGCAATCATGAGCTGCAGGTCGCCTTGGTTGGCGCGGGCCGCTGCGTAATTCGGATCGGCCCGCAACGCCATGTTAAGCGCATCCTGAGCCCGGTCCAGATCGCCGCGCGCCGCGTACAGGGCGCCCAGGTTGTTCCAGGGTTCGGGCAACTCCGGGAAACGTGTGGTCATTTCGCTGTAAATGGCCTCGGCCTCCTGAGAGCGCTTGAGCGCCGCCAGCGCACGCGCATGCTGGAACATCAATTGCACATCGGTGCCGGGGGTCTTGCGCGATGCGGCGATGCGCGCTTCGATCATTTTGAGGGCCTCTTCGTTATGGCCGGCGTTGAGCTGGCGCTCGATATAGTCCGTGATCTGGGATGGGGTCGGGTCCAGGCGGGTATCGACACCGGGCTTTGCGGCTTCCAGCAGCCTGGCCAGCGCATCCCAGCCGCCTTCGGGCGGCGGATTTTCAAGCTTGGTCAGGCCGGTGTTGCTGTTCGATGCCGAGCCGCCAGCGATGGATTGCGCGTGGGCCAGTGGGCTGGCCGCTGCGGCGCACAGGGCCAGAGCCAGTATGAGATAGCGCATGAGCGGCGTGTTCTTCACTAGGGTGTCCGTTAGTTGAGGGGCCTGCCGAAAAGCACGGTGACAGGCCGCTTGCTATACTTTAAGACCGCCATTTTAGCCCCGGTTGAGGCAATGGCCTTGCGGCAGCGCTCTCAGAGGGCATGCCGGGCGGTGCGGCCCAGCATGTTGAGGCCGGCCAGACACCCTTCCTAAGACGCCAAGATAGCCAACGACGAGCGCCATGCTGCACATCTACAACACATTGTCGCGTACCAAAGAGACCTTCAAACCGGTACATGCCGGCGAGGTGCGCATCTATGTGTGCGGCATGACAGTCTACGATTACTGTCACTTGGGTCATGCCCGCATGCTGGTGGCCTTCGATGTGGTCCAGCGCTGGCTGCGAGCCAGCGGCTACGCCGTCAACTACGTGCGTAATATTACCGATATCGATGACAAGATCATCCGCCGCGCCATCCAGACGGGGCGGCGCATGCACGAGGTGACCGATTACTTCATTGCTGCCATGCATGCCGACGAGCGCGCGCTGGCGGTGGAGCGCCCTGACCATGAGCCGCGAGCCACTGCCTATGTCGGCGAAATGATCGACATCATTGGCCGTCTCGAGAAAAACGGCTTGGCCTATCAGGCTGACGATGGCGATGTGAACTACGCCGTCCGCGGCTTTCAGGGTTATGGAAAATTATCGGGCAAGTCGCTCGACGATCTGCGCGCCGGCGAGCGCGTGGCGGTCGGCTCGTCCAAGCGCGATCCGCTCGATTTCGTGCTTTGGAAGTCTGCCAAAGAAGAAGAACCCCCCGAAACCAAATGGGATTCCCCCTATGGTTTCGGCCGGCCGGGTTGGCATATTGAGTGCTCCGCCATGAGCAAGAGCCTGCTGGGCCTGCCTCTGGATATTCACGGTGGCGGTCCGGATCTGAAGTTTCCCCACCATGAGAACGAAATCGCCCAGACCGAAGGCGCTTTCGGCGGCACCTTGGCCAATATCTGGATGCACTGCGGCCCCCTGATGGTCGATGCCGAGAAGATGTCCAAGTCGCTGGGTAATTTCCGCACCATCCGCCAGACGATCGCCCAGGGCGAGGCGCAGGATGGTGAGGCCGATTACCAAGTCAATCCGCGCGAAGCGGAAATGCTGCGCTTTTTCATCGTGCGCAACCATTACCGCAGCCCACAGAATTACACGCCCGACAATCTGGTCGATGCGCAGAATGCCCTGGATCGTCTGTATCAGGCGCTGGCCAATGTGACGCCGGACGTTGCAGGCATAGACTGGAACGAGGCGCAGGCGCAGGCATTCAAGGCAGCCATGAATGATGATTTCAATAGTTCTGGCGCGGTGGCCGCGTTGTTTGAGCTGGCGGGTCAGGTCAACCGCGAGCGCGACAGCCGTGCCGCCGGTCAGCTCAAGGCACTAGGTGCCGTGCTGGGTCTTTTGCAACAAGATCCGGCGGTTTATTTTCAATCGTCTACCCGGTATTCTTCGGCCGGCATGCAGCAGGGCGCGTCGCAAATGGATGCGGCCCGCATCGAGGCGTTGATCGCCGAGCGTGGGCAGGCTAAGCTTAGCCGCGATTTTGCGCGTGCCGACGCCATCCGCGCCGAACTGCGCGCGGCCGGCATCGAACTGGATGACAAGCCCGGCGGCATGACCCAATGGCGCCGAGCCTGATATAGCATCGTTCATGTCCAGTTCTGATCTCGAATCCGTCAAGCCCGACTATTGGGAAGAGGCCGTTGCGCATCTGATGCGCCGCGACCGTATTCTCAAGAAGATCATCCCGCAGCACAGCCACACCTGGCTGATGTCGCGCGGATCGCCTTTCGTGACCCTGGCGCGCGCCATTGTAGGGCAGCAGATCTCCACCACGGCGGCCGATGGCCTGTGGACGCGTTTGCTTGATGTCGCGGGCAAGCGCCCCACGCCGGCGACCGTGTTGCGTGCTGGTGTGCAGGGTTTGCGCGCTGCGGGTTTGTCGCAGCGCAAGGCGGAATACGTTCAGGATCTCGCGGACCACTTCGGTCAGCGCAAAGTCCATCCTGAGCGTTGGGCGACGATGGACGACGAAGCCGTTATTTCAGAGCTGGTTGCCATTCGTGGTATCGGCCGCTGGACGGCGGAGATGTTTTTGATTTTCAATCTCCAGCGCCCGGATGTACTGCCGCTGGATGATCCTGGGTTGCTCAAGGCAATCTCGTTACACTATTTCAGCGGCGAGCCCGTTTCCCGCTTTGAGGCCCGTGAGGTCTCTTTGGCGTGGCAGCCCTGGCGTACCGTGGCGACCTGGTATTTGTGGCGCAGTCTGGAACCGACTCCGGTCCAGTACTAAGCCCGACTTCCGCGCCCATCTACGGAACCACACTACATGCGCAATACATTTCTGGAATTCGAACAACCGCTCGCCGAACTTGAAAACAAGATCGAGCAGCTGCGCTATGTGCAGGCCGATTCCGCCGTTGACATCTCCGATGAGATCGGCCGCCTGCAGCAAAAGAGCCAGACGCTGGCCAAGGAAATCTACGGCAAGCTGACGCCCTGGCAGACCGCCTTGGTGGCCCGCCATCCGCAACGTCCTTACACGCTGGACTATGTGCGCGAAATCTTCACCGATTTCCACGAGCTGCACGGTGACCGCATGTATGCCGACGACCAATCCATCGTGGGCGGGCTGGCCCGTTTCAATGGCCAGTCCTGCATGGTGATCGGTCATCAAAAAGGCCGAGACACCAAGGAGCGCGCCGCCCGCAATTTCGGCATGCCGCGTCCCGAGGGCTATCGCAAAGCCCAGCGCCTGATGCGCCTGGCCGAGAAGTTCAAGCTGCCCATTTTCACCTTTGTTGACACGCCGGGTGCTTACCCTGGCATCGGCGCCGAAGAGCGCGGCCAGTCGGAAGCCATTGGCCACAATCTCTATGTCATGGCTGAGCTCAAGGTGCCGGTCATCGTGACCATCATCGGCGAAGGGGGCTCGGGCGGCGCTTTGGCGATTGCCGTGGGCAACGCTGTGCTGATGTTGCAGTACTCCACCTATTCGGTGATTTCTCCCGAGGGTTGCGCCTCGATTCTGTGGCGTAGCGCCGACAAGGCTCCCGAAGCCGCGGAAGCGCTGGCCATTACTGCGCCGCGCCTGAAAGACCTGGGTCTGATCGACCGGGTTGTCAACGAGCCGATCGGCGGCGCGCACCGCGATCCGCGGGTCATGGCGCGTTTGCTGCGTCGTGCTCTGGGAGACTCTCTGCGTCAGCTCCAGGACCTCACGCCGGAACAGCTCGTCGAGCAACGTCTCGAACGCGTGCTCGCCTACGGCCGTTTCCAGGAAGTTCGCGGCTGAGTCCGCGCGGGCGGCGTCATGTCTCCCGATCTTTACGCTCAAGTGCTTGGCCCGGCGCTGCTCGGGCCTGTGCGCGCCACGCTGGCGCGCCTGCCGCCCCAGGCGCCTGTTGCGCTGGCGTTGAGCGCAGGAGCCGACTCCGCGATGCTGGCGGTCGCGGCCAGGCTGCTCGCCCCTCAGCGCCCGCTTCTGGCATTGCATGTGCACCATGGTTTACAGGCTCAAGCCGACGAGTGGGCGCAACGCGCCCAGGCGCTGGGCGGCTTGCTGGAGCTGCCCGTGCGTATTGCACACGTGAAGGTGCCCGCAGATGGCAGCGGTATCGAAGCCGCTGCACGCACAGCGCGTTATGCCGCGCTAGCCGCGATGGCCCGCGAGGCGGGGGCCGGGCATGTATTACTGGCCCATCATCGTGATGATCAGGCAGAAACCGTGCTGTTGCGCTTATTGCGCGGCGCCGGGGTCGAAGGCATGGCCGCCATGCGCGAAGAAAGTCCGCGTGACGGCCTGCTTTATCTGCGGCCCTGGCTAGATCTCGATCGGGCCGCTATTGTTCAGGCCGCACAGGCGTTCGCCGCGCTGACGGGCTGGCAGGCGGTTCAAGATCCAAGCAATGTCGATCCCCGCTATACCCGGGCGGCCGTGCGCGCCACGCTTGCCCCCCTGTTGAATGCACGCTGGCCAGGCTGGCAAGCCATCGTCAGCCGCCATGCGCGGCAGATGGGCGAGGCGGTGGAAATTCTGCGCGAGGTGGCCCGGGAGGATTATGCGCGTCTGGAGCCGGATGAGGCCGGCTTTGCGCTCGCGCCTTGGCGCGAGTTGTCGCCGCCCCGGCAGGCGCAGGTGTTGCGCTATTGGCTGGGTGCGCAGGGTCTGCGCATGCCCAGCGAGGCGCGGCTGCGCGATTTGATGCGGCAGTTGCGGCAATTGCACGCTTTGGGTCATGACCGCCAGTTGCGCGTGGCGCATGAGGGGCACGAGATCCGTTGTCATCGCGGCCGGGTGTGGCTGGCCCCAGCCGGGGCGAGAAAAACCAGCGCTTGAGGCCTGCGGTATATCGGTCTGCGCAAATTTTTACCATGCGCTAGAATCATGCACTTTGCCCGCCCTGGCGGGCCCCCAAGCCAGAGTACGAGATGTCCCTGATCGTTCACAAGTATGGCGGTACGTCGATGGGCTCGGTCGAGCGCATCAAGAATGTGGCGCGCCGCGTCGCAAAGTGGCATGCCGCAGGCCACCAGGTCGTGGTGGTGCCCTCGGCCATGTCGGGCGAAACCAATCGCCTGCTGGGCCTTGCCCGCGAAATTACGCCGCAGCCCAATGGCCGCGAGCTCGATATGATCGCCGCGACCGGCGAGCAGGCATCCAGCGGTCTGCTGGCCCTTGCTCTGCAGGCCGAAGGCGTGGCTGCCCGCAGCTATGCCGGATGGCAGGTCCCGATCGTTACCGATTCGTCCCACACCAAAGCCCGCATCAGCTCCATTGATGACGTGCGCATCCGCGCCGATCTGGACGCAGGGCGTGTGGTTGTCGTGACCGGCTTTCAAGGCGTTGATCCGGAAGGCCACATCACGACGCTGGGTCGCGGTGGCTCCGACACCTCGGCCGTGGCCGTCGCTGCCGCGCTCAAGGCCGACGAATGCCTCATCTACACCGATGTCGATGGCGTGTACACCACCGATCCGCGTGTCGTGCCTGAAGCCCGCCGCATGCCCGTGGTGTCGTTCGAGGAAATGCTCGAAATGGCCTCGCTGGGCTCCAAGGTGTTGCAGATCCGCTCGGTGGAGTTCGCCGGCAAATACCGTGTGCCCACCCGCGTTCTGTCCTCGCTGACCGACCCGCTTATCCCGCTCGAAGAAGAAATGGTTTCGGGCACGCTGATTACTTTTGAGGAAGACGAAAAAATGGAAGCCGCCGTTGTCTCCGGCATCGCCTTCAGCCGCGACGAAGCCAAGATCACTCTGTTGGCCGTGCCCGACAAACCCGGTATCGCTTATTCGATCTTGGGCCCGGTCGCCGCCGCCAATATCGATGTCGATATGATCGTGCAAAACCAATCGGTCGCCGGCACCACCGACTTCTCCTTCACCGTGAACCGCAATGAGTTCCTGCGTACGGTTGAGCTGCTCAAGAACGAAGTCATCCCCGCTGTGGGCGCGCGTGAACTGGTCACCGACGAGAAGGTCGCCAAGGTGTCCATCGTCGGCATCGGCATGCGTTCGCACGTGGGCGTGGCCAGCCTGATGTTCCAGACGCTTTCGCAAGAAGGCATCAACATCCAGATGATCAGCACCAGCGAAATCAAGACCTCGGTGATCATCGACGACAAATACATGGAACTGGCGGTGCGTGCGCTGCACAAGGCTTTCGGCCTGGATCAAGCGCCGGCGGCCTGATGCCAAAGGTTGGTCCGAAATTTTTGTTCTGATCTGAAAAAAGTATAAAAAATTCGTGTAGAATCTTGGATTCTTCGGAGACGTGCCCGAGAGGCTGAAGGGGCTCCCCTGCTAAGGGAGTATGTGGCTAAAAACTGCATCGTGGGTTCGAATCCCACCGTCTCCGCCAAGATCGCTGAAAAACCCGTGACTTCTGTCACGGGTTTTTTCTTTTCAGATCGCGCGTCTTGCATGGCCATGGCGCTGACGGATCGTAGGTCTTGCGCTGCTGTGTTGCGTCACAGGGCGTAGCGGCTGTGGGCGGGGCTATCATCGCCCGCCGGCCTGGCGTCAGGCTGCGTTGCAGTCAATAGGCCGGGCCGCCGGCCCAATGCTTGTTGCGCTCTTTAGTAAATTCATGTTATAAACACGCCTCTTTAGCGCCCGTAGCTCAGTTGGATAGAGTACTTGGCTACGAACCAAGGGGTCGTGGGTTCGAATCCTGCCGGGCGCGCCAGATTGACAGCAAAGGTCTGCTCAGGCAGGCCTTTGTTTTTTGCCGGATGCGCAGTTCCGGCGCGGCATATTTCCTCACTGGAGCGCCGCTTTTTTGTTGGACAAAAAGAAAAAACGCGCTATAATCTTTCTTCTGCGCCCGTAGCTCAGTTGGATAGAGTACTTGGCTACGAACCAAGGGGTCGTGGGTTCGAATCCTGCCGGGCGCGCCATACTTGAAAGCCTGCAAGCATCTGCTTGCAGGCTTTTTATTTTCCTGGTTGCCGGGCTGATGCGCGGGCGTTTTCCTCTGTTTCGACGCAGTGAAGTTCGCCCCTGATATCGCCCCTGATAGCCCTCCGCGTTGAAAACCCCAGGCGTGCATTACCTCCAGTACCAATAACCCCGAGCGTATATCGAAATATCTGCATATCAAGATTTTTCGATATAAGATGGGCGTCATGATCCGAGACCTCGTATGAGCATCAACACCGAAGACATCCTCAAGGCACTGGCCCACCCGGTGCGACGGAATATCCTGCTTTGGCTCAAGGAGCCGCAAAGGCATTTTGGCGGGCAGGAGCATTCATTGGATATCGGCGTGTGCGCGGGCCAGTTCGAGCGTTGCGGATTATCGCAATCCACGGTTTCCACCCATTTGGCGATCTTGCAGCGTGCAGGGCTCGTGCAGAGCAAGCGCGTAGGTCAATGGGTGTTTTATCAGCGTAACGAGGCGGTCATCGCCGAGTTTATGCAGATATTGAAAATTGAGCTGTTCAATTCCTAGCCCGTACATCCCGAGAGGTCATTCATGTCCAAGTTGTTCCAGCCCATCACTGTCGGTGATTTGCAACTTGCCAATCGCATCGTGATGGCGCCGCTTACGCGCAATCGTTCGCCCAATTCGGTGCCGCAACCCATTACCGCCACCTATTATGCGCAGCGCGCCAGCGCAGGCCTGCTCATTACCGAGGCCACGCCGGTTTCGCATCAAGGGCAGGGCTATGCCGATGTGCCTGGCTTGTACGCGCCCGAGCAAGTGGCCGGTTGGCGCCGCGTGACCGACGCCGTGCATGCCAAGGGGGGCAAGATTGTCGTGCAGCTTTGGCACGTGGGCAGGGTTTCGCATGACAGCTTGCAGCCGGGTGGGAAATCGCCTGTGGCGCCTTCGGCGATCCGCGCTCAAACCAAGACCTATCTCCTCGATGCTGATGGCAAGGGGGCTTTCGTCGAGACCTCGGTGCCCCGTGCGCTAGAGGCGAGCGAATTGCCTGGCATCGTGGATGATTACCGCCGGGCGGCGCGCACCGCCGTGACGCAAGCGGGTTTCGATGGCGTGGAAATCCATGCCGCTAATGGCTATTTGATCGATCAGTTTTTGCGGTCCGGTTCCAATCGCCGCGAGGACGCCTATGGCGGCAGCATCGAGAACCGCGCCCGTTTTCTGTTCGAGGTGGTGGACGCCATCGTGGCTGAAATCGGTGGGGGGCGTGTGGGTATCCGTTTGTCGCCGGTGACGGCGGCCAACGACAGCCACGATGACAATCCGCAGCCGCTGTTCGATTACGTCGTCACCCGCCTGGCGCAGTATGGCCTGGCTTATGTGCATATCATCGAAGGCCAAACAGGCGGCGCGCGCGCCTATTCGCAAGGCCCGAAGCCTTTCGATTATGCGCAGCTCAAGTCGGCCTATCGTGATGCGGGCGGACGCGGCGCCTGGATGGTGAACAATGGCTATGACGGCCAGAGCGCGCAGGCTGTGCTAGACAGTGGCGCAGCCGATCTGGTGGCCTTTGGCCGCCCCTTTATTGCCAATCCGGATCTAGTCGAGCGTTTGCGCGCTGGCGCGCCCTTGAACACGCCGGATAAAAACACGTTCTACGGCGGTGGCGAGCACGGCTATACCGACTATCCGGCACTGGCCGATTGAGCCGCTGGACAATCTCGGAAAACACGCTATAATCTCGCCTCTTTAGCGCCCGTAGCTCAGTTGGATAGAGTACTTGGCTACGAACCAAGGGGTCGTGGGTTCGAATCCTGCCGGGCGCGCCATATTTGAAAACCTGCAAGCATTGCTTGCAGGTTTTTTTTGCCGGGCCGCCATGGTGGCTGGCTGGTCTGGCTCGCGATGTGCCGGACTTGATGGTGCGGCTCAGTTCTGACCCAGCAAGGCCTCTTTGAGTGAAGCTTGCGCGGGGTTGTCGCCCAGCCAGATGCGCAGTAGCGCGGCAGCCAGATTGGTGTCGTCGATGCGGCCCTGGCTTTGGCCGTTATAGAAAATAGTGACTGCGCCAGGCTCCATCGCCAGATCGATGATGTCGCCATTACTCAGTTGGCCGATGCGATGAAGCAAGGCAGACAGCGTATCGATGGCGGGTTTCAGTGACTTGACGTCGGCGGCGCTATGGTTGGCTTCCAGCCCCTGTCGCACTGCCTGTTCCAGTGTGCTGGCGCTGATGTCACGCAGAAATTGCAGATGCAGGCGGCGCGGGCCGGGTCCGGCGATCAAGGCCTGGGCTTCGTGGCTGATCGGCCTGGCGTAAAGCGCAGCCAGATAAATGTTGAAGATGAACTCAGAGCAAAGGCCGGCGCCGATGAGCGGCAGGCTTTGCTCGCCTTGAATGACCTGCTTCGGGATTGCTATGCCATCGAGCACGATGCCGCTTTGCGCGGAGGCCTGAAAGCTGAGAGCGAGCGTGGCAGCGCACAGGCAGCGCTGTATGAGAGACGGGCGGTAGAACACGACACAGTCCTGATATCTAGGGAGAGGCGAGCAGGGGCCAGGCGGCTCCTCTGCGCAGGTGAATCAAAGCGCTTCGAAAATTCCTGCCGCGCCCATGCCTGTGCCGATGCACAGGGTGACCAGTCCATAGCGTGCGCCAGTACGGCGCAGGCCATGAATCAGGGTCGCGACGCGCAGCGCGCCGGTGGCGCCCAGCGGATGGCCCAGCGCAATCGCGCCGCCTAGGGGATTGACGCGATCGGGGTCTAGCTTGAGCTCTCGGATCACGGCCAGCGATTGAGCGGCGAACGCTTCGTTCAGTTCTATCCAGCTCAAATCATCCTGTTGAATACCGGCGCGCGCCAGTGCTTTGGGCAGGGCGGCAATAGGCCCTATCCCCATGATCTCGGGAGGCACGCCCGCCACGGAAAAACTGACGAAACGGGCCAGTGCTTGTAATTGAAAGCGTTTGAGCATGCGTTCGGACACCAGGATGATGGCGCCTGCGCCATCCGACATTTGTGAGCTGTTGCCTGCGGTGACGCTGCCCTTTGCGGCAAACACCGGCTTTAGACGCGCCAGCGCCTGAAGCGAGGTGTCGCGGCGTGGCCCCTCGTCGGTATCCGCGAGGCGCTGCGCTTGCCTCACGACCCCGCTGCGCTCGCCAGGCAGGTAGTTGACGATCTGGTAGGGCGTGATTTCGGCGCGGAAGTGGCCGGCATCAATCGCCGCGCAAGCTTTCTGATGGGAGGCCAGGGCGAAAGCATCCTGATCCTCGCGGGAGATGCCCCAGCGCTCGGCGACTCGCTCGCCAGTCAGTCCCATGCCATAGGCCATGCCCAAGGTTTCTTCTTGCGCGAAGATGGCCGGATTGATGGCCACCTTGTTGCCCATGATCTGGGGCATGGCGCTCATGGATTCAGTGCCTGCGCCTATCATGATGTCGGCTTCTCCCAGGCGGATGCGGGCCGCCGCGTCGGCCACGGCCTGCAGGCCGGAGGCGCAAAAGCGGTTGACCGTCACGCCGCAGACGGATTGCGGCAGGCCGGCCAGCAGCAGCGACATGCGGGCAACGTTCATGCCCTGTTCCGCCTCGGGCATGGCGCAGCCGGCGATCACATCCTCGATCAGTGCCGGGTCCAGCGATGGCACCTGGGCCAAGGCGCCGCGCAAGGCCGCCGCCAGCAGGTCATCCGGGCGGGTGGTGGCATACATGCCGCCGCGTTTGCCTACGGGCAGACGGGTGGCGGCAACGATATAGGCATCGGTGTGGCTCATAGTATGTCCTCAGTTGCGCAGCGGCTTGCCGGTATCCAGAGTGTGACGGATGCGGGCCTGGGTTTCGGGCGTACGCAGCAGCGCCATGAACTCACGGCGCTCCACGGCAAGTAGCCATTCTTCATCGACGAGCGTGCCGGCATCGACTTCGCCGCCGCAGAGCGCAACCGCCGCACTGCGCGCCACGCGGTAATCGTGTGCGCTAATCATGCCTCCTGCACGCATATTGAGCAGCGCCATTTCGAAATTGGCTACGCCGCTGCGGCCGGCCACGGCGATGGATTGACGCAGCGGACGCGGACGGTGCCCGGCATCGGCCGCGGCGCGTGCGACGCGTAAGGCGATCCAGAGCAGTTCGTCAGGATGGAAGGCCACGACGTCCTGCGCCTGGGCGTAAGCCATCGCCTGGGCCTGCAGCGCGCTTTTACTGACCTGGGCAGTGGCGATGTTCTGGAACACCGGTTGCAGGTAGGCGAAAACCTCGCCAGGCGTGGCCGTGGTCTGGGCCAGGTCGGCAGCGCGGCCAGCCAGGAAGGCGCTGCCGCCTCCGGCGGGAATCAAGCCGACGCCAGCCTCGACCAAACCGATATAGCTTTCCAGCGCCAGCACGCGGTGGCTGGCGCGCATCAGGAACTCGCAGCCGCCGCCCAATGCCATGCCTTGAACGGCAGCCACGACCGGAATGCCTGCCTGCTGCAGGCAAAGCGCGGTGCGTTGGAAGGTCTCGACCATGCCTTCCAGCATGTCGAATTGATCCGCCTGGCAGGCTTGATAGACCTGTTCCAGATTGGCGCCTACCGCGAAAGGCGCCTCGTGCCAGAACACCAGGCCATCGGCTGAGCGTTCGGCGCGCGCGACGGCTTCCTGGATGCCGTGCAGCACTTCACTGCCCAGCGTATGCATCTTGGAGGTCAGTGACAGAATCGCCAGGCCGGCGTCTTGTGCAGGGAGCTGCCAGAGCCGTACGCCTTCGCTTTCCCAGAGCGTGACACCGCTTGGAGGGGGGGATTCTCCGACCAGACGTTCCGGGAAGATTTGGCGTTGGTAGACGGGCAGGCGGGAGCGGGGGCGCAGCGTGTTGGCGCAGGCCGAATAAGAGCCTGTGTCGCTGTGTACGCCCTCGCGCTCGAACACCCAGGCGGGCAAGGGCGTGTCGCTCATGGCGCGGCCGGCCTCGATGTCTTCGGCGATCGCCCCGGCCAGCGTCTGCCATCCGGCGGCTTGCCAGGTTTCGAAGGGGCCCAGCGCCCAGCCAAAGCCCCAGCGCATGGCCAGATCGATATCGCGGGCATTGTCGGCGATGGCCGCCAGTTGCACGGCGCTGTAGTGCCAGGTGTCGCGCAGCAGGCTCCAGAGAAATTGCGCCTGCGGCGAGGCATGGGCCCGCAAGGCGGCAAAGCGCCGCGCCGGGTCGCGCTCTTTCAGGATGGCGTCCACTTCGGGCGTGACGCGGCCGGCGGCGAGACGGTACTGCGCGCTGGCCGGATCCAGCACAAGAATGTCCTTGCCTGCTTTTTTATAAACACCTGCGCCACTTTTCTGACCCAGGGCACCTTGTGCGATAAGCGCCTGCATCCAATCTGGCAGCACGAAATAAGCATGCCAGGGGTCCTGCGGCAACTGGTCGCGCATCGTGCCGACGACGTGGGCGAGCGTGTCCAGCCCGACCACGTCGGCCGTGCGGTAGGTGGCGCTCTTGGGGCGGCCGATACGCGGCCCGGTCAGGGCGTCGACATCATCGAAAGCCAGACCCAGGCGTGCGGTGTGATGCAGCGCCGCCAGGATAGCGAATACGCCGACGCGGTTGCCTATGAAGTTGGGCGTATCCCGCGCGCGGATCACCCCCTTGCCTAGCCGCGAGGTCAGCCAGGTCTCCAGGTGATCCAGCACTGCGGGCCGGGTCTGCTCGGTGGCGATGAGTTCGACCAGCCGCATATAGCGTGGCGGATTGAAAAAATGCACGCCGCAAAAGCGCGGCCGCAGGTCGGCGGGCAGGGTGTCGGACAGCGTGTTGATCGACAGCCCCGAGGTGTTCGAGGCCAGGATGGCGTCGTGAGCCACGTGCGGGGCGATGCGGTGATACAGATCGGTTTTCCAGTCCAGACGTTCCGCGATGGCCTCGATGATCAGATCGCAGTGCGCCAGCCGAGGCAGGTCATCGTCGTAGTTGGCGGGGGTAATCAGTGCCAGCCGGTCGGGCCGGGCCAGGGGCGCGGGCTCCAGTTTGCGCAGGCCGGCGAGGGCGCGCTCCACGATGCCGTTGCGCGGCCCCTCCTTGGCGGTCAGGTCGTACAGCGTCACAGCGATGCCGGCATTGGCCAGATGCGCCGCGATCTGCGCGCCCATCACGCCGGCGCCTAGAACGGCGGCATGTTTGACGGTAAACGTAGTCACGAAAACCTCCTGATGTTGTGTCCCGGGGCTCAGAAGCGGGTGGAAACCTGTAGACCGATGATATTTGCTTTGCTGCGGTAGTCGCCTGCCATCCGGTCCTTCGTCCGCACGTCGCCCGAGGTCGGGTCGATAGGCGTCTCGCACATAAAGATAGGTATAGCTCAGATCGGCCGTGGTGTCCTTGCTGGCCAGGTATTGCAGGCCGATGGCGCCGCCGATGCAAATATGGCGTGAAACGACGATACACACACCGGCCTGAGCGTGCGGGGCGCGCAGCAGAGCGGGGCTGTGTCAGGCGCCATAACCCCGTCGCCGTATCGGGAGGCGCGGCGCGGCCGGCATGGAAGGGTTACAGTAATCATCATTACCCAAAGATGGCCTGGCGGCCATCGGATGCAGAGGTTGAGTATGGTGTCTTTACAAGTCGAAATTCGTCGGGGTGCCCGGTCATGAACAACGGTCTTCCGCAAGCGCACTGGAACCTGGACGGAATCGTGTCGGGCCTGAGGGCGGCAAGGCTCGCCTGGCGTGGCCCGCGTGGCCGTTTGCGAGAGGTCGTGTCGGGGGGGCGCGAGTTTCCGTCGCAGGAAAGCCTGCGCGAGATCGTCAAGCTGCTTTGCGGCGCCTTGTTCCCGATGCGTCTGGGTCCCTTGGACCTGCGTGAAGAGGGCGAGGACTTCTACGTCGGGCACACCATCGGCGCGGCGCTCGACGCGCTGCTGCATCAGGTCTGTCTGGAGCTGGAGCACCTGGGCCGCGACGATCCT
This sequence comes from Bordetella avium, assembly GCF_034424645.1. Classification (NCBI taxonomy): domain Bacteria; kingdom Pseudomonadati; phylum Pseudomonadota; class Betaproteobacteria; order Burkholderiales; family Alcaligenaceae; genus Bordetella; species Bordetella avium. The sequence continues at coordinate 987,776 of NZ_CP139969.1, forward strand.
CAACCGCATGAGCAGATCATGGCGCGCGCCGTTGCGATCGTGCGCGAGTTCGGCGCCAGCCTGCCCGCCGTGCGCGAAGCGCTGGATCTGGACGTGACGGCAGCTTATCAGGGGGATCCGGCCGCGCGCAGTGTGGACGAGGTGTTGCTGTGTTATCCGGGCGTGTCGGCGATGATTCATCACCGTTTGGCCAACTCGCTCTATCGTCTGGGCGCGCCGATGCTGGCTCGCATCGTCGCTGAAATCGCCCATGCCGATACCGGCATCGATATCCATCCGGGCGCGACCATCGGACGCAGCTTTTTCATTGATCACGGCACCGGTGTCGTGATCGGCGAAACCGCCATCATCGGCGATCGCGTCAGGCTCTACCAAATGGTGACACTGGGCGCCAAGCGCTTCCCGCCGGGCGAGAACGGCGAGCTCAAGAAGGGGCTGCCCCGCCATCCCATCATCGAAGACGATGTGGTGATCTATGCCGGCGCCACCATTCTGGGGCGCATCGTCATCGGCAAGGGCTCCACGATAGGCGGTAATGTCTGGCTGACGCGGGCCGTGCCGCCCCATAGCAATGTCACCCAGGCCAGCCTGGTGAACGACATGCCCAATTGCGGTCTGGGCGGCTAGGCCGGCCGCAGCACGATGGACACGTTGCCGGGGCAGATCGGTGCCTTGCGCGCCTTCATCGAGTGCCACTCGCGCCTGTTTGTTTTGACGGGCGCCGGGTGCAGCACACCTTCGGGTATTCCCGATTATCGCGATGGCGAAGGCCACTGGAAGCGCAAACCCCCGATCGATTACCAGACCTTCATGGCGACAGACTTGGCCCGCGCCCGCTATTGGGCGCGTGGCATGATAGGCTGGCGCCGTTTCGGACAGGTGTGGCCGAATGCCGCTCACGCGGCATTGGCGCGCCTGGAGGCCGAGGGCCGCATCGAGTTGCTGGTCACGCAGAATGTAGACGGCCTGCATCAGGCGGCCGGCAGCCGCGCCGTCATTGATCTGCACGGCCGCCTGGACGAGGTCATCTGCACCCATTGCGATTGGCGCGGCCCGCGCAAAGCCTGGCAGGAAAAACTGGAGGCCATGAACCCGGCCTGGATGTTTCTCGACGCCGACGACGCGCCAGACGGCGATGCCGATCTGGACGGCCTGGATTTCAGTCTGTTCGAGGTGCCCGCCTGCCCGCGCTGCGGCGGCATCGTCAAACCCGATGTCGTCTTTTTCGGCGAGCTCGTGCCCAGCGAGCGCACCACACAGGCCTATGCCGCGCTGGCGCGCGCCCACGCGATGCTGGTGGTGGGCTCATCCCTGATGGTGCATTCGGGCTTTCGTTACGTGCAGGCGGCCGTGCGTGAGGGCAAACCCGTGGCCGCCATCAATTTGGGGCGCACACGAGCCGATGACTTGCTGACATTGAAAATCAGCCAGCCCTGTGATCAGGTGCTGGCTGCGCTTTAGCCTGCTTCAGGCGATTCAGATAGCGGCTGTTCCTGTCCGAATAACAGGCGGTGTGCGGCGCGCCAGCTTCCCGCATCCGGCGCGTAAAGCAGCCCGCCGCTGCGATGGGTGGGTTTGTAGGGGCTGCCGTCGAAATGGGCGGAGTAGCCGCCTGCTTCGCGATGCAGCAGCCAGCCGGCGGCATGGTCCCAGGGCATGAGCTTGTTGTAAAACAGCAGATGCACATGGCCTGAAGCCGCCATGCGGTACTCGTGCGCCGCGCAGCGCAAATAGGCCGTGCTGGCCAATTGCGCCAAATTGCCGTTGACCTGCTGGCGCAGCGGTTCGGGCAGTGAGCCGGTGGCGATGATGCCGTCCATGTCTTCCGGCGCTGCGGGTTGCGCGACCTTGAGGGCTTCCTGGGTGCCGTTCTCGTGCTCGAACCAGGCCCCTTCGCCGCGCAGCGCCATGGCGGAGTCGCGATTGATGGGGTCGTAGATGATGCCCGCCATGACATCGCCCTTGTGGCAGGCTGCGATCATCATGCCGAACAAAGGCAGGCCGGCGACATAGTTGCGGGTGCCATCGATGGGGTCGATCAGGAAGGCCAGATCGGCGTCGACCAGCATGTTCAGCAGGGCCGGGTTGCGTGTCGAAGCCTCCTCGCCGATCAACACCGCGCCAGGAAATAATTTGGCCAAGCGCGCGCTGATCAGGCGTTCGGCGCCTTCATCGGCATCGGTGACGAGGTCGCGTGGCGTGCTTTTGCCTCGCACGGCCTGAACGGGCAGGTTGCGAAAGCGCGGCAGAATCTCCACCTGGGCAGCTTCGGCGAGGATGGCCGTAATGCGACGCAGGTCGTCGCGGGTCAGCGTGCGGCTCATGGCAATCCGAACGGGTAGGGAGTGGCCTGACAATCTATCATGGCTATCCCTTGAAAGCGATGAAACCGGCCACCCGATGGCCGGGCGCCGGTTTCAGGGCGAAACGTCGGGCGGGGTTAGGCGCCCAGGTCTACGCAGAGGTACTTCAGTTCGAGATAGTCTTCGATGCCGTATTTGGAACCTTCACGGCCCAGACCGGATTGCTTGACGCCGCCGAAGGGACCGACCTCATTGGAGATCAGGCCGGTGTTGATGCCGACGATGCCATATTCCAGCGCTTCGGACACGCGCCAGACGCGGGCGTAGTCGCGCGTGAAGAAGTAGGCCGCCAGACCGAAAATCGTGTCATTGGCGTACTGCAGCACTTCCGCTTCGGTTTCAAACTTGAACAGCGGCGCGACCGGGCCGAAGGTTTCTTCGGAGGCGAACAGCATGTCTTGCGTCACATCGCGCACGATGGTCGGTTCGAAGAAATTGCCGCCCAGCGCATGGGTCTTGCCGCCGGCGGCTATTTTGGCGCCTTTGCTGACGGCATCGGCGATGTGTTCCTTGACCTTGGCCACGGCGGCGTCGTCGATCAGCGGACCCTGGGTCACGCCTTTCTCGAAACCGTCGCCTACCTTCATGGCTTCAACCTTGGCGGTCAGCCGCTTGGCGACTTCTTCGTAAACACCGGCCTGCACATAGATGCGGTTGGCGCATACGCAGGTCTGGCCGGCATTGCGATACTTCGAGGCCAGAATGCCGTCTACGGCGCGATCGAGATCGGCGTCGTCGAACACGATGAAGGGTGCGTTGCCGCCCAATTCGAGCGACAGCTTTTTGATGGTCGGGGCGCATTGCTCCATCAGGGTGCGGCCCACTTCGGTCGAACCCGTGAAACTCAGCTTGCGCACGACATCGCTTTCGCACAGCGCGGCGCCGATTTCACGCGAGCTGCCGGTGATCACATGGAACACACCCGCCGGCACACCCGCTTCTTCGGCCAGCACGGCCAGGGCCAGTGCGGTCAGCGGCGTTTGCTGGGCGGGCTTGACCACCATCGTGCAACCTGCGGCCAGCGCCGGACCCACCTTGCGGGTGATCATGGCGGCCGGGAAGTTCCACGGCGTAATGGCGGCGGTCACGCCGATCGGCTGCTTCAGCACCAGAATGCGTTGGCCGGCCTTGGGGCTTTGCAGCACATCGCCATCGATGCGCTTGGCTTCTTCGCCGAACCACTCCAGAAAGGAGGCGGCGTAGGCGATTTCGCCGGCGGCCTCGGGCAAAGGTTTGCCCTGCTCTGAGGTCATGATGATGGCCAGATCCTGTTGATGCTGCATCATCAGGTTGGCCCATTTCAGCAAAATGGCGGCGCGTTCCTTGCCGGTCTTGGCAGACCAGGCCGGCAGCGCTTTTTCGGCGCTGGCGATGGCGGCTTCGGCTTCCTTGCGGCCCAGTTTGGGTACCGCAACAATGGTTTTGCCGCTGGAAGGATTGTCTACCGGGATGCTCGCGCCGGTGGCCGGCACCCATTTGCCGTCGACGAAGCAGGCGTCGCGCAGCAGGTCGGGGCGGCTCAGGGACTGGGTCAAGGACATGGTTTTCTCGTTAAAGACAGAGGCGGGATGGCGACAGCCATCCCGCGATTTGCATCGATGAGCTGACGCTTAGGCGGTCAGGACTTCGGCCAGGATGTCCAGCGCGCGGTCAAACTGCGCATCGGGAATCGTGAGCGGGTACAGGAAGCGCAGCACGTTGCCATAGACGCCGCAGCTCAGCAGCAGCAGGCCTTTTTCCAGCGCCTTCTGTTGCACGCGCTTGACGGCTTCGGCATCCGGCTTGCCGGTGGCGGCATCGTTCAGTTCGACAGCGACCATCGAGCCCAGACCGCGCACGTCGGCGATGGCCGGAGCGCGGTCGCGCAGGCTGTTCAGGCGGTCTTTCAGGCGCTGGCCGAGTTCGGTCGAACGATCGCAGAGCTTTTCTTCGGCGATCACATCCAGCACGGCCAGCGAAGCGGCCACGGCCAGCGGGTTGCCGGCATAGGTGCCGCCCAGGCCGCCCGGCGCCGGGCCGTCCATCACGTCAGCGCGGCCCACCACGCCGGAGATCGGCATGCCGCCGCCCAGGCTCTTGGCCATCGTGATCAGGTCGGCCTGAACCGAATGGTGTTCCATTGCAAACAGCTTGCCGGTGCGGGCGAAGCCGGTTTGCACTTCGTCGGCGATCAGCAGGATGCCGTGCTCATCGCACAGCTTGCGCAGCGCGACCATCAGCTCGGGCGGCGTGACGTTGAAACCGCCCTCGCCCTGCACAGGTTCGATGATGATGGCGGCCACGCGCTTCGGATCGATATCGACCTTGAACAGCAGATCCAGCGACTTGAGCGAGTCAGCGACCGAGATGTCCTGCGTGCTATTGGGGAAGGGGACGTGGTAGATGTCGGCCGGCATCGCGCCGAACGCCAGCTTGTAAGGCGCGACCTTGCCGGTCAGGGCCATGCCCAGTTGCGTGCGGCCGTGGAAGGAGCCGGAGAAGGCGATCACGCCCGAGCGGCCGGTCGCGGCGCGGGCGATTTTGACGGCGTTTTCGACGGCTTCGACGCCGGTCGTGAAAAAGGCGCTCTTTTTCAGGCCGCTGATCGGGGCCAGGCTGTTGATGCGCTCAGCCAGGGCGACATAGCCCTCGTAAGGCACGATCTGATAGGCGGTGTGGGTGAAGTTGCCCAGTTGGGCGGCCACGGCAGCCATGACCTTGGGGTGACGGTGGCCGGTATTCAGCACGGCGATACCGCCGGCGAAGTCGATGTACTCCTTGCCTTCGGCGTCCCACAGCGTGGCGTTTTCAGCGCGCACAGCGTAGAAATCGCACATGACGCCTACGCCACGCGGGGTGGCCAGGGCGCGACGGGTATTCAGATCACGGTTTTTCATCAAAGCCTCAGTTCGCAATATGCCGCCGCAACGCGGCGAAGACCAGCCTGCCAGAAAGTCCAGCGGCGTTTCGCCGATACTTTAATGCTAAGATGGCCCCATTGGTAGGAACCACTTTTGCAAATCAGGTAGAACCAATTGAGGTCCATCGTCGGTGACCTGCTACTGCTGCGTCTGAGTGACTCTGCAGAGGGTCCCATGAATCAGCGTTTATACCGGGCGATCCGGGAAGCCATCCTGGATGGCACTTTGCCGGGCGACACCCGTTTGCCCGCTAGCCGGGATCTGGCGGCCGAGCTGAGTGTGGCGCGCAACACAGTTGTTCATGTATACGCGCAATTGCAGGCCGAAGGCTATACCCGCAGCCGCCAGGGTAACGGCACTTTTGTAACGGCAAGTGTGCCGGATGCCTATCTGGCCACCGGACGCTCGCGGCGTCATCAGGCCCATGCGCCAGCAGGTCCCGTGTTGTCCGAGCGCGGCGCGCGCATCGTCGATCGCGCCTCGGCATCGCCCTATCAATGGGGGGCTTTCATGCCTGGCGTGCCCGATGTCACGGAGTTTCCGCACCGCAAATTCGGGCGTATTTTCAGCGCCCTGTGGCGCAAACCTCCGCCTGAGTTGCTGACCTACGCCTACGGCGGCGGCCTGCCGGCCTTGCGCGAAGCGCTGGCCGAGCATCTGGCGCTGACGCGTTCGGTGGATTGCGATGCCGAGCAAATCATCATCACCGAAGGCTCGCACCAGGCAATCGATCTGGCGACCCGCATGTTGGGCAGTGCGGGCGATGTCGCCTGGATAGAAAATCCGGGCTATTGGGGGGCGCGCACCGTCCTTAGCGCCAATGGCGTGCGTATCGCGCCGCAACCGGTCGACGAAGAAGGCATGTTGCTGCCGGCCACCGCCGAAATCGACGAGCCGCCGCGATTTATTTTCGTCACGCCCTCGCATCAATATCCGCTGGGCACGGTCATGTCGCTGGCCCGCCGGCGCCAGTTGCTGGCGCTGGCGCGGCGCTGGGGCAGCTGGATCATCGAAGACGACTATGACAGCGAGTTCCGCTTCTCGGGGCGCCCCATTTCTTCGCTCCAGGGGCTGGAGCCGGACGCGCCCGTGATTTACCTGGGCACCTTCAGCAAAACGCTGTACCCGGGGCTGCGCGTGGGCTATCTGGTTCTGCCCAAAAACCTGGCGGCGGCTTTTCAGGCCGGGCATGCGGAGCTGTACCGGGAGGGGCATCTCATGACGCATGCGGCATTGGCCACCTTTATTGCTGAGGGGCACTATGCCGCCCACATCCGCCGCATGCGCATGCTGTATGCGCGCCGCCGCGCCATTTTGGTCAATCTCATCGAGCGTCGCTTGGGTGCGCAGTGGCTGCTTCGCGACTCTAGCGAGGCGGGCCTACATCTGATCCTGAATCTGCCTCAGGATCTGGACGACAACGCGGTCGTTGATGTGGCCCGGGCCCGCGGTGTGCTCACGCGGCCGCTGTCGCGCTATTACGCCGGTTCCGAGCCCGCACGGCGGGGCCTTTTGCTGGGCTATGCTTGCGTGCCCGAAAGCCAGATTGCGCGCAAATTCGAGATTCTGCTCGATAGCCTCACGGAGGTGGCGCGCCGCGCTTGACACCCGTCTGCAGGGCGTGCCGCAGATTCCTTGCGTTTTTCATGCCCTGGTCCTGATAGTTGGTGTTCAGGATCACATGGGTCTGGCGAGTTTGCAGCTGCTGGATGCGCCGGGCCAGCTCGGCCAGTTCCGCCTCGTTGTATTCGTACTGGAAACGGGATGACGAGGCAGGCCCGCCACGGTTCCAGGTCTGCGCATTCCGGCCATGCAGGCGCACCAGCGCAATATCGTCTCGCGTGTTGGCCCAGACGGCGGGTACGCTATTGGCTGGCGCGTCAACGACGGTATGCACCAGAGCGCGCTCGCGCAGGCGATCCAGGGTTGCGGTGCCTGCCCTGCCGAGCCACCAGCTTGCGTGGCGGAACTCTATCGAGGCATCCATTTCCGCAAGCCGGCGGGCGCAATCATCCAGCCGTGCTGCGCCGCGAGCGTCATTGCCGACCCAGGGAGGAAATTGGCAATGCACCAGGCCTAGCTTACCCACCGCGCGCAGCGACTCCAGCGCCAGCAGATAGCGCCGCCACAATTCATCGCGCCAGTCCGCCGGGATCTGATGATCGAAGCAGGGGCGGGGGTCACGCCTGTCCCAGCCCAGCTCGTCCAGCAGATCGGCAGGTAGGGTGCGCAACGGTGTCTGATGCCCCGTGAAAAGCCGGAAGACCTTGATATTGAACAGGAAGCCCTCGGGGGTGCGCGCCGCCCAGGCCTGCGTCGTGGCCGGCGCCGCAAGGCCGTAATAGGGCGAGTCGGCCTCGACCAAGGGAAATCGTGAAGCATAAAAACGCAGGCGTGAGGCGGCATCGCGGGCCTCAGGCGGATAGAAACGCCCGCAAGCCAATAGGGTTGGGTCGGTCCAGGAGGCGGTGCCTGTCAGGATGGCCATGAAAGGAAAGCGGTATAGTCTGTATATATATACAGTGTATCTCTATGACGATTCCGACTTCCGGCGCTGATGACCCGCTCGATGAACTCAATCCCCAGCAACGCGAGGCCGCCACGTTCGGCATCGGTCAGCCGGATGCGCCCGCCTTGCTCGTCATCGCCGGCGCGGGCTCTGGCAAGACCAGCGTGCTGGCGCATCGCGTGGCGCAATTGATCCGCCACGGGGCAGATCCGCAGCGCGTGCTGCTGCTCACCTTCTCGCGCCGGGCCGCACAAGAAATGGACCGCCGTGCTGGCGGCGTGCTGCGCCGGGTCATGCAGCTAGGCGCCGCCGCGCCGTCCTTGCCTTGGGCGGGCACCTTCCATAGTGTCGGAGCGCGTTTGCTGCGCGATTGCGCCACCCGCATCGGCTTGTCCGAAAGCTTCACCGTCCACGACCGCGGCGACGCCGAAGACCTGATGGGGCTGTTGCGCCATGAGTTGGCCTTGACCGCCACCCAGAACCGATTTCCGCTCAAGGGCACTTGTTTGTCCATCTACTCGCGCGTGATTAACAGCCAGGAGCCGCTGGGCGAGGTGCTGACGCGGTTTTTCCCCTGGTGCGCCCAATGGGAGGCTGAGCTCAAGCGTCTGTTTCAGGCTTATATGCAGGCCAAGCAGGAACAGCACATCCTCGATTACGACGATCTGCTTTTATATTGGGCTGAAATGATGTCCGATCCCGGCATCGCCCGCGATGTCTCGGCGCGTTTTGACTACGTGCTGGTTGACGAGTATCAGGACACCAATCGTCTGCAAGCCAGCATTCTGTTGGCCATGAAGCCTGGCGGTCAGGGCCTGACCGTGGTGGGCGATGACGCTCAATCCATCTATGCCTTTCGCGCCGCCACGGTGCGCAATATTCTGGATTTTCCCGCGCAGTTCGGCGCCCATGTCATCACCCTGGAGCGCAATTACCGCAGCACGCAGCCCGTTCTGGATGCCTCCAATGCCATGATTGCCCAGGCCACGGAACGCTATGCCAAGGCCCTCTGGACCGACCGAGCCGCCACGCAAAAGCCCGAGCTTGTCAACGTGAGCGACGAGGTCGGGCAGGCGCGCTGGGTGGCCGATCAGGTCTTGGCCCGGCGTGAAGAGGGTGAAAGCTTGAAGTCCCAGGCCGCCTTGTTCCGTACCGCCAGCCATAGCGCCGCGCTCGAACTCGAACTGACGCGCCGCAACATCCCTTTCGTGAAGTTCGGCGGCCTGCGTTTTCTCGAGGCCGCCCATGTGAAAGACCTGCTATCGGTATTGCGCTGGGCGGAGAATCCGCGTTCCCGCATGGCGGGTTTTCGCGTGGTGCAACTGCTTGGCGGCATCGGGCCGGTCACGGCAGGCAAACTGATGGACCTCATGGCCGAGGCGGCCGACCCGCAGGTCTGCCTGGCGAATTTCAGAACGGGCCCGCAATGGGAGGGCTTGGCTCAGATGTTTTCCGCCCTGCGAAGCGAACAGGCGGGCTGGCCGGCCGACATCGATCTGGCGCTGAACTGGTATGCGCCCTTGCTCGAGCAGCGCTATGACGATGCGCCGGTGCGTCGCGCCGATCTCGATCAGCTTGCCCGGCTGGCTAGCGGCTATCCCACGCGCGAACGTTTTCTGACCGAGTTGACCCTCGACCCTCCCTCGGCCACCAGCGACGAGTCGGGCAAGCCCCTGCTCGATGAAGACTACATGATTCTTTCTACCATTCATTCCGCCAAGGGTCAGGAATGGAAGTCGGTCTATATTCTGAATGCGGTCGACGGTTGTATTCCCTCTGATATGGCAACCGGCAACGCCGAAGAAATCGAAGAAGAGCGGCGTTTGCTTTATGTGGCCATGACGCGTGCGCGCGAGCGCTTGCAGATTGTCGTGCCGCAACGTTTTTATGTGCATCAGCAAAGCGGCATGGGCGACCGGCATGTGTATGCGTCGCGCACGCGTTTTTTGCCCGAGGCCATGATGCCGCTCTTTGAACACCTGCCCAAGCTTCCTGCATCGCCCTTGGGCCGTGCCGCGCCGGGGGCGGCCGGCGTCCCTTCCATCGACGTCGGCCAGCGGCTTCGCAAGCTTTTCTCCTGAGCTATCATTCCCGGATGGCCGGGCCCTCCGGCCGAGTCAATCCGAGGGGGGAACGATGGCGCAGGATACCGCCGAGCCGCCGGTCAGCCAGATCGTGGCGTCCGTAGCCTATGTCGATGGCCGGCGCGCGCGCGACGTGCCGGTCAATGAGTTGGGCAATTATGTTGGCGGCCATAACGGCATGCTTTGGCTGGGCTTGCGCAATCCCAGCGCCGAATGTCTGGGCGAAGTGATCGATGCGCTGGGCGCCAGCGCCAAGGCGCGCGAGGAAATGCTTGAGCCGCATCGGCGCCCCAAGATCATTGATTATGGCAATGCGGTCCTCGTCGTCGCCATGACGGTCGATATCGATAACGGACGGCCGATTTTCGGTGAAACCCAATATCTGATCGGCAACGGCTTTCTGGTGACCGTCCGTCGCGGCTCGGTCCTGACGCACAGCACGCTGCGCGAGCGCCTGGAGTCCGCACCCGATTTGCTCAAGCGCGGCAGCGATTATGTGGCTTCAGAATTGCTGGATCTGCTGGTCGATCGTTATGTGGCGGCGGTTGGCCAGCTCGAAAGCGTGGTCGAGCATGCCGAACAAAAACTGCTCATTCGGGGGGCCAAAGATTCCGATATCCGCAAGCTCTACCGCCAGCGCCGTGACTTGTTGCGCATACACACGGCCATTGCGCCCATGGCGGAGATCTGCCGCCGTATGGCGCGAGTCGATATGTCGGCCATCGATGCCCAGGCCAGGCCATATTTTGCCGAAGTGGCCGACCGCGTCGTGCGCGTTGACGAGCTCATCAATGCCTTGCGCGAAGCGCTGGCTTTTGCCTTCGAGGCCAGTCTGATGATAGGCCAGGCCCAGCAAAACGACACGACCCGAAAACTGGCTTCGTGGGCGGCCATTCTGGCCGTGCCTACCGCCATTGCGGGCATCTATGGCATGAATTTCGAATACATGCCGGAACTCAAGGCTCATTTGGGCTATCCGATCACCTTGTCCGTGATCGCCATTGTCTGCGGCATTCTCTATTGGCGTTTCCGTAAGTCCGGCTGGCTTTGAGCGGCCGTCACACCAAGGAGCGCGTCCGTCTTGCAAGAAGTCTTTAGCCATTCGTCACGTCGCTTAGGCTGGGCGGCGGCGCTTTGCTTGATAGCGCCGGCGGGCGGGGCGCCCGAGCAGGGCTATATCTTGCGGGGGCAGGTCGCCTACGTCATGGATGGAGACAGTCTGATATTGAGGTCGGGCTCCGTGCACCGGCGTATCCGGCTGCTGGGTATCGATGCCCCCGAGCGTGCTCATGGGACGCAGCGGCCAGGGCAGCCGTATGCCGAGGCGGCGCGCCGGCAGCTCGTCCGTCTTGTGGCAGGTAAAACCCTTGCCGCGCAGTGTCGTCGGCTCGACCATTATGGGCGTGATCTGTGCGTGCTGGTTTTACCGGACGGCCGTCAGGTCAACCGTCAGCAGGTCATTTCGGGCCATGCCTGGGCCTTGCGCACTGGCGACGGCCTCGACGATCGCCGGATGGCCAGGCTGCAACGGTCGGCGCGTCAGATGCGGCGCGGACTCTGGGCGGAAGTCGGTGCGATCGCACCCTGGAAATGGCGTCATGATTGCTGGAAAGCACGCCACTGCGAATAAGGAAAGAAGCCGGAATGCTGTATTACCTATGTCAGGCCTTTGCTATGCTCCTGCGCTCAATCGAGGGGGAATTCCAATGAAACGCTTGCCACGGGGGATGGGGCTCTGGGGACTGCTTGCGATAGTGATGGCCTTGGCGGGCTGTTCCCGCGAAACGCCCATCAATAGCCCCTATGTTTCAGGCGCGCTCAAGGAAAACACGCTCTATACCGCTTTCGTGAAACGGTCGCCAAAGTATCTCGACCCTGCCAGTTCCTACTCCACCGACGAAACGCCCTATACCTACAACATTTATGAGCCGCTTTATGGCTATCACTACCTGAAGCGGCCTTATGAGTTGATTCCGCGCGCCGCCAGCGCTATTTCGCCGCCGGTCTATCTCGATGCGCAGGGCAAGGTGCTGCCCGAGGACGCCCCCGGCGATCAAGTCGCCGAAAGCATTTACGACATCGAATTGCGCCCGGACATCCGCTATCAACCGCATCCTGCCTTTGCGCGCAAGCCCGATGGCAGCGACGCCTACTATCCATTGGCGCCGGGTGAGCTCGATGACAAGTTCGCCATCCCTGATTTTCCGCAGACAGGCAGCCGGGCGCTGACCGCCGACGACTACGTCTATGGCATACGCCGATTGGCCAGCCCTAGGGTGGTGTCGCCCATTTATTCCGTTATGGCCGATTACATCGTCGGCATGAAAGCGTATGGCGAAAAGCTGCGCGAACGCGATCAAGCGTTGCGCAAGGGTTTGCCGGCCGGGGTGCGGGATCTGCCCTGGCTGGATCTGCGCGAGCCCGACGGCTTTGACGGTGTTCAGGCTCTGGGTCCGAACAAGCTGCGTATCCGCGTCAAGGGCAAGTATCCGCAGTTCAAATATTGGCTGGCCATGACATTCACCGCTCCCATTCCCTGGGAGGCGGATCGCTTCTACAGCCAGCCTGGCATGGCGGCCCACGACCTTTCCTTTAACACCTGGCCGGTGGGCACCGGGCCCTATATGCTCGCCGAATCGCGCCCCAACTGGCGGCATGTGCTGGAGCGTAACCCCAACTATCACGGCGACCCCTATCCCTGTGAAGGCGAACCTTCAGACAAGGCCGAGGGTCTGTTGGCGGATTGCGGCAAGCCCACACCCTTCATCGATCGCGTGGTGTTCAGCGTCGAAAAAGAGGCCTTGCCTCTGAATGGCAAGTTTCTTCAAGGCTATTACGACGTTCCCCAGGTCGAGCGCGGCGAATACGGCGTATCCATGCTGGTCGCGGCAGGTGATTCTCCCCAAAAAGCCGAGCTTTACCGAGATCACGGCATACAGCTTCCCACCACGGTCGAAACCTCCAACTGGTATATGGGTTTCAACTGGCTGGACCCTGTCGTCGGGGCCGGCGACACCCCCGAGCAGGCCGAGCGCAACCGCAAGCTGCGCCAGGCCATCAGCATTGCCTTTGACTGGGAAGAGTTCATCAACATTTTCCAGAACGGACAGGGGGCGGTGGCCTATGGCCCTGTACCGCCTGGCGTGCTGGGCTACCACCCCCTGCCCGAGGGCAACAATCCCGTGGTCTACGATCTGGTCGATGGCAAGCCTGTGCGCAAGTCACTGGACTATGCCCGGCAGTTACTCGCCGAGGCAGGCTATCCCGACGGGCGTGACGCCAAGACCGGCGAGCCCTTGGTGTTGCACTACGATGCCATGAGTGGGGCAGGGGCCAATCCGCAATTTGACTGGATGCGGCGGCAACTGGCCAAGATCGGGATCCAGATGGATGTGCGCTCAACCGATTACAACCGCTTCCAGGACAAGATGCGGCGTGGCGCGGCTCAGATGTTTTTGTGGGGCTGGAATGCCGATTATCCCGACGCCGAGAATTTCCTCTTCCTGCTCTATGGGCCTAATGCCAAGGCCAAGGGGGGCGGGGAAAACGCCGCCAATTACCAAAACCCGGAGTTTGATCGGCTATTCGAGCAAATGAAGTTTCTCGATGACGGCCCCGAGAAAGAAGCCGTCATCGACCGCATGGTCGATCTGGTCCGCCGTGATGCCGTTTGGATGTTCGGCTATTTCCCGATGTCGGGCGGCGCCTATCAGCAATGGGTGGGCAATGCCAAACCGACCCAGATGGTTCGCAATACGCTGCAGTACATGAAGATCGATCCCGATCTGCGGGTGCGTAAAACCAATGAATGGAATCCGCCGCGCTGGTGGCCGCTGGGGATCGTGCTGCTGTTGATCGTGCTGGCCGTCATTCCCTCTTATCTCGTGCTGCGGCGGCGTGAACGTCAGACCGCTTTTGGCTCCGTGGAGCGTAACCATGACTAGCTATGTGCTGCGTCGTCTGTTGTATGGCGTGTTGATCCTCATCGGTGTCAACCTTTTTACCTTCATCCTGTTCTTTGCGGTCAATACGCCCGATGACATGGCGCGATTGGCCATCGGCAGCCAGCGCAGCAGCCAGGATGCCATCGAAAAGTGGAAGGCTGAGCGCGGTTACGACAAACCGCTCTTCATCAACAACAGCCAGTCGGGCGCGAGCCGCTTCACCGACACGGTGTTCTATCACCGTTCGGTGCCTTTGCTAAAGCTCGATTTCGGCTCGTCGGATGCGGGCCGCGATATCGGGCGCGAAATTAAAACACGCATGTGGCCCAGCCTCGCGCTGGCCCTGCCGTCTTTTTTTCTGGGCCTGTTCGCCAGTATCGTGTTTTCGCTAGTGCTGGTGTTCTTCCGCGCCACTCGGCTGGATTTCTGGGGCGTGGTTTTCTGTGTGTTGCTGCTGTCTATTTCCAGTTTGTTTTACATCATTGCCGGGCAGTGGTTGTTTGCCAAGATGCTGCGTCTCGTGCCTTATTCGGGCTACGAAGCCGGGCTGGAAGCCATCAAGTTTCTGGCCCTGCCAGTGCTGGTGGCGGTGGTGTCTCGGCTGGGGCCGGAGGCGCGATTCTTCCGCAGCATCTTTCTTGAGGAAATCGGCAAGGATTACGTGCGCACCGCCCGCGCCAAAGGCCTGAGCGAGACACTGGTGCTGTTCCGCCATGTCTTGCGCAATGCGCTGCTACCCATTCTGACCAGCACGGTGGCTGCGATTCCCCTGCTGTTTATGGGCAGTCTGATCGCCGAGTCTTTTTTCGGCATTCCGGGTCTGGGCAGCTACACCATAGACGCCATCAGTTCGCAGGATTTTTCCATCGTGCGGGCCATGGTTTTCCTGGGCTCGCTGCTCTATATCGTGGGCCTGATTCTCGCTGACATTTCCTACACGCTGGCCGATCCCCGCGTGCGTTTCGAGTGACCGCCATGCCTAGGTTTGTATTTCTCTGGACAGACATTGCTCTCTATCTGATCGCCGTCGCGGGGCTGGCCTATCTCTGGCGCGTGTGGCGCAGCCCCAATTTGCGCGCGACCTGGCGGCGTGTGGCAGGCGATACGCCGGCCATGTGTTCGGCCGTGGTGCTGGCCTGCTTTGTCGCGGTGGGTTTGCTGGATTCGATTCATTATCAAACGCGTCTGCCTCCCGCGCCGAATGCCGCGCCCGACGCGCCCGTCATCTACGCCCCGGCCGTCACCTCGCTGCTTGATACCTTGCTGGCGCCCACCCTCTTGGGCAAACCTGAGAAAACCTATTCCGCGCCACTGGCCTCGTACCAGTTCACCAAGGAGAGCATGGTCGGTCCCGATGGTACGGTAAACCGTGATTTCCCACGGTTGCAGCATGGCGGCCGGCATTTGCAAAATCCGGCTACCGATACCTGGCCCGATGCGCGCAGCCGGCTGTTGAAGGGCGCTGGGGCCGGTCTGGCTGGCGCCTTGCTGGCGGGTGTCATTCTGGCGGCCTTGCTTGCCCGCCGCTTGGGCCTGGTCAATCTGCTGCGAGGTCGCACCAGCGTTCCCTGGCGCGCCATGTGGCTGACTTTTCTGCTGCTTTGCCTGCTTGTCGGCAGTCTGGGTGGGCTGGCCACGGGCTATCACGTTCTGGGCACAGACCAGACCGGCAATGATGTGCTGTGGCAGGCGCTCAAGAGCGTACGAACCGGTCTGGTGATCGGTACGCTCACGACGCTGGCGATGTTGCCGCCCGCCATCGCCTTTGGTATTGCGGCCGGCTATTTCAGGGGGCGGGTCGATGACGCCATTCAATACCTCTACACCACGCTGACCTCCATTCCTGGGGTGCTGCTGGTGGCTGCCTGCGCATTGATGATGCAGGTTTACATCGAGAATCACGCCAGCTATTTCGATACCTCGGCGGCGCGGGCCGACGCCCGACTTTTCATTTTGTGCATGATTCTCGGGCTCACCGGATGGTCGGGGCTGTGCCGCCTGCTGCGCGCCGAAACGCTCAAGCTGCGCGAGCTGGAATACGTCCAGGCGGCGCGTGCATTTGGCGTATCGCATTGGCGCATCATGCTGCGCCATCTGCTGCCCAATGTCATGCATATCGTGCTGATTACCGCCGTGCTGGAGTTTTCTGGTCTGGTGCTCTATGAGGCGGTGCTCTCCTATCTCGGCATCGGCGTTGATCCCAGCATGAATTCCTTTGGCTCCATGATCAACGGTGCGCGTTTCGAGATGTCGCGTGAGCCCATGATCTGGTGGAACCTTCTCTCGGCCTTTGTTTTTCTGCTCACCCTCGTATTGGCGGCCAATCTGTTCGCCGATGGCGTGCGTGATGCTTTTGATCCGCGCAGCCGGCGATTCCGGCCCCGTTTGAACCGAGCGACCGGAGGCGCCCAATGACGCTGCTTAACGTACAGGATCTGGATGTCGCCATCGAGGCCGATGACCGTCTGGCCCATGTAGTCAAGCGCCTGAGCTTTGCCATAGAGCGGGGCCAGACCTTCGCCCTGGTGGGAGAATCGGGCAGTGGCAAGAGCATGACGGCGCTGGCGCTCTTGCGCCTCTTGCCCGACGCTGGCCGCATTGTCGGTGGTCAGGTCAACCTTGGCGACCAGGATCTCAACACCCTGACCGAGCGCCAGATGCGCGGCGTCAGAGGCGGGAGGATTGGCATCATCTTCCAGGAGCCCTCGACCAGTCTGAATCCGGTCATGCGTGTGGGTGAGCAGATCATCGAGACGCTCACGGCGCACACCCGCTTGCGTGGTGCGATGGCCCGCCGTCGCGCTATCGAGTGGCTGGCCCGGGTGGGCATCCCCGAGGCGGAGCGGCGTGTCGATGACTATCCCTTCCAGTTTTCAGGTGGCCAGAAGCAGCGCGTCATGATCGCAATTGCACTGGCGGCAGAGCCCCTGCTGCTGATTGCGGATGAACCCACGACGGCGCTCGATGTCACGGTGCAGGCGCAGGTGCTGGAACTGTTGGCCGACATCCAGCGTGAAATGGGCATGGCGGTGCTGTTGATCACGCACGATCTTGCTATCGTGCGTCAGACTGCACATCACGTTGCTTTGATGCGGGGCGGCGAAATCGTCGAGTCTGCAGACGCCTGCAGCTTTTTTTCTGCGCCGCGCCATGCCTATGCGCGAGAGCTGTTCGACGCGGTTCCCACCTTCGAAAAACGCGGACGCCCTCTGTCTGCGAAGAGCGCGCCGGCTGCCGTGGCGCCGAGGCGCGCTGCTGAGGTCGTGCTTGAAGTCAAGGATCTTTGCGTGCATTACCCGGTGCGCAGCGGCTTCTTGCAGAAGTCCTGGAGCAAGGCCGTCAATGGCGTGAGTTTCGAATTGCGTGCGGGGGAGACACTGGCGCTGTTGGGCGAATCGGGCTGCGGGAAGACGACGACCGGTAAGGCTTTGCTGCGCCTGGTCGAGCGGGCAAGCGTGAGCGGCAGCGCCTTGCTCAATGGTCAGAATCTGCTGACGGCCGGCCGGCGTTCCATGCAGGCCTTGCGTCGGGATATCCAGATTGTCTTTCAAGACCCCTATGCCTCGCTGGACCCGCGCATGCGTATCGGCGATATCCTCGATGAGGGCGTGGCATCGTTGCATCCGCAGATGCCCGCCGAGGCGCGTCGTGCGCGTGCTGAAGACTTGTTGTGCCGGGTTGGGCTGCCCGCCGACACGTCGCGACGCTATCCGCACGAATTCTCCGGCGGGCAGCGTCAGCGCATCGCTATTGCGCGCGCGCTGGCCGTGGAGCCCAAAGTTCTGATCTGCGATGAGCCGACCTCCGCGCTGGATGTCTCGGTTCAGGCACAGATTCTCGACCTGTTCCAGGAGTTGCAGCGCGATCTCGGTATTGCCTACCTGTTCATCACCCACAACTTCGGCGTCGTCGAGTATCTCGCGGATCGCATCGCGGTGATGGCCGAGGGAAAAATCGTGGAGGTCGGCGACGCCGCCGAGGTGTTGCAGCGGCCCGCGCATGCCTTGACACGCCGCCTTCTCAAAGCCGTGCCTCGCTTGGCGTTTGGCGCTTGATCGCCGCCAAGCCATCCCACGCAGCGCGCTGCGTGGGATGGGGCCCGTTCAATGGGTCGAGTTGTTTCGAGCCTGTAGCCAAAGGCACATGTCATGGCGCAAGCCACGGACATACTGTTGCAAAAAGGCGTGTACGGTGTGTATCTGTTCAGGATCAAACTGCCGGCTCAGCAGTCTCACCTCTTCCAACATGGCTTGGCGTGCCTGCTTAAGCGTTTCACAATGCTCCGCTACCGGGCTGACGATGATCACGCGCCGGTCCAGCGGATGCCGTTCCCGCCGTACAAACCCTGAGCTTTCCAGGCGGTTGACCAAGGCCGTCGTGCCGCCCCAGCTGATGCCCAGCAACAGGGCAAGCTGGCCGGTGGGTAAGGCGTCCAATTCCTGCACCAGCTCCAGGGCCTTGAGTTCCGTGGCCGACAGACCAAGACGTTCGGCAACCATAGTCTGGTGGGCGGCGGTATAGACGGCGAGTTGTTGACTCAGAATCGCAGCGATATCGACGACGTCTCTTGCTTCCATAGCGGCCTCCCCGTCATGCGGAATACCGCGCGCTTCGCTGAGGGGATGATCTGCTTCGAACATAGTGTCGCTCCCTGATGGTTGGTCGGTCTTACTTTTTGGGACTTAGGCCGCCGAGCAGTCCGGGGTTGTTGCCGTTTGCCGCCCCCGTGCCGGCGCTAGTGCCGCCGGCCGGCATGCCGCCGAGTAGACCGCCACCCGGCAATCCGCCGTTGTTTGCGTCTGCGCCACCTCGCAGTGCAGCCGTGATGGGAGCGAGCAGGCGGCCGCTGTCCGCCGCTCCGCTGTCCAGCGAGGCCACGGCGCCCGTGAGGTCTTTGAGGACGGCGCCCAAAGGGGCGCGGTTGTCGGGGGGGCGTGCAGTCCGCCTCCCGAATCAGAGACCGCGCGGCCGATACCTTGCAATGCACTGTCTAGCCCGGCTTGATTTGTCGTTCCTGCGTCCGCGCCTACGTTATTGAGCAGGCCGGAAATCGACGCGCCCAGCGGGCTTGCATCACCGGCTTTTTGCGTGACATCGCTCAGAGCCGTGACGATGGGCGCGACGGTCGGGTCTAGGCCCGCCCCCGCCGCGCTCAATGCGGCCTGCTGGCCCAGGGGCATCAGCTTATCAACGGCTCGGCCCGTGTTGTTCAGCGCGGGCTCGAGAAGGGGGATCTTGGCCTTGGGCAGCAGCGCGTTCTGCAACTCGCCTACGGCCTCAGCGAGCGGGCGCAGGGGACCGCTGCCCAGGGGGGGCGTAAGGGCTCCCACCGCAGCGGGCGCATTCTTGGCTACGGCCGTCAATGGGGCCGGGTTTCCTGGGTCGGCAAGCGGCGAACCGCTGGCGCTGCTGAGGGTGTCGCCGAGCCCACGGGCCAGACCGCCCACGCCATCGCCCAGGCTGCGAGTTCGCCTCGTCTTGGCGATGTTGTCACCGAGTTGCTTGACTGCCGAACCGGAGGAATTCAGGAGGCCCGCCACGGGCGCGCCCAGACCTGTGTTGCTGCCCACGGTTTGCGTGAGATTTTCTACCGTGTTGACGATGGGTTGAGTCGCGGGGTCCAGGGCGTTTCCCAGACCTCCCAGCGCGGCGGAGGCATTCAAAGGCAGGGCGTTGTCGACGGCTTGGCCGGTACCGCCCAACGTGGTTTGCAGCAGACCGGTCGTGACTGGGGTCGTGACCGGTGGATTGGTGGATGGCTTGCCTGCGCCATCGCTGCCACCGATGGCGCCAGCGCTCGCGGAACGGCCGCCGCCGCAGGCGCTCAGTGCAGCCACCACACTTATCAGGGACAGCCTAAAGCGGGCAGTGCCGCGCAGGGTATCCGTCTGTGCTTGCATCATGTTCTCCTCGCGGATCGAAAGTCAGGCTGTATGTCGCCTTATGCTTTCACAGACGCAGGATTCATGCCACGTTTATGAAGGTCGGTCTTGATATGAAATCAATTCTGGCTTAGGAAAAAAATTCATTTAAATCAATGGCTTGATGCTTTTGGTGTTTATCTCGCAAGAATTTCGACCTGATTTTTACGAATTCGGCGCGCTTGCGAATGTTGTATTTCCACGAAAATTGCCGGATGTTACGTGGCACGTTACGTAACGCCGGATGACGCTCAGAGCGGGTCGTAGAAAATCGAATAGTTCGCATTGAAGCGCAGGCCGCGGTTGTCGCCATTGACGCCAGGGGCGCTGGCAGACTTGGCGACATTGAAATCAAACAAATAGTATTTGTCTTCTGTCATCCTCAAGCCGAAGGCCAGGGACGACAGATGTCTGGGATTGAGCGGTTTCAGGGCCGGGTTGTTGTACCAAGTGCGCGCGTAATCAAGCAGCGCATAAGGTTGCAGTGCTGCAAGGTATTGGTAGCCGATGCTGAAGCGGCGGTTGATCTCAGCCGATAGTTCCAGGTCTTTGTCCCCGCGGATTTCTCCTTGCGGGTATCCCATGCCAAAGCGCCAACTGCCGAATGCAACCTGTTCTGAAGCGTGCAGTATCGCGCTGCTGCACTGACCCGCGCCGCTCAAGACCAGGCCAAATTGCTTAGGCAGGGTGAAGGCCTGGCGCAAACTCAGGTTCCAGCGCGTGAAATCCAGTTCGGTTGCAGGGGTGGCCTGGTAACCGTAGTTGCTAGTGATCTTGGCACGCGCGCCCACACGGTCCAAACCCTTGGACACCCCCAGGCTGAGATCGGTGGACCGCTCCTGCAGAACGTCGAGATAGCGGACTTCGGCCGTGGCTGCGCGTATACGGGAATCCTCACGGAGCCAATTGTCGGCGCCGCTTTGGCTATAGCGGTCTTTGCCATTGCTGGCATACAGGCCTAGCGTACCGCTGATGGAGCGGCGATTGTTGAGCAAAAAGGGGTAACTCATTCCTAGGCCGATGCGGTCGGTCCTGATCTTGCGCTTGAAGCCCAGACGTTGGATGGCTTCGTCGTGGGGCCTGGCTTCGTAATGGTAGCCATCCACCTTCACGGACCAGCCGTCATTTCCCACTGGGATGCGAATGTCTCCGGCCACATATCTGACGTCGTCGGTATTGCGGGGAACGCTGGCGGTCAGGCGTAGCTTCATCTTGTTGGCTCACACTCTCGGCAGTTCAGGTGGAAAAGCGCCAAATGCGAAATCAATCCGGCATTATTTCAAAGCACTTCTGCTCAGACTAAGAGTCATGCTGCCCCTGAGTGGAAGCTGCCGCAATCCAAGATAACCCATATAAAGAGTCGCCATTCATGGCGGCGAGTTAGCTGCTGCTTTGTTTCGTTGTTCGAAATTTTCCTCGCAAAATCAAAATTATTTTTAAATAAAAAAGGTTCTTCGTTCGTTTCGAGTGTCGTAATGTTGCTTGCGAAGGGAAAACCCGGATGCAAACAAAAGCTCAATCATCAACACTGGATGAAAATTTGAAAACAACAAGTCCAGTAATGTTCGGGTCGCCTCTGAATCAGAGGTGATTGTCAGGATGCACGGCGATGCATGGCATCCAGCGAGTGCTCCAGTGAACTGAACAGGGAGCGGAGATGAGTCTCGGAGACGTGGTTCCGCTGTCCTTGCAACCGGGTCTGGTGGCCCTTTCTTTTGTCATTGCTTTTCTAGGCGCGTATGTCGCCCTGAGCGCTGCGGCAAGAATCCGTTTGAGCGTTCAGTATGGAGACAACTGGCAGGGTTTTGTCTTGCTCGGTGCGCTGGCGATGGGAGGCATAGGCCTCTGGGGAATGCACTTCATCGGCATGCAGGCGCAGAACCTGCCTTTTGAAGTGACTTATAGCCTGTGGCCCACCTTATTGAGCGCCCTGGTGGCCATCTGTTTTTCGGCGGCCGCTTTTTTCTATGTCGGCGGCCGGCCTTTCTCTTTGGCCCGCTGTCTGGTGGCGGGGGGGGGGATTGTCGGCATGGCCGTGGCGGCCATGCATTACATCGGCATGAGCGCGATACGCATGCCCGCCGTGTTCCGCTGGAATAACTCGCTGGTCGCGCTCTCGATTTTCATCGCTATTCTCGCGGCCACGGTGGCCATCTGGCTGGCGTTCAATGTGCAGCGCGAATGGCAGCGTGGGGCGGCTTCCGCGGTGATGGCTGTCGCAATCTGCGGCATGCATTACACCGGCGTGGCTGTGGGAGTCGTGGTGTGTACCACGGCTTTTCCAGAGGTCGGGCAGGTGGGAGGTGCGCTCCTGTCCTATGTGGCCTTCTGCGGCGCCTTATTGATACTCCTCGCGATGCGTTGGCAGATGCATCGCAGCTACAAGAAGTACCAGTTGAGTATGGCTGCGCGAATGGACGGCTTCTTGGCCGGTACGCGGTCAGCAGGACCTGCCGCTTGAGCCGCAGGCAGGGTTGTTCTGAGGCAAAGGGATTGACCGGGTTCGGATGTTCCGTACGGGCAATGGCAGCGCCCGGATTCCGAGGCGTTCTTTCAACCAGTAGTACCTGCTTTTCTGTATTGGGAGGTGTCTATGTTTGCGCAACTTTCTGCTTTCTGGCGCGACGAAGACGGCGCGACCGCCATTGAGTATGGGCTAATCGCCGGACTGATCGCTGTGGTGATCATTGCCGGGCTGACCGCCTTGGGCGGTGGTCTCAATGGTCTGTTCACGCGGATCAACAACGCCTTGATCAACGTTGGTACGCCAGCCAGCTCCACCCCACCGGCTAACGGGAGCGGCGGTTAATGACTTTGCTTGAATAGCTTGCGTTTGCTGGCGGCAATGAGAGCCCGCGCGTTTTCATTGCTGTCTGGGCCTAGGGGCACTGGACATCGCTCGCCTGGATGCCGTTGATCAACGCCGGGAGTCTCGCCTTGTTGAAGGAGAATGTGTGGTGGATGGTTTTGCTCGCCTTCAACGCTACGGTTGTCGTGTACGACTTTCGCTGGCGGCGCGTGCCGAATTGGCTGCTCTCGTTCGCCGCTCTGGCGCAGTTGGCCTGGCTGGCCTGGCACAGCATAAGCGGTGCCTGGCCGGCAAGCGGCCCGAGCGGCTGGCTGGACGCTGGCTTGCCCTTTGTCATCGGCTTGCTGTTCATCGTATTCTGGCGCTTGCGTCTCATGGGCGCAGGCGACGTCAAGTATCTGGCCGTTCTGGGCCTTTGG
The DNA here is from genome assembly GCF_034424645.1 of Bordetella avium. Taxonomy (NCBI): domain Bacteria; kingdom Pseudomonadati; phylum Pseudomonadota; class Betaproteobacteria; order Burkholderiales; family Alcaligenaceae; genus Bordetella; species Bordetella avium. The sequence continues at coordinate 1,010,725 of NZ_CP139969.1, forward strand.
CTGGGGTTTATGCCATGGTTGATGGTGCTGATGCTCGCGAGCGTTCCCTGCGGGATACATGCGCTGTGCGAGGCGCTTGTGCGCGAGCCACGCACAGTCCGGCGCGGCGTTCCATACGCTGGCTATCTGGGCCTGCTGGCGCTCAGTCTGGCAGTTATGTCAACGCCAACCAGAGCGTCACAGTGATTCCTGTATTGCGCAAGCGCAAAGCGGACACCATGGTCGAACTGGGGGATGGCGAGAGTTTCATGATCAGCGGGCTGGTGTCGAGACAGACTAAAGCAAGCGTCAACAAGATTCCTTTGCTAGGTGATTTGCCCATCATCGGTTCTTTTTTCCGCAGTGTGCAGTACTCGCAAGAGGATAACGAGCTTGTCATTGTCGTGCCTCCCCGGTTGCGTCAACCCATTGCGCGCGGCGTCACTTTGCCGCTGCCCGGCGCGCGGCAGGAAATGACCGACTCTGGCTTCAATGCCTGGGGCTATCACCTGCTCGGCCCGATGGCTGGCGAGCAGATGCCGGGTTTTTCACAGTGAACGATATGAAAACTCACGCCTGGGAATGGGGTGGCCTGGATAAGGCGACCTGCTTTCTTTTTTGTTCCAGCGACTACGACGTGGCGCAGCAACTAGGGCAGGCCGTTGGAGATCTGGGGCTGCTCACTCAGGAGCTGCCTTCGCTGGATGTGCTGGCGCAGCGCTTGGCCGAGATCAATCCACAAGTGGTTTTCCTCGACTTTACCGGAGGCCAGGCGGAGCCGGGTAAGTTGCTGCTGGCGGCGGATATGGCGCGCGTGCTAATGCGGGTGGCGCCGTCGCTGCCGCGTGTGGCCGTGGGCTATCTGTCTCAACCCGATGGCGCGATCGCCGCTTTACGGGCGGGTGTCAGCGACTTTGTGGACCCGTCCGTCTCGCCGGATGAGATTCGTGCCGTTGTGCAACGCCTGATCACCGACAGGCGGCAAACCGGGGGGGAGGGTCCGCAGCGCAGCATTTTGCTGCTTGGCGCCCGGCCCGGGGTGGGCACCAGCACCTTAGCGGTTCACGTCGCCGGTCTGGCGCAGCAGCACCTGGCTCATTTGGCTCAGGCGCGGCAGGGCGGCAAGGGCGCAGCCAAGAGTGAAGTCCTGGCGGCTCAACTGCCGCTGAATGAACGGGTCTGTGTGCTGGACCTGGGTTGGCCTATCGGTGATTGTCTGCTCTATCTCAACATCAATAGCGATTTTGACTTTGCGGAAGCGACGCGCAATCTGCCACGGCTTGACGGCACCTTGCTCAGTTCCGCGATGGCCCATACTGCGGCCGGCATCAGCGCCATGGCGCTTCCGCGAGATACGACGCAGGTGCGAAGCCTGTCGCCTGCCGACTCTCTGTCGCTGTTTGAGCGCCTGCGGCAGCACTATGGTTTGCTGGTCACCGATGCGGGCGGTTTTTCCAATCCGGATTTTGTCGCCAAGCTGGCCCGCAGTTCGCAGGAGGTCTGGTTGGTCACCGACCAAAGCGTCAGCGCCCTGGTGTCCCTGGCGAACATTCTGCAAGAGCTGGCGCAGCAGCATGTGCAGCGAGACCGTCTCAAGCTGATCGTCAACCGCTATGACGAGCGCTATGGCATGACATCGGAGCAGATCGCGGAACGTTTCGGCGTGGTGTTGGGCGGGACATTGCCCGACCGCACATTGCCCTTGATGCTTTGCACCAACCAGGGACGGCTGCTATATCAGCAGGCTGACCGCGATATCTACGTCAGGGGGGTGCAAGGTCTGGTCGATAGAGTGCTGGCTGAGCGCACCGCGTCCGGCCCCGGAAGAAACAGCTGGCTGGCGGCTTGGTTACCCGGCGTTCACAAGCGCATGATACTGCCCTGAAGGAGTATCGGCCATGATTATGTCGGCATCAATGGAGTTCGGCAGTGGAGGCGAAGCGGATGATTTTTCCAGCTCGCAACGCTTTCAGGACGTCAAGAACCAGGTGTACGAACACCTGTTGTCGCGTATAGAAGAGTTGGGCGCAGAGTTCGGTCGCTGGAGCCGCACGGCTATCCAGGCGTTCGTCGAAATCGAGATTGCAGGTTTCGCACGCAGCCGCAGCGTGGCCATCAATGAGGCTGAGCTTGCGCACATCAGTTCTTCGCTGACCAAAAAGCTGGACGGTCTGGGTCCGCTCGAAGATTTGTTGTCAGATCCGGCGGTCGAGGATGTGCTGATCAACGGCTATAACAATGTTTCGTATCGCGTCGGGGCGTGCTTGCGCGCGAGGCGCTGCGTTTTGCCGACAACCAACATGTGCTGCGCACTGTGCGGCGGATTCTCGCGCCGCTAGGTCGGCGTCTGGACGAGTCCTGCCCCATGGTCGATGCGCGCCTGCTCAACGGTGGACGCCTGAACGTGGTGATCGAGCCCTTGGCCGTCGATGGTCCCATGGTGTCGATACGCAAGTTTCGCCAGGACCCGCTACGGCCAGCGGATCTGCTGGTGCTCGGCACCTTCAATGAAGAGAACCATCGCTTGCTCAACCTCGCTGTCAAGCATCGCTGTAATGTGCTCGTCTCGGGGGGCACTAGCTCCGGCAAGACCTCGCTCTTGAATGCACTGGCCTTTTCCATCCCCGAGAGCGAGCGCGCGGTGACGGTGGAAGACACTGCCGAACTCTCGCTCAACCCCCCGCATGTCGTGCGTCTTGAATCACGCCAGGAGGAGTGACGGTGCAGGGGGCGTCACGATTCGCGAGCTTATCAGGAACAGCCTGCGCATGAGGCCCGATCGCGTCATGGTCGGAGAGGTCCGTGGCGCCGAGGTGATGGACATGTTGCAGGCCATGAATACCGGCCACGAGGGTTCTATGGCGACCATACACGCCAACTCGCCACGCGAATGTTTGTATCGCATCGAGAGGCTGGCCGGGTTTGCCGGCTTTCAGGGCAGTGAGGACAGTCTGGGGCGGCAGATCGCCAGTGCGCTGGATTTCATCATCCAGATCGGCCGGCTGCCCAATGGCAAGCGGCGCATCATTTCCGTGACTGAAATCACGGGAGTCGGGGACAAGGTTATCGCCACCCAGGAGCTTTATCGCTACGAGTCATACCTGACACTTGATGGTGAAGACAAAGACAACTGGGTCAGCCTGGGGATCAACCCCCACACCCCCAAGCTTGCGCGCGCCTGGGCGGAAATGCGCTCGGCGCTCGCTTCGGAAAACGACGGCGCGCCGGACTCCGGAAGCGGGAGTTTTTGGAGTAGAAGACGATGATCATGGCGGCATTGGCGCTTCTTACCGCGGCGATTCTGTTGGTGGCGGCCGCCTATCTGATGTTGCGCAGGGCCAGCGCGGGAGATCGGCGCAACGCCTCCTCAGCCTTTCTATCTTCGCGCCTGAATCGGGCAGAAGCGGGGAGTCAGGAGCGGGCCTTGCTGCGTCCTATCCGCATGGGCGTCAGCGCGTGGACTCGCACGCGGTTGCTGGCCGGGGAGCGCTCTGATAGCAAGCTTTACGCCATCCTTTTTTTGCCGCCCATTCTGGCAGGCTTCCTGGCTTGGATACTGGCAGGTCCGGCTTCCGCACTTGCCGGTTTTCTGCTTCTGTTCGTGTTGGGCCTGTTCCGGATTTGGCGTCAGGCCGGCGAGCGGCGTCAGCGCATGATTAAGCAACTGCCCGATTTTATCGATGGCGTGGTGCGGCTGATTACGATCGGCAATAGCGTCAATGCGGCGTTTCAAGGAGCCATGACGAGTATTGATGATCCTTTGCTCGAGGTGCTTCAGCGTGCTGAAGCCTTGATGCGTTCGGGCAAGGATCTGGACAGCGCCTTGCTCAAGGTTTCGCGTCAGTACGGTCTGCAGGAACTGTATTTGGTCTCCTCCGTGATTTCGCTCGCGCTGCGCTTTGGCGGCCGCAGCGATCTGGTTCTCGAACGTATGGCGGCCTTCATGCGTGATCTGGAGCTGGCCCGTGAAGAGCTGATTGCGCTGTCGGCGGAAGTGCGCATGTCGGTTTGGATACTGTCGTTGCTTCCTATCGGGCTGGGTTTGTTCATTATTGTGTTCAACAACGATCTCTTCATGGGCATGTGGCGTGATCCGCTGGGTTTCAAGATGTTGATCGGCGGTGCGATGTTGCAGGTGGTCGGCACCTATCTGTTGTTTCGCATGGCGCGTGGCGTATGAGGATGTGCTCATGGAAAGCATGCTGAATGATCCGCAGGCGCGTTGGCTTTTTTATCGGGGCCGTGGTGGCAATGATGCTGGGCTGTCTCATCGTCAGCATGGCCGTGTTTCGGCGTATAGGCTTTCATGGCCGTCATCGCGCCGTTGTCGACTGGGCTCTGGCGGCGCGCGACGGCACCATCGCGCAGGCCAGAAGGGTCCGTAGGGGCCCGACAGCGGGCGGCCGCCGTGACGCAGGCCGCTAGTTCCGCGGGCTTGAAACTCGGCCAGGGAAAGCTGGGCGAGTCGCTGTTGGCGGCGGGGCGGTCGGACTACGAGGGCGCAGTAGATGCCCTGGCGCGTGCGGTACGTCTGCGTCCCACCGACGCGCAGTATCTGGGTGATCTGGGGTATGCCTTGTTGCGGACGGGAGATCTGCAGGGCGCCCGCCTGCTGCTGGGGCAGGCAGCAGAACTTGATCCTGGCAATGCCCGCATTCTCGGTAATCTGGCTTTGTTGCTGGTATTGCAAGGTGAAGATCACAGCGCCCAGGAAATCATGACGCGCGGTCAGTTGAGCCCTCAGGCGCGGGACCGCGTTTATCGTCTGGCGGCGGAAATCCGTCGGCCGCTGTCCAGCCAAGAGCCTGCGGCGATGGCTGACGCCGGCCGACCCCTTGTCAGGGCGAGTCCCGCAGGCCCGCTTCCTACGCTACAACGCCCGATGCTGGAGGGGCTGACCAATCCTCGGCTTGTGCAGTAAGGCTTTCGGAGCTAACCACATGTCTCTATCGCTGAAATACTGCTTGTTGCCCGCCCTCATGCTGTGCGCCGCGCTCAGGCGCAAAACCAAGGGCCGCTGACGGCTGCAATGGCCGTGAAAGCCGAAAGGGCCGAGACATCGGCGCCGGCCGCAACCGCTGTGCTGCGTCAGGTTGAGGCAGCACCTCCCGAAGCGGCGCCGCCTTTTGTCGGGCAGGGGCCAGGCGACGTGACACGGGCTTTGTTGGCTGCGCAGGCTGATGACGGGCGTCGGGTGGGGTCCGGTCTGCCCTTGCAGGGGCCGCTGGTCACGGCAGCCTGGCGCCCTTATCTCAAGAGCTTCGATCACCCCTTGCCCCCGTGGTTTGACACCCGTTCAGCGAGCGGCGACAGCGGCGGCATGGCCCAATAGGCATGATATGAACGCGCGCGCAGGCTTTGCGTCAACGGGGCTCCATTCTGGTGCCAGCCGCGCTCATTATCTTGATCGGCATGGTACTGCTTGGCGGTGCGCAGTTCGGTTATTTTTACTACGTCAAACGCGAGTTGCAGAAGACGGCCGATCTGGTTGCGCTGACGGCGGTTAAGGTCATTGACGGCAGCGCGGCTTCCTGCGCCTTCGCCGATCTGACAGCCAAGGCCAATGTGAAGCAAAACCTGAGTGCCTACCATACCGCCTTGAACACACCGTCGGTGCAGTGTTACCGCTGGGACCCCGCCAACGTTGCGCTGTCTCCCCGCGATATCCGCGCAGCCACCTCGGGAGAGCGCATCAACGCCGTCCAGGTGATATTGACATTGCCCGTGTCATCCTTGCTTCCCTTCAGTACGTCGCGCAGCCTAAGCGCCGAGGCGGTCGCAGCGTGGGCGGCTGATCCTGTCGCCGCGTTCTGGGTGCGCATGGCGGGACGTTGTTTCTTGATGAAATTGGAGATTTGCTGCTTTATCAGCAGGCGCAAACTACTGCGTGTGCTGGAACAAAGCACGGTGACGCGCCTGGGGTCTTCCAGCGAAATCCCGGTCAGTTTCCGCCTAGTGGCCGCGACGAACAAAGACCTGCGTGTATTGGTAGCCAATGGTGAGTTTCGCGCTGACCTCTATTACCGGCTTGCGGTCATCGAGCTGCGTATTCCTAATCTGGAAGCGCGCGGAGCCGCAGAAAAGCGTGCGCTGTTCCGTGCGCTGTCACGCCAGCACGGTGTGGCCGATGTGTAGATTTAAAAAAAGCCTATTCGATGGGCGTTCTACGTAAGAACGCCGATGCGAATACCGTTCATTAATTGCTATAGTTCGGGACTCACCGCATAGGGGAAGGAATGAATATCGATATCCTGGGGAAGAGCTTGCACTGGGCGACGGCCGCTCCGATGCTTTCCTCCTTGGCTGCCTGCGCCACCGTTCAACCCGAGCGCCCGGTCGTGCAGCAGATCGAGAGCAAGGGCGCCGAGCCCGTTACCCCGCCGGCGGCCGCGCAGGCCGCGCCGGTTGCGCCGTGCGCCAATTCCACCGCTACCGAGTTGCAGAATCTGATTCAGGCTCGGCAGGTATCGGAGTTGCGCACCGCTTATAACGGCAGCTATGGCGCCAGCCTGCTGTTTCGCCCCGAGGATCAAAGCTATTTTGTCGCGCTGTTCCAGCAAAAAGACTTCTGGCGCGTGATCAAGACAAACTCTGCCAGCCAGGCCGAAACCGCCTATCGTTCCTTCGTTGCGCGCTCCGCTGAGCTGGCCGAGATCGAAATACGGCGTATTCAGTTGCAGGCGCAGTATGCCCAGGCGGAGCAGCAGCTTGCAGCCCGCAGTGCTGAGTTGGCGGCTTTGCAGGCGGATCAGGCACTGCGCCAGGCACAGGAAGAAGCGGTCGCAGCGCGTCAGGCTCAGTCACGCCAGGAAGCCCAGGTGCTCGGCGAGCAAAACCAAGACCTGCGAGAGCAGTTGCGCGCTTTGCAACGCCAGATCGATGCCTTGCAGGCTGAACAGATGCGCGTGAATAATGCGCGCCGCAGATAGCCAGTCAAGTCCGGCCTTGGCGCCGGTTTACCACCCGCCATTTCTGGCGGGACTTTTCCCTTATTTTTTATCGGCCGGATTCGGTATCTGTTGTCCGCGATGGCGCTGAAAGTATTTGATCTCGAGTGCGAGCATGGTCATTTGTTCGAAGGTTGGTTTTCGTCTCATGACGATTACGATGCCCAACACAATCGTGGCCTGCTGTCCTGTCCCGTATGCGCATCCCGCAGCATCGTCAAGCGTCTGTCCGCTCCGCGGCTGAACGTGGCGCATCTGCATCAGCCGTCTGCGCAGACTTCTCCTCAGGCCCTGCAGGCCGAGGCGCTGCGTCAGATGCGTAAATGGGTGAGCCAGACGGAAAATGTCGGGCCGGCCTTCGCTGTCGAAGCACGTCGTATCCATGAGGGCGAGGCGGCTGTACGGCCCATCCGTGGCACCGCCACCCCTGAGGAACGCGCCGAGCTGGCCGACGACGGCATCCATGTCTTGCCACTGCCCAGCTTTCTGGATGACGACAGCCTGCAATAGCTAGGCGGCGTCTTTACGGGAATACCCGGGTGGACAGGAAATCGATCAGGGCTCGCAGCTTGGGTGATGGATGTTTGTTGGCTGGCCATAACACGTTGAAAACGCCGCTGCGCTCCACATGGTCGGCCAGGATAATGCGCAAATCGCCATTCGTCAGCGGCTGGCGGACGGCGAAGTCGGGTAGATAGGCGATGCCCAGGCCCTGCAGGGCGAAGCACAACCGGGTCTCGATGTTGTTGCAGATCATCGAAGTCGGGAGGGTGAGCGCGGGCGCATTAGCGGTGAGCCGCAATGCCCAGGTCTCCAGCTTGCCGGTGTTTGGGATACGGTAGTGCAGACAACTGTGCTGCAAGAGGTCTTGCGGCGTGGCAGGCGTGCCTCGCCTTGCCAGGTACTCGGGCGAGGCCACGACCAGAAAACGGAAGGTGCCTAGCTTGCGTGCCGACAAACGCGAGTCCTTGGGCGCTCCGGCTCTGACGACTGCGTCAAATCCCTCTTCGATCACATCGACGCTTCTGTCGGTGAAGTCCAGATCCAGTTCAATGTCTGGATATTGGCGCATGAAGTCGCCCAGCACGGGCAGCACCAGGGAGCTGACCAGCGGCAGGCTGACGCGCAGGCGGCCGCGAGGCAGGGCACTGGCCTGAGACAGCTCGGTTTCTGCGGCTTCGATTTCGCTGAGAATGCGGCGGCAGCGTTCCAAAAATAGCACGCCTTCGGCGGTCAGTGTGATGCTGCGCGTGCTGCGATGAAACAGACGTACCCCGAGCTTTTCTTCTAGCCGCGCCACGCTTTTGCCGACGGCCGAGGCCGAGATGCCGAGCAGGCGCGCAGCAGTGACAAAGCTGCGCGTTTCGGCAACCTGCACAAACACCACAAACCCGCTGAGACTATCCATGTCGCGACCTTATTCAGGACTATGTAGTCCGTAGTTAAAGGAACTGTACCCTGCTTTTTCTTTAATGCTGCGAGCCCTATTGTGACGGCACTTTCGAGACATGGCGGGGGCGTTATGAGGGTTGCTGTTTTTTTTGCGGGGTATTGCGATCAGAATCCGCGAGGGTTTTTTTCAGGTGAGGGAGGGGCAATGATGCGTCCAGAACGCCTTCCTATTGGTGCTTTGCTGGCTTTGGCGATGGCCGCTTTCCTCACCATTCTTACCGAGGCCTTGCCGGCAGGTTTGTTGCCGCAAATGGCGCGAGACCTGGCCGTCTCCGAAGCGTGGGTCGGCCAGACGGTCACCATTTACGCCATGGGTTCCCTCGTGGCGGCTATCCCGCTGACTGCCGTGACGCAAGGGATACGGCGTCGTCCCTTGTTGCTGGCAGCCATTGGCGGCTTTGTGGTCGCCAACACGGTCACTACGCTGTTTGTCAGCTATATGACCATCATGGTGGCGCGTCTGCTTGCGGGTGTCAGCGCCGGTTTGCTATGGGCGCTGCTGGCGGGTTATGCGGCCCGAATGGTATCGCCGCATCAGCGCGGGCGAGCCATCGCTATCGCGATGCTAGGGGCGCCGCTGGCCTTGTCGCTCGGCGTTCCGGCCGGAACCCTGTTGGGGCAATGGGTGGACTGGCGTATCTGCTTTGGGGCAATGAGCGTGCTGGCCCTCATGCTCATGTTGTGGATACGCGTGCAGCTTCCTGACTTTCCCGGGCAGGGGGCCGGCCGCCGCCTGCCCTTGGGAGCCGTGCTGTGTCTGCCTGGCGTGCGTTCGGTGTTGTTCGTCGTCCTGGCTTTTGTGCTTGCGCATAACATCCTCTACACCTATATCGCGCCGTTTTTGGTTTCGCAGGGCATGGCCGGGCGCGCAGGCCTGGTTTTGCTGGTGTTTGGACTGGCCTCGCTGCTCAGCATCTGGATCATCGGTGCGCGGATCGACCGACATCTTCGCGGCCTTACGCTGGCCAGCACGGCCTTATTCGGATTGGCTGCGCTGATGCTGGGGGTGGCGGGGGGAGCGCCGGCCCTGATTTACCTGGCCGTGGCGGTATGGGGGCTGGCCTTCGGCGGCGCGGCAACTTTGTTTCAGACTGCTTTGGCTCAAGCGGCGGGCGATGCGGCGGATGTTGCCCAATCCATGCTGGTCACGGCCTGGAATGTGGCGATTGCGGGCGGCGGGTTGGCGGGAGGCCTGTTGCTTGAGCGCCTGGGCGTGGCTGCGTTTTCGCCCGCGCTGCTGCTGTTGTTGATCCTGGCCTGGATGAGGATCTGGGCGGGGCGTCATCACGCTTTTCCCGCGGCGCGCATCTGATGCCGTCGTTGCAATCGAGGGTTTCTCAGCTATCTCATCATTTCTGATACTGGGAGTTCTGAAGTCTGATGGTCCCGTTTGCTGCGCAAACTGAGTCTCCCAAAATTCCAAAACGGACACAAGCATGCGAGCGAGCCAATATGGATTGCTGGTGGAGGCCATGATGTTGACCCCATGTCTGGCGTTTGCGGCGCCGGGTCCGCAAGACAGCACATTGACGTTGAGCGGCCTGGTTGATATGGGCTTCAGCTATCTTCAGGGTGCTGACAACAGCCGTCTCACGACGCGCAGCGGCGGCCAGTCCGCCTCCCGCATCACGCTATCTGGCAGCGAAGGCCTGGGGGGCGGCTGGATGGCCGCCTTCAGGCTGCAAGACGTCTTTAACGCGGGCAATGGCAAAAGCCTGATCGATGGGCGTCTATTCAATAGCGTGTCCTGGCTGTCGTTTTCCGGGCCACCGGGAGAGTTGCGTCTTGGCCGCCAGCCGGTGTTGGGCAGTCAGTGGGGCAGCTTCGATGAAGGCTTCGACGGCGGATGGGGCGGCGCAGGTGACAGCATCATACCGACCGGGCATGGCGACACCGGCCGCGCCGCCCGGATGAATCAGTCGGTCATCTACTACTCGCCGGCGCTGGCGGGCTTCAAGGCGGCGGCGGGCTACAGTTTTCGTGTCGGGGACGGCGACACCACCTAAACCGACAGCATGGGCAGGCCACTGAAGAATCCCAATGACCGTGTTTTCACGGCGGGTCTGCAATACGCCAAAAACGAATGGACAGCCGGGTTGACCCTCGATGGCCTGATCCCTGAAGGGCAGGACCGCCGCCGCACCCGTAACTGGCAGACCGGCGTGGCCTATGCGACCGACAATTTCGGGTGGAGTGTGAACTACGGCTTGCTGGTCAACCCTAATCGGGGGCCTGCCAAGGATCGCCGCCGCTCCTCGGCCTTCATCGCCGGCGCGCATTACCGCATGACCTCGAATGGCATACTGCGGCTCGCGGTGCAGCGATCCGTGGGCATTGAGCTCAAGAGCGTCGCGTTAGGGTATCAATATGACCTATCCAAACGTAGCAATCTCTATGTCTATGCCATCCAGCGCAGTGGCGGCATCTTGTCGCGCCGAGTCATCGCGCTGGGCATGCGGCATCGCTTTTAGTTAAGCGCAGCAAACGCGGCAAGGCGGTGGTTGCGGTTTGGCCGCCGTTTGGCTGCGAATCGATCGCTTTTTACGGGGCGATGGCTAGGCTTGCTGGCGCGTGGCGGCAAGGACGATCTCGCGTATGCACACCCCCTCCGGCTGCGAATAGGCATAATAGACCGCGTTGGCCACGTCCTCGGCAGACAGCACCTTGCCGCCTATTTCCCGCTTCCAGGCCTCATAACTGGTCTTGATGTTTTCGTCGGTGGTGTGTCCCAGCAGCTCGGTTTCTACCGCGCCCGGCGCAATCGTCGTCACACGCACATTATGTACGGACAGTTCCTCACGCAGGTTCTCCGACAGACCATGAACGGCGAACTTGCTGCCGACATAGGCGACGTGGTTGGGGAAGGTCTTGCGGCCCGCCACTGAGCTGATATTGATGATGCTGCCGCGCCTGCGCTCGGTCATGCCCTTGGCCACGGCATGCGCGCCGTTGAGCACCCCTTTGACATTCACATCCAGCATGCGGTCCCACTGCTCCGGGTCCTGGTTCGTGATCTCGCCCAGTAGCATGACGCCCGCGTTGTTAACGATGGCGTCGGCCGGGCCAAAGCGTTTTTCGCCTTCCTGTACCGCAGCGACCAAGGCGGCGCGATCGGTCACATCCACAGACAACACGCAGGCATTGGGCAGGCTCAGCGCCTGCATCTTCTCGAGCCGTCGGGCCAGTAACAGCAGGGGATGGCCCCATGATGAAAACAAACGGGCCGTGGCCAGGCCTATGCCGGAGCTCGCGCCCGTAATGACAATCAATGGCTTGCGGATAGTGCTCATGACAGCTCCCTCAATAAAGAACTTTCACAGATGGCTTGTTGCCGATGAGAGCCGATCTCAGGGCGATACCGCCATGAAAAGCGTGGATTTTTCTCTCCCGGATGTACAACTTAGGGATTTACATGGAAGAAGGCAATCTCCACGTGCAGCCGCTGCCTGAAGCAGGACGGCAAGGCCGGTGTGCTTGTGTCCATGCCGTGGGGGCAGCGCAACATAAAAAAAGCCCGCCGAGCTATCGGCGGGCTTTTGGGCAACCGGCTTTGCAGCTTAGTTGACGCGGCTACGGTACTCGTTGGTACGCGTATCGATTTCGATCTTGTCGCCGATGGCGCAGAACAGCGGCACTTGCAGTTCGTAGCCGGTGTTGATCTTGGCAGGCTTGAGCACCTTGCCCGAGGTGTCGCCACGCACAGCCGGCTCGGTGTAGGTGATTTCGCGGACCAGGATAGTCGGCAGTTCGACCGAGATGGCGCGGCCGTCATAGAACACCACTTCGACCGGCATGGCTTCTTCGAGGTAGTTCAGGGCATCGCCCATGCTATCGGCCTCGATTTCATACTGGTTGTAGTCGGCATCCATGAAGACATACATCGGGTCGCCGAAGTAGGAGTAGGTGCACTCCTTGCGCTCGAGCATAACGATGTCGAATTTTTCGTCAGCCTTGTAGACGGACTCGCTGGCCGAACCGGTAAGCAGGTTCTTGAACTTCAGCTTGACCACGGCGGCGTTACGGCCGGACTTGTTGTATTCGGTCTTTTGGACCACGAGCGGGTCCTTGCCAACCATCACCACGTTGCCGACTCGCAATTCCTGAGCGGTTTTCATCGATTAAAACTCCGGGGGGTAAAGTACGCGCTCGCCGTGCGTGCGCGCGGAGTTGTTCTCGTGCGCGCCCCGGGAGGCTGTCAAAAAAGGTCAGTTACGCTGGCGCAGTGCGCACCAGCATACGTATAGAAAACTCTCTATTCTATCGCGTCTTAGCCAAGTCCGCGCAGAAATCCACCAGTGCGTCCCCCAAATCCGGGCGTGCAGCGAAGCCCGCGTCCCAGTCGCGAGCGGCTTGTTTCCACTGCTCCCAAGCCCTGCCTTCCAGCGCTGCGTGCAAGGTATCCGGCCAGCGTGCGCTGCCAGTCTCCTGATTCCAGAGAGAGAATAGCGCACGGGCGGCGGGTGGCGCCGGATAGCGCGCCAGCCAGGCGTTGAGCTTTTCCAGGTGGGCATTTTCTTCTTGCGGATAAATCTGCCAAACCAGCGGACGCGCGGCCCAGGCCGCACGCACAAAGGAGTCTTCGCCGCGTACGAAGTTGAGGTCGGCGCACCAAAGTAGGCGGTCGAAGTCAGGCTGCGCCACGAAAGGAATGCGGGCGATCTGCAGGCCAGGGGTAGAGGCCAGCCCTGGCGCCACGCCTTCCGGCACGATCAAGAGGGTGGTTTGCCGGCTCAGCGCTTGGGCCAGTTCGAGATAGGGGGCTTGCGGATAGCAGAACAGGGTCAGTGTGCGGCTGTCCGCATCGCGGCGCGTCACGCCCAGGCGGCGCAGGAAGGCATCCTGAGCGGGGCGGCTGGCCTGTAAGGCATCGCGCTCCTGACTCAGGCCAGGCTCTCGTATCAGACCGCCTGTCGCGGGCGTGAAGCCCGGAAAGAAAAAATGCTTCACCAGGCCATCCGCGCGTTGCGAAGGCAGGCCGTGACAGGTCTCCACCCAGGCTTCGGCGCTCAGGTATTCCAGGTTGATCCACACGGGCGGACGCTTGCGCATCGCGGCCAGAAAAAGGGCGGGCGGATCACAGGCAAAGGCTTCGATCACTACATCGCCTGGCTCCAGTTCCGTGAGATCGTTCCAATCGACGATGTCGATTTGCTGAACGCGCTGCCGCGCCAGGGCGGGATCAACCTCGGCCTGTAGGCGCGCGAACGCATGGAGATCGTCCACCCAGAGGCGAACCTGCCAGCCATGCCCTTGGCTCAGGCGGCGAGCCAGACGCCAGCACACGCCGATATCGCCGAAGTTATCGACGACACGGCAGAAAATATCGGCTCGCATGCGCGTATCAGTGGAATTGGGCCGGAGCGGCCTCGGCGTTTTCCGGCAGTTCGGCGTGGACCAGCACGCCCAGCGGATCGGGGAAATACGGCGCGCCGCAGTCTTCGCAGAACTCCACCTGCAGGCGGCCGGGAATACGGCGGACTTCGGCCACGCCGAGCTCCTTTAGCAGCGCAGCGATCACGGATTCCGCAGCATTGTCTTCGTCGGCAGTCTGTTCTTCTTCGCGGCCATAAATAGGCCAGACGCAGCCGTAATACACGTCGTTGCTATGGCGGGGCGTGAAACCGATGCGGTATTCCTCGGTGTGGCTTTCACCGCAGGCCGCGATGACGGCTCGCAACTGACTGGCGGGCATATTGATGGCGCCTTCCAGCCACGAAAGGGCGGCGCGCAAGGACAGGGGACGGACACGCCGGTCTGCCTCGCGATTGCTAACGTAATAGGCGTCCGGCAGCAGGCATTCCAGACCGCAGCCAGGTAGCAGCCCAGCCAGTGTGGGCAGGGCCTGCTCCGACCAGCGGGCCAGGCAGGCGTCGCGATTGGCGTCCTCTGGGGATTCCTGCCAGCGAAAGAGGGCGCTCTGTTCGGGCACGGCCACGGCAGCAACCAGATAGCGCGTGTCGGCCAACATATTGGCTGTCTCGGCTTCGGCGTTGATGATAGGGCGGGCCGGCGCGGCTCCCAAAGCCTGGTTGGCCAGGCGCTGCATCCATTGTGCTGTCTCGGCAAAGGTGCGCGGCATCTGATCGATGCTGACCAGATGCGGCAGCAGGGCGACACGGGCGTCTGCGGCCAGGATATGGCCGTGCAATTGCGCCAGCAGCGCTTCTTGCGCAGCGGCGGGAATCGGGCCTGTCGGGATGGCATAGCGCGTCCACGCCACAATCGGTGCGACGAGTAGCAGCACGTCGTAGCGTAGGCCGTTTTTCTCGACCTTCATCGACTCCGAGAGGGTTTCTGCTTGCTCTATGAGCACTTCGTAGGCGCCGATATCTTGCTGGGCCAGATGGTCCAGTGCCGCCTCGAGCGGACCATCGCTGCCAGGACGCAGCAGCTTGCCGATCGCTTCGGCGAGCAGGGCTTCCCAATACAGATCTTCGACCCGGCTGCCCGAGCGGTGCAGGGCCTGGGCAAGACTGATCAAGCGGGTCGCATCGCGGGGCAAACGAGAAGCGGTGGTGCTGCGTGTACGGGCCATGACGTTGAAGGGTCAAAAGATGCGTAACCGCGTAGTTTACCTCCCCTCGGCGTATGCAGCGTGGAATTGTTGTCGGTTTAGGAATAGATCATAAATAAACAGGGTATTTATTGCTAAAGTCAGTGCGATCACAATAACAACATCATTTTGTTGGAGGAAAAGCCATGTCCTGGCCTGTGCTCTTCGTTTCCCACGGATCGCCCATGCTCGCGGTGGACCCTGGCCGCACTGGCGCTGTCCTGGCCCAATGGTCTGCCCGTCAAGCGGGCAAACCTAGCGGCATTCTGGTGGTTTCGCCTCATTGGATGGGGCAGGGGCTGGCCGTGTCTACGCGCGATCGCCAGATCGCCTGGCACGATTTTGGCGGCTTCCCGCCCGAACTCTATGCCTTGCAATACAGCCCGCCCGGCTCGCCTGCGTTGGCCGCCCGCGTGCGTGAGGCGCTGGCCGCGTCCTCGGTCGATGCGGTGGATGACCCCCGCCGTCCGCTGGATCACGGCGCCTGGGTGCCGCTGCGCTACCTGTATCCGCAGGCGGATGTGCCTGTGGTACAGCTCTCCCTGGATGCCGGACGCGATGCCCGGGCGCAATATGAGCTAGGCCGCGCGCTGGCGCCCTTACGGGAGCAGGGCGTGCTGATTATCGGCTCGGGTTCTTTGACCCATAATCTGCGCGACGTGCGCATGCCGCAAACGGCGCCGCCTGCGCCCTATGTCACGGCCTTCCAGCAATGGTTCGCGCAGCATCTGGAAACGGAAAATCTGGATGCCTTGTTCGATTGGCAGGTGCGCGCGCCGGGCGCCCACCAGGCCCATCCGCATGACGATCATCTGATGCCGCTGTATGTGGCGCTCGGTGCGGGCGGCATGCCTGCGCAGCGGCTGAACGATGAGGTGACCTACGCGGCGCTGGCGATGGACGCCTATCAGTTTGGCGTTTAGTTCACGGCGGCATGGGGCCGCACTTGAAAACGCCCCGGACGCTGGTATCCAGCGTCCGGGGCGTTGATCGCAGCTCGGGCGCAGCCGGGTCAGTCGGCCAGCAATTGACGCAGCACGAAGGGCAGAATGCCGCCGTGCAGGTAGTAGTCCACCTCGATCGGCGTATCGATGCGCAACAGCAGAGTGACTTGCTGTGTGCTGCCGTCGTGGCGGTGAATGGTCAGCGTGACATCTTGCATGGGCTTGATCCCGTTTTCCAGGCCCGAGATATCAAAGGTTTCATCGCCCTTGATGCCCAGCGACTGCGCGCTGTCGTCGCCCTTGAATTGCAGGGGCAGCACGCCCATGCCGACCAGATTGCTGCGATGAATGCGCTCGAAGCTGCGGGCGATGACGGCTTTCACGCCTAGCAATTGCGTGCCCTTGGCCGCCCAGTCGCGCGAAGAACCTGTGCCGTATTCTTCACCGCCGAACACCACGGAGGGGGTGCCCTGGCTGACATAGGCCATGGCCGCGTCATAGATGGACATCTGCTCGCCCGAGGGCTGCAACAGCGTCTCGCCGCCTTCGAAGCGGCTGCCGTCGGCGCGCGGCGGAATCATTAGGTTCTTGATCCGCACGTTGGCGAAGGTGCCGCGCATCATGATTTCATGGTTGCCGCGGCGCGAGCCATAGCTGTTGAAATCGGCTTTTTGCACGCCATGTTCTTTGAGCCACTTGCCTGCGGGTGAGGTTTCCTTAATGGAGCCGGCCGGTGAAATGTGGTCGGTCGTGACTGAGTCGCCGAAAATGCCCAGCGCGCGCGCGCCCTTGATCACCGGGATCGACCCCGGCGTCATGCTGAAATCCTGGAAGAAGGGCGGTTCGGCGATATAGGTCGAGGCGGGCCAGTTATAGGTCTCGCCCGTGACGCCTTGGATGTTCTCCCACAATTTGCCCGGCTTGCTCTTGACCTGGCTGTAGTTCTCCTTGAACACCTCGGGGTTCATGGCGTACTTCAGCAGTGCGTCGATTTCCTCTGTCGAGGGCCAGATATCGCCCAGCCAGACATCGCCATTTTTGCCTCGGCCCACGGGCTCGGTCATCAGGTCGCGGGTGATGGTGCCGGCCAGCGCGTACGCGACGACCAGCGGCGGCGAGGCCAGGAAGTTGGCCTTGATGTTCGGGTGAATGCGGGCTTCGAAGTTGCGGTTGCCAGACAACACGGCCGCGCACACGAGGTCATTGTTGACGATGGCCTCGTTGAGGTCGGGCGTGAGATCGCCGGCGTTGCCGATGCAGGTGGTGCAACCATAGGCCGCAACGTCAAAACCCAGCTTCTCCAGGTAGGGCAGCAGGCCTGTCTTGGTCAGGTATTCGGTCACCACGCGCGATCCGGGGGCCAACGAGGTTTTGATGTGCTTGGGCACCTTCAGGCCGGCTTCGACGGCCTTCTTGGCCAACAGGCCGGCGGCCAGCAGCACGCTCGGGTTGGAGGTGTTGGTGCAAGACGTAATGGCGGCAATCAGGATGTCGCCATTCTTGATTTTGGTGCCCTTGCTGGTCGGGAACACTTCGGCCAGCTTTGCCGCCGGCTGGTTGAAGCCGTTTTCGGACACCGGTTTGGAGAACAGGTCGATGAAGGTGTTTTTGACCTTGCCGATTTCGATGCGGTCTTGCGGGCGCTTGGGGCCGGCAAGCGAGGGGGTCACCGTAGAAAGATCCAGCGTCAGCAGCTTGCTGTAGCCGATATCCTTGGCCTTGGGCACGCCGAACATCTTCTGGGCTTTGAAATAGGCCTCGAAGGCGGCGATTTCCTCTTCGCTGCGGCCAGTGCCCTTGAAATAATCGATAGTGCGCTCGTCGACCGGGAAAAAGCCCATCGTCGCCCCGTATTCGGGGGCCATGTTGCCGATAGTGGCGCGGTCGGTCACCGACAGGCTGGCGGTGCCCGGGCCGCAGAACTCGACGAATTTGCCCACCACCTTCTCGCGGCGCAGCATTTCGGTAATTGTCAGCACCAGGTCGGTGGCCGTCACGCCGCCACGCAACTGCCCCTTGAGTTCGACGCCCACCACATCCGGTGTCAGGAAATAAACCGGCTGACCCAGCATACCGGCCTCGGCTTCAATGCCGCCCACGCCCCAGCCCACCACGCCAATGCCGTTGATCATGGTGGTGTGGCTATCGGTGCCTACCAGCGAGTCGGGGTAATAGACGCCGGTTTTTTTATCCTGGTGCACGCCGCGCGCCAGGTATTCGAGGTTGACCTGGTGCACGATGCCGAATCCCGGCGGCACGACGCCAAAGGTGTCGAAAGCCTGCATGCCCCATTTCATGAACTGGTAGCGCTCGCGATTGCGCTGGAACTCCAGCTTCATGTTCAGATCGAGCGCCTGCTTGGTGCCGAAATAGTCGATCATGACCGAGTGATCTACGACCAGATCCACCGGCACCAGCGGTTCGATGCGCTTGGGCGACTTGCCCATTTTTTCGGCGACCGAGCGCATGGCCGCAATATCGGCAAGCAGCGGTACGCCGGTGAAATCCTGCAGCACTACACGGGCGACCACAAAAGGGATTTCGTCTTCGCGGTGTGCATTGGGCTGCCAATTGGCCAATTGGCGGACATGGGCTTCGGTGACTTTTTGGCCATCACAGTTGCGCAGCACGGACTCCAGCACGATACGGATGGATACCGGCAGGCGAGAAACATCAATGCCCAGCGATTTGCCCAGTGCCGGCAATGAGTAGTACTGACAGGTATTCTTCCCGATCTTGAAGGTCTTCAGGGTGTCGAGCGTATTGTGCGGCATGACGAACTCCGGTTGTGTGGCTGCGCCAGACCGCCTCTTTGCAACGGTTAGCGCGTTGGTCATAGTGCTGCGGGCGACAGGCCCCGCGTATCGCGGTGTCTTTTATCTTATATAAGACCAGGGAAGGCGGTCAAAGGTTCAAAAGCCTATCCGCCATGTTCAGCCAGAGCCTGTCCCTCATGTCTATTATTACCAAGTTTCGACAGCCTGCGCCTGTCCGGAGTCTGGGTTTTTACGCTAAAACAACCAGCCGCCACGGCCAAGTTCGCGTTCGCAACCTTGGTACTGGGCGGCGAAGCGCTCAGCGCGCACCTGTACCTGCCGCGCCACCCGCAGCAGCCAGGTTTTGCGGTCGTAACTGCGGTTGCGATAGCCGGTCCAGCCTTCGTGATAGTTCAGGTACTGGCCATAGGCATCCCATTTAGACACGCCGTTGATGCGCTGGGTTTTACTCATATACCAAGCCATGAAATCGATCGCGTCTGCGAAATCGTCCCGGCTCGACAACCAGCCCCCGGCCTCGCGTTTGTAATCCGCCCAGGTTTCATCTTTGGCCTGTGCGTAACCATAGGCCGAACTAACCCTGCCCCAGGGTATGAAACCCAGGAAATAGTAGCGGGGGGGCAGGGCGTCATGCTTGAAGCTTGACTCCTGATACATCATCGCGATCGGCACTTGTACTGGCGTCTCCCATTTTTCCTGTGCCTTGAGGGCGGCGTTATGCCATTGCGGCTTCTCGCGGAAAATGGCGCAGATATCTTCAGGATTGCCAGGGGGCCGTGTGCTGGCGCAGCCCGCCAGGGCCGCAAGGCATAGCAACACGCCCCAGCGTCCGAGCATCATTGTTTTCAATCTGGCTTTTCCCTGTCATCGGATTTTTACCGGATTTTACGGCTTGATCTGAGCGCAATCGCCTCCCATTGCGATCTTTGCCCTGCCGGCCCGAGGGGCGGGAAATGTTGTGCGCGAGCGACGAAATACTGAAAATAAGCTTAATAACAAGAATCATTGTTATTCGTGTTTATTATTCAACTCGCACCGATATCGCATCGGTTCCGCCTGCCCCGCGCAGCACCGCGGCTGGGTGGGGCGTCAAGACAGAACTTTCCTATTGAACGGACGAATGATGAAGAAACTCCCCAGTGCCGCCTATCTGGCGGTGGCCTTGCCTTTGAGTGCCGTCGCGCAAACTGATCCTTCCGTCACTCTGGGCTCCATCAAGGTGGAGGCGAGCGCTGATGCCTCCGCGCAGGGGTTGGCCCCGGCTTTTGCTGGCGGCCAGGTGGCTACGGGGGCGCGCGCGGGCATCCTGGGCACCAAGGAAAACCTCGCGACACCGTTTTCCATCACCAGCTATACCAGCGATCTGATCGCGGATCGCCAGGCGCGCAGCGTCGCGGATGTCTTGCAGAATGATCCGGGCGTGCGGGTGGCGCGGGGTTTCGGTAATTTTCAGGAGTCGTACTTTGTGCGCGGCTTCCTGCTCAGCTCCGAAGATATTGCCTATAACGGGCTATATGGTCTGATGCCGCGGCAGTACATCTCTTCCGAGTTTTTCGAGCGGGTCGAGGTGCTGCGTGGCGCTTCTAACTTTCTGACCGGCACGCCGCCCACGGGCGGGGGGATCGGTGGCGCTATCAATCTGGTGCCCAAGCGCGCTCCGAACGAGCCGCTCACCCGTTTCACGACTGGCATTTCCTCGAGCGGCGCGGCCCAGACCGCAGCCGATATCGCCCGTCGTTTCGGCCCCGATGACAGCACCGGCATTCGCATCAACGTAGGCCAGCGTGGGGGCGAAAGCGCCGTTGACGGCGAATTCGGCCGTACTACGGCTGCGCTGCTCGGGCTCGACTGGCACAACGATCGTGCCCGTCTCTCGGCCGATATCGGTTATCAGTTCAATCGCATCAAGCGCGGTCGTCCGAATGTCACGCTGAACTCAAGCATCAAGTCGGTGCCCAGCGCGCCGTCCTCCACCACCAACTATGCCCAGGACTGGACGTACTCCAACGAGCGGGATGTGTTTGGCACCTTGCGCGGTGAATACGATATCTCCGATAAGCTGACCGCCTACGCGGCCTACGGCCACCGCAACAGCAAGGAGAAGAACTCGCTGGCCAATATCGGCAGCGTCGATGCCTCTGGCAATGGCACGTTCTACCGCTTCGACAATGTGCGCAAAGACACCGTCAATACGGGAGAGCTCGGCCTGCGCGCCAAGCTGGAGACCGGTCCGGTCAAACATGATCTGGTGGTGTCGGGTTCTTACTTCGAGTTGGAAAAGAAAAACGCCTACGCAATGGACTGGCGCAACACCACGGCCACCAATATCTACCATCCTGTGCGTATTCCTCAACCCGCTTTCAGCCCTAACACCCTGTTTGGCAATGACCTGGGCGATCCGGCCTTGTCCGGCCGGGTCCGGATGACCAGCCTGGCGCTGGGCGACACCCTGTCGGTGTTGGACGACCGCGTGCAATTGACGTTAGGCGTGCGCCATCAGCGCTTGTACAGCCGTGATTTTGCCTATAACACCGGTGTGGGCGGCAAGGCCTACGATCAAAGCCGCAACTCGCCGGCCGCCGGCATCGTCTGGCGCCTGACCCCCGAGGTGTCGCTGTACGCCAACTACATCGAGGCCTTGACAGCCGGCGAAACCGCGCCCAATAACAGCAATGGTCTGCCGGTCCGCAATGCCGGAGAGATGTTGTCACCCTATGTCGCCAAACAGAAAGAGCTTGGTCTTAAGGTTGAGCGCGATGGCCTGGGCGCAGGCATTGCGGTATTCACGACAGAAAAGCCCCGGGCCTATGTCAACAGTGATCAAGTCTTCAGCGAGGCTGGCCGCGATCGGCACGATGGTCTTGAGCTCACCTTTTATGGCCAGGCTACCCAAAGCGTGCGTTTGTTGGGCGGCATGACCTGGCTCAATGCCAAGCAGCGCGACACCGGCAGCGCCACCACCGATGGCAAGCGTGTCATCGGTGTGCCGCAATACCAGGCCAATCTGGGCGCCGAGTGGGATATTCCGGGCGTCGAAGGGCTGACGCTCGATAGCCGCCTGGTGTACACCGGCGCCTCTTATGCCGATGCCGCCAACAGGCTAAAAGTGCCTGGCTGGACTCGCGTTGATGCCGGCTTGCGCTACTCGACCGACATCAGCGGCCACAGCGTCATCTGGCGCGCCCGCGTCGAAAACATCGCGAATCGTGGCTATTGGTCGTCGGTGGGGGGATACCCCAACAACGGTTATCTGGTGCAGGGCGCGCCCCGCACGTTCACGCTCACGGCCGCGATAGAGTTCTAAGGCTGCATGGCGCGGCGATGGTCGAAGCCATCGCCGCGCCTGGCGTTCAGCCGCGATAGCGCCATTGCTGTAGCGGCAGCACCGCGACGGCGGCGGTGCCCGCCCACATGGCCCAATCTGCCGTCAACAATAGACCCGCAGCCACCGCCCCCAGAAAATAGGCGCTCCAGGCCATGAGCAGTGGCAGGCGCGAACCGTTTGGCGTGCTGGATGCGCCAAAAAACGGGGCAAGGAAGAGGGCTCGCGCAGACAGCCGGGCCAATTTCGCCAGGGTGCTGGTAAGGACTACTGTGCTGACAGTACTGCCTCCCACGCCGACGATCACGCTGGCCTGTAAGCCCATTGCCGTGGCGGTGAGGGCCAGCCACAGCGAGCTGGCGGGATCAAGGCAAGAGGCCGCCACCAGCAGCGCGCACTCGGTAAACAGAGGCAGCTGATACGACCATTGGCGCTGCGGCGTAAAGCAGCCGCCAGCCAGGGCTCCCAAAAAAAACAGTACGAGCGTCGAGAGTCCGCTGACTGCGGTCGTCCATTGATGCTGGGCCAGCGACATGCCCACCAGCACGATATTGCCCGTCATATTGGCTGCGAATACGCCGTGGTAAGCGTAGCCAAGCGCGTCGATATAGCCGGAAGCCAGGCACAGCAGCACCAAGGGAAGGGGGAGGGAGGACGTGCAGCGCAGATGTGTATCCATCGCGGCAGCATAACGTAGGCCTGTGCAGGGCCGTCCGGTTTGCCTCAGCCCTGCAAACTACGTTATATCTGTCGGGGAGGTGTCCAAAACTCATGTGCCATCTGTGCCCGCAGGGCGCGTCGATTGTTGAGAGGAGAGCTTCCGTATGACCGAACGTAAAGTCGCTGGTGTACGCACCTATCACATGCCTGCGGGCGGTTGGGGGGCTCTGAAAGCCACCGCTGCCACGATTGCAGAGCAGATGCGTGTCGCCGAGGGGTCCGAGCTGCTGCTGCGCGCCAATAAGCCGGATGGATTCGATTGTCCAGGCTGTGCCTGGCCGGACAAGAAATACACCTCCACATTCGAGTTCTGTGAAAACGGCGCCAAGGCCGTCACCTGGGAGGCGACACAGCGCCGCGTCGATCCGGCGTTTTTTGCCCAGCACACCGTGACCGAGCTCTTAGGCTGGAGCGATCATGCCCTGGAGGATGCCGGCCGGCTGACACATCCCATGACTTATGACGCGGCCAGCGACAAGTTCGTACCGATTGAATGGGATGCGGCCTATGCGCGGATTGCACAGGTGTTGCAGGCGCAGGCCACTCCGGATGCGGTGGAGTTTTACACCTCGGGGCGCGCGTCGAACGAGAGCTCCTTCCTGTTCAATATTTTTGCGCGAGAGTACGGCACTAACAATCTTGCCGATTGCTCGAATATGTGCCACGAGCCCACCAGCGTGGGCCTGCCTAAGACCATCGGCATAGGTAAGGGTACGGTTTCTCTGGATGACTTTGACCAGTGCGAGCTGATTATCTGCATCGGTCACAACCCAGGCACCAATCACCCGCGCATGATGGGCACCCTGCATGACTGTTCCCAGCGTGGCGTTCCGATTATTGTGCTCAACCCTTTGCGGGAACGAGCGCTGGAGCGCTTCGCTGATCCGCAAAGCCCCACCGAAATGGCGACGCTGACCTCTACACGCATCGCCTCCAGCTACTACCAGGTGAAGGTGGGGGGCGACGCCGCCGCACTCAAGGGCATCATGAAGGCGCTGGTGGAGCGAGACGCGCAGCATCCGGGCACCCTGGACCGGGACTTCATTGCCCAGCATACCCATGGTTTCGAGGAGTTTCGAGCGGATCTCGAAGCCACGTCCTGGGATGAACTGGAGCGGCATAGCGGCCTGAGCCGTGATGACATGCAGGCCGTGGCTCAGGCCTACGCCAAGTCCAAGGCGACCATCATCAGCTATGGCATGGGCATTACCCAGCACAGCACCGGCGCGCACAATGTGCAGCAGACTGCGGCCCTGCTGCTGCTGCGCGGCAATATCGGCAAGCCCGGCGCAGGTATCTGTCCTTTGCGCGGTCACTCCAATGTGCAAGGCAACCGCTCGGTCGGCATTACCGAACTCATTGATCCGGTGATGTTCGACAATATCGAGAAAACCTTTGGTTTCCGCCCGCCAGAGCGCCCCGGCCACAATGCCGGCAATGCCATGCGGGCCATCAGCGACGGGCGTAGCAAGGTATTGATCTGCCTGGGCGGCAATTTCGCCATCGCTATGCCCGATACCGAGCGTTGCGCGCAAGGCATGCGTGGCCTGACGCTGGCGGTGCATCTGAACACCAAACTCAACCGTTCGCACTTACTGATTGGCAAGGAGGTCATCGTGTTGCCCGTGCTGGGCAGAACCGAGAGCGACGTGCAGGCCAGCGGCGCTCAGGCCATCACGGTGGAAGACTCGATGTCCATGGTGCATGCCTCACGCGGCAAATTGCCGCCGGCTTCGGCCCATCTGCGTTCCGAGCCGGCCATCATCGCCGGGATGGCGCAGGCCACATTGCCCCACAGTCGCGTGCCGTGGTTGCATCTGATCGAAGACTACGACCGCATTCGTGACCTGATCGAGCGCATCTATCCTGATTTTCATGACTACAACGCGCGTATCCGTGTGCCGGGTGGGTTCCGCCTGACGCTGGCTGCCGCGCAGCGCGTCTGGAAAACCGCCTCTGGCAAGGCCGAGTTCTTGATTTTTCCTGGCTTGGAGGAAGACCCCGAATTCAAGGACACGCTCAAACTCACGACCGTGCGCAGCCACGATCAGTACAACACGACGATCTATGGCATGGACGATCGCTATCGGGGCGTGTTCGGGCGCCGCGACGTGCTGTTCATGAACGAAGAGGATATGCAGCGCTTGGGGTTGGCGCATGGCGATAAAGTCGAGATCAACACCGCGCTTACCGGTCAAACACACCGTCGCCTGACATTGACCGCCATCCGCCACGACATTTCGGCGGGATCGGCTGCCGCTTACTTCCCCGAAGCCAATAATCTGTGCCCGCTGGATTATCAGGACCCTTTAAGCGGCATCCCCTGCTATAAATCCGTGCCCGTGCAGATCCGCAAGACCGCCTAGTCTGCCGCGGCACAACAAAAAGCCCGCCAGTCACAGACTGGCGGGCTTTTTGCTTTTGCGAGACGGCTTAGACCGGAACCGAGTCCGCGACGTCCTTGTAGTCAGCGATCTGATCGAAGTTCAGGTACTTGTAGATCTGGTCGCCGCTCTTGTTGATGACGCCCATATCCGACATGTACTCTTCCTTCGTCGGGATGCGGCCCAGACGCGAGCAGATGGCGGCCAGTTCGGCAGAGCCCAGATACACGTTGGTGTTCTTGCCCAAACGGTTCGGGAAGTTGCGGGTGCTAGTCGACATGACGGTCGCGCCTTCGCGCACCTGCGCCTGGTTGCCCATGCACAGCGAGCAGCCCGGCATTTCCGTACGGGCGCCAGCGGTGCCGAAGACGCCGTAATGGCCTTCTTCCGTCAGTTGCTGAGCGTCCATCTTGGTCGGGGGAGCCACCCACAGCTTGACCGGAATATCGCGCTTGCCTTCCAGCAGCTTGGATGCCGCGCGGAAATGGCCGATGTTGGTCATGCAGCTACCGATAAACACTTCGTCGATCTTGGCGCCGGCCACATCGCTCAGCGTCTTGACGTCGTCGGGGTCGTTCGGGCATGCAACGATGGGTTCGTGGATATCGGCCAGATCGATTTCGATCACGGCCGCATAGTCGGCGTCGGCATCCGGTTCCAGCAGCTTGGGGTCTGCCAGCCAGGCTTCCATGGCCTTGATACGGCGGGTAATCGAGCGTTCGTCTTCATAGCCGTTGGCGATCATCCACTTCAACATCACGATGTTGCTGTTGATGTACTCGATGATCGGCTCTTTGTTGAGGCGCACCGAGCAGCCGGCCGCCGAACGTTCGGCGGAAGCGTCGGACAGCTCAAAGGCTTGCTCGACCTTGAGATCGGGCAGACCTTCGATTTCCAGAATGCGGCCGGAGAAGATGTTCTTCTTGCCTTGCTTGGCCACCGTCAACATGCCTTGCTTGATGGCGTACAAGGGAATGGCGTTGACCAGATCGCGCAGGGTGACGCCGGGCTGCATCTTGCCCTTGAAGCGCACCAGCACCGATTCCGGCATGTCCAGCGGCATGACGCCGGTAGCGGCGGCGAATGCCACTAGGCCGGAACCTGCCGGGAACGAGATGCCGATCGGGAAGCGGGTGTGCGAGTCGCCGCCAGTGCCCACCGTGTCGGGCAACAGCATGCGGTTGAGCCAGGAATGGATCACGCCGTCGCCAGGGCGCAGCGAAATGCCGCCACGGGTGCTGATGAACTGCGGCAGCGTGTGGTGCGTCTTGACATCAACCGGCTTGGGATAGGCAGCGGTGTGGCAGAAGGACTGCATCACCAGATCGGCCGAGAAGCCCAGGCAGGCCAGATCCTTGAGCTCGTCGCGGGTCATGGGGCCGGTCGTGTCCTGGCTGCCCACCGAAGTCATCTTCGGTTCGCAGTAGGTGCCCGGGCGGATGCCCTGGCCTTCCGGCAGACCGCAGGCGCGGCCGACCATCTTCTGGGCCAGGCTGAAACCGCGGCCGGTGTCGACCGGGTTCTTGGGCAGGCGGAACAGCGTGGAGGGCGCCAGGCCCAGGGCTTCGCGAGCCTTAGCGGTCAGGCCACGGCCAATGATCAGCGGAATACGGCCGCCGGCGCGTACTTCGTCAAACAGGACATCCGATTTGACTTCGAACTCGGCGATTACCTCGCCGTTCTTCAGGGCCTTGCCGTCGTAGGGGCGCAGCTCGATCACATCGCCCATTTCCATGTTGGAAACGTCCAGCTCGATCGGCAGGGCGCCGGCATCTTCCATCGTGTTGTAGAAGATGGGGGCAATTTTGCCGCCCAGGCAGACACCGCCAAAGCGCTTGTTCGGCACGAAGGGGATATCTTGGCCGGTGAACCACAGCACCGAATTGGTGGCCGACTTGCGCGAGGAGCCGGTGCCGACCACGTCGCCCACGTAAGCAACCAGGTGGCCCTTTTCTTTTAGCGACTCGATGAAGCGGACCGGACCGCGCTTGCCGTCTTCTTCGGGCTGGAAGTTAGCGCCTTCACGCTTGTTCTTCAGCATCGCCAGCGCGTGCAGCGGGATGTCCGGGCGGGTCGTGGCGTCAGGCGCCGGCGACAGGTCGTCGGTGTTGGTTTCGCCCGGAACCTTGAAAACCGTAATGGTCAGGCTTTCCGGCACTTCGGGGCGGCTGGTGAACCATTCGGCGTCTGCCCAGCTTTGCAGCACGGCGCGGGCGTTAGCGTTACCCTTGTCGGCCTTTTCCTTCACGTCGTGGAAGGCGTCGAACATCAGCAGGGTTTTCTTCAGGCCTTCGGCGGCAACCGTGCCGACCTCGGCGTCATCCAGCAGTTCGATCAGCGGACCGATGTTGTAGCCGCCGAGCATGGTGCCCAGCAGTTCGGTTGCCTTGGCGCGGCTGATCAGTGCACACGACTCCTTGCCCAGCGCGACAGCGGCCAGATAAGAGGCCTTGACCTTGGCGGCGTCGTCTACGCCAGCGGGCACGCGGTGCGTCAACAGATCCAGCAGGAACTGTTCGTCGCCGGCGGGCGGGTTTTTCAGCAGCTCGATCAGGTCGGCGGTTTGTTGGGCGGAAAGCGGCAGCGGGGGGATGCCCAGTGCGGCGCGTTCGGCCACCTGTTGGCGGTACGTTTCCAGCATGAGAAGCCTGCGTAGTGTCGGTTGGTAGGAAGTGTGCGCATTTTAGAACCAACAGCGGCTACAGGCAAATGTCTTATATCTTATATAAGACCTGTGGTCTGAGTGTTACGCCGTCCCGGCGGCCTACAATGAGAACTCTTCTAAATTAGCCGGGGCCAGGCTTGTCATATTTCTCCGCAGCTCATCGTCAATCTCGCCAGAGTGATACCACTTCCCGCGCCTTGACCGCCTTGGGCAGCGCCTTTGTCGTCGCTGACCTGGAAACCACCGGTTTATCGGCGCACGCCTGTGAGATCCTCGAGTTCGCTGCAGTGCGGGTCGACACCGAGGGGCAGATTGCCAGCGAGTACAGCCAGCTTGTGCGCATCAACGGCCGGGTGCCTAGCTTTATTGCGCGGCTCACCGGCATTTCTCAGCAGGAGGTCATCCGTGATGGCAAGCCTATTGATGAGGCTTTCCGGGCCTTTTGCGATTTTGTCGGGACGACGCCCGTGTTTTTCCACAATGCGTCCTTTGACACCCGTTTTCTGCGCGCCACGGCCTCGCGCTGTGGGCAAGCCTTCGACAACGACACGCATTGCACACTGTTGCTCGCCCGCCGCGCCTGGCCAGAGTTGCGCTCGCACAAACTCGGCATGCTTGCCGAACACCTGGGGGCTGCCACGCCGACTCACCGGGCCCTGGCCGACGTGCGTGCGACGGTCGCGGTAGCCCTGGCCGCCCGGGCGCGTCTGGGTCATTGAGGGAGTGCTGATGTCAGATTTTGAAAATATCAAACAGGCTTTGCGCCGTTTTAGTGCCGAACGAGCGTGGCAGCCTTTTCATACACCCAAGAATCTGGCGATGGCCCTGGCCGGCGAGGCCGGAGAGCTGGTGGCCATTTTTCAATGGCTGACCGAGGCGCAATCCCGCGAACTGGATGATCGTCAGCGCGAGGCCGTGATGGACGAAATTGCTGATGTGCAGATGTATCTGGTTGCACTGGCCGACCAACTGGACATGGATATCGCCCAGGCGGTCGAGCGCAAAATGCGGAAAAACGCTGCCAAATATCCGGCGGGGGTATTCCGGGGCAGCGCTCGCAAGTACAACGAAGCGCCTAAATGACCTTGGTTTCGTGGTGCACTTGCGGCGGAGCGGCGAAGTGGTCGCCCACCAGTTTGCGCCACTCTTGGAAGTCCGCCGAGTTACGGAAGTCCACCATGTGGTTCTCCAGCGTTTCCCACTGCACGACCAGCGCATAATCCTGCGGGGATTCAATTCCGCGATGCAGGGCGGCGCCGTGGCAGCCTTTGGCGCGTGCGAACAAAGGCAGGGCCGTCTGCACGGCGGCCTCAAAGGCGGCCTCGTGGCCTGGTTTGACACGGATCTTGGCAATTTCTTGAATCACGGCAACTCTCCAATAGTGAGCGCCCATGTGTGGGCGCTGCCAAATACTAGCGCGAAGCCGCGTTCCGGTCACAGGCTGAATCTTGGCTGAATGCGCGCTCAGCGTGGCTTGGTGCACTTCGGTACACTCGGGAACTTTCCTCATTGCCCCGCGCCGCCATGCCATTGCCCCATTTGTTGTTGGCTGTCTTTGTGGTCTTTATCTGGGGGACCAACTTCGTCGTCATCAAATGGGGTTTGGCCGACTTCCCCCCTTTTCTGTTTGCGACGCTGCGCTTTGTGCTGAGCGTGTTGCCCTGGCTGTTCCTCGTGCGCAGGCCGCAGGTCTCGTGGACCTCTCTGGCCTCGGTCGGCATGCTGCTGGGGGTTGGACAGTTCGGCCTGCTTTACTGGGCGATGCAAGGCAGCATTTCGCCGGGTCTGGCGTCCCTGGTCATACAGTCGCAAGTGTTCTTTACTATTCTGATCGCCGTTGTCCTGAACGGTGAGAGGCTGCGCGCGCTGCAATATCTTGCCATGCTGTTAGCGGTCGGCGGTTATATTCTCGTGGGTTGGCACAGCGTGGCCGATCCGGGGGCGGCTGTGACGCCTGGCGGTTTGGGGCTGGTGCTGGCTGCCGCCTGTTGCTGGGCTTGCGCTAACACGGTGGTCCGCCGCGTCGGGCGGGTGAATATGGGGGGCTTCATCATCTGGAGCAGCCTCTTCGCTACGCTGCCCCTAGCCTTGCTGAGTCTGCTGCTCGATGGGCCGGTACAGATCGCGGATGCCTTGCGCGACGCCACTTGGTCGGGCTGGGCCGCAACGCTCTGGCAGGCTTTGGGCAACACGCTATTGGGCTTCGGAATATGGAACTGGCTGTTGGTGCGTCATCGCGCCAGTCAGGTCACGCCTCTTGCTCTGCTTGTGCCCGTATTCGGTATGCTGTCGGCGGCGCTGTTGCTGGATGAGCCGCTGCCTGGCTGGAAACTGGGCGCGGCGGCACTGGTGTTGAGCGGCCTGGCGCTGAATGTTTATGCGGGTTGGCGGAGTGCCCGCGCATGACCGCAAGCCAGCATGTGATTTTTCTCTTGGCCGTCGCGCTGGCAACCTACGCGCAAACCATGACCGGCTTTGCTTTCGGTTTGGTGCTGCTCGGGCTGGCCAGCCTGTTTGCGCTGGCGCCGCTGCCGGATATGTCGAATACCGTCAGCATTCTCACGCTCATCAATGCGCTGGTCGCGATCGGCCGAAACCGGCCGCAGGTCGATTGGTCTTTGTTGCGTCCGGCCTTGTGCAGCAGCCTGATCGGTGTGGCGCTGGGTGTGGCGGCGCTGGGCTTCATCGATAGCGGCACGTCAATCTGGCTGCAATGGCTGCTGGGCCTGACGATTCTGGGCTGCGCTTTCATGCTGGTCTTGCAGGCCCGCCAATTGAAACAGGTTTCAGGCAAGCCGGTCTTTGTTTTCTTCGGCCTGATCTCCGGCTTGCTGGGAGGCCTCTTTTCCAGCGCCGGACCGCCTATGGTTTACCATCTTTACCGCCAGCCGCTGCCTTTGGCCGTCATTCGTAATTCCTTGCTGGTCATTTTTGCCGTCAATTCTGTCGTGCGCCTGGGGCTGGTGAGCGCGCAGGGCAGTCTGCATCTCAACACCCTGTGGATGAGTCTGGAAGCCTTTCCCGTCGTGGTGTTGTTGACCTGGCTAGTGCGTCGCTTTGCCTCGGCAGACTCGATCAAGACCGTCAAACGTATGGTTTTTGTGCTGCTGATCGCGGCAGGCCTAGGTTTGTTCCTGCCGACCTCGCAGCAACTGCTGCAAGCGCTGTTCTGACGCAGCGCTGAGCGGATGCAGAATAGGCGGATGTCAGCCCGCAGTGTCTGGCCGGCGCGCGCTCCGCTAAAGCGCTGGCGGCAGTGCCCAATCGGAGTCCACGCCCATTCAGCCCCGTGTTCGGCGAGCACACAGGGCCGTCTACGGGGCCTGGGGCCTCAAAGACTGTGGCTCGTTTGAGGGCCGGCCGCCATCCGCTGGAAACCATGGCGAGGGAGACCGGCTTTCCTGGCCGGCGGCTTAGGCGCGAGGTCCTGCGGGTTTGGTCTAGCGCCGCAGATTGCAACCACGGTGCGGGCGTCGATTACTGCTGTGTTGGTTCGCCAGCCGGGTTTGCCGGGGCGGCTTGCAACACCATGGTGCTGGGCGGAGAAATGTCCAGTCCGGCCTGCGGCAGGCGATGCAGCACTTCGAATAGCAAGGCGCTGCGCACGCTATAAGCGTTGCGCGGTGAACTCACATAGCCCTTGGCATTGAACACCAGGCGGCCATTATCGATGCCGTCGAGATACACGTCGGGGGCGGGGGCCTCCAAAATGGATTCATGGTCGCGGAAGACCTGAAGCATGACCTCGCGTACCCGCCGCGCATCGGTCGACAAGGGCATGGGCAGTTTGATCTGCACCACGCCTTGCGGATTGGCGTGCGTCACGTTGCGCACCGTCTTGGTGATGAATTCTGAGTTGGGAACGATGACTGTTGAGCGGTCGCTCATCTGGATTTCGGTGGCGCGCACATTAATGCGCTGAATATCGCCCTCGATGCCGCCGAGCGAGACCCAATCGCCTACCTTCACAGGCCGCTCCGCGAGCAGGATCAGCCCGGAGACAAAATTCTGCACCACCGCCTGCAGACCAAAACCGATACCCACCGAGAGCGCGCTGGCGATCCAGGCCACACGCTCCAGTCCTATGCCCAGGGCTGACAGCGACAGGGCGATAGCCAGAACGAAACCCGCATAGCCGAACAGGGTGGCGGCCGAGGTCTGCATGCCGGGGTCCAGCTCAGTCGTCGGAAGATAACGGCTGGCAAGCCAATGTTTGAGCAGGCGTACGGATAGCAAAGCCAGCGCCAGAACCAGGAAGGCCTGCGCCAACGCGCCAGGCCGGATCTGCACTTCGCCGATCTGCAGACCCTGGTAAAGCAGATCCAGGCGATGCAGCAGATCGGCAGGAGCCTCGCCAAATGGAGCCAGCAACAGAATGATCGCGCTCAGGATCAGCATCAAGCGCAGCATGCCTGAAAGCAGCACCGCAGCCTGCCCGCGCAGGCGTTTTTGAGGGCTTGTGGCTTCGTCTTTGTGCGTGCCGCCGAGTAGCGTGGTGCAAGCGTCATCGATCAAGGCCGATAGCAGATAGACCGAAGCCACTACGGCGAGGGTCCAGAGCGCCTGGCGCACCAAAAAGCTGCCCAAAGCGATATACCCGATCAGTAATGCCAGCGTGCTGAGCGGCAGGACGATCCAGGCCGCCGTATTGAACGCGACCAGCCACAGGGGCCGGGGTTGCGGCGCCTCCCGGCGGCGTACATGTTCGGCATAGATCAGGGCGGCGAACAGGGCCACGATCATGACTGCGATGACCAGGGTGTTGAGTGCAATCGTGCTGGTCAGGCTGGCGTTGATCAGCACGGGCAGGCGCTCGGCCAGCCGGGCCGCCACCACCAGTACGCCGAGCGTGAGAGGCAGCCAGCGCAGGCCGTCGGCTACGGAATCGGGCAGCGGCACCAGGCGCCACGATGGGCGGTGTGTCGAAAGCAGGGCGTAACCCAGACCGGCGACAAAGCCGCCAGCGGCGGCGATTTCGACTAGGCTGGCAAGCAGTGTCTGGGTGTCATTTGAAATATCCCCATTCCAGCTCAGTCCGACCACCAAGAGCTCGGCAACCAGTGCGGGGGCCAGCGTTGATAGCGCAACGACCGTCATCGCTAAAATGGAGCGCCGAAGCCGTCCGGCGGGCACGCGCATTGCAGTCAGCTTCATGATGCGTTGGCCTGCCCAGTAACGCAGGCCGACGACTGCGCCAGCCAGCATCACCAGCACCGTCCATACCCAGGCGGGCGTGTCGGCGACCCTCTCTCGCACCTCATCGCCTAACTCGTATAGTTGCTTCAGATCGCGCGGCAGTTCGCCATTGAGATCTGACCAGAACGCCGCGGACAGCGGCGAACCGCTGCGTTCTCCGAGCTGTGCCTGGAACCGCGTGCGGCGCAATGCGGAAATCTGTTCAGCCGTCTGCGCTGCGTCAACGGCCAGTAGGCGGGCTAGCTTTAACTGCGAATCCAGGTTGCGGCTGTCTTTCTCTAGCTGGGCGCGTTGCGCGGCGACATCGGGCGTCTCTTTGCCGGCCGGCGACGCCGCGCCCAGTTCGGTCAACCTGGCCGCGACGCTCGACAACTGGGGCGCCAGGGCATCTGCCGCCTCATTGGCCTGAGTGCGGATATCCAGGGCAGCGGTGCGACGTTGCACGAGTTCATTGTCATCGGTCTGCTCATTCAGGCCTTTGCGCAGGGTGTCGATCTCCTTGCGCGCCTCTGTCAAGGCCGCTTCGACATTGGCCTGCGGCGGCTGCGCCCAGGTCGTACAGCCCAAGACCAGAGAGAGAATCAGAAACAGACGCATGCAACACAGGCGCCAGAAATGTGCAGTCGGATTCATCGTCGATGCTAGGTGAGAGGAGGCAAGGCCGCCGGGGCCGTGCGGTAGCAGTTTACGCCTGAGCGGCCAGGGTTGCTGGCGGGGTCAGTACCGCCGAGCAGATCTCCAGCCAGGCCCGTGCCGCGTGAGATAGATAGCGGTCTCGCACCCAGATATGGCCCACCTCCCATTGCACGCCGGATCGCGCCAGCCTGGCTGTGCTCAGGCCGCGGGTTTTCAAACGCTGCACCAAGGGTTCGGGCAGGATGGCCGTGCCTAGACCGGATGAGGCCATGGCTGCCAGAAAGTCCCAATGCGCGCTTTGCGCGGCGATTCGCGGATCGAAGCCGGCGGACTCGCAGGCCTGTCTCAAGCGGCGCGTAAGTGCGAAGTCCTCGGTGGGGATCAATAAAGGGACGTCTCGCAGGGCGCTTAGCGGCAATGTGGTCCGGTTGGCCCAGGGGGCATTGGATGGACCGAGCGCCCAGAGCGAATAAAGCCCAAAGCGTCGCGATTCCAGCGGGCCGCCGGCCGCCACCGGCAGCACGGTCGCACCGACCTCAAGCTCGCCTGCGGCCACCAGCCGCTCCACCTCCTGACCGGCACCCTCGCGCAGACTGAGCTGGATTCGCGGATAGCGTTCGCGGAATTGCCGCACCACGGGAATGAAAAGCAGGTTGATCATCGGAGGAATGCCCACCTCCAATTCGCCGCGCTCCAGGTCGGCAGCCTCCTTGACCTCGGCACTCAGTTGCCGCATTGCGGCCAGAATCTGCAGGCTGCGCTCATAGACGATGCGGCCGGTGTCGGTCGGCCGTGCGGTATGGCCGTCCCGTATCAGCAAAGGGGTGCCGACTTCTTCTTCAAGCTGGCGGATCATCTTGCTGACGGTGGATTGCGTTACGAACAAATGCCTGGCCGCCTCAGTAAAACTGGCGCAACGCACGGTCTCCGAAAAATAGCGCAGGGCGCGAACATCCATTTCCGCTATCTCCGTAAATAATGAAAAAAACGACTGATATTGATGATTTTAAGTCATTACGAGATTCTGTCTCGTCTTCCTATACTGCGCCCAACCCGTCACGAGGACGCCAAGAGCATCGTCGATGACGAATCGAAAACGCCGCAGCAGACGGTGTCCAGGCATGTAGAGACAAGGTCTATCAGCAACATGCCCTGGGCATGTGTCGGCGGCTTCAGAAGTCTGGAGACACCATGGACCTCGATCGTATCCGGCATGCGGGCCTGCGCTCTCGCGTAACGACGGCTCAGGAAGCCGCACAACTGATTCAAAACGGCATGACCGTCGGCATGAGCGGCTTCACGCGTGCGGGCGACTGTAAAGCCGTGCCTGCCGCGCTGGCTGAGCGCGCGGCGGAGCATCCTCTCCAGATTACCCTCATCACCGGCGCATCGCTTGGGCATGACACCGACAAGTTGCTGGCGCAGGCTAATGTGCTGGCTCGCCGGATGCCCTTCCAGGTTGACACCACGTTGCGCCGCAAGATCAATCAGGGAGAGATCCGCTTCATTGACCAGCATTTGTCAGAGACTGTTGAGCAACTTCGAGCCGGCCACGTGCATCCTATCGATGTCGCTATCATCGAGGCGGCGGCCATCACCGAAGACGGCGGCATCATACCTACGATGTCGGTCGGCAACTCGGCTTCCTTTGTCGATCAGGCTAAAGTCGTCATCATCGAAATCAATCAAAGCGTGCCCGCCAGCATTGAAGGCCTGCACGACATCTATGTACCTGCCGCTCACGGCGTCCGGGCGCCCATTCCGCTCGTGAGCCCCGAGCAGCGGATTGGCGCCGCGGCGATTGCGGTCGATCCGGAAAAGATCGCGGCCATCGTATTCACGCGTGACCCGGACAGTCCCTCGAATGCGCTGCCCCCGGATGACGACACTGCCATGATTGCCGGCCATATCGTGCATTTCCTGGAAGCAGAAGTCGCGGCGGGCCGCCTGACTCGTTCGCTACTGCCCCTGCAGGCAGGTATTGGAACCATCGCCAATGCGGTGTTGCATGGCTTCGGGCAGGCTGATTTCGAAGGCTTGACGATGTACTCCGAAGTGCTGCAAGACAGCGCCATTGCCTTACTGGATAGCGGCAAACTGGCTTTTGCCTCGGCTTCGTCCATCACGGTGTCTGAAACCGTGCATCAACGCCTGCTGGGTAACATCGATCATTACCGTGAGCGCCTGGTGCTGCGGCCCCAAGAAATCAGCAATGCGCCCGAGATCGTTCGCCGGCTTGGCATCATCGCCATCAACACCGCCTTGGAGTTCGATATCTATGGC
Organism: Bordetella avium; assembly: GCF_034424645.1. Taxonomy (NCBI): domain Bacteria; kingdom Pseudomonadati; phylum Pseudomonadota; class Betaproteobacteria; order Burkholderiales; family Alcaligenaceae; genus Bordetella; species Bordetella avium. Next base: position 1,046,583 of record NZ_CP139969.1, read on the forward strand.
AATGTGAACTCCACCCATGTTGGCGGCACCCATATGATGAACGGCATCGGCGGCTCGGGAGATTTCGCCCGAAATGCCCACCTGGCCATCTTTGTCACCAAGTCCGTGGCCAAGGGGGGCGATATTTCCAGCGTCGTCCCCATGATTACCCATGTGGATCACAACGAGCACGATGTGGACATTCTGGTGACTGAGTGCGGTCTGGCGGATCTTCGGGGTCTGTCGCCTCGCGAGCGGGCGCAAGCCATTATCGACAACTGTGTGCACCCTTCCTACCGGAATGCCTTACAGGATTACTTCGACCGCGCCTGTCAGCATGGCGGGCAAACACCGCATTTGCTGGAAGAAGCGTTCTCCTGGCACCTGCGTCACAAGGAGACCGGCTCGATGCAGCCTGTAGCCAAAGCGCTGCGAGCCGCCTGAGCCTCCTGCCTCACCTGTACATTCCGGCCTCCAATCTTTGGGGGCTTTTTTATTGGCCCATCATCGCCAAAAGAGAGAACGAGTGCTGAGACATGGGGGGAGGGGAGCAGCTATATATAGGCTAAGAATATATAGGCTAAGAAAGTACGCTACCTATTAGAAGGGGGGGCTGTCATAGGTGGAGGGCTGTCCATATAGGCAAGCGCTGAATTTATTGGACGAACTGCCTCGATTTGCTCGGGTGCAGGATTATTTTTCATTTTTCTTTAAAAAAAGAGTCAAAGCCGAGACAGGGCGAAAAAAGCTGTGCTATAGTTCGCCTCCTTCGCAGCACAGACAGCAACGCAGACGCGGCGCAGTCAGTGAAGTGAAGCCGGAATTGAGGTTTATGTGTTTGATTCCAAAGCGGTTATCGCAAAGCGAAACGTGGGAAGAGCAGATAGGCGTCAGGCACGGGGAGAGAGGTTAAGGCGATAGCCGGCCCGGATTCCAGTGCGGCACGACGGGGAATAAAAAATTGCGAGTGACTTGCAAAATTCCAAAAAGTTGTGTTATAGTTTCGGGCTTGGCAGTTATCGAAACATTCGGGTTTACCCGGATCTGCAAAACGGCAGGGTGTTTCGAGAGCTGCTAGAGCAAGGAAGTGAGATAAGAGGTGAGCAGTGACTTAGGTTGCTGTGAGGTGGTGAGTAAGTTGCCAACTCGGTGTTTCGCCGGTAGCGTGAGTGGAGAAAAAAATCTTCGCAAGCGATACGAAAAAAGCGAAGCTGAGTTGACAAACGAAAAAAACTCCTTCATAATCTCGTTTCTCTGCTGCTGACAACGATGCAGCGACGAACGGCAGATAAGCCGAGCGACGCGGTAAGTGAGAAGCGAAGCAGTAAGGTAGTACAGAATTAGCAAGACCGCTCTTTAACAATTAAACAACCGATAAGTGTGGGCACTTGGTGTGAGTGCGCAACGTCAGGCTTAGGTCTGACGGGAAGCGAAACTATCAAGTGCTCATATAGAAGTAAGGTTTAGTTTTTCGAAACTATCACCTCACTTCCTTTGAGCAAGCGAAAGTCGTCGTTAAGAGATTAACGGCGCAACACAGAGATTAAACTGAAGAGTTTGATCCTGGCTCAGATTGAACGCTGGCGGGATGCTTTACACATGCAAGTCGAACGGCAGCACGGACTTCGGTCTGGTGGCGAGTGGCGAACGGGTGAGTAATGTATCGGAACGTGCCTAGTAGCGGGGGATAACTACGCGAAAGCGTAGCTAATACCGCATACGCCCTACGGGGGAAAGCGGGGGACCTTCGGGCCTCGCACTATTAGAGCGGCCGATATCGGATTAGCTAGTTGGTGGGGTAACGGCTCACCAAGGCGACGATCCGTAGCTGGTTTGAGAGGACGACCAGCCACACTGGGACTGAGACACGGCCCAGACTCCTACGGGAGGCAGCAGTGGGGAATTTTGGACAATGGGGGAAACCCTGATCCAGCCATCCCGCGTGTGCGATGAAGGCCTTCGGGTTGTAAAGCACTTTTGGCAGGAAAGAAAAGGCGCAGGCTAATACCTTGCGCAAATGACGGTACCTGCAGAATAAGCACCGGCTAACTACGTGCCAGCAGCCGCGGTAATACGTAGGGTGCAAGCGTTAATCGGAATTACTGGGCGTAAAGCGTGCGCAGGCGGTTCGGAAAGAAAGATGTGAAATCCCAGAGCTTAACTTTGGAACTGCATTTTTAACTACCGAGCTAGAGTGTGTCAGAGGGAGGTGGAATTCCGCGTGTAGCAGTGAAATGCGTAGATATGCGGAGGAACACCGATGGCGAAGGCAGCCTCCTGGGATAACACTGACGCTCATGCACGAAAGCGTGGGGAGCAAACAGGATTAGATACCCTGGTAGTCCACGCCCTAAACGATGTCAACTAGCTGTTGGGGCCTTCGGGCCTTAGTAGCGCAGCTAACGCGTGAAGTTGACCGCCTGGGGAGTACGGTCGCAAGATTAAAACTCAAAGGAATTGACGGGGACCCGCACAAGCGGTGGATGATGTGGATTAATTCGATGCAACGCGAAAAACCTTACCTACCCTTGACATGTCTGGAATCCCGAAGAGATTTGGGAGTGCTCGCAAGAGAACCGGAACACAGGTGCTGCATGGCTGTCGTCAGCTCGTGTCGTGAGATGTTGGGTTAAGTCCCGCAACGAGCGCAACCCTTGTCATTAGTTGCTACGAAAGGGCACTCTAATGAGACTGCCGGTGACAAACCGGAGGAAGGTGGGGATGACGTCAAGTCCTCATGGCCCTTATGGGTAGGGCTTCACACGTCATACAATGGTCGGGACAGAGGGTCGCCAACCCGCGAGGGGGAGCCAATCCCAGAAACCCGATCGTAGTCCGGATCGCAGTCTGCAACTCGACTGCGTGAAGTCGGAATCGCTAGTAATCGCGGATCAGCATGTCGCGGTGAATACGTTCCCGGGTCTTGTACACACCGCCCGTCACACCATGGGAGTGGGTTTTACCAGAAGTAGTTAGCCTAACCGCAAGGGGGGCGATTACCACGGTAGGATTCATGACTGGGGTGAAGTCGTAACAAGGTAGCCGTATCGGAAGGTGCGGCTGGATCACCTCCTTTAAGAGCTAAGTGCTCGCATTAAGTGTCCACGCTTATCGGTTGTTTGAATATAGCTGCGAAGGATCGAACAGATCCGGAAGATTTGAAGTCTGGGGTCTGTAGCTCAGTCGGTTAGAGCACCGTCTTGATAAGGCGGGGGTCGTTGGTTCGAATCCAACCAGACCCACCACGAATACGGGGGTGTAGCTCAGCTGGGAGAGCGCCTGCTTTGCAAGCAGGATGTCATCGGTTCGATCCCGTTCACCTCCACCAGTTACTTTTGATTCGGTTGATGCCGGATTGGAAGTGAGGCGGTTAGAGAGAGGTTTCATCCTTCGCGAGTCTGAGGTTAACGGTTAAGGTTGCGAGCAGTCTTAATCGTTAGGTTTAGGCCTGACAGCTATATATGTTCTTTAACAATTTGGAAGAAGCACAACGTAAAGTGTTTATCGAGTAATCAAGGGAACTTGACGAAGATGAATACGGGTTGTGATTGCATGATTATGTTCCAAGTCTCAAGCTGACCAGAGATGGTCAGAGCTTTTGAACTTAAGAACGGCACAAACGCGAAATGACAGCAACCTATAAGACTCAAGTGTTATAGGATCAAGCGACTAAGTGCACATGGTGGATGCCTTGGCGATCACAGGCGATGAAGGACGTGGTAGCCTGCGAAAAGCTACGGGGAGCTGGCAAACAAGCTTTGATCCGTAGATGTCCGAATGGGGAAACCCACTGCGCAAGCAGTATCCCTGACTGAATACATAGGTCAGTGGAAGCGAACCGGGTGAACTGAAACATCTCAGTAGCTCGAGGAAAAGAAATCAACCGAGATTCCGATAGTAGTGGCGAGCGAAATCGGAAGAGCCTTTACGATTTAGCCATCCGTATAATCGAACAGTCTGGAAAGTCTGGCCGTAGCAGGTGATAGCCCTGTAGATGAAATGCGGGTGGTGGAACTAAGCGTAAGAGAAGTAGGGCGGGACACGTGAAATCCTGTTTGAAGATGGGGGGACCATCCTCCAAGGCTAAATACTCGTGATCGACCGATAGTGAACCAGTACCGTGAGGGAAAGGCGAAAAGAACCCCGGAAGGGGAGTGAAATAGATCCTGAAACCGTGTGCATACAAACAGTCGGAGCCTCCTTGTGGGGTGACGGCGTACCTTTTGTATAATGGGTCAGCGACTTACATTCAGTGGCAAGCTTAACCGAATAGGGAAGGCGTAGCGAAAGCGAGTCCGAATAGGGCGTTGAGTCGCTGGGTGTAGACCCGAAACCAGATGATCTACCCATGGCCAGGTTGAAGGCACGGTAACACGTGCTGGAGGACCGAACCCACTAGTGTTGAAAAACTAGGGGATGAGCTGTGGATAGGGGTGAAAGGCTAAACAAATCTGGAAATAGCTGGTTCTCTCCGAAAACTATTTAGGTAGTGCCTCAAGTATTACTGCGGGGGGTAGAGCACTGTTATGGCTAGGGGGTCATGGCGACTTACCAAACCATGGCAAACTCCGAATACCCGCAAGTACAGCTTGGGAGACAGAGCACCGGGTGCTAACGTCCGGACTCAAGAGGGAAACAACCCAGACCGCCAGCTAAGGTCCCAAATTATCACTAAGTGGGAAACGAAGTGGGAAGGCATAGACAGTCAGGAGGTTGGCTTAGAAGCAGCCACCCTTTAAAGAAAGCGTAATAGCTCACTGATCGAGTCGTCCTGCGCGGAAGATGTAACGGGGCTAAGTGATAAACCGAAGCTGCGGGTGTGTACTTTGAGTACACGCGGTAGGAGAGCGTTCTGTAAGCCTGCGAAGGTGGCTTGTGAAGGCTGCTGGAGGTATCAGAAGTGCGAATGCTGACATGAGTAGCGATAAAGGGGGTGAAAAGCCCCCTCGCCGTAAGTCCAAGGTTTCCTGCGCAACGTTCATCGGCGCAGGGTGAGTCGGCCCCTAAGGCGAGGCAGAGATGCGTAGCTGATGGGAAGCTGGTTAATATTCCAGCACCGTCGTACAGTGCGATGGGGGGACGGATCGCGGAAGATCATCAGGGTGTTGGATGTCCCTGTTGCTGCATTGAAGATGGCGCTTAGGCAAATCCGGGCGCGTAAATCAAGGGTGTGGCTCGAGCGAGCATGTCTCGCGAAGTGATTGGAAGTGGTTCCAAGAAAAGCCTCTAAGCTTCAGCTGTACGAGACCGTACCGCAAACCGACACAGGTGGACGGGATGAATATTCCAAGGCGCTTGAGAGAACTCGGGAGAAGGAACTCGGCAAATTAATACCGTAACTTCGGGAGAAGGTATGCCCCGGTAGTGTGAGGCGCCTGCGCGCTGAGCATGATGGGGTCGCAGAGAATCGGTGGCTGCGACTGTTTATTAAAAACACAGCACTCTGCAAAGACGAAAGTCGACGTATAGGGTGTGACGCCTGCCCGGTGCCGGAAGGTTAAGTGATGGGGTGCAAGCTCTTGATCGAAGCCCCGGTAAACGGCGGCCGTAACTATAACGGTCCTAAGGTAGCGAAATTCCTTGTCGGGTAAGTTCCGACCTGCACGAATGGCGTAACGATGGCCACACTGTCTCCTCCCGAGACTCAGCGAAGTTGAAGTGTTTGTGATGATGCAATCTACCCGCGGCTAGACGGAAAGACCCCATGAACCTTTACTGTAGCTTTGCATTGAACTGTGAACCGGCCTGTGTAGGATAGGTGGGAGGCGCAGAACTCGAGTCGCCAGATTCGAGGGAGCCGTCCTTGAAATACCACCCTGGTTTGTTTGCGGTTCTAACCTTGGTCCGTTATCCGGATCGGGGACAGTGCATGGTGGGCAGTTTGACTGGGGCGGTCTCCTCCCAAAGTGTAACGGAGGAGCTCGAAGGTACGCTAGGTACGGTCGGAAATCGTGCTGATAGTGCAATGGCATAAGCGTGCTTGACTGTGAGACTGACAAGTCGAACAGGTGCGAAAGCAGGACATAGTGATCCGGTGGTTCTGAATGGAAGGGCCATCGCTCAACGGATAAAAGGTACTCTGGGGATAACAGGCTGATACCGCCCAAGAGTTCATATCGACGGCGGTGTTTGGCACCTCGATGTCGGCTCATCTCATCCTGGGGCTGTAGCCGGTCCCAAGGGTATGGCTGTTCGCCATTTAAAGAGGTACGTGAGCTGGGTTTAAAACGTCGTGAGACAGTTTGGTCCCTATCTGCCGTGGGCGTTGGATACTTGACGGAGCCTGCTCCTAGTACGAGAGGACCGGAGTGGACGTACCTCTGGTGTACCGGTTGTCATGCCAATGGCATTGCCGGGTAGCTAAGTACGGAAGAGATAACCGCTGAAGGCATCTAAGCGGGAAACTCGTCTGAAGATTAGGTATCCCAGAGACTAGATCTCTCTAAAGGGTCGTTCAAGACCAGGACGTTGATAGGTCGGGTGTGGAAGCGCAGTAATGCGTTAAGCTAACCGATACTAATTGCCCGTGCGGCTTGATCCTATAACTCTTTAGTCTTACATATACGATTGCTGGCCATACGCGCCAGTGCCGTCTGAACATACATCAACGCAACCCGCGTGACGCTTCTTCCAAATTCAAGCTGTTGACAACAGCGTCAACTGCTTAGCCAGTTACGCCTGACGACCATAGCAAGGTGGCCCCACTCCTTCCCATCCCGAACAGGACAGTGAAACGCCTTCGCGCCGATGATAGTTGGTTTACGCCTGTGAAAGTAGGTCATCGTCAGGCTTTTATCCCTCAAAACCCCACAAGCTACCGCTTGTGGGGTTTTGTTTTCCTGAGTGTCGCTCGCACAAGCCCTGTGCTTGAGCAAACCAGGGAGCGGTTTAAGCTAAGCCCGCCTAAGCTGTTGTTAACATCGCTTTCAAGTGGTTGATTCTGTCAGCCACTGTGCCGTTTACGCCTGACGACCATAGCAAGGTGGCCCCACTCCTTCCCATCCCGAACAGGACAGTGAAACGCCTTCGCGCCGATGATAGTTGGTTTACGCCTGTGAAAGTAGGTCATCGTTAGGCTTTTATCCCTCAAAACCCCGCAAGCTCGTGCTTGCGGGGTTTTGTTTTTGGCGCGCGGCTCGCCAGGACGTGCCAGGGAGCCTTGATGACGGGGCGTGGCTGCTTAGAAAATGACGAAGCAGGCCCAATGCACGGGATTTATTCCGGCTAGGGCTGCTACGGATTCAAGGTGTTTGCGAATGCGCGATGGAGAGCATTTTGACGTGCAACAGTCAGGCTGGAAATTCGCCGTCCAGGTAATACCATTGGCCGTCGATTTTTTCAAAACGACTGATTTCATGCATGCGAACGGCCCGGCCGGCCTGACGGTAACGAGCGATAAATTCGACGATGGCTCGATTGTCGTCCTGTTGCTGGTGCCGCCGTACTTCGAGCCCTAACCATTTCAGATCGGGCGGATTGGTTTCCAGCGTGGCAGGCCGGGTATCGGGATGCCAGGTTCGAAGCACGTAGTCGATATCGTTGCGCGTGTAAGCGCTATAACGCGAGCGCATGAGATGCGCGGCGTCAGGTGCGGGAGTCTGTTGCCAGCGCTCGCAGCAAACGGTGTAGTCGGCACCGCTGCCACAAGGGCAGGCGGTGTGGATCGGGGACTTCTTCACGGTTAGCGCAGGAGATCGTTGTACTCAGGGTGGCGCTTGAAGAAGGCTGCGGCATAGCTGCAGAGCGGGCGTACTTTCCAGCCACGCTCACGAGCGGTTTGCAGCGCGAATTCGGTGAGCTGGCCGGCGATGCTGCGCCCGCCCACCTCTGCAGGCACGCCGGTATGCAAAATGGCCATGACGCCATCGCGAAGCTGGTAGTCCAGCACGCAGGCACGCCCGTCTACGATGAGTTCAAAACGGGCTTGCTCGGTCCGGTGAGTAATTGAAGTCATGGTCTTTTCGCGCAGGCCTGAGATGCGGACATTTTGGCATGGATCTGCCCTGCTTGCTTATTCTTGCCGAGGTCAGGCTGCGGTCATTCGTGCATTTATGTCTGTCTACATCGTCGGTGGCGATCGCATGAGCGTAGCTCCAGCGCTGTGCGGTGATGGACGGTCGCACTAGGTGTCAATGCCAGCTTGTTCCACCGCTCGTCGAGGGCTAAGGTGTCTGTCGTCCACCCCGTGTGCGGGGCGCTACAAAAGGAAGAGCTCGTGACAGAGATTTGGCGGTTGTCGGCAGGTGAGGTGGCAGATGGTGTGTGGCGGGGCGAGTTTTCGGCCTTGGAGGCTGCCCAATCCGCCTTGAAACGGCTGGAGATGGTGAACCCGACGCTCAATGCGGTGGTCGACTTCGATCCTGAAGCCGTCTTGGCCGCCGCTCGGCAGTGCGATGCCAGGCGTGCCCGAGGCGATGCTCTGGGGCTGTTGGGGGGAGTGCCAGTCACGGTGAAGATCAATGTAGACCAGCAAGGGTTTGCTACGAGCAATGGGGTGCGCTTGCAACGGGATCTCATCGCGCAGCGTAACAGCCCGGTTGTCGATAATCTGCTGCGAGCCGGGGCGGTGATTCTGGGCCGCACGAATACGCCGGCATTTTCGCTGCGCTGGTTTACCGATAATCAGCTTTATGGCGCCACCCGTAATCCTCGCAATGTGGCGTTGACGCCGGGCGGCTCGTCGGGCGGGGCCGCTTCGGCAGTGGCGGCGGGCATTGGCCATTTGGCGCACGGCACCGATATCGCGGGCTCTATCCGCTATCCGGCATATGCTTGCGGTGTTCATGGCCTGCGTCCGTCATTGGGGCGAGTGCCGGCATTCAACGCGGCCTTGCCGGAAAGGGGCTTGGGCGGGCAGATTACGGCGGTATCGGGTCCCTTGGCCCGGCGCATCGCCGATGTACGCCTGGGCTTGCTGGCACTGGCGGCCCCCGATTCACGAGACCCCTGGTATGTTCCCGCTCCCCTCGAGGGGCCTGGCTACGAGAGAAAGGCGGCGCTGTGGCTGCGCCCGGATGGGCTTGATATCGTGCCTGCGGTCGAAGACGCATTGCGGCAGGCGGCCGCGCGCTTGCGGGATGCGGGCTGGCAAGTCGACGAAATCGAACAAGGTCCGCCGATGCGTGAGGCGGCGCAACTACAGCTACGTATGTGGCTCGCCGATGGTTATGAAGCCATGCTTGCAGCGGCCGAACGCGAGGAGGATGAGGGCGCATTGATTGCCCTGCGGGGGCAGGGCGAGGCCTTTCGCGGTCTGGATCTGTCCACGTATCAGGCGACGTTGACGCGACGAGCCACGCTGGTGCGCGACTGGCAGTGCTTTTTCGATACCTATCCGCTCATGCTGACCCCTGTGTCGGCCGAGCTGCCTTTTGCGGATGGCCTGGACAAGCAGGGGGAGGCGGCTTACCGGCGGGTATGGGAGGCGCAAATGACCCAGATTGGCCTGCCCTTCATGGGTTTGCCTGGCCTTGCCGTGGCGACGGGCGAGGTAAAGGGCGCTCCCGTGGGCGTGCAGTTGCTGGCGGCGCGCTATCGTGAAGATATCTTGTTGGATGCCGGGCAATTGATCGAGGAGGCCGGCCCGCCAGTGAGCATAGCCGCCTAGAGCCTTAATCCTGCTGCTGCGCCCATTCTGGGCGCAGCACGGCCATGATGCCGGTATCCCAGCGCTCGTCGCCGACGCCGCTGGGAGTGGCAGACCGGCGCACGCCTTCCCATACAAAACCGAGGCTGCGATAGACGCTGATGGCCCCGGTATTAAACGTGTAGACATTCAGTTCGACACGCTGAATCTCTGGGTGTGAGAAGGCGTGATCGATCAGTTGCCGCAGCATGATCTTGGCCATGCCCTGGCCTCGCGCTTCAGGTGCGATCACGATGCGACCGAGCCGCGCATTGCCATCGTGCCATTCGAAGGCAAGTTGGCCGTGCCCGACGAGATCGCCGTTTTCTTCGGCCATCCAGCAGCGGCGGGCGGGATAATCGCCTTTGTTTTCAGCCAGCATGTTCTCGAATTGCGGCGCATCCAAGGGGTAGCGGACCAGCGAGCCGCCCCATTGCGCAGCGCCGCGCTGATCTGGGAGCCAACTGGCGAGCTGAACGAAATGGTCTAGACCGAAGGGGATGAGGCGCATGGTTTATCGACCGATCAGGACCATGGCCCACAGTGCCACCATGGCAATCAGGCCGACCCAGCATCCGCCCCAGAATCCAATGAGCGGCCATTTGACGTCCAGTGGGACTTGCTTGGGATCGACGTGTTTGAGTAGTTGATTGGCGTAACCTGCGACCCAGCGCTTGCCGCCTGGCATGGTCAGGCGCAGAAAATAGTCGAGAAAAATGGCGGCCTGGACAGAGAGGGGCTGCTGCCGGAAGGGGCGGTGTTCGAGCAGTGGGTGCTTCAGTACGGCATTGACGCGTGGTGCTTTCCAGAAGAACAACACCAGGCCGCATAGCGTGCAGGTAATGAAGCACAGCACGAACAGGCTGAATACGAAGACGAAGGTCTGGGAGTAGAAGGCCGGCATGGTGTGTGTTATCCGCGGGTTTGGCCTTCGCCGGTTAATACCCATTTATAGGTGGTGAGCCCCTCTAGGCCAACCGGGCCACGGGCATGCAGGCGATTGGTGGAAATGCCGATTTCGGCGCCCAGACCATATTCGAAACCATCGGCGAAAACGGTGGGTAGGTTGACGTAGACCGAGCTAGAGTCCACTTCGCGCTGAAAACGCTGCGCTGCGGCGAGGTTTTCGGTGACGATGGCGTCGGTGTGGCCGGAACCCCAGCGGGCGATGTGTTCCATCGCCTGGTCCAGGTCATCCACGACACGCACTGCCAAGACGGGGCCGAGATACTCGGTTCCCCAATCCTCTTCGCTGGCGGCGGCCATGCCGGGCACGATGGCCTGACTGCGTTCGCAGCCACGCAGCTCGACGCCGTGCTCGATGAGTGCACGGGCGATGCGTGGCAATTGAGTAGGCGCGATTGCTCGATGCACGAGCAGGGTTTCCATCGAACCGCAGACGCTATAGCGGTAGGTCTTGGCGTTGAAGGCGATTTCCAGCGCACGATCCGGGTCGGCGGCGGCATCGATATAAACGTGACAATTGCCATCCAGGTGCTTGATGAGCGGTACGCGGGCTTCTTGCGCCAGACGGGCGATCAGCCCTTTACCGCCTCGGGGCACGATGACGTCGATGTGTTCGGTCATAGTGACCAGTTTGCCGACGGCGGCGCGATCCGTGGTGCTAACCACCTGTACGGCAGCCGGAGGCAACTCAGCCGCCGCCAGTCCGGCTTGAACAATAGCGCCCAATGCAAGATTGGAGTGCAGGGCTTCGCTGCCGCCACGCAAAATCGTGGCATTGCCGGATTTCAGGCAAAGCGCCGCTGCGTCGATGGTCACGTTGGGCCGCGACTCGTAAATGATGCCGATCACGCCCAGCGGCACCCGCATTTGCGCCACACGCATGCCATTGGGCCGTACTTGGGTCGGGCCCAGACTGCCGACCGGGTCGGGCAGCGCGGCAATCTGGCGCAGACCTTCGGCCATGAGCTGCACGCTGCGGTCAGAGAGCGTAAGCCGGTCTAGCAGTGCGGGTTCCAGGCCGTTGGCGCGAGCCGCCTCCAGGTCGAGCGCATTGGCGGCCTGCAAGGCGGCTTTACCGTCGATGATCAACTCGGCCATCGCCAAGAGCGCACGGTTCTTGGCGGTACCGCTGGCTCGCATCATGGCGCGGGAGGCCTGGCGGGCGTTTTCACCCAGGGTCAGCATGATTTGTTCGATCGAGGACATGACGGATTATCCGTTTCAGGTAAGGGGGTCAGCCACGCGCGCCCGCTGCGGCTACGCGCAGCGCCAAGCGTGTCATTTCTTCCCAGGGGTCAGACAGGCGCCCGGGTACGCTCAAGCCTTTGATCAGCCGGTCGACTTCGTGAGCGTGTTGTACCGCAGCAGGCCAGGCTTGAGGCGGCACACGACCCAAGGCCTGCAGGGCCAGGCGTTCGTGCGCACCGAATATGCGCAGGCGGCGCATCAGGGCGCCGACATCCTGCTTTTGTTGACGGGCCTGGGCAATGCGCGCCAGCAAGCGGATTTCTTCGCCGACTGCCCAGAGAACCAGGGGCAGGGCTTCGCCTTCTGCGCGCAGGCCGTCGAGCATGCGCACGGTGCGGCCGATATCGCCTGCCAGCATGGCGTCGCGCAAGCCGAAGACATCGTAGCGGGCGACGTTGAGCACGGCACGCTCGACGTCGTCAGCGGCCAGCTCACCCTCGGGGTAGAGCAGGCCGAGTTTGAGGATTTCCTGGTGTGCCGCGAGCAGATTGCCTTCGACCTTGTCGGCCATCCATTGCAAGGTAGCACCGTCTACGCGCTGATTCTGGCGCGCCAGCCGGGCGCCGATCCAGGCCGGCAGGCGGGCGCGTTCGATGGTGGGAATCTCGGCGATCACGCCGCTGCGAGCCAGCGCCAGCGCCCATTTAGATTCGCGCGTGGCGCGGTCCAGTCGCGGCAAAGAGACGACGACCAGTGTCTCGGCCTGGGTCTGCCGCCCGGCCTGCTCGGCCAGGCGGATGAGGGTGTCGGCGCCGGTTTTACCGGGTTTGCCTGTGGGGATTTTGATCTCGAGGAGGCTGCGGTCGCCGAATAGCGATACGGTCTGTGTTGCCGCGAGTACGGCGCTCCAGTCGCCCCGCGCGTCCATGACCAGGGTGGTACGGTCGGTATAGCCGGCCTGGCGGGCAGCGGCGCGCAGAGCGTCACCGGCCTCGATGACCAGCAGCGGTTCGTCGCCAGAGAGCGTGTAGAGCCCCGCCAGCGGTCCGCGCCGCAGATGATCGAGCAGGCCGTCTCCGTCCAGGTGTTGCGCCATTACTCAGGTTGTACGGGCAGGCCCGGCGTGATGTTGGGCGTATTCCAGGGGGCCGGCGTGTTGCGCTGATCGGTACGCTCGTTCGGGTTGTAGAGCGGTGTTTCTTCCAGCACGTCGTCCTTGGTTTTTTCCAGACGGTCCATGGTCAAGAAGACGTCGGGCGCCGTCATGCGGCGCACGATGCGGCTGACCAGCGTTTGCTGCATGTATTCATACAGCACTTCGATCTGTGACTGCTTGGCTTGCACTACGCCATCGTCGTAAGGCATGTCGCGATAGATGGTGTAGGTGGTGTCTGGAATGATGGCCCGTCCGCTGGGATCGATCACGCGGAAGGTAAACACCAGGCCCAGCTCGTATTCTTCGACGCGGCCTTGGGCGTTCAGGGCTACGTCACGCAGGCTGCGTGAGTTTTGCACCTGTTGCAGATTGGCCGCCGCAATCTTGGGATCATTGACGATGCGCGTGCCGGGCGAGGCAGCGCGGATGGCACGGCGTACGTCGGCGCCAAAGCGCGTGTTGTCAGGGATGCCCACATAGAGCGTTTTGAAGGGCAGGGGGGTTTCCCCCTGCATTTTGAAGCCGCAGGCGCTCAGGAGCATGACCGAAGCCAGGCCCGCGGCCTTGAGCCAGCGTGATCCTTTGGAAAACGGCAGGAAAAGCCCGGCGAGGTTCATGCGCATCCTTATCAGCCTACGACGTTGACCAGCTTGCCCGGAACCACGATCACACGCTTGGGCGGACGGCCCTCCAGGAAGCGGGCAACCTCTTCCTGGGCCACGGCGATCTTTTCGATATCTTCTTTGGCGGCCTGGGCGGCGACCCGGATGGCTCCGCGCAGCTTGCCGTTGACCTGGAGCATAAGCTCGATTTCGTCAGCGATCAGCGCGGCCTCGTCGACATGCGGCCAGGGCGCGTCGAGCAGGTCGCCAAGCTTGGCAGCGTAGCCCAGGTCACGCCAGATATGCCAAGTGACATGCGGTACAACCGGATACAGCACGCGCAGCAACAGGCCCAGGCCTTCGGCGATGGCGGCATCGGCGGCCGGACCTTCGGGCAATTGGGCATTGTCGATGGCGTTGAGCATCTTCATGCTGGCCGATACGACGGTGTTGTACTGGATGCGTTGGTAGTCGTATTCGGCTTGCTTGAGCAGGCCGTAGAGCTCGCGGCGCAAATCCTTGACCGGCGCGGGCGCGTCTTGCCAGGCATAGCCCGAGGCCAGGCCCCGGGCGACGGCTGCACGGCGGTCATAGGCCAGCGCCCAGAGGCGGCGCAGGAAGCGGTTGGCGCCATCAACGCCCGAGTCAGACCACTCAAGGGTCTGTTCCGGGGGGCTAGCGAACATCACGAACAAGCGCGCGGTATCGGCACCCAGCGTGTCGATCAGCGATTGCGGATCGACACCGTTGTTCTTCGACTTGGACATGGTGCCTACGCCGCCGTAGGTGATTTCCGAGCCGTCGGATTTCAGTCGGGCGCCGACGATGGCTCCCTTGGCGTCGTAGATGTTTTCGACTTCTTCGGGCCAGAAATACTCGATCCCTCCTTGCGGAGTACGGCGCGAGTAGATGTGGTTGAGCACCATGCCCTGGCACAGCAGGCGGGTGAAGGGTTCGTCGAACTTGAGCATGCCCAGGTCACGCATGACCTTGGTCCAGAAACGTGCGTAGAGCAGATGCAGCACTGCATGCTCGATACCGCCGATGTACTGGTCCATTGGCATCCAGTAATCGTTGCGTTTGTCGACCATGGCCTGATCGTTGCCCGGGGAGGTGTAGCGCATGAAGTACCAGGACGAATCCACAAAGGTGTCCATGGTGTCGGTTTCTCGGCGCGCTGGCTTGCCGCAAGCGGGGCAGGAGCACGAGAGGAAGGCTTCATTTTTGGCCAGCGGATTGCCCGAACCGTCCGGGATGAGGTCATCTGGCAGCACGACCGGCAGGTCTTGCTCGGGCACGGGCACGGGGCCGCAATCCTGGCAGTGGATGATGGGGATAGGCGTGCCCCAGTAGCGCTGGCGAGAAATGCCCCAGTCACGCAGGCGGTAAGTGGTTTGCTTCTCGCCCAGACCCAGGGCGTTCAGATCGGCGGCGATGGCGTCGACGGCTTCGGCGGTGCTCAAGCCGTCATACTTGCCGGAATTGATGGTGCGGCCGGTTTGCTTGTCGCCGTACCATTCTTGCCAGGCTTGGTCGGAGTAGGTCTTGCCTTCCTGGGCAATGACCTGGCGGATGGTCAGGCCATATTTGCGAGCAAACGCGAAGTCGCGTTCGTCATGGGCGGGTACGCCCATGACGGCGCCGTCACCGTAGCTCATGAGCACGTAGTTGCCGACCCACAGATCGACTGCCTGACCGGTGAGCGGATGCTTGACGCTCAGGCCGGTGGGCATGCCTTCTTTTTCACGAGTGGCGATTTCTGCTTCGGTCGTGCCGCCGAGTTTGCATTGCTCGATGAAGGTGGCCAGAGCAGGATTGTTGCGTGCTGCCAGGGTCGCCAAAGGATGTTCCGGCGCTACGGCGCAGAAGGTCACGCCCATGACGGTGTCGGCGCGCGTCGTGAACACGAACAGTTTGCCATCCTGGATGAGCTGGCCGTTTTCATCTTTGATGTCATGCGGGAAGGCAAGGCGTACGCCTTCGGACTTGCCGATCCAGTTTTCCTGCATGACGCGCACGCGTTCCGGCCAGCCTGGCAGGCCGTTTTTGACCTGATCGAGCAGTTCGTCGGCGTAGTCGGTGATGCGCAGGTAATAACCTGGGATTTCGCGTTTTTCAACGGGGGCGCCGGAACGCCAGCCGCGTCCGTCGATGACCTGTTCGTTGGCCAGCACGGTCTGGTCGACCGGGTCCCAATTGACGACCTGGGTTTTGCGGTAGGCGATACCCTTTTCGAGCATCTTCAGGAACAGCCACTGGTTCCATTTGTAATAAGCGGGATCGCAGGCGCACATCTCGCGTGACCAGTCGATCGCCAGACCCATCGCCTTCATCTGCTTTTTCATGTAGGCGATGTTGTCGTAGGTCCATTTGGCGGGCGGCACCTTGGACTTAATGGCTGCGTTTTCCGCAGGCATGCCGAAAGCGTCCCAGCCCATCGGCATCAGCACGTTGTAGCCGCGCATGCGCAGCTGGCGCGCCATCATGTCGTTGATCGTGTAGTTGCGCACGTGGCCCATGTGTAGCTTGCCGCTGGGGTAGGGCAGCATGGAGCAAGCATAGAACTTCGGCTTTTCCGAGCCGTCCGCATTTTTGGCGGATTCATGGACGAGATAAGCGTCACGGGCCTGCCAGTCTTGTTGGGCAGCCGCCTCGACGAGGTTGGGTTGGTAGCGTTCCTGCATGGACTCGTGCGAAAAGAGGGTGGGTGCGCCCGGTGAGCGGGCGCTCGAAACCTTAGATTATAGGAGGTGCGACGCTCAGGAGGGTGAGGGCGGGTTTCCGGGGATGCGCGCACTCGGTGCGAACTTGCCATAAGCCAGGGCAATGAGGCCGATCGCGGCGCCCGCGCCTGTCACGCCATACCAGCCCCAATGCTCATAAATCCAGGCCGATGCGAGCGATCCGGCAGCGCCGCCAATAAAGTAAGAGGTCATATATCCTGCGGTCAGACGGCTGCGGGCTTCCGGGCGCAGACGATAGACGGAGCTTTGGTTGGTGACATGTACGCCCTGGATGGCCATGTCCTGGATCAGGATGCCAATGAGCAGCGGAATCACGGCGTGGGCTCCCCACGCGACCAGACCCCAGGAGCCCAACAGCAGCAGCAGTCCGGCGATGGTTGCGCGGTTGCCCAGCCCCTGATCCGCCATGCGGCCGAAACGGCGGGCAGCGTAGGCGCCCATGACGCCGGCAAGACCAAACAGGCCTATGGTGGTTGGGTTGTAGTCGTAGGGCGGGTTCGAGAGCAGGAATGTGAGCGGTGTCCAGAGCATGCTGAAGCAGGCGAAGATCAACGCGCCGATCAGGGATCTGGCGCGCAGCAGCGGCTCGTCCCGGTAAAGATGCAGAATGGTTAGCAACAGGCGGGGGTAGCTCAGTCTGGTATCGCCGCGGTGATCGGGCAGGATGCGCCACAGTACGGCCGACATGAGCAGCATCAAGCCAGCGGCGACCCAATAAACGGTGCGCCAGCCGCCGAGGTCAGCCAGCGCGCCAGCGACCGTCCGGGCCAGCAGAATGCCTAGCAGCAGGCCGCTCATCAAGGTGCCGACGATGCGGCCGCGTTGAGCCGGTTCGGCAAGAGAGGCGCCAAAGGGCACCAGTACTTGGGCCACGACCGACAGCACGCCGGTCAGGAATGTGCCCAGCATCAGCCAGCCGATGCCGGGTGCGTTGGCCGAGATCAACAGGCCGCCGGCGGATAAGGCCGTCATGAAGACGATGAGGCGGCGCCGTTCGACCATGTCGCCCAGCGGGACGAGCAGCACGAGACCGATCGCGTAACTCAGTTGGGCGACGGTAACGATGCTGCCCATGATGGCATGGGAAGCCTGGAATTGCTCGCCGATAATTTGCAGCAGGGGCTGGGCGTAATAGTTGCTGGCCACGGCCAGGCCGGTGGCCACCGACATCAGGAAAACCATGGTCGGGGTAAGTCGGGTGGTCAAAATGAAAGTCCTCCGGGCGCTTGCTGATCGTGCTCGATCAGCAAGCGCTTGAGCAGGCTGGCGAGTTGACGGCGTTCGGCGGGGTTGAGCGGCGCCAGCGTGTGATTCAGTTCGGCGAGATAGTCAGCCATCACCTGCTGCAGCGTGTGCTGGCCGAGATCGGTCAGCGAGACGATGACCCCGCGGCGGTCGTTCGGGTTGGGGCTGCGTTCGACGAAGCCGGCGGCTTCCAGGCGGTCCAGGCGATGGGTCATGGCGCCGGACGAAAGAAGCAGGGCGCAGATCAATTGCTGCGGACACAAGGCATAAGGCGGGCCGGACCGGGCCAGTGTGGCGAGCAGGTCGAATTCGCCTTGGTGCAGGCCGTGCGCGCGAAAGGCGCGTTCGGCGTTACGCGTGGCGAGCACATTCACGCGGAAGAGGCGGGCGCAGACCGCCATGGGAGAAACGTCCAGGTCAGGACGTTCGTCGGCCCATTGGGAGAGAACGAAATCGACGTGGTCTTTCATGGATTTTATCTTGATCTAAAGTATCTTTATATCAAGATAAATATGGGCCATGCAAATCGCGTGGTTGCGCCAGCCAAAAAAAGAGCCCGCCATTTGGCGGGCTCTTCCCGGTTTGACCGCAAGACGCCGTTTATTGAGCGGCGTCTTTCAGCTTCTTGAGCGGGCGGACCTTGACCTTTACCGAAGCGGGCTTGGCCGGGAACCAGCGCTCTTCGCCAGTGAACGGATCTTTGCCGAAACGCTTGGCTTTGGCGGGAACCTTTTGCACGGAAACCTTGAACAGGCCGGCAAGCGTGAATTCGCCAGCGCCCTTCTTGTCGACCGAGCCCAGCACGGCGGATTCCAGACCGGCCAGAACCGTCTTGACCGTCTTTGCCTCAACGCCCGTGTTCTCAACCAGGTGAGCAACCAGCTGCGACTTGTTCAGCGCTTCCTTGATCGGGCGCACGACAGCGGTGGCGGCAGTCTTTTTCACGGCCGGCTTGGTGGCGACAGCCTTCTTGGCGGGGGCAGCTTTCTTGGCAGGGGCTTTCGCGGGTGCCTTAGCCGGTGCCTTGACGGCAGTTTTGGTGACTTTCTTGGCAGGAGTTTTTGCTTTGGTAGCCATGGTCAAAATCCGTATGTTGGTAATGAGCGGCGCTTGCGACGGATGTCCGGCACCACGCGCCCGATGATAGCGGAAACTTGAGCTGGTGCAGCGTTTTTTTGGGGCGAATAATGCTTGCCAGATGTTGTTTTCGCGAGAAACCTCAAGTCAGACATCATGAGAGTCCTTGTTTACAGGGCTTTTGCGATGCGTCAGCGCATTGCGTTACGCTAAGCGCCTTGATGCGTGGTCGGGAGAGAGCGTGTGAGCGGATGGAAAGGAGGCTGGGTGCGGGACATCACGCCCGCAGTCGTGCGAGGCGATGCGATGGCCGGTCTGCTTGGCGCCTTGCTGGTGCTGCCGCAGGGCATGGCCTTCGCGCTTCTGGCTGGATTGCCGCCGCAATACGGTCTTTACACCGCCATCGTGCCTTGTGTGATTGCAGGCTTGTTTGGTTCCAGCCGGCATGTCTTGTCGGGTCCCACAAACGCCAACTCGCTCGCTTTATTTGCGGTGCTTGCGCCGATGGCGGTGCCGGGTTCACCAGGCTATATCGAGTTGGCGCTCGCCGTCACGGTGATGGTCGGTCTTTTGCAATTGGCCGTGAGTTTGCTGCGTCTGGGCGGCTTGGCCAATTTCATTTCGCCGGCGGCCTTGTTCGGTTTCACCAGCGGCGCGGCGATATTGATCGCACTGCATGCCGTGAAAGACGCTTTTGGCATCGCTGGCGGGCATGGTCTGGCGGAAACGTTTAGCGCCTTGTTCGCAGGGCAGGTCAGCATTGGCGCTGTCGTCGTCACCCTGGTCACGATGACCTGCGCGCTTGCAGTGCGCCGCTGGGACCGGCGGCGACCGCATATGTTGGCCGGCCTGATCGCCGGAACGGCCGCCGGGTGGTTGGCGCAGCGCTATGGTTTCGATGTGACCGCTCTGGGGCCGATCGCCCGGCCGCTGCCGCCCCTGCACGTTCCCGATGTGGATTGGCAGCGCCTGCCGGATATGCTGGGTGTGGCGGTGCCGCTGACTATCGTCGCGTTGGCGCAATCGATCTCGATTGCCAAGGCGGTTGCGCAACGCTCTGGGCAAACTATCGATCCGAATCGCGAGTTTTTCGGGCAGGGCTTGTCCAATGTGGTGGGAGGCTTTTTCTCCTGTTATCTGTCTTGCGGCTCATTGAACCGTTCAATGCCGAATTACGAGGCCGGCGCGCGTACGCCTTTGGCTGCCGTGTTCTCGGCATTGATCCTGGTGGCGCTGGTGTTTCTCAGTGCCCCCTTGCTCGCCCATATTCCTTATGCCGCGATTGCCGGGCTGCTGATTCTGGTGGCCTGGACACTGCTGGATGTTGCTCGCTGGCGTTGGTTGGCCCGCGTGAACCGCAACGAAGCGGCAATCGCTGCCGCCACCTTGGCCGCGACGCTGTTCATTCGCATGGAGGTCGCCATTTTGTTGGGCGCCCTGCTATCTGTGACGGCCTATCTTTATCGCACGTCGCGCCCGGCGATGCGCGTGATGGGTATTGATGCCAACGATCCCGCACGCCATTTCATCGTGCGCGAAGGAAACGCCTCCGCCTTGCCGGAGTGTCCCCAGCTCTGCCTGTTGCGTATGGAGGGATCGGTGTACTTTGGTGCGGCAGCTTATGTTGAAGACCGCTTGGCCGATCTGCGTGCCAGCGGTCAACACCATCTACTGGTCATGACCAAGAGCATGAATTTTATTGATCAGGCCGGGGCCCAGGTTTGGGAGGATGAACTTAAGCGTCGTCGTGCGATGGGGGGCGATTTGTATTTTCATCGTCCTCGCCCCGAGGTCATTGCCACCTGGCAGCGCACGGGCTTTCTCCAACGCTTGGGCGAGGATCATGTTTTTCCCGACAAGACGACGGCCATCGCCAGTATTTATCGCCGACTTGATCCTGAGGTATGCAAGACCTGTCGGGCACGCTGTTTTCTCGAGTGCTCCGATGTTCAGTCTGGCCAGATCGGCAAAGCGGCGCCGCCCGTCATCGAGGGTGAGACGCCGAAGCGGGCCTGATCGGCCGCCGCTCCTGTCAGATCGGAAACCGTTTTCGGCGCAACGGGTGGTGCATGTCCGGCGGCGGTATGTTCCTCCACGGGCGGCCTGGCAGGCTCGCGCATGCGGCGCGCCAGGGTATCGGGCAGTTGTAGCCTGACACCGTCGATAAATTGCAGTTGTTCCGGCTCCCCGTTGTCGCCGGTCACCGCCAGGTGCAGACCGAGGGTGGCTTGATGGTCGATCTTGCGGTACTGAATAGGGCCAGCCGGGGTGTCGAGTTTGAGGCCCTCCAGCGCTTCAATGAGCTTTTCGGCATCGGTGGATTGCGCGGCCCGCAGCGCTTCGGCCAGGCTATGCAAGGCGATATAGCCTTGGAGTGCCCGTTTGGTGGGCGTCTGGCCTTGTGCAGCCTGGTAGGCGGCGCTAAAGGCTGCCTGGCTTTCCGGCAGCCTGTGGCTGTAGGTAGCGCTTATCCAGCCAGGGGGGGAGTCTGCGGGCAGGTCTTCGCCGTGCAGTATGACGACAGCCGGTAGGGGCGCTTTCGCCAGCAGATGAAGGAATTGCGCCAAATCCTGGCCCCGCAAAGCGACCATCAGGGCTTGGGGGCGGCTTTCGGCAAGCGTCTGCATCAGCTGAGGGTTGATGCCCGATGGTTCAACGGGCAGTCTGCTCACGACTTCGGTCTTGGATTGGAATGCCGTCATCATCGCGCCGAAGGTGGCCGCGGCTTCTTCGCCTGGAAGGGTTGTCGGGTAGACGATGGCCCAGCGTTTTTGGCGCAGGCCGAGCGCGCGCGGCGCCAGTGCGGCGACGCGCATGCGCGTGGAGGGTGGCAGGCGGAAGGTGTAGGGGTTGCCCTCCTGCCAGACCAGGCGGTCGCTGCTGGCGGCGGCGGCGAGATAGGGCAGGCGCCAGGCGGCGGCTTGCCGGGCGTGCGCGAGGGCCTGTGCGGAGCCTGCGCCGTCAAATAGCGCCACCGCATCGCCGGGTCCGCTGTTCGGGTCCAGAGGTTTTACCGTAAGCGGCCGTCCCATGACGCCGCCAGCGCGGTTGATGTCATCGAGCGCCAGACGCCAGCCGGCCTGAAAACCGGCGTCCGGTCCATCGTCAGGGAGTTCTCCCACAAGAATGGGTGCAGCATTGTCGGCACGGGCGAGCGTCGACAGCAAGAGGCAGAGCAGCAAGAGTAAGCGCATAAGGGCAGGCGCGGAAAAGACAGGGGCGGCCCAGAGTGTAGTGGCCTGCATTGGGCAGCAGGGCTATGATCTGCCGGTAAATGCCGCCGTAATCCGGGGTTTGGGCGGCTAGGGTTGCAAAAAACAAAACCCTCCGGCACCTGGATGCGGGAGGGTTTGCAGGGCAATCCGCGCTCAGGGCGGCGGACTGGCGCCAAGCTGCATTACTTCAGCTTGGTTTCCTTGTAGTCGACGTGCTTGCGAGCGACCGGATCAAATTTCTTGATCAGCATCTTCTCGGGCATGTTGCGCTTGTTCTTGGTGGTCGTGTAGAAATGGCCCGTGCCGGCGGTCGACTCGAGCTTGATCTTTTCGCGGATACCTTTGGCCATGTCGGGCTCCTAGTATGAATTTGCGGTTCGTGGCGCGATAGGGCGCACGGATGAAGGCGTGGGGGTCGGCGAGTCGTTTAGACTGCTTCGCCGCGAGCGCGCAGGTCGGCCAGCACGGCGTCGATGCCGTTCTTGTCGATCGTGCGGATGGCCTTGGCCGTCACGCGCAGACGAACCCAGCGGTTTTCGCTCTCAACCCAGAAACGGCGCGACTGCAGGTTGGGCAGGAAGCGACGCTTGGTCTTGTTGTTGGCGTGCGAAACGTTGTTGCCCACCATCGGGCCTTTGCCGGTTACTTGGCAAACACGTGCCATGATGCACCTCTTTGTTTATTCGCCGGGGATGTCGCTTGGCCGAGGCAGCAGGGATATTCGCACCGGCATTTGCCAGTCACCCATTGCCTGGATGAGAGCCGCCGCACTGAGGGTTGCACATTTGCATGCGTCTTGGCATGTAACCGCGCTGGCCAATGCGACTGGCCCGTGCTTATACCCGCTTAGCATCTGGCCGGTTAACGCCCTGGCAGAGTAAGTAATGTCGCAACTACAAAGCATAGTAGCCGCAAAACGGGATGGATACTGAGTCAGCTACTATATGATGAAAATAAATAGCTCGTCAAGTGCCGTGCCGGGCCACGCGTCCGGCCACCCAGGAGAGGCAGGCGCAGGCGGCGAGCACCGTGGTCAGGGGCAAGGCGCTTTGCATCTGCCAGATACTGATCAGCAGGCCCGCCAGCGCGCCACAAGACAATTGCAGCGTGCCCAGCATGGCGGACGCGGCGCCTAGGCGTCGCCCCTGTTCGGAAAGCGCCAGCGCGGCAGAGTTAGGGTTCACGAAACCCTGGCTGAACATATAGCCGATCAGACAGGCCATTAAAAGCGGCAAGCTCATGAGGCCGCCCAGGGTGAACGCGACCGCAGCCAGGCTGGCCAGTGCCAGGGCGTTCTGCGCGCGGCGTTGCAAGGTGGGGGGAGCAAGCCGGCGCAAAAGGCGCGCGCTGACCTGGGAGCCAATAATGAGAGCGGCCGCATTCGCGCCGAACAGCAGGCCGTAATACTGCGGCGGCACGCCATACAATTCGATGAATATCTGTGGCGAGCCCACAATATAGGCGAACATTCCGGCCTGGCCCAGCCCGCCTGCCAGGCTGTGCGCAATAAATGAGCGGTGCGAGAGCAGGGCGGCGTAATTGCCCAGAATCGTGCCCCAGCGCAGTGGTATTGCGCGTTCGGCGGGCAGGGATTCTTTCATGATGCCGATGACACTGATCAGCATGGCCGCGCCCGCCAGGGCCATCAGCCAGAACAGGCTGCGCCAGCCCACGAACGCCAGTAATTGCCCGCCAGCCAAGGGCGCAAGAATAGGCGCAAGGCCCATGATCAGCATGAGCAAGGACATGGCCCGCGCAGCGTCCTGGGTATCGTAGTGGTCGCGGATCACGGCGCGCGGAATCACGACGCCAGCCGCACCGCCTAAAGCCTGGATCACACGCCAACCTGTCAGGGCTTCGATATTTCCCGCGAGTGCACAAGCTACTGAAGCCAAGATGTAAAGCGCGAGCCCTACCATCATGGGCAGTTTGCGTCCGAAACGATCTGCAAGCGGGCCATACACGATCTGCGCCATGGCCATGCCTATGAGATAGGCAGCCAGCGTGCGCTCGACATCGCCGCGCGGCACCTCCATGCTCTGGGCGATCGTGGGAAACGCCGGCAGATACATATCGATGGAGAACGGTCCGATTGCAGTCAGGGCGCCCATCAGGATCAGCCAGCCGGGCATGCCCCCGTCCAGGTTGTCGGAGCGTGGCGAGGGTGTTGACGGGGGTAGGGACATGTCGTGGAAAGCGCGGCGGCTGCGCATTCGGCATTTGCCGGTTTTTGTTGCAGAATGGGGGGCGGAGCCGGTGAATGTAGCACGCGCTGCCTTACGCACACATTGCAAGTGTTTTCCCATAACGTTGTCCTGTCGTTCATGTCCAGTGGAGAGGGAATTGGTAAATCCTTTGCTTTCTGTAGTCGAACGCAAGCTCACCGCTCTGCCGGTGTCCGTGCAATTGCAAATGCCTGATGGAACTGTTTTGGGGCCGCCTGATGCCAAGGTGCGCTTTACCGCTCGCGACAAGGGGGCGCTCGCTCACTTGGCCGAAGGGGCGGTTGGCGTATTGGGCCAGGATTATGTCGAGGGCCGTGTTGAAATTCAGGGCAGTATGCGAGATGTCATGGATGCCGCTGCTGCGCTGCTCCCGGGCTCTCCCGTCGAGGCAGCGCGTGGTGGTTGGCTGACCGACCTGATACGCAAAGTGACGTCGGTATGGCGGCACTCTGTCGAGCGCGACGCCAAACAGATCGAATTTCATTACGATCTTTCGGATGATTTTTATGCGCTGTGGCTAGACCCGCGCCGCGTCTACTCCTGCGCTTACTATCGCGAACCAGATATGACGCTGGCCCAGGCGCAAGAGGCCAAGCTGGACCTCATCTGCCGCAAGCTGCGTCTGCATGAGGGCGAGCGTTTTCTGGATGTTGGCGCCGGCTGGGGCGGCCTGCTTCTCTGGGCTGCCGAGAATTACGGCGTGGATGCCACCGGCATTACGCTTTCACGTAACCAGCATGCCCATGTAAACCGTCTGATTGAAGCCAAAGGGCTATCTGGCCGGGTGCGCATGGAGTTGCTGGATTATCGCAAGCTCGACGTCAGCAAGCCCTACGACAAGATTGCTTCGGTGGGCATGTTCGAGCACGTGGGCCGTGCGCAACTGCCCGCCTATTTCACCAAATTGCGCAGCCTGGTCAAGCCGGGCGGCCTCATCATGAATCACGGCATTACTGCTGCGGGCGTTTATAACGCGGAGCTGGGCAGCGGTATGGGCGAATTCATCGAGAAATATATCTTTCCTGGCGGCGAGTTGACGCATATCAGCAGCGTCCTGGAAGCGGTCACGGCAGGGGGGCTAGAGGCTTGCGATGTCGAGAATCTGCGTCCGCATTATGCGCGCACCCTCTGGGCGTGGAGTGACGAACTCGAGGTGCGGCTGGACGAGGCGCGCCAGATACTCTCTGGCGAGCAGGGGGCCCGTTCCTTGCGCGCCTATCGGCTCTATCTCGCAGGTTGCGCGATGGCGTTCCAATATGGTTGGATCGCCTTGCACCAGGTGCTGGTGAGTACGCCCGCAAGCGGCGCGCCCAACGAGTTGGATTACCCGCCTGATCGCCAGTATCCGTGGCGGCGCGAATATATGTTCGAATCGCCCAAGGCCTGACGCCGATAGTCCCCGACGAACGCCGTTTACCGGTGTTCGCGAAGGCGTGCCCGATCCCCGCGAAGCGCTGCGCTGAGTGGGGATTATCTTTTCGGGAGACCGAATGCCGTTGTGTTTGTGGGCCTTGATCTGGACAAGCATGGCCTTTCGCTGCCCAGGCAGGCCCCGGCAGCGAGATCGCTCCCTGCGCCGAGAGTTCATGCTTGTCGGGGGCGGCACGCAGGCGGCGACAGATCTTCGACCGACGCTGCGCAGCGTTGAGCAGAGCCCGATTTACGACAATAGGTCTGCGCGGGAGAAAGGCAGGCTTTTCATGGGCTGTTCGCCAGAGGCAGGCCCTGTGTCGGGCTGGAATAGGGCTTGGCGGTGCTTTACCCTGATCAAAATACATTAATTTAGTAACTAAATACGACTTTGGCGCAAAACTTTTGTTGCATCGCAATAGGAGGGGGATTTCCCGCTCTGGCGCCTGAGGCTCAGGATTTTCCCTAGGTTATGAGTAGGACAAATGATACGAAATGTGTCTGGCTAATCTTGGTTTGTAGTGCAAGATCGTCTAACATGCTGGCTTCTTCATTGAGTTTCGTTCAATTTTCTTCGTGATGAATTTCGGGTGATGCCCGAAGTGCTTACGTTGCCATCTGGAAAGCCTGCCCTACGGGCTGCGCTTTCTTCTATGAGTGTCGGTTTGTATTGGCGGTTTTGCCCGTCTTCCGCACAACCCCCTTAGCTACACGGCATGGTCGGCAGTTTCCGGCTGTGTCCTTGAACCTATGGAGGCAAAAGCCATGCGTGTTACCCCCCTGAAAGCCCTGGCCGCAACGGCCGTTCTTTCTGTGTTCGCTGGCGCAGTTCATGCCGCGCCCCAATGTGAAGTGAAAGGCCCCGTCAAGTTCGGCGGCATGAACTGGGAATCCAACCTGGTTCTGGTCGATGTCGAGCGTTTCATCCTCGAAAAAGGTTACGGCTGCCAAACCGAAGTGCTGCCTACGGAAACCTTGCCCGCTCTGGCGGCTCTGGAGCGTGGCGATCTGGACATCAATACCGAGATCTGGCTTAACAGCGTGGCCGATCCCTGGGAAAAGGCCGAAAAAACCGGCAAGGTCAAGCGGGTGGGCGATCTCTACATGGGAGGGGAGGGCTGGTTTATTCCCCGTTACACGGCCGAACGTTATCCGGAGCTGAAGTCGGCGGCCGATCTGCCTAAGTTCAAAGACAAGTTCAAAGATCCCGAAGAGCCGGGTAAAGGCCGCTTTTATGGCTGCCCGGCGGGTTGGGGATGCGAGGTCACCAGCAACAACCTGTTCCATGCGCTCAAACTGGACGACAGCTTCACGCTGTATTCGCCCGGTACCGGCGCCGCACAGAAGGCGGCGTTGACGTCGGCGTACAAACGCAAGCAGGACGTGGTGTTTTACTACTGGTATCCGACGCCCTTGGTGGGCTCGATGGACCTGGTAAAGCTTGAAATGCCGCCTTATGACGCGGAAAAGCATAAGTGCCTGACCTCGCCCAAGTGCGAAAAACCCGAGGCCAGCGCCTATCCCGAGAATCCGGTGTTTACGGCGCTTAATAGCAATTTCGCCAAGAAGGCGCCGCAGTTGACCGAGTTTTTCTCCAAAGTATCGCTACCGCGTGAGCAGATGGACGAAACGCTTGCACATATGGAGTCCTCCGGCGACGACGCTTCCGAAGTGGCTCAATGGTTCCTCAAGAACAAGGCTGAAGTCTGGAAGAAGTGGGTGCCCACCGAGGTGGCTGCCCGAGTGCAATCTGCACTTTGATGTTCCAGCGGTCCCCCCGTGCTCATGCCTCACGCATGATCTGGCGCGGCGGGGCCGCAGTCTTTCTCCAAAAGGAGCTGTTTGATGTTTCCTGAATGGATACCCGCCAAAGCTGTGCGCGGGGCAATCGACGGTTTCGTCGATCATCTGGTTACGAATTACGCCGATACCCTTGAAGCCCTGGCCAGTCCGGTGCTCAAGGTGCTGATCTGGCTTGAACAACTGCTGCGCACGTCGCCCTGGTGGTCTGTCGTGCTGGCCACCATCGTCATCGCCTGGCTGGTGAGCCGGCGTATCGGCTTTAGCCTGGCCATGGGGGCGCTGCTGTGCGTGCTGGGTTTACTTGGCCTGTGGGATGCCGGGATGCAGACGCTGGCGCTGATGATCATGGCCGCCGGGCTTTCGGTGATGATCGGTATCCCGGTGGGGATCGTGATGGCGCGTGTGAACTGGTTGCGCTCGATCATGTTGCCGGTGCTGGACGTGATGCAGACCATGCCGAGTTTTGTTTATCTGATTCCGGTTGTCATGCTGTTTGGCCTGGGCAAAATCCCCGCCCTGATCGCCACGGTGATCTATGCCGTCCCGCCCTTGATCCGCCTCACTGATCTGGGCATCCGCTTGGTGGACAGAGAGGTGCTTGAGGCGTCTCGTGCCTTCGGCGCCAATTCGCGCCAACAATTATTCGGCGTGCAACTGCCGCTGGCTTTGCCCAATATCATGGCTGGCGTGAACCAGACCACGATGATGGCGCTTTCGATGGTGGTCATCGCGTCCATGATTGGTGCGCGTGGGCTGGGCTATGAGGTGTTGCTGGGTATCAATCGTCTGGAAGTCGGCCGTGGCCTGGTGGCAGGGCTGGGCATTGTGGTGCTGGCAGTGCTGTTCGACCGCATCACGCAATCGTATGGGCAGCGCGTGCGGGTAGGAGGCCAGCGATGAGCAAGATTGAAGTCAAGAATATCTACAAGATCTTTGGTCCTCATCCAAAGCAATGCCTGCAGGCTGCGCAGGATGGCGTCAGCAAAGAAGCTTTGCTGGCCGAAACGGGGCACACCCTGGGTCTGCGCAATATCAGCCTGTCGATCGAAGAAGGCAGCATCTTCGTCATCATGGGGCTGTCGGGTTCCGGGAAATCCACCTTGATTCGCCATTTCAATCGTCTGATCGAGCCGAGCGCCGGGCAGATCTTGGTCGATGGGGTGGATGTGGTCAGCCTTAACAAGCGCGATCTGGAAACATTCCGCCAGAAGAAAATGAGTATGGTGTTTCAGCGCTTTGGCCTGTTTCCGCACCGCACGGTGCTGGATAACGCGGCCTATGGACTGGCCGTGCAGGGGGTGTCGCGCGCCGAACGCGAACAGCGTGCTCGCCATTGGTTGGAGCAGGTGGGTCTGAGTGGTTTCGAGTCCCAGCATCCCCATCAGCTTTCGGGGGGGATGCAGCAGCGCGTCGGCTTGGCGCGAGCGCTGGCCACTGACGCCGAAATCCTCTTGATGGATGAGGCTTTTTCCGCGCTCGATCCCCTGATCCGCCGTGAGATGCAAGATCATTTGCTGCAATTGCAGGCCAAACTCAACAAGACGATAGTATTCATCACGCACGATCTTGATGAGGCCTTGCGCCTGGGCAACCGCATTGCGATTCTCAAGGATGGGGAGCTGGTGCAGGAGGGCACGCCGGAAGATATTCTGCTCAGCCCGGCTGATGATTATGTTCAGGCCTTTCTTCAGGACGTGAATCGCACCAAGGTCTTGAACGCCGCGCATGCGGTCAATCCGGCGCGTTTGACCCTGACCATGCGCTCGCGTCCCGGCCATGCCTTGGATCGCATGCGGGCGCTTAGTTACGAGTATGCGCCTGTGCTGGATGGTAAGCGGCTTGCCGGTGTCCTGACTGAAGCGGCGGCCTTGCAGGCCCAGAGCGAGGGCGCGCGAGACGTATCCCGTTATGTCGAGGACCTGGCCTCCGTGCCTGCGACGGCAGGCCTCGATGAGGTGTTGCAGCATCTGGTGCATAGCGACCAGCCTGTGGCCGTGACGGGCGAGGATGATGAGTTCATCGGCATGTTGTCACGCAAAAAAGTCGTCGATCTGGTCGCTCCGGTTGTGGCCGACAACAACGAGGCCGCCGCGCAGGCTCTGGAGGCTGCCGCCGAGCCCGAGGGGCGCAACTGAGTTCGGGCTGTTGCAAGGTCTGGCCGTTCCCGGCTAGGGGCGAGGCGGCTTTGCCCGGATCGCGCTGTTCTTAGCATGCCAGGGATGTCCCTGGCCCTGGGAGGACGGGGCTGCCGGAAAGCGGGTGCGAATGCCGGCCCAAGAATACTTGGCTACCATCGGCGATTTAGGTTTTTCTTATCGAGCCGCTGCGCCATGACTTTCGACATTTCCTTTCGCCAGGCCAGGCCTGAAGACGCCGATCGTTGCTATGAGATCGAGATAGCCGCCTACGAAGGTGATGAGGCGGCGACACGCGAGAAAATCGCCTTGCGCATCGATCAGTGTCCGCAAGGCTTCTTGATCATGGAAAGGGCAGGCCGGATCATGGGTTTTATCAATTCCGGTTGCGCCCACGACGTGGTCATGTCGGATGAAGCGTTCAAGCAGTTGCTCGGCCATGACCCGGAGGCGGTCAACGTTGTGATCATGTCCGTCGTGCTTGATCCGGCAGAGCAGGGCCGGGGCTATTCAACACGCTTGATGGCGACTTTTGTCCAGAGGATGCGAGATCAGGGCAAGGCGACGATTCATCTGATGTGCAAGGCGCATCATATTGAGCTGTACCGCAGGTTTGGCTATCAATATGTTAAGCCGTCTGAGTCGGATCATGGCGGCATGGCCTGGCACGAAATGCTGATGGTGCTATAAACGTCGACCGCTGCTCACATAGTGGCCTTTCTATGATGTATTCCAAGTGAGCGATGACGGTCTGACGGCACTATAGTTAGCGTGTTCAGCAGACTGCCGTCTTACAACATCCATCTTCAAGGACGAACATTATGAAAGAGGTCATCATTGCCGCAGGCGTGCGTACCGCAATCGGAGATTTCGGGGGCGCGTTGAAAGACGTGACGCCCTGTGATCTCGGCACGACCGTAATCCGGGAAGCGCTCAACCGCGCCGGTGTCCGGGGAGATGAGGTCGGGCATGTCGCCGTTGGTCATGTGATCAACACCGAAGCGCGTGATATGTATCTGTCGCGCGTGGCTGCGATCAACGCGGGCATAGGCAAGGAAACGCCGGCTTTCAATGTTAACCGGCTGTGTGGTTCCGGTCTGCAGGCCGTCGTGTCGGCAGCGCAAGGCATTATGCTGGGCGACGCCGAAATTGCCGTGGCGGCAGGTGCCGAGAGTATGAGCCGTGCGCCTTATATCGCTCCTTCCCAGCGCTGGGGCGCGCGCATGGGAGATAGCGTGATGATCGATATGATGACCGGTGCGCTCACCGACCCGTTCGGACGCATGCATATGGGCGTGACTGCCGAGAATGTGGCAGCCCGCTTCGGTGTCAGCCGCGCCGACCAGGATGCGCTGGCGGTCGAGTCACATCGCCGTGCCAGCGCGGCCATCGCAGCAGGCTATTTCAAGGACCAGATTGTTCCGGTCACGATCAAGACGCGTAAGGGTGAGGTCGTCTTTGAGCGGGATGAGCATGTGCGCGACGACGTCACGGCTACAGACCTCGGCCGTCTCAAGCCGGTATTCCAGAAAGAAAGTGGAACGGTGACGGCGGGCAATGCTTCGGGCTTGAACGATGGCGCCGCCGCACTGGTGCTGATGGAGCGCAGCGTCGCCGAGCGGCGCGGCGTCAAGCCGCTGGCCCGGCTGGTGGCTTATGCCCATGCCGGTGTCGATCCGGAAATCATGGGCATTGGCCCGGTTCCTGCGACACAGGCCGTGCTAAAGCGTGCAGGCCTGACTGTGGATCAGCTTGATGTGATCGAGGCCAATGAAGCATTCGCCGCTCAGGCCTGTGCCGTGACGCGCGAACTCAAGCTCGACCCGGCCAAGGTCAATCCCAATGGCAGCGGTATCAGTCTGGGCCACCCCATCGGTGCAACTGGCGCCATCATTACTGTCAAGGCGCTGTATGAGTTGCAGCGGGTGCAGGGCCGCTATGCGCTGGTGACGATGTGCATCGGCGGCGGCCAAGGTATCGCCGCCGTGTTCGAGCGTCTCTGAACTCTCGTCGTTCAGCGGCGCTGGTGTTCCGCCAGCGCCGTATCGCCCCAGGGAGACATGATTTCGGTGCATCCCTGGTTGCCGCCCGCGTCGTGTTGAACGCCGGCCGGGCAGGCATAGGCAAAGGGGTAGACGCCACGCCGGGCCAGCTCGTGCGGAAAGCGGCCCGCCAGCGCGGCAACGCTCAGTTCGCCCAAGGCCGGGTCGATAATCAGCGAGCCGGTGCTGGCGTCGATCCGCGGATGGTGGAAGGCTTCTTCGAGCGACATGCCGTAGTCCATCAGGAATGACGTGAGTTGCAGCACGGCGGGCAGAATTTTGCGTCCGCCTGATGCGCCGATGGCGAATCGACGTCCGTCCGTGCTGCCTATGACCGGGCAGATATTCATCAGGCAGCGTTTGTCTGGGGCCAGCGAATTGGGCTTTCCGGGCTCGGGGTCGAACCACATGATGCCGTTGTTGAGCAGCATTCCTGTCGAGGGCGAGACAATGTGCGAACCAAAGGCCGAGAGCAGGGTCTGCGTGACCGAGCACATATTGCCTTGACGGTCTACGACACTGAAATGCGTGGTGCAGGCCGGCGCGCGGGGATCTTCGTTGTCGCCCATATGCTGTAAGCGCCATTGGTACTCGTCCAGCAGTACCTGGGCATAGGCCTCGAAGGCGGCGCTGCCGGGGCGGCCTTCCGGGCGTAGCACGTTTTCAAGGCGGTGCAGGCAGCGCGCGAGGTTGGGGCCCGCCGTCATTTGCGGTGTGGCGTATACCGTGCCGCCACGATAGGGGATGGCCAGAGGCTCCAGCCATTGCGCTTCGTAGGTTTGCAGGTCGGCCAGCGACAGCCGACCGCCCTTTGCCTGTATGTCCCGTGCCAGCGCGCGGCCGATATCGCCGCCATAGAGCGCCTGTGCGCCTTCTTCCGCCAGTTGCCGCAGGGTTTGCGCCGCTTGCTGGAAGTTCAGCCGCGCCCCTGCCGTGGCCGTCCAGCCGCTGGCCTTGGGCCAGCATCCGTCATCGAGAAACAGGGCGGCGGCGTCAGGGTCGCGAGCCAGCCAACGCGCCGACCCCGCGATCATGAGCGTGGTGTACCAATCGATGAGCGGACCCTCTTCGGCCAACGCGATGGCGTCTTGCAGTGTGTCGCGCCAGGGCAGTCTGCCGTAAGCTTTGTGGGCGGCCGCCATGCCGGCCACCGTGCCTGGTACGGCCACGGCGGTGGCGCCGCGGCAATTGCGGTCATCGATGACGGCGGGCCAAGGAAACAAATCGGCCGAGACGCGGCCGTCGCTCGCCAGAGGATAGTCGGTGGGGTCCAGCGCGGCCGGTGAGCGCATGCCAAAGTGCACGACATGGGCTTTCTGCGTGTCGGCGCGGTAGATCACCATCGCACCGCCCCCCATCGGGCCGCTCATCCAGGGTTCCGCCACGCCCGCAGCGAACGAAGTGGCCACGGCCGCATCGACGGCATCGCCGCCTGCGGCAAGGATGGCGGCGCCTGCCTCGGCGGCTTTACGATGTTGCGATGCCACGACGCCGTCGGCGCTGCGCAGCACGATCTTGCGAGTGAGCTGGGTGTTCGAAAAGTTATCGCGCATCTTTTTGTCTCCAGTTGGCTATCGCTACAATGCCCGGATGTCCCGACGTAATCAACCTTCTGTTCTCGATCAGCCCTCTCTGTCAGAGGCCGATGGCGTGCGCTATCTCCATTTCGGCAGCGAATGGGTCCAGGGCGCCATGCGCATTAAAAACCCTGCCGAGCTGGTTCTGGAATACACCGCTCAGATGATGGCCTGGCTGTTGTTTCTGGAGCCGCCGCGCGAGCAGTCCATCGGGCTGCTGGGGCTGGGGGCGGGATCGCTGACCCGTTTCTGCCTGAAGCACACGCGCAGCACACTCGACGTGGTCGAGTGGAATCCGCAGGTCACGGCGGTCTGCCAGATGTTTTTCAAACTGCCCACGCCAGCCCGTCTGTCGGTGCACCATGAGGACGCTGCGGTCTGGGTGGCGGATCCGATCAATGCCGGGCGCAGCCCGGTGCTGATGGTGGATCTCTATGACGCCAAGGCGGAAGGCCCGGTGCGTGACAGCGTGACCTTTTATCGTGATTGCCGACGGGTGTTGGGCGAAGTCGGCGTCCTGGCAGTCAACCTATTCGGTCGCCACGACAGTTTTGGGCGCAATATCGATAATCTGTCCAAGGCTTTTGATGATCGCATCGTGCTGTTGCCCGAGATCGACGCGGGCAATCAAATCGTGCTGGCCTTCTCCGGCCCTCTCTTGGCGGTGACGCCAGCCGAGCTGTTGGCGCGCGCCGAGGAGGTGGAGTCGCAATATGGTTTGCCGGCACGGCGCTGGGCGCGTTCGCTGGTTGGCCATGCGGTCAATGGCATGCTGCATTTCTGACAAAAAGCGAATCGGTCCGGACCGAAGGGGGCGTGGAGGTTCTGCGGGCCTGAGTCACCTACACTGATTCAGGCTAGGTCAGATCCACACCTTGGCGCTACTTCTTTTTCGGGAGGATAGGTTTATGAAATTGCTTGTGCAATCAAGCTTGTGTGCAGCCTTGCTGGCGCTCGCCGGCGGTGCGATGGCCCAGACTGTCGATATGTATGTCGCGGGACCGGACGGACCGCAACAGAAGGTGGGCACCATCCAGATTGAGCAAAACAAATATGGCGCCTTGCTTATTCCCAAGCTTGCCGGTCTGCCGCCGGGGGTGCATGGTTTCCATCTGCATGAAAAACCTTCTTGCGACCCCAGCATGGTTGATGGCAAACCGGTCCCGGCCGGAGGGGCAGGCGGGCACTGGGACCCTCAAAACACGCATGCGCACAAGGGCCCTTATGATGATCATGGTCATAAGGGAGATTTGCCAGCCCTCTATGTCACAGCGGACGGCAAGGCGGAAGTTCCCGTGCTGGCACCCCGTCTGAAGGCAAGCGATTTTCCCGGACACGCCTTGATGATTCACCTCGGGGGGGATAACTACAGCGACCATCCCCACGCCTTGGGCGGCGGCGGGGCGCGCATCGTCTGCGGTGTCGTGAAATAACTTTCCTGTAGGCCGCGCCTTCAGGCGCTGGCCTCGCTGAGGAGCTGGCGTTGCCCTGCGCTGAGTTGCAGATGTGCTGCAGTAGGGTGATGGCGCTGGCGATGGGGGAGGTAATGCCGGGTTGGGCTATCTGCCAGGCCAGCGCGACCTGCGTCGGTGTCGAGTGGGGGGCGCTGGCGACCTCGTCCAGGGCGTTCAAAATGCGTTCGCCGCGAGCCTCCAGGTATTGTTCGACAATCTTGGCGCTGCGCACGTTCTTGGCCGCGTCGCGGGTGCTGCGGTACTCTTCCCTTCTCTGATCAGGTCGGCAAAGGCTTCCAGCGTATCTGCCAGCGGGGTATTCGGGGCGTCTCGGTGTGCAGGTCGATATGATCGGTTTGCAGCCGCCGTAACGAGTCTTCCACGGCGCGGCGGATATAGGCCGGATCGAGGCCGCTCCCATTTCCATGCCGACTTTGGTGGCGAGTACGATGCGGTCGCGTTTTCCCGTTCGTTTGAGCCATTTTCCGATCAGCGTCTCGGACTCTCCACCTTGCTTGGGCGGCGCCCAGCGTGAATAAACGTCGGCGGTGTCGATGCAGTACAGGCCGGCCTCGACCATGGCGTCGAGCAGGGAGAAAGTGCCGGCTTCGTCAACCGTTCAGCCAAAAACATTACCGCCGAAAACCACCGGGGGACGAGTAGGCCGGAACGGCCTAAGGAGCGACGCTGCATGACGCATCCTTGTTTGCGGGCGTCTCGAGTATAAGGCGCGACGCGGGCTCCCAGAAGCTTTTGAGGGATATCCCGTGCCCCCTAGGCCGCCACAACCCTTGGGCTGCACGTTAGACTACGGGGTTTCTTGGTTCGGAACGCATGGGCGCAAGGCCTCCGACCCATGACAACCAAACAGATCAACCTGCTGGAAGGAGCATTCCTATGCTGATGGGAAAAAAACACTTTCTGACCGTGGGCGCGCTGGCCTTGGCCCTCGCGGCCGGTTCAGCAATGGCGCAACAGAAGTCGGTCGCCGTGACGGCCATTGTTGAACACCCCGCGCTCGACGCTGTACGCGACGGGGTCCGGGAAGCGCTCAAGCAGGCAGGCTACGACGCCGATAAGAATCTCAAGTGGCAATATCAGAGCGCTCAGGGCAATACGGGCACCGCTGCGCAGATTGCTCGAAAGTTTGTGGGCGACAAACCGGATGTCATCGTCGCCATCGCCACGCCATCGGCGCAGGCCGTGGTGGCCGCCACCAAGAGCGTGCCGGTGGTCTATTCGGCCGTTACCGATCCAGTTGCCGCGCAACTGGTGCCCACGATGGGCCCGTCCGGCACCAACGTGACCGGCGTCTCCGACCTCTTGGCGCTGGATAAACAAATCGATCTGATCAAAAAGGTGGTGCCTGATGCCAAGCGCGTCGGCATGGTCTACAACCCGGGCGAGGCCAATTCCGTCGTGGTGGTCAAGCAGTTGCAGGAGTTGCTGCCCAAGCATGGCTTGACCCTGGTCGAGGCTGCGGCGCCCCGTACGGTGGACGTGGGTTCGGCAGCACGCAGCCTGATCGGTAAGGTCGATGTGATCTACACCAATACCGACAATAATGTCGTGTCGGCCTATGAGGCCTTGGTCAAAGTGGGCAACGACGCCAAGATTCCGCTGATTGCCTCGGACACCGACAGCGTCAAGCGTGGTGCGATCGCCGCCCTGGGCATTAACTATCGTGATCTGGGTGTGCAGACCGGCAAGATTGCGGTGCGCATTCTCAAGGGAGAAAAGCCGGGCGACATCGCTTCCGAAACCAGTAACAAGCTGGAACTCTATGTCAATCCGGATGCCGCAGCCAAGCAAGGTGTGACGCTGCCCGAGTCGCTGCTGAAGTCGGCCGCACAAGTCATCAAATAAGTTTTTACCGGGCTGCAAGGCCCTGATATCCACGTTCAAGCGCTACCCTGGTTCACGAGACTGGGGTGGCCTAGGTTCCTCATGTCTCTGTTCTCATTGCTCGGCGCGCTGGAAATCGGCCTGATCTTCAGCCTGGTCGCCCTGGGCGTTTTCATATCGTTTCGCCTGCTGCGCTTTCCCGATCTGACGGTTGATGGCAGCTTTCCTCTGGGCGGCGCCGTTGCCGCGACCTTTATTGCGATGGGGGTTGATCCGTTCACGTCGACGCTGGCTGCGACGCTGGCCGGCGCGGTGGCGGGTCTGATTACCGGCTGGCTTAATGTGCGGCTGCGCATCATGGATTTGCTGGCCAGCATCCTGATGATGATCGCGTTGTACTCGATCAATCTGCGCATCATGGGGCGGCCCAATGTGCCGCTGATCACTGAGCCCACTATTTTCACGATTCTTCAGCCTGATTGGATGAGCGACTATATCGCTCGTCCGTTGATACTCCTGGTCGTGGTGCTGGTGGTCAAGTTTGCTCTGGATTGGTATTTTTCGACGCAAAGCGGGCTGGCTATGCGTGCGACCGGTTCCAACGGCCGCATGGCTCGGGCGCAAGGCGTCAATACCGGCTGGATGGTGCTGGGCGGCATGGCGTTGTCCAATGCGCTGGTCGGCCTGGCGGGCGCGCTCTTTGCCCAGACCCAGGGCGGTGCGGATATCTCGATGGGCATTGGCACGATTGTGATCGGCCTGGCGGCCGTGATCGTGGGTGAAAGTATTCTGCCTTCGCGCCGCATGGTGCTCGCTACGCTGGCCGTCATCATCGGCGCCATCGTGTACCGCTTCTTCATCGCCTTGGCGCTGAACAGCGATTTCATCGGATTGCAGGCCCAGGACCTGAATCTTGTCACCGCGCTGCTGGTGACGGTTGCCTTGGTAATCCCCATGCTCAAGCGCCGTCTGCTCGGCAAAAAGGGGTGCTGATATGTTGCGTGCACAGGATCTTTTCATTACCTTCAATGCGGGCACGCCTATCGAGACTCGGGCGCTGCGCGGGCTGTCGCTGGATATTCCGACGGGTCAGTTTGTGACCGTGATCGGGTCCAATGGGGCGGGGAAATCAACCTTCCTGAACGCCATCTCGGGTGATCTGCCGGTGGACTCCGGCAGCATTCAGATCAATGGCAAGGATGTCACGCGCCAGCCGGTCTGGGAGCGCGCCGGGCAGGTGGCGCGCGTGTTTCAGGACCCCATGGCGGGCACCTGTGAGGATCTCACCATCGAAGAAAATATGGCGCTGGCAGAGCGGCGCGGCGCAGGCCGTGGCTTTGGCCGCGCCGTCAAGGCGTCGATGCGTGAGGGTTTCCGCGAGCGTCTGGCTACTCTGGGGCTGGGTCTGGAAAACCGCCTGAGTGATCGTATCGGTTTGTTGTCCGGTGGTCAGCGCCAAGCAGTCAGCCTGCTGATGGCCGCGCTGCAACCTTCGCGCATTCTCTTGCTCGACGAACATACCGCCGCGCTGGACCCGCGCACGGCGGATTTCGTGCTGCAACTGACTGCGCGCATCGTGGCCGAGAACAAGCTGACCGCTATGATGGTGACGCACAGCATGAGGCAGGCGCTGGACGTCGGTGACCGTACCGTCATGCTGCATCAGGGGCAGGTCGTGCTCGATGTTTCCGGCGATGCCCGTCAAGGGATGGATGTGCCGGACTTGCTGGCCATGTTTGAGCGCGTCCGCGGCGAAAAGCTGTCAGACGACGCCTTGTTGCTGGGTTGATGAGCAAGGGCCGTGCTGCTACGGCCCTTGTTTTTGACCATCGTTATATACAAGGCTATATTTCGATGCCACGGCGCTATCGTGCGCATCAACAGGGATAGACAATGAAGATTTGCAGCAAGATCGTGTTTTCGGTTTTGACCGCCATGTTTTCCGCTGGCGCCGCACACGCCGCCGACCTGACCGTTTCGGCCGCTGCCAGCCTGACCAACGCTTTCAAGGAGCTGGGTCAGGCCTATGAAGCCAAGCACCCTGGCAACAAGGTGGTGTTGAATTTCGCGGCTTCGGATGTCCTGTTGCGCCAGATCGAGCAGGGGGCGCCTGCAGATGTGTTCGCTTCGGCTGACCAGGCGGCGATGGATCGGGCGGTTGCGCAAAAGGCCGTGCTTCCTGATACGCGCGCGAATTTCGCCGCCAATGCGCTGGTGTTGATTGTGCCGGCCACGGGCGGGCCTGACGTCAAGAGCACAGAGGATCTCAAGTCCGATCGCGTCAAGCGTGTGGCTTATGGCAATCCGGCGTCTGTGCCGGTAGGTCGTTACACCCAGTCTGCGCTCGAGCAGCAGGGCTTGTGGAATACCGTTTCCGCCAAGGGCGTTCCGGCGCAGAACGTGCGTCAAAGTCTTGATTATGTGGCGCGCGGTGAAGTCGATGCGGGTTTTGTGTTCGCCACCGATGCGATCGTCATGCCTGACAAGGTCAAGGTTGTGACCACGGTGCCTACGCCGCAAGCTATCACCTATCCCATTGCGCGGACGACTCGCGACGCCAACAAGGAGGCCGCGCAGGCCTTTATCGACTTCGCCCGTTCCGAAGAGGGTCAGCAGATCCTGGCGCGTTACGGCTTCAAAAAGCCTTGAGGACATTCGCATGACTGACCCGGTATGGGTCCCGCTGCTGCTGTCGCTGAAGGTGGCGGGCTGGGCCACCGTCATTAGCGCCATCAGCGGCACGGCAGTGGGTTTCTGGCTCTCGCGCTGGCGCTCGCCAGCCCGAGAACTGGTGGACTCCATCCTGACGCTGCCGATGGTGCTGCCGCCCACCGTGCTGGGTTACTACCTTTTGGTGCTGCTGGGTAGGCGGGGCTTGTTGGGAGAGGTGCTGGCC
Organism: Bordetella avium; assembly: GCF_034424645.1. Lineage (NCBI taxonomy): Bacteria > Pseudomonadati > Pseudomonadota > Betaproteobacteria > Burkholderiales > Alcaligenaceae > Bordetella > Bordetella avium. Next base: position 1,085,767 of record NZ_CP139969.1, read on the forward strand.
AAATGGGGCATCGAGCTGGTGTTTACCTGGCAGGGCGCTGTCATCGCGGCCGCCGTAGTGGCCTTTCCGCTGGTGCTCAAAGGGGCGCGCACCGCATTCGAGCAGGTGGACCCACAGCTCGAAGCCGCGGCCCGCGTATTGGGTCTGCGTGAGTCGTCCGTGTTTTTCCGCGTCACACTGCCTTTGGCCCTGCGGGGCATCATGGCGGGTGTTTTGCTGGCCTTTGCCCGCGCCTTGGGAGAATTCGGCGCCACCTTGATGGTGGCGGGCAATCTGCCGGGCCGCACCCAGACCCTGTCCATCGCCATCTACGAGGCGGTGCAGGCAGGTGACGATGGCACGGCGAACCTGCTGGTGCTGATCACCTCCGTGACCTGCGTGGCGGCTTTGTTGCTGGCCAGTTGGCTCATGCCCAGGCGCCGAGGAGTGGCGACATGATAGATATCGCATTGCGTAAGACCTTGGTGGCGCAAGACCGGCGTTTCGAGATGGATGTACGCTTGCGCACGGCGTCGCGCCGTGTTGTGCTATTTGGCCCGTCAGGGGCCGGTAAAAGCATGACTTTGCGGGCAGTGGCGGGGCTTCTTCGACCCGATGCTGGCCATATCGCGGTCGATGGGCGGGTGTTCTATGACAGCGAGCAGACGCTGTTTCTCCCGCCCCAGGCCCGGCGTGTTGCCTATCTGTTCCAGGACTATGCGCTGTTTCCTCATCTGACCGTGGGGCAGAACGTGGCCTTTGCGCTGAGTCAGGGTTGGTTCAATCCACGCCGCCGGGGTGTTTCGCCGCAGGCGCGGCGCTGGATTGATGCCTTCGAATTGGGCCCTATTATCAATAGCTACCCCGCCCAGATCTCGGGCGGGCAGAAGCAGCGCACGGCATTGGCGCGGGCGCTGGCTTCGGAACCCGCGCTGCTCTTGTTGGACGAGCCCTTTTCGGCGCTGGATTCTCAGTTGCGCGACAAGATGCGCGCCGAGCTGCGGCAGTTGCTTGACGGGCTGCCGGTGCCGATGATGCTCATCACGCACGATCCCGCAGATATCGATGCCCTGGGCGATGCGGTGTTTTATCTGCGTGACGGTCGGGTCGCCAAAAGCGAGAGGTGTACGGCGTCAGGCAGCGAGGCGTGCTTAGTCGGTCACGCCCAGAATGACGCTGGCGGCGCTAAATAGCGCCTGCACTTCGCTGCCTTCGGTCAGGCCAAGCTCACGCTGGCTGTCGCGGGTGATGACGCAGACCAGTGTGCCGCCGCCTTGCAGGTCGATCACGATCTCATCGTTGACTGCACCGGGACGTATCTGAGCGATATGGCCCGGCAATTGATTGTCTGCCGACAGGCGTAGGCCGGAACCCGGCAGGCCGATGAGGACGGCCGACGCTTTGATAAGCGCGATCACCTCGCGCCCGGGCGCGAGTTCCAGCTCCCGTGTGCTTTCTCGCGTAATGGTGACGCGCAAGGCTTGTCCCCCCGCCAGGTTCAGCCTTATCTCATCGTTGACAGCACCCGGAAGGATGTCCGTGACTATGCCTAACAGGCGGTTGCGCGCACTGGTTTTGAACATAAGGCGTCTCATGATGTCGAGGTCACCCGTCAGGCCTTGGCTGGCGAGGTGTTGCAGGAAGCGGCCGTGCGCCTGCTGCAACTGATTGAAAGCCGAAATTAGGCGTTCGGCCTGGGGCGTGAGGCGAGTGCCGCCGCCGCCTTTGCCTCCCGCCGCGCGCTCCATCAAGGGCAGCCCGGCGAGATTGTTCATGGTGTCGATAGCGTCCCACGCTCCTTTATAGCTCATGCCCACCGCTTTCGCGGCCGCAGTGATGGAGCCGGTTATGCCGATCTGGCTTAACAGGGCGATGCGTTGCGCGCCGCCCCAGGTCTGTCCGCCGCTGCGCAGCCAGATGGAGCCATCGAGTTCCAGATCGGGAGAGGAGGTCATGCGTTCAGGCCAAAAAAGGGGGAGGGGGGAGTTTATTGCAAGTTGTTTGTATTCAGTGCAAGATCAACTACCTACACTTTCAATCGGAGAGAGCGATGCTGGCGTTGCCACGGATGTTGAGTGTGCTGGGATTGGCGGCTTTACTGAGCGCCTGCGCAAGCGGGCCTATGGTGCGTAGCGACTACGACCACCAGGTGAATTTTGCTCAGTATCGTAGCTTTGCTTTCATGAGCCCGCTGGGCACGGACACCGCCGGGTATACCAATCTGCTGACAGAGCGCTTGAAAAATGCCGCCCGCCTGCAGATGGAGGACCGGGGCTATGTCTATGACGCTCAAAAGCCGGATTTGCTCGTGAATTTTGGCGCCAAATTGCAGAACAAACTGCTGGTTACGCCCGCAGCGCCTCCCGCCGTCTGGCCCTATTATGGCTACCGTACGGGTTTTTATGGTCCTTGGCAGGGCTATGGATGGGGCGATGATGTCTATCAATATACGGAGGGCACGCTCAATGTCGATTTGATCGATCCGCGTCTGCGCCAGCTAGTGTGGGAAGGCGTAGCCGTTGGAGAAGTCAATAATCCGCAGGGCACGCCCAGCGTTGAGCTGATTCAAAAGGTGATGGGCCAGATCTTCAGCCAATATCCCTTCCGCGCCGGGGTAGGCAGGCCTGCCATGCCCAAGTAGCCATGAATGCGGTCCAGTGATACTGGGCAGGGCCTGGGTTCTCGGTTGCGGGCTTGCGGGGCGCTGGCGGCTTGGCGGCCTGGGTCGGGCTGCTGAGGCGGGCTGCATCATGGTTACGATGTCCTGCTCCGGCTTTAGGCGCCGCGGTTTTGGGCGCGCCGTGGCAGCAATACTCGTGCGACCCGATCCACCATGGGGCCTGCCCCGGCAGGGGCTACCGTAGATCCTGATGTCTTTGCGCAAGATTAAAGACCCGCCTTTCGTCAATAAATGGGCTTTCCCTGCCGTGCGCCCGGTGTTGGGGCGTCTGATGGGTTGGGCTCCTCGTTTTCCCTCTGTATGCTGGCGCACAGGACCGAACCGTGGGTAGTCATGGCGCGAGAAGTCGCTAAAGATAGGTAAGGTAGGTCTGATTTATGTGCAAGCAAGCTGGAGGCTAACGCAAGCCGCCGTAATCTGTCGTGCAATTGAGCAAGCTGGCGCGTAGGCATGCGCTCGATCTCTCGCGGTCTGTATTTGGGCCAGAGGGGGCAGATCCTGATCCTTCCGCAAGCCGCGGCAACAGGAGTGGCCAACAAGCCTGCGCACGTTTGCCGTCTCTCCTGTCCATGCTGCCATGACCCAACACTCTTACGCTTCAGACTTGCCCGCTGACGTCGTCGCCACCGACGACGGCGCGGCGCCTCATGCATCAGCCAACTCGGATGAGACCTGGAATCTGCTCTACCGTGGCTGGGTGCTGAGTACGCCGCGAGGGGTGCGCATCAGCCTTACCGCGCTTGAACGAGTGTGTTTTCTGGCTATCGTCGAACATCCCGGAAGGGAGCTCTCACGTGATGCGTTGATGAAAGCCTTGCCAGGCTCCAGTCTGCGCACGCTCAATGTTGCCATCAGTCGTTTGCGCAAAAAAGTCAGCGAGGTCGGTGCCGAACTGCCCTTGCATACGGTACACGGTATGGGGTATGTGTTTTTAGGCCATCTGAACGTCCAGCCCTCCTGAGAGCGGTCGTTGCATTCAACGTTTTTTGTCAACAATCAGGCATTTGCTAGTGGTTTTTGGCACAAACTTCAGGGTTTCCCCGCAAAAATGCGCTAAAGTACGCGAGTTCGCGTCCCCCCTCACCCTATGACAATATCCGCTACACGGCGGCAGTGGGGGCGACGTGCTTTCACTCCGTGAGGGATTCATGCGTTTTTCACCTCAGCGTGTCTCGGGTTTTGGCTTGGCCGTGGCGATTGCTTTTATATTGTCCGGGTGCGGCGAACAGCCTCAGATGAATCCGGGCATGCCTCAGGTCGCTGTCCTGACTGTACAGCCCCAAAAAACCTCGATCATCTCCGATCTGCCCGGCCGCGTAGATGCTGTCCGTGATGCGCAGATCCGTGCCCGTGTCACGGGTATCGTGCAGAAAGTCCAGTTTCAACAGGGCGGTGAGGTCAAAGAAAACCAGGTTCTGTTCAAGATCGATCCGGCGCCTTACAAGGCGAGTTACGATCAGGCGACCGCGCAATTGAAGCAGGCGCAGGCTGACCTGTACAGCGCAAAGCTGCTGGCAGACCGCTATGCGCCGCTGGTGAAGGCAAATGCCGTCAGCAAGCAGGAGTATGACAACGCGGTGGCGGCTTATCGTCAGGCCGATGCCGCCGTGGCTGCAGCCAAGGCCGCTCAGACTGCGGCAAGCATCAACCTGGGCTACACCAATGTCACTTCGCCGATTACGGGGCGCATAGGCCGACCGCTAGTGACCGAGGGCGCGCTCGTTGATGCCGCCTCGGCTACGCAAATGGCTCTGGTGCAGCAGCTCGACCCCGTTTATATCGACTTTACGCAGTCCACGACCGACCTGGCGCGTCTGCGCGAGGCCTTTGCATCGGGCCAGTTGCAGAAGCTCGGCCCCGACACCGCACGCGTGTCCATCGTGCTGGAGAATGGTGCAATCTACAACCATCCGGGCAAGTTGCTCTTCACCGGCATTACGGTAGACCCGTCGACCGGCAACGTCGTGCTGCGTGCCGAGGTTCCCAACCCTGATGAAATCCTGCTGCCCGGCATGTATGTGCGTGTGCGTCTGGATGAGGGGGTGGACGACAAGGCCCTGATGGTGCCGCAGCAAGCCTTGCAACGCACTGCTGACGGCATGCAAAGCCTGATGGTGGTCAAAGATGGCAAGGTTCAGCAGGTGCCCATCACGACGAGTCCCGCCGCGATCAACAATCAATGGGTCGTCACCAGCGGCCTGTCGGCGGGAGATATGGTCGTTGTCGAGGGTTTCCAGAAGATCCGCCCGGGCGCGCCCGTGCAAACCTCCCCCTGGGACCCCAAAGCCAAGCCGGGGCAGGCGCAGCCTGCCAAGCAAGAGCCAAAGTCTTGAGCGGCACGCGGCGTAAGCCGCGTTCCTCGTTCGTGAGCATCGCTTTCAGAGTCAGCCCACATGCCGCAATTTTTTATTGATCGACCCATTTTCGCCTGGGTGGTTGCGCTGTTCATACTGCTGGCGGGCATATTGGCTATCCCCAATATGCCTGTTTCGCAGTATCCGGACGTGGCACCGCCCGCCATTTCCATCACCGCCACCTATCCTGGCGCTTCGGCCAAGGAAGTGGCCGAGACGGTAACCAGCATCATCGAAGACGAACTCAACGGCGCCAAAGGTCTGCTGTATTACGAGTCCGTCAGCGATTCCAATGGCCAAGCGCAGATTACGGCCACCTTCCGTCCGGGTACCGATCCCGATCTGGCGCAGGTGGACGTGCAAAACCGTATCTCCAACGTGACGGCGCAGTTGCCCGCTGCGGTGACGCAGCAAGGCCTCAAGTACGAGCAGACCAGCGCGGGCTTTCTGTTGTTCGTGACGCTGTCCTCGACTGACGGTTCGCTGGATCAGGCGGCGTTGGCGGATTACATCACCCGCAATATCAAGAACCCGATCTCCCGGGTGCCGGGTGTCGGTCAGTTCCAGCTCTTTGCGGCGCCGCGCGCTATGCGTATCTGGGTCGATCCGCAGAAGCTGGTGGGCTATAACCTGAGCATGCAGGACGTCAACCAGGCCATTGCGAGCCAGAACGTCCTGGTGTCGGGCGGCACCATCGGCGCGCCGCCTAATCCGGCTGCGGTCCGTGTGACGGCCACCGTGACGGCCAACGGTCAGTTGAGCACGGTCGAGGGGTTTGGCGGCATCGTGCTGCGGGCCAATACCGACGGCTCCAGGGTGTTGCTGCGCGATGTCGCTCGTATCGAGGTGGGTTCGGACAACTACCAGTTCGGTGCGCGTCTGAACGGCAAGCCGACGGCGGCCTTCGCCATCGTGCTGTCGCCTGACGCGAATGCCTTGCAGACGGCCGAGGGCATTCGCAAGGAAATGGCCCAACTGGCCCGGTATTTCCCGGACAACATCAAGTACGAGATTCCTTACGACACGGCGCCCTATGTGAAGGTGTCGATCGAAAAGGTGATCCACACCCTGGTCGAGGCCATGGTGCTGGTGTTCCTGGTGATGTTCCTGTTCTTGCAGAACGTGCGCTACACCCTGATTCCGGCGCTGGTGGTGCCGGTGGCCATGATGGGGGCGTTCGCGGTGATGCTGGTGCTGGGGCTGTCCATCAACGTTTTGACCATGTTCGCGATGGTGCTGGCCATCGGCATTCTGGTTGATGACGCTATCGTGGTGGTCGAGAACGTCGAGCGCATCATGGCGACCGAAGGCCTGCCGCCCAAGGAGGCCACGGCCAAGGCCATGCCGCAGATCACGGGCGCCATTGTCGGCATCACGCTGGTGCTGGTGACTGTGTTTCTGCCGCTGGCCTTCATGAGCGGCTCGGTGGGCGTGATCTATCGTCAGTTCGCTGTGGCGATGTCCGTGTCGATCTTCTTTTCGGCCTTCCTGGCCTTGAGCTTCACGCCTGCTTTGTGCGCCACGCTGCTCAAGCCTATCCCGAAAGGGCATCCCAACGAGAAGAAGGGTTTCTTCGGCTGGTTCAACCGCAACTTTGAAGCCACCACGCATCACTACCAGAACTGGATTTCGCGCGTTCTGCACAAGGGCGGCCGCATGATGTTGGTGTTCGCGCTGCTGGTCGTGCTGCTGGGCTGGTTGTACATCCGCCTGCCCTCGTCCTTCCTGCCCGAGGAAGATCAAGGCTATGTGATCAGCAACATCGAGCTGCCCTCCGGCGCTTCGGCCAATCGTACGATCGAGGTGATTGAAGAGGTCGAAGACTATTTCAGCAAACTGCCCACCACGCAGAATATCGTAGCTGTTCAGGGTTTTTCCTTTAACGGCAACGGCTTGAATACGGCGCTGGTGTTTACCACCCTGAAAGACTTTGCGGACCGCAAGGCGCCGCAGGATTCGGCTCAGGCCATTGCGGGCGCCGCTTTCCAGCGGCTGTTCATGGGTATCAAGGACGCCATGGTGTTCACCGTGGTGCCGCCGGCCATTTCTTCCTTGGGTAATGCATCCGGTTTTGACTTCCGGCTGCAAGACCGTTCAGCGGCGGGTTCGGAGGCGCTTGCCGCCGCGACGGGTCAGTTGATGGGTATGGCGATGCAGAGTCCGGTGTTGTCGCAGGTGCGTATTACCGGCCTGGGACCGGGCGCGCAACTCGCCTTGACCATAGACCGCGACAAAGCGGCCGCGCTGGGGGTGGATTTTTCCGAAGCGGCTTCGCTCATCTCCACCGCCGTGGGTTCGGCTTACCTGAGCAAGTTTCCCAATCTGGGCCGGATGCAGAACATTTGGGTGCAGGCCGATGCGCCCTACCGCATGCATATGGAGGACGTGCTCAACCTGAACGCCCGCAACAAGGATGGCGGCATGGTGCCTCTGTCGTCCTTCGTGACCGCCAAGTGGTCGCAAGGGCCGACCCAGGTGGTGCGCTACAACAGCTATGAGTCGGTTCGTATCGGCGGCAGTGCCGCCGCGGGCTACTCGACTGGCGAAGCCATGACCGAGATGGAAAACCTGGTCGCCAAGCTTCCGCCGGGCTTTGGTTACGAGTGGAATGGTCTGTCGTATCAGGAGCGTCTGGCCGGCAACCAGGCCGTGATCCTGATGGCGCTGGCGTTGCTGGTCGTATTCATGGTGTTGGCGGCTCTGTACGAAAGCTGGGCCATTCCGGCCTCGGTGATGCTGGTGGTGCCACTGGGCATGCTGGGCGCCGTGGGTCTGGTCTCGCTGATGGGCATGTCCAACGACGTGTATTTCCAGGTGGGGATGGTGACCGTGATCGGGCTGGCGGCCAAGAACGCCATTCTGATCATCGAGTTTGCCAAGGACCACTATGCCCGCGGCAATGGTCTGTACGAGTCGGCAGTGGAGGCGGCACGTCTGCGATTCCGACCCATTCTGATGACGTCGATGGCTTTCATTCTGGGTGTGCTGCCGCTTGCGTTGGCCACCGGCGCCAGCGCCGCCAGCCAGCGAGCTGTCGGTTTGGGGGTGTTGGGCGGGATGCTTGCCGCGACGCCGTTTGCCGTGATCTTTGTGCCTAGCTTCTTCGTGGTGGTCATGACCCTGGTCAAGACCCGTCCGCGCCTGCTGGGCGCCGAACTTCGCGCTTTCCAGGCCGAGCAGGCTGCCAAGAAGGCCGAAGAGGAAAAACAAGCCGGCCAGACTGGCACGACTCAAAACCAAGGCAGTCAGGAGAATAAGGAATGACGGCCCTGATGCTTAAACGCGGCGCCCTGATGGCGCTGCTGGCGGCCGGCCTGGCCGGCTGCTCGCTTGCCCCGGATTATCATCGTCCGCAGGCGCCGGTGTCGGCCAATTGGCCGGACCAGCCCAAAATCCATTACGGCGCTTACAGCCGGCCTTCGGAGTTGGGTTCGCAGCCTGCGGCTGCGGTCGCACCGCAGTCCGGCGTTGCCGCCGCCGACATCGGCTGGCGCAATGTGTTTCTCGATCCGCGCCTTCAGGCCTTGATCGGGCTGGCGTTGAACAACAGCCGAGATCTGCGTGTGGCGGTGCTGCGCGTCGAAGAAGCGCGAGCCCAATATGGCATCCAGCGCGGCGCACAATGGCCATCGATCGGTGTGGGCGCGCAGGGCACCCGTCAGCATTTGCCGCGCAATATGCGTGCGGGCGGACCCGATTCCTCGTCTATCAGCAGCCAATATCAGGCCGGCATAGGCCTGACCACGTTCGAGATCGATCTGTTCGGCCGTCTGCGCAGCTTGTCTGAGGCGGCATATCAGCAGTATCTGTCCACCGAGCAGGCGCAGCGCGCGGTGCAGATCACGCTGGTGGGCGCAGTGGCGCAGGCGTACTTCAATCTGCGCGCAGCAGAGGTGCAGCTCGATCTGGTGCGCAAGACGCTGCAATCTCGTCAGGAGTCTTACAACCTCGTCAAAACCCGTTTTGACGGGGGCGTGGCTTCCGAGTTGGATCTGAATCAGGCCAAGTCGCTGTTGGATTCGGCCTCGGCCGATCTGGCGCAACTGGCCCGCTCCCAGGCCCAGGCCACTAACGCCCTGACCGTGCTGCTAGGCGTGGCGACGCTGCCGGCAGATTTGCCGGCGCCAGCGCCTTTTGGCCGTGACCAGATGCTGGCCACGGTGCCGGCCGGCCTGCCTTCCGATTTGCTAGAGCGCCGGCCCGATATCCTGGCCGCCGAGCATCAACTGCTTTCGGCCAATGCCAATATCGGCGCGGCGCGGGCGGCTTTTTTTCCGACAATCTCGCTGACTGGTTTATTGGGGGCCGCCAGCCCCTCTCTGGGCAACCTCTTCAAGGGCGGACAGGGCTATTGGAGTTTTTCGCCGCAACTGAGCATGCCGCTGTTCTCGGGCGGCAGCATTGTCGAGGGTCTGAATCTGGCGAAGGCTCGCGACAATATCGCCGTGGCGCAATATGAGCAGACCATTCAGCAGGCTTTCCGGGAAGTGTCGGATGCGCTGGCTGGCGAGGCGACATATAGCGCCCAGTTGGAAGCGCAGCGGGGTCTGGAGGCCTCATCGGCGCGCACGCTGGAATTGTCTAATCTGCGCTACGTGAATGGCGTGGACAGCTATCTTCAGGTGCAGACGTCCCAGGTGGACTTCTTCAATGCCCAGATCGCCCTGGTGCAGACTGGCTTGGCCTCGCTCATCAACCGCGTCGAGCTTTATAAAGCGCTCGGCGGCGGATGGGTGGAGAATACGGCGCTTACCCAGGCTCAACCTAATACCAGCCAAGCAAAATGATTGAACTCGGCATCAATATTGATCATGTGGCTACGCTGCGTCAGCAGCGCCACACGGCCTACCCGGATCCTTTAGCGGCGGCGGTGCGCGCCGAAGACGCCGGCGCGGATCTGATCACCCTGCATTTGCGCGAAGACCGTCGTCATATCCAGGATGCGGATGTTTACGCCATCCGCCCGCGTTTGCGCACGCGCATGAATCTCGAGTGTGCGCTGACGCCGGAAATGCTGGAGATCGCCTGCGCGGTCAAGCCCAGCGATGTCTGCCTGGTGCCGGAAAAGCGCGCCGAACTGACGACCGAAGGCGGGCTGGATGTGTTGGGGCAGTTCGATGCGGTAGCCGATGCCGTGGCGCTGCTGACCGAGGCAGGCATCCGCGTATCGCTGTTCATCGACCCGGATGCGGCCCAGATCGAGGCGGCTGCCCGAGCCCAGGCGCCGGTCATTGAGTTGCACACAGGCGCTTACGCCGAGGCGGAGGGTGAGCTTGCCGAGCGCGAGCTCGAGCGTATCCGTGCGGCCGTCGATGTGGGGCTGCTTCATGGGCTGCGTGTGAACGCGGGTCACGGTCTGCATTATGGCAATGTGCAAGCGGTGGCCGCCATCGATGGTATTTCCGAACTCAATATCGGTCACGCCATCGTGGCCCAGGCCGTCTTTGACGGCTGGGAAAAAGCAATCCGCGATATGAAGGCCTTGATGATCCAGGCGCGCGCGCGCTGAGCGGTTGCCGCCAGAGAAAAGGCCGCCTATCGAGGCGGCCTTTTCTCTGGCGGGCGCTCGCGTATGATTTCGCTATTGGGGCGCTTTCGGGCGTCAGCCTTATCAGGGTGTCGTGATGCTTACTGTTCCCACCGCGGGCGCCATTGCCGGTATTGGTTTGGACTTGATTCGTATCGAGCGTATCGCGCATGCGCTGGAGCGTCATGGCGAGCGATTCGCCCGGAAAGTTCTGGGGGAGCAGGAAATGGAAAAATTCCTTGCTCGCAGCGCTCGCGACACGGTGCGCGGCATACGTTTTCTGGCTACCCGCTTTGCAGCCAAAGAAGCCTTTTCCAAAGCCATCGGTCTGGGGATGCGCATGCCCATGACCTGGACGCGGGTGCAAACGTTGAATGCGCCCGGGGGGCGGCCGTTGTTGGTGATCGATCAGGCTTTACGCCCCTGGTATGACGAACGCTTTGGGGCGGCCTATGTATCCATTACCGACGAGTCGGATATGGCGGCCGCTTATGTCATCGTCGAGGCGCGGCCCCTGTTGGCTGCGCCCGCCATCTCTTGAAAAACTATCTATGTCGAAGTCCAGAAAGCCTTCTTTACTTCCTCCGGGTCCTGTCATGGTTGACGTGGCAGGCGGGCAGCTCACCGAGCAGGAAAAACAGCGCTTGCGTCATCCGCTGGTGGGTGGCGTGATTCTGTTCGCACGCAATTTCGAAAACCGCGCCCAATTGACTGCGCTCACACAGGATATTCATGCGGCGCGGGGCGAACCTTTGCTGATCGCGGTCGATCACGAGGGCGGGCGGGTGCAGCGTTTCCGCGAAGACGGCTTCACCGCGCTGCCGGCTATGCGTACCCTGGGCGAGGTCTGGGACCGCGATCCGCTGGCCGCCATGCAATTGGCCACACAGACCGGCTATGTGCTGGCGGCAGAGTTACGCGCCTGCGGTGTGGACATGAGTTTTACGCCCGTCCTGGATCTGGATTATGGGGTGAGCAAGGTGATCGGCAATCGTGCTTTTCATGCCGATCCGCGTGTGGTGGCCATGCTGGCGCGCGCCCTGGTTCAAGGCCTGGCTTTGACGGGTATGGCGGCTTGCGGCAAGCATTTTCCTGGGCACGGCTATGTCGAGGCGGATTCGCATCATGAAATTCCGGTCGATACCCGCACACTGGCCGACATCCTGAAGGATGATGCCGCGCCTTATGGCTGGCTGGGTGACCAGATTCTGCCATCGGTGATGCCTGCGCATGTGATCTACCCCGAAGTTGACAGCCAGCCTGCCGGTTTTTCGCGCCGCTGGGTGAGCGAGATTTTGCGTGGACAGTTGGGCTACGACGGTGTGGTGTTTTCGGATGATCTGACGATGGAGGGGGCATCGGTGGCCGGCGATATTCTGGCACGCGCGCAGGCCGCGCTGTCGGCAGGCTGCGACATGGTGCTGGTCTGCAATCGCCCTGATCTGGCCGACGACTTGCTGGAGCGTTTGAGTTTCACGCCGCCGGCCGTGGACCGCATCCGCCGTTTGATGCCGGCTTATGCCGCACCTGATTGGGACAGCCTGCAAGCCGATTCGCGCTATCAACATGCCCGACGAATTCAATCTCAAATCATTTCTGGCTGATCTGCCGCATCTTCCCGGCGTTTACCGGCATCTGGATGCCGCCGGGGAGGTGATGTATGTCGGCAAGGCTCGCGATCTGAAAAAGCGCGTGTCCTCATACTTCCAGAAAACGCTGGCGAGCCCGCGCATTGCCCAAATGGTGTCCAAGGTGGTGCGCCTGGAGGTGACGGTCACGCGTTCGGAAGCCGAGGCGCTGATTCTTGAAAATAATCTGATCAAGAGTCTGCGCCCCCGCTACAACATTCTGTTCCGCGACGACAAGTCATATCCCTATTTGCTGATTACCGCTCACGAGTGGCCGCGTATCGCCTATTACCGTGGCTCCACCAGCAAGCGGGGCCAGTATTTCGGCCCCTATCCCAATAGCTGGGCCGTGCGCGAGACGATACAGATTCTGCAAAAGGTTTTTCGCTTGCGGACCTGCGAAGACACGGTGTTCGCCAATCGTTCGCGGCCCTGTCTGCTGTACCAGATCGGCCGCTGTTCGGGGCCCTGTGTCCAGGCGATCGATGCTGAGGATTACCGGCGTGATGTGCAGCGCGCCGCACGTTTTCTCAATGGCGAGGCGCGCGAGGTCATGGATGAAATCGAGGCTCGCATGCAGCAGGCCTCGGGCGAGCTGCGCTTTGAAGAGGCTGCGGTGCTGCGCGACCAGATGGGCTCGCTCTCCAAGGTGCTGCATCAGCAGACCATGGAAAACGTCGGCGGCGAAGATACGGATGTGATTGCCGTGGCGTCGGCGGGGGGCAAGGTCTGTGTCAACCTGGCCATGGTGCGTGGCGGGCGTCATTTGGGCGACAAGCCGTTTTTTCCCAGCCATGCGGATGGCGAAGAAGCCGCTCAGGTGCAGGAAGCTTTTATCGCTCAGCATTATGCCGATAATGTATTGCCGCCAGTGCTGGTGTGTTCTCACGCCTTGCCCGATGTCGATCTTATCGGTCTTTTGTCGGAGCAGGCGGGCACACGCTGCCGTGTGCTGACGCGGCCGCAGGGCGTACGCCGTTCCTGGCTGGAGCAGGCTCAGAAGAACGCGGAAATGGCCTTGGCCCGGGCGCTTACCGAATCGGGCGCCCGCGCCGCGCGTACGTTGTCTTTGGCCGAAGCCTTGGATCTTGACACCGACGAGGCGGCGCTGGACGCGCTGCGCATCGAGTGTTTCGATATCAGTCATACCGCGGGTGAGGCCACACAGGCCTCTTGCGTGGTCTTTCTGCATCACGATATGCAGCCGTCGCTGTACCGCCGCTATAACATCGTCGGCATCACGCCGGGCGATGACTATGCGGCGATGCGGCAGGTGCTCACGCGCCGCTTTGCTAAGGTGGCCGATGGCGAGGCGCCGATGCCGGGCCTGGTGCTGATCGACGGGGGTAAGGGGCAGGTGGAAGTGGCGCGTCAGGTCTTTGTCGAGCTAGGGCTGGACATCGGCGCCTTGGTCGGAGTAGCCAAGGGGGAGGGCCGCAAGGTGGGGCTGGAAACCCTGGTGTTTGCCGATGCCCGGGCGCCGCTTGCCCTTGGGAAAGCGTCCGCAGCGCTCATGTTGATTGCGCAGGTGCGAGATGAGGCGCACCGTTTCGCCATTACGGGTATGCGCGCCAAGCGCGCCAAGACGCGTAATGTTTCGCGTTTGGAGGAAATCGAGGGTGTGGGGGCCAAGCGCCGCCAACGGCTGCTGGCCCGCTTCGGCGGCTTGTCGGGCGTGACCTCGGCCAGCATCGAGGATCTGGCCTCGGTGGACGGGATTTCAATGGATTTGGCCGAGCGGATCTATGACGCCTTGCACTGACGGCGGGCATCCGTCGCGCGGCTGATGTAGCATACTGGCACTATGCCGATAAACGTACCCATTTTTTTGACCTGGCTGCGCATCGCCATGATTCCTCTGGTGGTCGGGCTGTTCTATTTGCCCGATGCCTGGATCTCGGTCGGGGCGCGTGACACCTTCGCCGCTGTGGCCTTTATCGTGGCCGCACTGACGGATTGGTTCGATGGCTGGCTGGCGCGGCGCTGGAACCAGACTTCCGCCTTCGGCGCTTTTCTGGACCCGGTGGCCGACAAGCTCATGGTTTGCGCGGCGCTGATCGTGTTGCTGGATCTGAGCCGGGTGGATGCGTTTATTTCTCTCATCATTATCGGCCGTGAAATCACGATTTCCGCGCTGCGCGAATGGATGGCCCAGATTGGCGCCAGCGCCAGCGTGGCGGTGCATCGCCTGGGTAAATTCAAGACGGCGGCGCAAATGGTGGCCATCCCTTGCCTCTTGTATAACCAACAACTGTTTGGCGTTGATACGCGCCTGCTCGGCAACTGGCTAATTTTTGTGGCGGCCATCCTGACGGTGTGGTCGATGCTTTACTACCTGCGCCGCGCCTGGCCTGCCATCCGCGAAAAAGCGGGTTGAATGATGCGCTCTCGCGGGGGAGCCCTTCATTTTGCACAGCAAGAGGCCGTCAAAGCGGCCCGATGAGCGTGGCAGACCGCTGCCACGTACCGGAGACAATCTACTCAGGGCTGTTCTAGCCCTTTTCGCATGAATACCGCCGTATCTATCGACTCCCCCGCTCTGCGCCGCCGCGATTGGCAAATCATTCTTCTCATCGGTATTGCGCATGCCAGCTCCCACTTTTTTCAGTTGCTCCTGCCTTCGCTATATGTGTCGCTAGGCCAGGAGTTTGACCTCGACTTCGCGCGATTGGGTTTGCTCGTGTCGGTGTTTTATGTCGTATCAGGCTTGGGTCAGGCTTCGTCGGGTTTCGTCGTAGACCGGGTCGGCGCCCGCCCGGTGCTGTGGTTTGGCCTGTCTTGTTTTGTGCTGTCGGCGGTCATCATTGGCGCGGCCAATGGCTATCCGATGCTGATACTGGCCGCTGCTATCGGTGGGGTGGGTAATTCCATTTTCCATCCGGCTGACTACTCCATCATCAATCACCGGGTCAGCCCAGCTAGATTAGGCCATGCTTATTCCACGCATGGTCTGACCGGTAATCTGGGATGGGCGCTTACGCCGGTGTTCATCACCACCATCACGCTGCTATCGAATTGGCGCGTGGCGGCCTTTTCGGCTGGTGCGTTGGTCGCGCTGGTCTTGCTGATGACGGTCGTTGGCCGCCATTTGATCGGCGGGCCGTTGACGCAGCACAGCGATGAAAAAGCACCGCAGGGCAATGCCTGGCAGACGCTCAAGGCCTTGTTGGCCAAGCCCGCCTTGTGGGGGGCTTTTCTGTTTTTCGCCTTTACCTCGGTGGCCTTGTCTTCCGTGCAGAACTACACCATTCCCTTGCTGGCGGAGCTTTACGATCTGTCCCGCGTGGTGGCGAGCTCGGCCTTGTCTGGCTATATGGTGGCGTCGGCGGTCGGCATGGCGGCAGGGGGATTCCTGGTCTCGGCCACGCCGCGCACCGAGCGCACCGTTACCGCCGCGCTTATTTTGGCAGGCCTGACGTTGGTGGTGTTGGCCATGGGTTGGGTGCCTGCCTCGCTGGCGGCGTTTGTCGTCGCGCTGGCTGGCTTTTGTGCCGGGGTAGCGGCGCCGTCGCGCGATATGTTGATCCGCAAGGTGACGCCCAAGGGAGCGACAGGCTCAGTCTATGGCCTGGTGTATTCCGGCATGGATGTGGGGTCGGCACTGGGACCGCTGGGTTTTGGCCTGCTGCTCGACGCCGGGCTGGCCAAGGGGCCATGGATAGGCGCAGGTTTGGCCTTTGCCATCGGTGCTCTTTTGGCGCAGTGGATCGCCGTACAGGCGCGGCGACCCACTTGAGAACGGCCCGGTGTTATTGACGCGCGCCGCGCAGATCGGCCGGCGCGCTGGCGCCAGCGTTGCTGCGCCAGGGGTTGATGTCCAGCCCGCCGCGGCGGGTATAGCGGGCATAGACCGTCAGTTGTTCGGGCTGGCAGGCTTGCATCAGATCGCAAAAAATGCGCTCTACGCAATGCTCATGGAATTCGGCGTGTTGCCGGAAAGAAATGATGTATTTGAGCAGGCCGGCCCGGTCGATCGGACGGCCTCGATAGGCGATCTGCACGCTGGCCCAATCGGGTTGGCCTGTCACGGGGCAATTGGACTTCAGCAGGCGTGACATCAGCGTTTCTTCGATGATCCCGGTCCCGCTGCAGCCCAATAGTTCGGGGGCGGGCTCATAGCGATCGACTTCTACATCCAGCTTGTCTAGATTGATGCCGCTCAGTTCCTGGATGCGCAGGGTGTCAAAGCGCTGCGGCAAGATGAAGTCCATGTCGACGGGCGCACCTGCAGCGGCCGACAGGTCTTTTTCGAGCAGATCGCGCAGGGTCTGGGCATTGGGCAGGCGCGTCTGGTTGAACGAGTTCAGGTAGAGCTTGAAGGATTTGGACTCGATGATGTTGGGGCTGCTGGCCGGGATGCGAAAACTGGCCATGGCAATGCGCGGCTTACCCTTGGCATCTAACCATGAGAGCTCGTAGGCGTTCCAGATATCGGTGCCGTCAAAGGGCAGGGCGCCATCCAGGCCCAGGCCCGCCCGGTTTTCGGCGCGGGCGATGGGAAAGAGCAGCGCGGCATTGTATTCGGAGGGGTAGGCGACGTTATGGCCTAGCGGTGCATCAGAAAGCGGCATGGCGAGATAAGCAGATCGAGGCAATGTCTCATTGTAGAGGGTGCGCCCTCTTCTCAGGGGGGCATACGCCTTGATAGGGGCCGCGCCTTGTTTGCGGGAAATCCCTCCTGCAAACGTTTGCTCCGACACCGGCTGCCGGATGCTTGCGCCACCCTGCTGGCCGACTAGGCCGCCCATTCCTGGGAGCCGCAAATCTATTCGCAAACGTCGGCCCAAGCTTGCGTCAGCGAGACGCCGCTGTGGGCGGGGTGGCCGGCATGCTGCGGTTCACGTGGCGGTGTTATGGCGCATGATTCTCATAAATAAATATTGCTAACTGATACAGTTCCTCATATCTTGGTGGAGACTAGATACCGGTCTGCCGTCGCACCCTGGACGGATCGGCAGCGCGAACACCGTCCAACTTTTTAGGAGCAGATCTTGAATCACGTTTACCGCCTGGTATGGAACCGCACGATGCGCCTGTGGCAGCCTGTCTCTGAGCTGGCAGCCCAGTCGCGCGGCGGGGCGGCTCCCTCGGCGGTCTACGTTGCGGTGCGGTGGCGTTTGCATGGGATAGCTGTTGCCCTGGGGCTGGGGCTCGCCGCGTGGACGCAGACCGCCATGGCGATCTGCGCTAGCAATCCTACGCAGGTGACCTGCGACACGCCCGTCAATCCTCTGAACCCGAGTTATACCAACTCGCAAAACGGGTTGACCGTGACGGTAGGGGCGGGAGGCACGTTGGGCGTGCTGTTGGGCGCAGGCGGCACGGCGATGACGCTGCGGGGCGGTAATGTGGCGGTGACCAACCAGGGCGTCATCGATGCCTTTGCGTTGGGCAGCGGTTTGAGCGTGGTGTCATCGGGCCTTGTCTTGGGCCAGGCGGATGGGAGTGTGCCCGGGGTCAGCACCTATACCATCCAGAACGAGGCTTCTGGCCTTATCGGTGGCTCGGGCCGGGATATTTACGAAGCGCAACTGGCCAATCTGACCGGGATGGCGCTGTCCATCCACAACGGCACGGGCGGCGTGACCAACGTCACCAACAACGGCATCATCCGCGCCGCGCCGGTGGCCTACGGTAGTCGATCCGGCGCGGATATCGCGGCCGTAGCGATCTATGGCGGCGGAATGGTGAATTTCACCAACAGCAGCACTGGCACCATTGTCGGCCGGGTGGCGTTTGAGTCGGCCGGCTCCCTTATCGGCCACTACTTTAGGAACGGCGGACTCATCGATGGCAGCGTGTCGCTGGGGGCGGGTAGCAGAAATACGTTCGTTGCCGAGTCCGGCTCCGCGATCAGCGCGACCGGCCAGACGGGCGAAATGATCGGCGTTACCTCCGTGCCGGGTCTGCTGTTCGCCAGACCGGGCACGGTGGATGGCGGCTTCGGGGGCAACAATTCCCTGGTCTTCGCCGACACGTTCAGCCGAGGCCTGCTCACCAGCGTCGCCGCCGGCACCTACCTGAATTTCAACAGCCTGACCGTTACCGGGGGCAGCTGGACGCTGTTGGGCGGCCCCTTATTGCCCTCGGGTAGCTCCATCTCGCTCAATGGGGGCACCGTGTTGGTCGACGCCAGCGGTGCCTTGGGTGTTGGCCAGATCTCTGCGTCGGGCGGCGCCATTGGCGCGTCAGCACCGGGCGTATCGCTAGGCAGCAGCTTCAACTTGGTGGGGAGCGGCCTGGTGGTAAATAGTGCTCATCCCTTAACGCTGTCGGGGCGGTTGACGGGCTCGGGAGGCTTGTCGGTGAGGGGCACGCAGGCGGTCAGCTTGACGGGCGCCAATGATTACAAGGGCGACACAACCGTCTTCCCCTTGGCCGAGCTCGTGGGTAATGCCAGCAGCCTGCAGGGCAATATCGCTAACCATGGCACGGTGACTTTTTCCGGCGCCGAGAATGGCAGCTTTAACGGCAGCCTGTCAGGCAGCGGCAATCTGGTCAAGCAAGGCAGCGGTATCTTGGAGGTTCGTGGCCTCCTGGGCCATACGGGCAGTACGGCCATCCAGGCCGGCACTCTGCAGCTTGGCCCGGGAGGAGTGCTGAATTCATCAACGAGTATGATTCTGAGCCCTGGCGCGACACTGGATCTGGGGGAGAGCCCGAATCAGAGCCTCGGTGGGTTGTCCGGCACGGGCGGTACGGTAACACTTGGCGCGAATACGCTAAGTTTGTTCAATCAGAACGACGCGGTTTTCGGCGGTGTGATCCAAGGCAGCGGCGGCTTGATCAAAAATGGGCTTCAGACGCAGACTCTGACGGGCCGCAGTACCTTCTCCGGCGGCGTGAACATCGTGGCTGGCAGGTTGGCGCTGGGTACGGGTAGCAGCCTGGCCGCCAGCTCTGTGATAACGGTGGGCACGCAGGGCACGTTCGATATCTCGGCAGCTTCTAACATGGAGTTGGCGACGCTCAACGGCTCGGGCGGTAACGTGGCCTTGGGCGCCAACACCCTTACGCTGGGGTCGGGCAATTATGGTGGCGTGATCGCCGGCACCGGCGGTCTCACCAAGAACACGGCGGGTAGCCTGGTACTCAATGGCGAGAACAGCTATACGGGGGCCACCCGGGTGGCCGGCGGTGCGCTGGTGGTGGGGGGGGGGGCGCCGCCGACCTCCGCGCCCGCTTGAACAGCTCGGTGACGGTGGCCAGCGGCGCCTCGATCGGCGGCTTTGGTACGGTGAACGGCAATGTGGTGGTGCAGGCGGGCGGCAGCTTGGCGCCCGGCGCGCCGGGAGGCACTTTCGTCGTCAATGGCGACCTGACGCTGGCCCAGGGTAGCGCAATGGACTTTTCCTTCGGTCAGCCCGGCAGTTCGGGCGCTGCGGGCGCCGGCCATAGCGTGCAGGTCAACGGCAGCCTGGCGCTCAACGGCGTGCGGCTCTCCGTCAATGATGCGGGCGGCTATGGCGTTGGCGTGTACCGGCTGTTCGACTACACCGGTTCGCTGACGACGGGCAACGGCGGCTTCACCGGCCTGGCGGTGGGGCAGACCGTGCAGGTGTACAACGGGCAGATCAACCTGATCAATGCAAGGAACTTGACGCTCAATCTCTGGAACGCGGATCGCACGGCGACGGCCACGCAACAGGGCGGCGGTTCCGGCGTCTGGTCCAAGAATAGCGCTAACTGGACGGACGTAGACGTCACTGTCACATCGGCGTTCTCGCCCAGCAATGCGTTCGCCATTTTCGGCGGCACGGCGGGTACGGTTACGGTCGATGGCAGCGCTGGCAATGTCAGCACCAGCGGCGCGCAGTTTCTCAGCGATGGCTACCGCCTGAACGGCGATGCGCTCAACCTGGTGGCGCCGTCGGCCGGCGCCTTGAGCGAAGTGCGCGTGGGCGACGGCAGTGCCGCGTCGGCGGACTGGACCGCCACCTTGGACACTGTCGTGGCGGGCAATGGCCTCGACAAGACGGGCCTGGGCACCCTGGTGCTCAACGGCACCAACACCTATGCGCAGACGCGGCTTTCCGCAGGCACGCTGCCGGTGTCGTCAGACGCCAATCTGGGCGCGGCCTCGGGGGGGCTGGACTTCCAGGGCGGGACGCTGCGGGTCACGGGCACCGCTTTCGAGAGCACCGCGCGTGCGATCACGCTTGGCGCGGCCGGCGGCGGTCTGGACATCGCGGATGCCGGCAACACGTTCACGGTGTCGCAAGCCCTGTCCGGCAATGGCGGTCTGGCCAAGCTGGGCGCGGGCGCCTTGGTGCTGACCGGTTCGAACACTTACCAGGGAACCACCACAGTGAGCGCTGGCCGCCTGCAGGTTGGCGATGGCGTGACGCAGGGCAGCATTGCGGGTGACGCGGACATCCAGGCCGGCGGCACACTGGCGTTCAAGCGCATCGACCAGGTGGTCTATGGCGGCGCGATTTCCGGTTCGGGCCAATTGCGCCAAGAGGGCAGCGGCACGCTGGTGTTGACGGGCGACAGTGCGTTTACGGGCACCACCACCATTGCCTCGGGCTCGCTGCAGGTCGGCGACGGGGGCAATCGCGGTACGCTGGGCGGCACCATCATCAATAACGGTAATCTGACGTTCAACCGCGCCACCGATTCGGTGTTCGCGGGCGTGCTTGCTGGTGGGGGAGCCGTGTCTAAGCTGGGGGCGGGCGTTTTGACGCTTACCGGCGATAGTAGCGCCTACACGGGTGCCACGAGCTTGCTGGCCGGCGGCTTGCAGGTCGATGGCAAGCTGGGCGGAGCGCTGTGGGTGGCCACGTCTGGCGCCATGCTGTTGGCGTCCGCGCCGAGCGCCACACCGTTGGCCCCCACGTCTGACGCGACGGTGTCCGGCACCGGGTCCTTGCAGGATCTGATCGTGGGGTCAGGGGGCACGTTGGCGCCAGGTAACGCCGCGACGCCATTTGGGCAGTTGAGCGTGCTGGGTAATCTGGTGATGTTGCCCGGGGCGTCATACCGCGTGGCCGCTGCGGCGGATGGCCAGCATAGCCGCGTCAAGGTCACGGGTGTCGCCAATGTGGCGGGGTCGGTGCTGCACATGGGCCAGAACGGTTCTTATGCGCCGTCCACCACCTACACGATCCTGAGCGCTGACGGCGGTGTACAGGGGAGGTTTGATTCGGTCTCCAGCAATCTGGCCTTCCTGACGCCCTCGCTGGCCTATGGCAGTAAGCAGGTGGATTTGACGGTGCAGCGCAAGCAGGTGCCCGATGGGGGGGGCGGCACGCGGCCGATCGAGTTTGCCGACGCGGCTTTCACCGGCAACCAGCGTTCGGTTGCGCGGGCGCTGCAAAGCTTGTCTGCCGACAGCGCGCTGTTTCGTCGCGTGCTGAATCTTCCCAACGGCGTGCCGGCTGAGGTGTTCAATGGCCTGTCGGGCGAAGCGCACGCGAGTACCGTATCGATGGCGCAGGGCGTGGCCAACAGCTTTGTGCAGATTCCCTTGAACCGCTTGCGCGCCAACTTGGGTGCGGGCATGTTGCCCGGTGTGCCTACCGCCCAACTGGGCCTGGGCAGTGCCGCCGCCTTGCCGCAATCGGCTGCGCAGCCGTTGTGGGCTCAGGTTTTTGGCAACTGGGGTTCGGTGCGCGGCAACGGCAATGCCGCCCGCACCACGCAGAGCGACAATGGGGTGTCGGCAGGCGGCGACGTTGCGGTCGGCGCAGGCTGGCGCCTGGGTGGGGCGGCCGGTTATTCCAATAGCCGCAGCCGCACCAGCGACCGCGCGTCTAACTCGCAGGCCGACAGCTATAGCCTGACGGTCTACGGCGGCAAGGCGTTTGACGCTGGCAGCGCCAAGCTCAATCTGAGCCTGGGGGCGTCTTACACCTGGCACGATATGAAGACGCAGCGCTACGCTGACGCCGCAGGGTTGCCGCAGACGCTAAAGGCCGATTACAAGGGCAACACGTCTCAGGTGTTCGGCGAACTCGGCTATGCCATGCCGCTGACCGAGCGTGTCACGCTGGAGCCCTTTGTGGGCGCCGGCTTCAGCAGCCTGCGCACCGGCGCCTTTAGCGAGTCCGGCGGCGACGCCGCGCTGCGCGGCGAGGCCAACCGTAACAACGTCACGACCACGACGCTGGGCTTGCACGCCCGGCAGGCCTTTGAAAGCGCCGGCGCCCAGGGCCAGTTGTTCGGCACGCTGGGTTGGCGCCACGCCTTTGGCGATGTCGATCCGTCCAGCACGATGTCGTTCGTGCAGGGCGGCGCGTCCTTCACGACCAACGGCGCGCCGATCGCACGGGATACGGCGCTGGTCGAGCTTGGTGTGAACATGGCCGTCAGCAAGCGCACTACGGTAGGCGTGATCTACGGCGGGCAGTTCGGTGAGGGCAGCCAGCAGCACTCGGGCACGCTGGACGTGCGCTACCGGTTCTGATCCTAGCCAGGGGGAGGGCGTCACAGCTCTCCCCCACTCCGAGGCGATTGAAGGCGAGCGCTCGCGCGAACACGGGGGCGCACCGTGTCTATCTCAGCGGCTCGCGTTCGATGACAGCAGGCTATCCAGCGTGGGGATCTGCCTGGACCAGAGATCGACCGCCTGGGCATCGACCACGTCCAGTTGCGGAATCTGCGCCAGCACCGGGATGCGGCCAAAGTGTTCGATAGCCCGGCGATTGTCGTCCGAAGGCGGACCGCTCATGATGACGCCAAGCACAGGCAGCTTGCGTGCCCGCAGGGCTTCCAGGCTCAGCAAAGTGTGGTTGATCGTGCCCAGACCGCTGCGCGCGGCCAGTACGACCGGCAGGCCAAGATTGTCGATCAGGTCGATGATCAGGCTGCGCTCATCGATGGGGACGTAAAGTCCGCCCGCCCCTTCGACCACCAGCGGCGCAGCCGTCTCGGGCAGGGTTAATCGCGTCGCGTCGATGCAGGTGTTTTCAAGGCTGGCGGCGGCCCAGGGGGCGAGCGGCGCTTGCAGGGCGTAGGCGGGGGCGTGCAGACGTTCTGGCGGCAGGCGGGCCAGTGCCGCAACGGTGGCGCTGTCGCCGCTTTCCTCGGCCAGGCCGGTTTGCAGCGGTTTCCAGTAATCAGCCTGCCAGGCGCGGGTGAGCAGTGCGGACACCAGCGTCTTGCCCACGCCGGTATCGGTGCCGGTCACGAAGACGCCCCGAGGTTTGCGCCATTGTCCATAGGCGAATTGATAGGTCACACACGCTCCTTGTCGGTCGAATTGCCGCAGCACGGCGCGCAGTTGCGCGGTGTTCAGCGGCTGGTGCCCGGCGCGCGGCGCGGTGGCGCCGATGCCTTTGAGACCTCGCAGAAAGGCCAGGCCACTGTGATGGCTTTGGACATGCTGCTCGCTGTCTACCCGGCCGGGCAAGAGGCCTGCACGGATGTCGGCCACTGGCGGATATTCTGGTGTCGCTGCCTTCAGCGACAGAACGGCATGGGCTTGATGCCATTCCTTGAAGCTTTCTTGCGCCAGTGTGGCGATGGCCAGATGGCCGCCGGGCCTAAGCCAGCGTGTCAGCCGGGCAAGCCCGGCGTTCAGATCACCGAACCACTGTACGGCAAGACTGGAGCAGATGAGGTCGTACTGACCATCTAGGCCTGCGGGGTGCTCGCCATCCATGCGTAGATAGCGCGCGGGCAGATTCAGATTGGCGCGAGCCTGCCGCAGCATATCGGGGGCGATGTCGCTCAAGGTCCAGTCTGCCGGACCTAGACGGCGCGCCAGCGCACGAGTTAGCAGGCCTGTGCCGCAGCCGATTTCCAGAATGCGGGGCTTGGCTGGCAGGGCTAAGGCGGCGATGCGTTCGGCCAGGGCTTCGGCGGCATGGCGCTGTGCCCAGGCATGATGCTCGTAACGGTCGGCGGCGGCGTCGAAGCGTTTGGCGATGGATCGGTCTGGCAAGAAAGGGGTCAAGCGGGTAAAGCCTTCAGAAAAGTCAGGATAGCTTGGGCGCACCCATCCGGATCGGACAGTGGCAGCATGTGGTCGCCATCCGGGAAAAAATGGGTGGCAGGCGCTTGCGCATCAAGGGGCAGGATGGCATCGGCCCCAGCGCCCAGGCTGAGCAAAGGGCGGGCCCAATGATGCAGTTCGGTCAGGCGGTTCTCGTCGCGCAGCCGCAGCAAGTCGGTATCCAGCCGCTGGATATCCGGGACGCCCTGCGCGGCGGGCAGCGTGCGGCCATTGGCCGCGCGCAGGCGGAAGTCTTTGAGGACGGCTTGCGGGCGGGCGCGTAACTGCGTGCGCATGCGGTCCAGCAGGCGCGGCGCAACACCCTGTGTGAATCCCTGTCCTGCGCCAAAACGCCCGAAACTGTTGATGAGTATCAAGGCCTGGCAATGGGCGGGCGGATCGGCCAACAGCTTCATGCCGCCGAGCGAATGACCGATGGCCACTACCGGGCCTGGCGGAGGCGTTTCAGCGGGCGCGCCGAAATAGCCGGCGTCAGCCACGGTTTGCGGCCAGTCATGCAGGCGCGCGCGCAGGCTGTCCCAGAAATGGGCGTCACAGGCCCAGCCGTGCACGAAATACAGGGTGGGGCGTGTCATGAGAGCGCGGCCTCCAGCGCAGTAATGAGGCGATCGATGTCTTGGTCGCGATGCGCGGCGCTCAGGGCGAAGCGCAGGCGGCTGCTGCCTTCCGGCACGGTGGGCGGACGGATGGCTACGGCCAGCAGGCCCGCGGCTTCGAGTCGGCGGGCCAGCGTCAGCGCTTCATCCGCCGCGCCGACAATGGCGGGCACGATTTGTGTCGAGGAGCCGGCCGTATCGAGGCCGAGGCAAGCCAAGGCCTGACGCAGACGCTGGGCATTGGCATGCAGATGCCTGCGCTCGGCATCCATCTGCGGCACCAGGTCCAGCGCGGCATCCATGGCGCCCAGCACCGAGGGCGGCAGCGCCGTCGTGTAGATCAGACCAGAGCAATGGTTGATGAGGTAGTCGCATAGCGCACGCGAGCCCGCGACATAGGCGCCAAACCCGCCCAGCGCCTTGCTGAAGGTGCCCATGATGAGATCGACGCGCCCGGGGGCCAGGCCGGCCAGGCCCATGCCTGAGGGACCCAGCACACCGGTTGCGTGCGCTTCATCAAGATATAGAAAGGCGTTGTAGCGTTCTGCGAGATCGGCAAGCGCCACGATGTCGCTGCGGTCGCCGTCCATGCTGAATACGCTTTCCGTAATGATGAACGGGGTGCCGGGTTTATCACGGTCTCGCCTGAGCAGGCTTTCCAGGTGGTTCAGATCATTGTGCCGGTAGCGCATCTGGCGCTGCGTCTGGCAGCCCTGATGCAGGCTGGCGTGATTGAGCCGGTCAGTGTAGAGCCTGGCTTGGCCGACAGCCTGAAACAAAGCGGGCAGCACGGCGGCGTTGGCCTGCCAGCCCGAGGCCAGCAGCAGCGCTGCTTCGGTGCCTTTGGCGTGGGCCAGCTTGGTTTCGACCCTTTGGTGCAAATCCAGCGTGCCACAGACCAGACGGGATGCCCCACTTCCCGTGGTTTGCGTCCAGTCGCGTGAGCGGCGGATCAATGCCGGGTGGTGAGCCAGACCCAGATAGTCATTGCTGGAAAAATTGAGCAGCGCTCGGCCGTCGCGATGGATGTGTCCTGCACCGCGCATTTGCACCGGGCGCAGTTCGCGTAAGCGATGCGCGGCACGCGCCGTCTGCAGCGCGTCAAGAAAAAGAGAATCCAGCTTGGACATGAACAATCCGGCAATACCGGGCCGGGCGGTCCCGGCCGTAGAATGCGGGCCATTGTAGTAGAGCGGGCTTGCAGTCCGCTGTTCAGGAGCGTGTTATGACCCAACCCGAATGGATGCGCCAGGGCTCCCCCCATATCTGGTTACCCTATGCGCAGATGAAAACGGCGCCGCAGCCTTTGCCGGTGATCGCGACGCAAGGTTCGCGTCTGACGCTGGCCGATGGCCGTCGTCTGATCGATGGCGTGGCGTCATGGTGGACCGCCTGCCATGGTTACAACCATCCGCATATTGCTCAGGCCGTGACGCGACAATTGCAAGACATGCCCCATGTCATGTTTGGTGGACTGACCCATGAGCCGGCGCTGACACTTGCCGCAAGACTCAGCGCCAGCGTGGGCCTGGAGCGCGTGTTCTACACCGATTCCGGCTCGGTGGCTGTCGAGGTCGCCATGAAAATGGCCCTGCAATATTGGCTCAATCAGGGGGGGCGCCGTCAGCGTTTTCTGGCCTTCCGGGGCGGCTATCATGGCGACACCTTTGGCACGATGGCGGTCTGCGATCCGGACGAGGGCATGCACGCGCGCTTTCGCGGCATGCTGGCCGATCATCTGATTGCCGATCTGCCCCGTGATGAGATGTCGTTGCAGGTTTTGCGAGCCCTGCTCGAGCGCCATGCCGCAGAGCTGGCCGGTATTCTGGTCGAGCCGCTGGTGCAGGGAGCGGGCGGCATGCTCATGCATGACCCGGAGGTGTTGCGCCGCTTGCGAGCCCTGGCCGATGAGTTTGACCTCCTTTTGATTTTCGATGAGATTTTCACAGGCTTCGGGCGCACGGGCACGATGTATGCGTTTGAGCAAGCCGGTATCCGTCCCGACATCATCACGCTGTCCAAGGCCTTGACCGGGGGCACGCTGCCGTTGGCGGCCACGGTGGCGAGCGCCCGGGTGTTCGAAGGGTTTCTGTCGGATGACCCGGATCATGCCCTGATGCATGGTCCGACCTTTATGGCGAATGCCCTGGCCTGCGCGGCGGCGAATGCGTCACTGGATTTATTCGAGCGCGAGCCCAGACTGGCGCAGGTGCGGGCGATTGAGGCCGGTTTGCGTGCTGGCTTGGCGCCTTGCGCCGAGCTGCCCTGGGTGGCGCAGGTGCGCGTGCTGGGCGCCATTGGCGCGGTGGAACTGAAGACGATTCACGATATGGCGCGGCTTAAACAGGGCCTGATCGATGCCGGCGTCTGGGTGCGGCCTTTTGGTCGCATCGTTTACCTGACACCGGCATTTACGATAGCTGCCGATGATCTGGCCAGCCTGACTGGCGCTGTGTGCCAGGTACTGCGTCGGCGTGCGCCCTGAGGCCGTCAGGCAGCCTGATCCCAGGTCTTTCAAGAATTGCTTGCTATTAAATAGTGCACGATTTAATATTTGTCCATCATGAAAACCAAGACCTCTCATTCTTCGCGTGGGCCATTGCTCGACAAGCAGCTCTGCTTTGCGTTGCATTCGACCTCGCTTGCAATGAGCAAGGTCTACCGCAAGTTGCTGGGTCCGCTTGGGCTTACTTACTCCCAGTATCTTGTCATGATGGTGCTTTGGGAGCAGGACGGATTAATTTTGTCTGATATTGGGCGCCGTTTATTTCTGGATTCGGCCACTCTGACGCCCTTGCTCAAGCGTATGGAAGGCGCCGGTTTGCTGCTGCGGCAACGTGATCCGTCTGATGAACGGCAGGTCATTGTCAGTCTCACACCTCGAGGCCGGGCGCTGCAAGAGCAAGCTCAGAGTGTGCCCCAGGGCATTGCGCGCGCCGCAGCCTGTTCTTCCGAAGAGGTCGAATTGTTGAAAGCCCACCTAGAGCGCCTGCGCGAGGCCTTGGCCGTCGCCGAAGCGAATTAAGACCTAATGAATATTGTCAATGCGCTTTGATTGCAATTTAATTAGTGCACGATTTAATCGTAAGCGATTTTAACCCGGCGGATCTCCGTCTCCCGTGCCCCGCACGGATCTTCGATAAGGAAGCGCATCATGTCTCTCGAAAAAGTTCTGTATCGCAGCCACGTCAGCGTGACTGGTGGTCGTGACGGCGCTGCCGTTTCTGACGACAAGCATCTGGATATCAAGCTGACCACGCCCAAGGAACTGGGCGGGGCAGGCGGCGCGGGCACCAACCCCGAGCAACTGTTTGCCGCCGGTTATGCCGCATGCTTTATGGGTGCGATGAAGTTCGTTGCCGCCCGCGACAAGATCGCCATTCCGCATGATGTGTCGATTGTGGGTTCGGTGGGCATCGGCCCGCTGCCCACGGGTTTTGGCATCGAAGCCGAACTGAAGATTTCTCTGCCGGGCATGGATCGCGCCGCCGCGCAGCAGCTGATCGAGCGTGCGCATATCGTGTGCCCCTATTCGAACGCCACCCAAGGCAATATTGATGTGACTCTGACTCTGGTCTAAGGGGTTCAGCGGGTGCCTTGGGGCACCCGCTTTGCGCTTGTGTTCCAATGGGTCGTTGGCAATGACGACAGTTTTCGTATGCATTGACCAAACGGCCCCGTGATGCGGGTTATCTTTAGGACTGCCCGTCCAGAACAACAAGCGAGGTTGCCGTGCGCGGCGATAGTGTGATTTCCGTACAAGACCTGTCCAAGGTCTATGCCTCGGGGCATCAGGCCCTGAAAAATATCAATCTGGATATTCAGCGCGGCGAGATTTTCGCCTTGCTCGGGCCCAACGGCGCCGGCAAGACAACGCTGATCAGCATTATTTGCGGCATCGTCAATGCCAGTAGCGGCCGTGTGTTCGCAGACGGCCATGACAATGTCAAAGCCTACCGCGCCGCGCGCCAGGTCATCGGTTTGGTGCCGCAGGAGCTGACCACCGACGCATTCGAGACGGTCTGGAATACGGTTATGTTCAGCCGTGGTCTGTTCGGTAAGCCTGCCAATCCCGGGCTGGTCGAGCGCATTCTGCGCGATCTGTCGCTTTGGGACAAGAAAGACAGCCGCATCATGGCGCTGTCGGGTGGCATGAAGCGTCGCGTCATGATCGCCAAGGCGCTGTCGCATGAGCCGCGCATTCTCTTTCTGGATGAGCCGACCGCTGGCGTGGACGTCGAATTGCGTCGTGGCATGTGGGAGATGGTGCGCCGCTTGCGCGAGCAGGGCGTCACGATCATCCTCACCACCCACTATATCGAAGAGGCTCAGGAGATGGCCGACCGGGTCGGCGTCATCCGCAAGGGTGAAATCATTCTGGTCGAACAGACCCACACCCTGATGCGCAAGCTGGGCAAGAAACAACTCAGCTTCTCCCTGACCGCGCCACTGTCCCAGATTCCCGCCAGCCTCAGGCCCTACGACCTGGAGCTGACCGAAGATGGCCGATGCCTGGTATACACCTATGACAGCCAGGGCGAGGACAACCCGGTGCAACCCTTGTTGCGCGAGCTCGACGCTCAAGGTATCGGCTTCAATGACTTGCAGTCCTCCGAGAGCACGCTGGAGGAGATTTTTGTCAGCCTGGTGAGTGCACAATCATGAATTGGTACGCGGTTCGCGCCATCTATCTGTTTGAAATGGCCCGTGCCTGGCGCACGCTCATGCAAAGTGTCGCCTCGCCGGTCATTTCGACCTCTCTGTATTTCGTGGTGTTCGGCTCAGCCATCGGCTCGCACATGGTCGCCATCGATGGCGTGAGCTATGGCGCTTTCATTGTGCCGGGCATGATCATGCTGTCGCTGTTGACCCAAAGCGTGGCCAATGCCTCATTCGGTATTTACATGCCGCGCTTCTCGGGCACGATATACGAAATCCATTCAGCGCCGATTTCCTATGTGGAGATCATCATGGGCTATGTCGGTGCGGCGGCCAGCAAATCCATTTTGCTGGGCATCATCATGCTGGTGACCGCGCGTCTTTTCGTGGCCTACGAAATCCAGCATCCGGTGTGGATGCTGGTGTTCCTGGTGTTCACCGCCGTGACCTTCAGCCTGTTCGGTTTCATCATTGGCGTCTGGGCGGACGGCTTCGAGAAGCTACAGATCATCCCCTTGATGATCATCACGCCGCTGACTTTTCTGGGCGGCACCTTTTACTCCATTCATATGTTGCCGCCGTTCTGGCAGACCGTGACGCTGTTTAATCCGGTGGTGTATCTGGTAAGCGGTTTTCGCTGGAGTTTCTTCGGCACGGCGGATGTCAGCCTGTCGGTCAGTATTGGCATGACGCTAGTGTTTTTGTTGGCTTGTCTGCTGACGGTGCGCTGGATTTTCAAGACGGGTTATCGTTTGAAGACATGACAGGCGGACCGGCCAGGGGTTCGCGCACCCACTGCATGAACAGCACATAGCCCAGCGCGAACCCCACCGGCCCCAGAAACAGCCCCACCAGGCCGGCGGCGAGCACGCCGCCGAGCGCGCCGATCAGAATAATCGGCAGGGGGATGCTGATGCCGCGCGCCAGCATCAAGGGCTTCAGAACATTCTCCAACAGCGCCACGATTACGCTCCATATGGCGAAGATGATCGCGACGGGTGTGCTGTTGTTCAGAAAGACATAGATCGCCACCGGCCCGAGGACCGCCAGAATGGGAAGCTGCACGATGCACACGGCGAGCGCCACGATGGCCCAGATCCCCGCGCCAGGAACGCCGGCCAGCAGCATGCCCAGTCCCCCCAATGCCGCCTGTATCAGCGCCACACCGATGACGCCCTGCGCGACGGCGCGGATGGTGCTGACGGTGAGCAGGATTAGATCGTGGCCGCGTTGAGGGCCGGCGATGCGGCTGGCGATATCATCCGCGAATCGTTTGCTGTGCGGCCCATAAATCAGCACCAGACCGGCGATCGCGATAGCCGCCAGGAAAATCAGAAACCCTGCACCGGCGCTGGTAGCGCTATTGAGCAGCCACTTGGCCGCGCCGGTCAGAGCGGGCTGCAAGGGCTTTAGCACGGTCTCGATGTTTTCGGTCGCCGCCGCCCAGGCGTCGTGCAGTTGTCCGCCGACCAGAGGCAGGTTGGAAATGAAGGCCGGAGGGTCGGGAATACGCAAGGCGGGCTCGCCTTCGGCTTGATGAAACAGGCGCGGCACCGTCTCGGCCAGCGAGCTGGCCAGCAGGGCGCCAGGAATCATGAATGCCAGCATGGTGAGCACCACCAGCAGCAGGGAGGCCGACTTTGGTCGCCCTCCCAGCCAACGAGCGAGGCGCTCATGGATAGGCGCCAGGGTGACGGCCAGAATCATGGACCAGAGCAGGAGGCCGATAAAGGGCTCAGCGACCCGGTAACACCAGTAAACCAGCCCACCAATGAGGCTGACGCGGATAATCAGATCGAGCAGGCTGCGTGAGAGTAGCTGTTGAAAATCGACATCGGAACGCAGGCGCATGGACGAGGTTCTCCGCGAGAAAAGGCGGCTGGCCCGAATGCCAGCCTGTCATCTTGTAGCGGATCAGACCGCCGCATGGCAAGGTGCGGCGCCTCAGTTGTTGGCATGCGCGAAATCGGCCTTGAGAAATTCACTGGCTGACAGCGGTTTGCCAAGCAGAAAGCCTTGCAGCGAGTCGCAGCCAAGCTCGGTCAGAAAGCGCTGCTGAGCAGCGGTTTCCACGCCTTCGGCCACGATTTTGAGGTTTAGCTGCTGGCCCAATGCAATGATGGCCGACACAATCGCCGCGTCTTCCTGATCGTGCTCAAGCTGGCTGATGAATCCCCTGTCGATTTTCAACTCGTTGGCGGGCAGGCGCTTGAGGTATAGCAGGCTGGAATAGCCTGTGCCGAAATCGTCGATGGAAATCGAGACACCCAGCGCAGACAGCTCGCGCAACACAGTGAGGCTGCCTTCGGCGTCGCGCATGGCCGTGGTCTCGGTGATTTCGATGGCCAGGCAGGAGGCGGGCAAGAGATGGCGTTCCAGCGTCTCGCGGATGTTGTTCGTCAGGCCGACCTGCGAAAACTGCATGGCCGACAGGTTGACCGCTACGGTCCACGTGGTGTGCCCGAGGTCGCGCCAGATACGCATCTGCCTGCAAGCCTCGTCTAGCACCCACTCCCCGATGGAATAAATCAGGCCGGTGCGTTCAGCAATGGGAATGAATTCGGCCGGAGGTATGAGACCGCGCTGAGGGTGGTTCCAGCGTAATAAGGCTTCTGCGCCCACTACCGGTCCGGCCGGTGCGATGAACTTGGGCTGGTAGTGCAGCACAAGCTCGTTGCGTGACCGCGCTTGGCGCAGATCTTGCAGAAGTTGCAGCTGCTCGCGCGCGTTTTCGTTCATGGCCGGTTCGAAGTAGCTGTAACGGCGTGCGCTACCTAGGCGTTTGGCGTGATACATCGCCGCGTCGGCATGGGTAAGCAGCGTATGGCCATCGCCCCCATCACCTGGAAAAATGGAAATACCCACGCTGGCTGTGACCGACAGGCTGTGACCGTCGATCGTGATTTCGCGCGAGAGTACGTCGATAAGCCGTTCCGCGACGTTGGCGGCATCGGTGGGTTCGATGACATCAGACACCACGATAAACTCATCCCCGCCCAGACGGGCTACTAGATCGCCGGGCCGCAACACCTCGTCTTCGATGCGACGCGCCAGCGCTCGCAACAGACTGTCGCCGTTTTGATGGCCGTAGGCGTCGTTGACGGCCTTGAACCCATCCAGGTCGATGAAGAGGACAGCGAACTGGCTACGGTTGGCGTTAGCTCGTGATACTGCCTGGGCCAGGCGCTCATCGAGCAGGGCGCGATTGGGCAGTTGTGTGAGGGCGTCGTGCAGCGCGAGATGCAAGAGCTCCTGGTTGGCTTCGGCCAAGGAGCTCGCCAGGGCAGAGGTACGCGCCTCCAGGCGCGTGTCCAGCACCGCCACCACCAGCGCGATCGCCAGTACGCTCAGTGTAATGGCCGTGATGCAGGCGGCCAGCCAGCCTGCGCTGATGCCATGCAGCACGGCCATACAGACGCTGTTCTCGGCGAATCGGGCGGCCGCCATGCCGGTGTAGTGCATGCCGACGATGGCCAGACCCATGACGATCGCAGCGCAGATCCGGTAAGCTGGCGCGCCGGGCCGGTGGTAGCGCAGGTGATGCGTGATCCAGAGCGCGGCGCCTGACGCAAGAATGGCAACCAGCACGGACAGCGCGAACAGCCAGGGCGAGTACTCGATGGCAGGGTACATATTCATTGCTTCCATGCCCACGTAGTGCATGGCGGCAATGCCGCAGCCCATCAACAAGGCGGCGCCGACCAGCCGCGAGATCGGGAATGTGCGGCGCGTGACAACCCAAAGCGCGAACGCCGAGCAGATGATGGCGATCAGCAGCGAAAGCACGGTCAGGGGCAGGTTATAGCCCAGGGGAATGGGCAGGCTAAAGGCCAACATGCCGACGAAATGCATGGACCAGATGCCCAGGCCCATCGCGCAAGCGCCGCCAAACAACCAGAAGCGCGCGGCTGTTCCCTGCGCCGAGCTGACCCTGCCCGCCATGCCCAGCGCTGTATAGGACGCCAGAATGGCGACGCCTAAAGAGACCAGCACCAAGGATGGGTCGTAGTTTCCAACAAGCATCAAAAGCCTCCAGGAGGCAGGTAAGACGGGCGTGGGAAGGTAACGCCGGCGCGAAAGAAGCGGAAAATTGAAATCAGACGCGTGAAAGCGTATCCGATTTTTTCAGCGTTTGACGGTCTCGCGCTGACTAATTTTTCGGTGCGCTCAGGTTCCGACTCTGATCGGCGCGGTCAGCTTGCGCAGCGCGGCCACGACGCTTTGCGCGGTGATGCGGCCGGTCTTTGGGTTCTCAGAGGGGATGTTCTGGATTTCCATCGAAAAACTGGCCGAGTCGGCGTCCACCTCGACACGATGGACATTCCGGCTGACACCGGGGTCCGCCCAGATTTCCAGCGTGGTGAGATCAGGGCCGATACCGGCTAGCGACACGCTGACGGCGACGTTGAGGTTGGCGGGAAACCCGATGGCGGCATCCCGAGGAGAGCCCCGGAAAATCAGGGTGGGCTGAGTGATGTCTTCGACATTGATGCGGTGGGTTTCCAGATAGGGCGCGCCCGCCAGGCCGCGAGGCGGCTTGCGGGTGATCATCTTGACTGAATGGATCTGGCCTTCGGCGGCAGCCGTCAGTGCATCCAGGCCCAGAATGGCGCCCGAAGGAACGATGATCTGCCCACCCGTCTGGCGGGCCAGTTCGATCAGGTCTTCATTGCGCAGCAGGGCCCCCGAGCTGAGCAAGAGCAGTTTCTTGCCCGCGGCCAGCACGGGTTTCGCCAGTTCGCGGAATACGGAGGCGGGGGCCGCCTCAACCACGATGTCGCACAGCGTGGCGAGCTGAGCCAGGTCGGTGAAAACCGGAGGCTGCCCTTGCCAGATTCGATCGGCATAGCGTTGCGGCTCGCGTACGGCGATAGCGGCCAGTTGCAGGCCTGGCAGGCCATCATCCAGCGCTTGGGCGACACGCTGACCAATGGCGCCGAACCCGGCGATTCCGACTTTTAAGGCTGGCATGTTTTTTCTCGTTGGAATTAGTACGAATGGCAAAGTGTATGACAGACCTCCCGCACACGGCGGGAGCAGGCAGGCGGGGGCGCGAGTTCACGCAGCAAGGCAGGGGCGTTGCTGGCCGCGTTCGAGTGTTCTCGACGCCGGAAAACCATGTCGAGCCGGGCATGTGGCGCATCGTCGCGTGGCGGGCGCAATAGCAAGGGCGTGGCGATTTCGCGTTCCAACTGCTGGTTGCAAGCTCAGGGGCGCTTGGCCGATGCCCAGTCGGGCGGCCGCCCGGGTGAAATGCAGTGCGACCGCTAGGAAATAGCGCAGATGGCGCAATTCTATTGTTTTAAAAAATGATTAATCGCGTTTCCACATATTGGACAAATGTGCAATGAAAGTCTAACTTTCGAACCCTGGCCCGATAGCCTGCCGTTTCTGAGAGATTGACTATGTCCGCCCCCGCCGCTCCCGAGTTGTCCACGATCGCACAGCAGGATGACCCGGGGTATTTGCGGCGCGGCAGCCCAGCTTTGCATCGGGCGCAATGGGCTTTGTTCGCAGCGGGTTTCGCCACGTTTTCGCTCCTGTATTGCATCCAGCCGCTGCTGCCGCTATTTACCGAGACTTTCCATGTCACGCCCGCACAGAGCAGTCTGTCCCTGTCGCTGGGCACGGGCTTGTTAGCGCTGGCGATTTTCCTGGTTGGCCTGAGATCGCAGGCGCTGCCGCGCAAAGGCATCATGGCCGCCTCGCTGTTTGCCTCGGCCGTGCTGGGCATCCTGGCTGCCTGCGCGCCGGATTGGTATAGCCTGCTCGCCCTGCGCGCTTTGCAAGGGATTGCCTTGGGTGGCGTGCCTGCGGTGGCGATGGCCTATCTGGCTGAAGAGGTGGAGCCGCAGACACTGGGCTTGGCAATGGGTCTGTATATCAGCGGCAGCGCCTTTGGCGGGCTGAGCGGCCGTGTCATGACCGGTCTGGTTGCCGATGTGGCTGGCTGGCGGGCAGCGCTAGGCCTGTTGGGATTGCTGGGACTGATTGCTGCCGGGCTGTTCCTGTGGCTGCTGCCGCCTTCGCGCCGCTTTAAGCCCCAGCGCGGCAATAGCTGGCAGGCCGCGCGCGCGGGCCTGGCCGAACATCTGCGTAATGGTCCTCTGGTCTGCCTGTTTGTAATGGGTGGCCTGTTGATGGGCGCTTTCGTGACAGTCTACAACTATGTCGGCTTTCGCCTGTTGCAACAGCCTTTTTCTCTAAGCCAGGCTTTTATCGGCGCTATCTTCGTGGTGTATCTGGTAGGCATTTTTGCTTCGACCCTGTTTGGCAGGCTGGCCGATAAGCACGGCCGCAGCGTCATGCTGGTTGTGGGCACGGTGTTGACCTTGGCCGGGCTGTTGTTGACGCTACCCGACAATCTGACGATGCTGGTGGCAGGCATCATCGTCTTCACCTTCGGTTTTTTTGGTTCTCACGCCGTCGCCAGCGGCTGGGTGGGCCAAATGGCGAGGGGCTATAAGGCACAGGCTTCGTCGCTCTATTTGCTGTCTTATTACACCGGGGCCAGTGTGCTGGGTTCCCTCGGAGGGAAAAGCTGGCAGTCCGGCGGTTGGGCCGGGGTGACAGAGCTGTCCGGTGCGCTGCTGTTGATAGCGTTGGCGCTGAGTGGGGGGTTGGCTTTGCGTGCGGCACGGAACCTGGCGAAACAGGCTCAGGTCTGAGCGCCTTTCTGGCGGATGAAGGAATTGGGCGGGCGCCGCTGTGCAACGCCCGAGGCACCCCGATCTGCCCTTGATGTTCAGCTTGCGGGCAGGTCTGTGCTAAGCGCGATCAGCCAGCGTCTTTGAGGATGGCGTAAAGCTGGTCTTTCAGGAGAAGTTTTTCTTTTTTCAGCTTTTCGATGTCAAACGCGGTGCCGGCTTCCCGGCCAGCTTCCATGTTTTGGATCTGCTGATCAAGCTCATTATGTTTATCGAACAACTTCACGAAATGCGGGTTTTCGGTCTTGAGACGGGAAATCTGTTCGCGATACTCAGGAAACATAAAGGGGACCTCCGTGGTGGAAAGACCGCGCTTCGGAGCTGGGGAGCTCGCTATGGCGCGGCAGAAAATAGTGCCGGTGTCCATGCATGACTTCAGTATAGCGATGCTGTTTCGAGCGTCAAATGGGGCGTGTCCGCGCGTCGTCGATCGCCTTCAGACTTTGAGGGCATAAGCAGCTAAGGCGGGCAGCTTTGTTGTTATGGCAATCAAGTATTTGGCGCGCAGGCCTCCTCAGCCGATGATGCCAGGGTTTCTTTCTCGTTGGACTAAGACCATGAACAATCTGAACGAATACTTGAAGCAAAAACGCGAAGCCGTGCTGATCCGCCATGCACGCGATCCCCTCACGATTGAGCCGGCGCGGCTCAAGGCGCATGTGAGCGCCGAGGGACGCAGCGGCGTGCGCCGCATTCGCATCCGTGACCATCAGGTTTTGAGTGATAGTCCGGCGGATTACGCGGGCTATGACCTTGGCCCATCCTCCCCGGAGCTGTTGTTGGGTTGTCTGGGCAGTTGTCTGACCCATATTTTTTTGATCAAGGCTGCCGAGGCGCAATTGCCGCTGGACGCGTTGGACGTCGACATCGAAGGCGATCTGGACCCGCGCGGGGGCAAGCCGGGTTACGAGACTCTGCCTTTTTATCCCCACAACATCCGTTACACCGCTCATCTTGTGTCGCCCGCCAGCGAGGCAGAGGTCAAGGCGGTGCATGAGGCGGTTCAAGCCTGGTGTCCCATTCTCAACCTGCTCAAGCAGGGACAGCCCGTGCATGCTACCTTGCGGCACACTCAGTCTGCGCCGCACTGAATCTTCGGGGTATCGACTTAGCTGTGCTCCAGCGGGCCGCGCAGCGTCCAGCGCTCCGGTGCGCAATCGGCCTGCCAGCCGCTGGCGGCGGCCAGCAGACTCAGTTCGTCGGGCAGGATGGGTTCAGGCTGGCCGGGCCAGGCCGGCGACGCCATAAGCAGTCCCGGCTCCGCGGTCCAGATGCAGGCCGAAGGCGCGTGCACACGCAGCTCTTCGCCATCTGCCACCGTGTCCAGCAGGCAAAGCAGCCAGGCCAGAATGACGTAGCGCGAACTAAACAGACGCAGGTCGGGCACGATGGGCAGTTGGGGCAGGGAGACCTGTTTGCCTGAGGCGAGCAGGCGGTAGGCCACTAGACGGCGACAGTCTTCGAATACACTGTGGGCGTCATTTTGCCTTTCGCGATCGATCAGCCATTCGTCCAGCTCGCGCAGACTGGAGACGCTGTCTTCGAGCAAGCTTTGCATTTCACCGATCAGGTGTCGTCGCTGTGGGATGCGCTCATCGGCAGGTGGGTTATGCAATAGTGCAGCGGCTAAGCCCACATTGGAGAGCGGAACGATGACACTGTGCCGTAGCGCCGGGAACATGTGAGCCAATACTTTGAATCGCACTCCCTGGGCCTGGAGGTCCAGCTTGAAATTCGACATTGCCTGGTAAAACCTTTATGGGAAAAACTTCCGCAAGCGGCGGGTGTGCTGGCCCATTATGTCAAAGAAAGCCGTTTGCGGGACAATGTATTAGCAGTGTCGTACTAATCAGAATATGCAGATATCAGCACCCAATGACGCCAGTACGGACCCTCGGCCGCAAGCGCCCGAGGCGCCGGGCCCTAACGAATGCTGCGAAAGCGGCTGTATCCCCTGTGTCCACGACCTCTTCGCCGAGGCCATGGAACAGTACCGGCAAGACCTGAAGGCATGGCAGGCCAGGCAGGCCGCGTCAAGGTAGGCGCTTGAGCACGTACAGCTTGGCCAGCGAGCCGGTAGGCATTTCTCCCTCAGGGCTGAGGCTGGTCAGTTCGTTTTCACCTACGCGCCAGAGGCTGTTGTCGCCGCTGAGTTGAATACGGCCATTGTCTGGCAGCCAGCGGAAGGTGCCCTGTGTTATCTGGGGTTTGGGTTGACGGTCCAGGTACTGCTCGCTCAGCTCGTATTGCCCCGTGTCTTTCAGCGTAAGTGTGATGCGGATGCCGGGGCAGTCCGCGCAGGGCAGTGTGCCCGCATAGCTGCCTGCCCAATCCACCGCGCCGCGTGAAGTGTGCATATCCGGCGGGGCGGGCACAGGTGAAAAATGCGTTGAGGGAGCGGGGCTGCTGCAAGCCGTCAGTACTGCCAAGGTGGCTATGGGCGCAAGAAAACGGAACATCTCTCGTATCTCCATTGCTTGTTAAGAACCTACACTTTAGCCCTAATGGTTTGCCGCGTGGCCTCAGCCAACTACGTTGATTTCGCGCCAGGCTGCGGTAGCTGCCAGCACGGTATGCATCTGTACAGTATGTGCGAAACGGTAGGCTGCGCCATACAGCGTTTCGTCAGGAAATTCCGTGATGAGCGACACAGGCGCCAGCTCGCGCCCGCTTTCACGCAGCATGACCGGTATCCCATTGAAAAGCGGCCAGTTGTCGCTGGCGGCGTAGACCGCGCGGCGGGCCCGTTGTGAGCGATTGAAGCCTGCTAGGGCCGGGACTGCTTGCGCCAGTTTTGCCGTGGCCGTTTTCGCCAGCCGTTGCGCCTGGCCTGCCCACCCTGGGTGGTATTGCAGTACCCAGAAAAATCCTTTGGGCAGGGTCCAGGACTCAAAACCACGGGGCAGGTAGCCTCTTAGGGGCCGGGTCCATTCGTGAGAGGGGTAGCCATGCAGATTGATATGCAACTGCGCGCCAGAGCGCGCGATGGCCTCATGGCGCGCCACACTCTCGCCTGCGGGCGGTCCCTCGCGAAAGGCCACGTCGTCGCCAAGCGCGCTATAGCGCGCCGCGTGGTGCATATGGTTGGGATGCCAGGCGCGTAAGTCTTCGAACAAGGCATAGCCGTCGGGGTTCTCAAGCGGCAGCAGGGCGAAGGCGCCTTGCAGTTTAGGCGCGGCGCGCAAGGCGCCGATAACGCCCGAGGTTTCGTTGGCATGCTGAGCGGCGGAAATCAACACCGGCGTTTCCCGGCCTTCGAAATAGCGCCACAGGACGCGCCGTCCCTGACGCGTCGGCGCTTCATATTCCTGTCCTCCTAGGGTGGCAAGCGTATGGGCGACTTCGCTCAATGTCAGCGGTTCGGCGCATTCGTTCAGGGCCCGTTCAGGCTGACGTGGCGTCAGTCTGCCGGCCGGGGTGAAAGCTTCGATGGTGATGCGCAGCCGGGGCTGCTCGGCAAGACGTATATCCGGCACGATTTGGCCCGGCTGCAGGCCGCGGTCGCCTGGCGGCCGGCCGGAGTAGTGTTGGAAAAACTCGAGTACCGAAAAGTAGAGGTCTTCGTGCAGTGCTTCACTGGTGCTGGCGGTTTCTCCTCCCGGCAAGGGGGTTTCCAGGGGCGGGATGTCCGCCCTCAGGCTCAGGCGCTCGAAATAAGGCTCGGTCTTGCCCCAGGGATGCTGGGCGATGCAATCCATGGCCGTGTCGAACAAGCGCTGGTACTCGGCGCGCTCTGCCTGGTCTACGCTGATTTCTCCGTTCGGGCGGGTGATGCGCAGCCAGGCGCAGGGGGAGTAGGCGCTTAGCCCCTGGTGGTCTGCCGCCCAAGTGTTGGGCGCTTCGATGCGCAGGGTCTGTATCCCGCCGGCCCGCCGCAGCGTGACGGTGTAAACCGGATGCTCCCCTTTCTCGGCGATAAAGCGCAGGCCGGGCAGCAGGTCGGCCAGTGGATAGGCCTCCAGCAGAAAGCGTTCAGCGGACAGACCAGGCAGCACAGGGTAGCGAATCTCAGCGCCGACCACGCCGTTTGTATCAATATCTTCCAGTATGGCGTGAACCAGGGGCTTGTAGGCGCTGTGCAGGCGGGCGCTCACGCCGGCCTCGGCCAGTTTCGCCTCGGCCTGCCGGCGTGCCTCGAGGCCTTCGAACAGCCACCCCTCCAGACGGCAGCCGCGCCATTGGGCTTGGGTATAGCGTGCTAGCCAGTCTTCGATCAGGCGCGAGAAAGGCATATCCAGCAAGATCACGATAGGAGTCCGAAAGCCAGCAGTAGGCAGAGCTTACTCCGCCTCGGACGTTATCGGCCTGTTGCGAATGTTGCGTCTTGGAATCGCTGCGCAGGACTACCATACTCAGACGCCGATTCGGCATTGATTCAGGAGAGCGCATGACATTCACCCGTCCCCTACTTGCGATAGCCGCCTTGTGTCTGGCCGCCACGGCCTCGGCCACTACCACCACCGAGGCACTGCAATTTCCCGGCCTTCAGCCAAAGTCATCGGCCAACTGGTCACCGCCCTCCACCTTGACCATGACCGTCGAGACCGTTACGCCGCCTCCCGCCCCAATTCACGATACCCCGGAAAGCATCGCCGAGTATCAGCGTTGCCGCACGGTCTCAGATCGCGCGGCGGTCTCGAATGCGCAGCGCACGGCTGGCGTGGAAGCTTGTCTGAGAGCGTTACAGGAGCGCCGCGTCAGCCCTTGAGCGACTGTCTTCACGCCGGGCTGCATAGGCTAGGCGGCAGGGTAAAGTCATGGTTTTTCCGTGACATGCCATGAACCCCGAATTACTGGATCTGCTCGTGCGCCGCGAAATGCCCTTCGGGAAGTACGAGGGGCGCTTGATCGCCGATCTGCCCGGACATTACCTCACCTGGTTCGCCCGGAATGGCTTTCCCAAAGGCGAGATTGGCCGTCTGCTGGCCTTGATGCATGAGCTGGATCACAACGGTTTGCGGCCTTTGCTCGATCCTTTACGCAAGCCCCGGCCTGCACCTGCCAAGCCCGAGTCCTGACGGCAGCGCTCAGTCTGTGGGCGATGAGGTTAGCGCGGCCACGAGCGACTGCACGTAGGCAGGGGCGTGAGCGAGGCCGCGCGCGCACAGCACCAGACGGCGGTCCGCCCAGTCATCGGCCAGCGCCAGACGGCGCAGGCTGCCGCCCAGACGCAGGCGTCTTGCGGCAGATTGAGGAATGACCGCCACGCCGACGCCTTGCTCCACCATTCTTGCGATCGATGCAAAAGTACGCATACGGACCCGGGCGCGCATGCGTCGTCCGGCCCGCGCGGCCTGGTCGTCCAGATGGGCCGTCAAGGCGCTGCCGCTCTCCAGCGCGACATAGTCATAGTCCAGCGTTTCGGCAAAGCGTAAGGGCTCGCAGCCGATCAGAGGGTGGCCAGCGGGTACCAGCAAATCCAGCCGGTCGGCGCGAAATGGGCGCACATCCATGCCGGTCAGATCGACGGCATCGGAAACGATGCCGACATCCGCCGCGCCCTGCATCAGTGCCGGCACGATGCGGTAGCTCGGCTCTTCCTGGACATCGATATCCACATTGGGATGCGCCATCAGGAAGGCTCCCAGCGGGTCCGGCAAAAACTCCGAGATGGCGGCGGTGTTGCATAGCAGCCGCACCTGGCCTTTGAAACCGAGCGCATATTCGCTCAAGTCTTCTTGCAGATGCGTCACATGCTGCAAGACCAGGCGGGCATGATGGGCCAGCGCCAGGCCAGCCGGTGTTGGCGCGACGCCGCGCCGTTCGCGCAAAAATAGGGCGGTGCCCAGAGGGGCCTCCAGGCCGCGCAGGCGTGCGCTGGCCGAGGGCAGGGCCAGATGGCTGGCCTGCGCACCCGCTGTGATGCTGCCTTTTTCGCAGATATGCAAGAACAGCCGCAGGTCGGTCAGATCGAAATGCATGCGCAGACTCTGTTATAGACATAGGCTGGGTCAGTGTATTCCACATTTTCAAGACGGGCCGGGCAGCGCAAGATGCCGCCACCATGCGTACTTTTACCGATTTCTATCTCCAGGCTGGCGTTTCTCTCACTGTCCTGATCTTTGGCGTTTTTCTGCTGGCTGGCTTCGTCAAGGGCTGCATCGGCCTGGGTCTGCCGACGGTGTCGGTGGGTTTGCTCTGTCTGGCTATGCCTGCGCCGCAGGCAGCCGCCTTGCTGGTGGTGCCGGCCATCATTACCAATATCTGGCAATTGGCAGTGGGAGGGCAGTTTGTCGCCTTGATTCGCAGGTTGGCCCCTTTTCTGATCGCGATTTGCCTTGGCAATAGCCTGGGTGCCTGGCTGTTTGCAGACGTCAGTAGTCATGGCGCTGTCAGCTTGTTGGGCGTTGCGCTCCTTTGTTATGCCGCTTTGGGTCTGTCTACGGTCAAGTTGCGCCTGCCGTCGCACCAAGAGGGCTGGATAGGCGCCCTGTGCGGCGCGGCAACGGGCTTGATCACGGCGGTAACGGGAGTGTTCGTATTGCCGTCCGTGCCGTATCTCCAGGCGCTTGGCCTGGATCGCAATGGGCTGGTCCAGGCGATGGGGATTGCCTTTATGGTTTCCACGCTGGCGATGGCGGGCGGACTGGCCTATGGCGGATCACTGGGGCCGGACGAGGCCGGCGCGTCTATCCTGGCCTTGTTTCCTGCGCTGGTCGGCATGTGGGCAGGCCAGCATCTGCGTCGACGTATCGGCGAAAAGGCATTCAAGCGAGGATTTTTTTTGGCGTTGGCGCTCTTGGGCGTGAATCTCGTGATCTTGGCTTAAGGACAGGCGCAGGTGGTAAATTGAGCGCGCGCCGGCCCTGCGGCGCCTGACTTTTTATCGCGAGCATCATGTCCATTGATCCCCAAGAACAGCACCTGGCCGAAGTCCGGGAGAGCAGCGAACTGGTCTATGACGGCCGCTTTCTGAAGATCCGGCACGATAGGGTGCGCCTGCCCAATGGCCGCCTGGCCTCGCGCGAGTACGTGGTGCATCCGGGCGCCGTGGTGGTGATTCCCCTGCTTGATGACGGCCGTGTATTGCTGGAGCGCCAGTTCCGCTACCCCGTAGAGCGGGTCATGACGGAGTTTCCAGCGGGCAAGCTTGACCCGGGCGAAGACCCCTTGGCCTGTGCCAAGCGTGAGCTTTTCGAGGAAACCGGCTATACCGCCGCCGAATGGGCTAAGGCGGGAGCGCTGCATCTGGCGATCGCTTATTCGACCGAGATCAT
Source organism: Bordetella avium (assembly GCF_034424645.1). Lineage (NCBI taxonomy): Bacteria > Pseudomonadati > Pseudomonadota > Betaproteobacteria > Burkholderiales > Alcaligenaceae > Bordetella > Bordetella avium. The sequence goes on from NZ_CP139969.1 coordinate 1,129,073, forward strand.
TCATATCTATTTCGCCCGAGGCTTGTCGGCTGGCGAGCGTCAACTGGACGAGGATGAGTTTCTGGATGTGCGCAGTGCCGCGCTGCCGGACTTGCTTGCGGCCTGCCAGCGGGGCGAAGTCACCGATGCGAAAACCCTGACATGCATGCTGTGGCTGCAGAATGCGATGTCGGGCGCCTGGAAGCTAGATTGGCAGTCGGCATGAGCGGCTTTGAGGTCCTGCTGCTGCCTGCGGGCTGGCGTTTTCGCACCACGCCGGATACGCCCTTGTTGCTTGCGGCCAAGGCGGCGGGCATACGCATGCCCAGTTCCTGTCGCAACGGCACCTGCCGCAGTTGCCTGTGCCAGATGCGTTCGGGCGAGGTTAGTTACCGCATCGAATGGCCAGGCGTGGCGAGTGACGAGCAGGCCGAGGGCTGGATACTGCCTTGCGTCGCCTATGCTGAATCCGATCTCGAGGTGCATGCGCCACAGGCGCAACGCATAGGCCCTGAGGCAGCCGAGCCCGAAAGACGCTTGTTGACTGGGGCGCGGCGGGCTTAGCGCGCAAGGGGCAGGCAGGGCGCACCCTGTGGCAGCGGCGCGCTTGTTTCACCCAGCAAGGCGCGTGCGCCGCAGGTCGAACCGAACATCGCGGCCGCGTCATGTCCCACGCCCACGACCTCCTGTGCGTCGTGCTTGAGCTTGGGCCATTCGGGGTGGCGATGCAGGCTGAGTTGTTCGTAGCGCCAATAACCGAGCCCGCGCGCCCAGCGCGTGGCGCCCTGGGCTTCCGCGCCGCAACTCTTGTCCAGCGATTGATGCTCAGGATTATTGTCGGCCGAGCCCAATAGATATGTCACTTGCCGGTCGGCATAGCGGGCGGCGAGTGTCGAGCGATTAACCTCGTGCAAAAACGGCGGCAATTGATCCAGGCCGTATTTGTATTGGTTATAGGTGGGACAGATGCCTCGCTCGTAGGGGGCGAAGCCATCGGCGTGGGGCCGCTCAGCGCTCAGGTAGAGATAGGAAGACGGATTGGCGACCACATAGCGCACATCCAGTCCTTTCTCGCGCAGGTTTTCGTCCAGATTGTTCAGCACGGCATAGCGCTGAACCAGTTGAGCGCCGCCCGAGTGGCCCGCGATGACCACCGAGCGCAAGGCCGGCAGGCGTGCGCTGCTGGTGAGCTCATGCAAAAGATCATCCAGGACCTGCATGGAGCCCACGGGCGCGGGTCGGCCCTTGGCTGCCATGCTGGGCTCGCCATATTCCCAGCCAGAGCGGCGCCAGGCAGGCATATGGCTAAAGCTGGTGTCGATGCTGCTGGAAAACCTGGGCGCGACGATTAGCGTGTCGTTCAGGCGGGCGGGGTTGCTGCCTGTCAGGGAGGCAACCGCATCGTAATAGCGCGACGCATCACGTTTGACGCCATGCACGATGATGACCAGGCGGCGAATGCCTCGCAGATCGTCTTGCTGCAGATTTTTGCTGGTGTAAACCGGGAAGGGATAGGGGCTGCGACCCAGTTCTATCGTGCGCCAGGGCGGGGTGCGTGCCGGAGACGCCGCGACGGCGTCTTGGTAGGGATCGGCTGGCGCAGTGGTCTGTGCGGCGGCCGCATGCATGCCGGCCGTGGCCACTGCGAGGGCGAGCAAGCCACGGCGCAGCGTCATCGCGGCTTAGCAGTGCTCGTGGCCGAGCAATTGCCGCAGGCCGGCCAGATCGAGCAGGCGTACCTCCCGCTGGCTGATGCGGATCAGCCCCTCGCGTCCGAAGCGCGAGAATAGGCGGCTGACCGTCTCCAGCGTCAGGCCCAGATAATTACCGATTTCTTCGCGGCTCATGCGCAGCACAAATTCGGTTGATGAGTAGCCCAGGGTCGCATAGCGCTGCGACATATTTAGCAAAAATGCCGCCAGACGCTGCTCAGAGCGCATCGAACCCAAGGAGGCCAGCATCTGGTGCGAGCGGTTGATTTCGCGGCTCATGAGGCGGCGGAACTGCTGTTGCAGGCTGGGCAGATGCGCGGATACCCGGTCGATTTCGTTGAGGCGGATGACGCAGACCTCCGAGTCTTCGAGCGCCACGGCGTTCGAGATATGCTGGGATTCCAGCATACCGTCCATGCCGATGATCTCGCCTGGCAAATGAAAGCCGGTGATTTGCAACTGGCCCGAGGCATCTTCGAGTTGCGTCTTGAGCGAACCATAGCGCACGCCGTACACGGCATCCAGCGGGGTGCCCAGTTCGTAGAGCGTATGGCCTTTTTCTATGCGCACGCGCTCTTTGACGAGATCGTCAAGTTTCTCGACTTCGGCGGCAGCCATGCCAATCGGAATGCAAACATGGCCGAGCATGCAAGTAGAGCAATGCGCCGCATCAGGCGGAATGGGAACCCGTTTAAGCATTCTTGACCTCGTGTGGTAATGCACCGGCTCTATGAAGTGGCTCGGTTTATTTTTGATTGCCAGCATTGTAGTACTCCCTCCCGAGCCTCGTCGAACCGTCCTAAGCCGCGTGCAAACAGGGTGGCAAACGACAACGTTTGACCTTGACAGGCGCGGCGCGCGCTTTCCTTTCATCCGGGCTACGGCCTTTTCTGGGGGAGACGGCCGTTCACCGGCGCCAAAAAACGTATATGCTGATCAGGACGGCCGCGCGCAAGAGTGGCCGCGTAAGTCCTTGCAAGTCGATTTTCGGCGTGTGGTTGGGGGCTTGAAATGTCCCTTTCCGTCCACACATTCTTGTGATCAGGCCAGCTGAATGTGGTTTCGGGCTGGCTCACTCAACTGCCAACCGACCTTTATGCGATTCGACAAACTTACGACCAAGTTCCAGCAAGCACTGGCGGACGCGCAGAGCCTCGCCGCCCGTAACGACAACCCCTATATCGAGCCGGTACACGTGCTGTCCGCGCTGCTCGCAGACGCCGACAGTGGCGCGGCCAGTCTTCTGGCGCGCGCCGGCGTGGCCGTCAACCGGCTGCAACCTGCCCTGGATGCCGCCATCCGCGCCTTGCCACAGGTAGCGGGCAGCGACAATGTACAGGTGAGCCGCGATCTGCAGGGCGTATTCACGCGCACCGACAAAGAGGCCGCGCGCCGCGGTGACACCTTTATCGCCAGTGAGCTCTTCCTGTGGGCGTTGGCCGACGACAAGGGCGAGGCGGGCCGCATTCTGCGCGAAGCCGGGCTCCAGAAAAAAGCCCTGGAAACCGCGATCGACGCCGTGCGCGGTGGAGAAAAAGTCTCTGCCGCCGAGGGCGAGTCCAACCGCGAAGCCCTGTCCAAATACACGCTGGATCTCACCGAGCGCGCCCGTGAGGGCAAGCTCGATCCGGTGATCGGCCGCGACGATGAAATCCGCCGCACCATTCAGATCTTGCAGCGCCGCACCAAGAACAATCCGGTGCTGATCGGCGAGCCTGGCGTGGGTAAAACCGCCATCGTCGAGGGGCTGGCCCAGCGCATCGTCAACGACGAGGTGCCCGAGACATTGCGCGGCAAACGCGTGCTGTCGCTGGATCTGGCGGGCCTGCTGGCCGGCGCCAAGTTCCGGGGCGAGTTCGAAGAGCGGCTCAAGGCAGTATTGAAAGAGTTGTCGCAGGATGACGGACAGAACATCGTATTCATCGATGAGCTGCACACGATGGTGGGTGCCGGCAAGGCCGAGGGCGCGATGGATGCGGGCAATATGCTCAAGCCGGCGCTGGCGCGCGGCGAGTTGCATTGCATCGGCGCCACCACGCTCGACGAATACCGCAAATACATCGAGAAAGATGCCGCGCTGGAGCGCCGTTTCCAGAAAGTACTGGTGGGCGAGCCCGACGTCGAATCAACCATCGCCATTTTGCGAGGCCTGCAGGAGCGCTATGAAATCCACCACGGCGTGGATATTACCGACCCGGCCATCGTGGCGGCGGCTGAGCTCTCTCACCGCTACATTACCGATCGTTTTCTGCCGGACAAGGCCATCGATCTGATCGATGAGGCGGCATCGCGCATCCGCATGGAGATCGACTCCAAGCCGGAAGTCATGGACAAGCTCGACCGTCGCATCATCCAGCTCAAGATCGAGCGCGAGGCGGTCAAAAAAGAAACTGATGATGCGTCGCTGCGCCGTCTGGCTGCAATCGAGGAAGAGCTCGAACGCTTGCAACGCGAGTACAACGACTACGAAGAGGTCTGGAAGGCCGAAAAGGCCGCCGTGCAGGGCGCGCAATCCATCAAGGAAGAAATTGACCGAGTGCGCGCCGAAATGGCCGAACTTCAGCGTAAGGGCCAATTCGACAAGCTGGCCGAGCTGCAATATGGCAAGCTGCCTGAGCTGGAGGCACGTCTGAAGGCGGCTGATATGGCCGAGAGCGATATCGAGCGCGCCGAGGCCAAGAGCGGCAAGCCCAAATTGTTGCGCACCCAGGTGGGCGCGGAAGAGATCGCCGAAGTCGTGTCGCGTGCCACTGGCATTCCGGTGTCCAAGATGATGGAAGGTGAGCGCGACAAGCTGCTGCACATGGAAGATGCCCTGCACAAGCGCGTGGTGGGTCAGGATGAGGCGGTCAGTCTGGTTGCTGACGCCATACGCCGTTCTCGTGCGGGTCTTGCCGATCCGTCCAAGCCCTATGGTTCTTTCCTTTTCCTGGGCCCGACCGGGGTGGGCAAGACCGAGCTCACTCGTGCGCTGGCCGATTTCCTGTTTGATTCGGAAGAGCACCTGATTCGCATCGATATGAGCGAATTCATGGAGAAGCACTCGGTATCCCGCCTGATCGGCGCGCCGCCGGGATATGTCGGCTATGAAGAGGGGGGGTATCTGACCGAGGCCGTACGCCGCAAGCCTTACAGCGTGGTGCTGCTCGACGAAGTCGAAAAAGCGCATCCGGATGTGTTCAACGTCTTGTTGCAGGTCTTAGACGACGGCCGTCTGACTGACGGGCAGGGGCGCACGGTGGATTTCCGCAATACGGTCATCGTAATGACGTCCAACCTGGGTTCGCAGCAAATCCAGAGCATGTCTGGCAAGCCCTACGAGGTGATCAAGGACGTGGTGATGGAAGAGCTCAAGCAGACATTGCGCCCCGAGTTCCTGAACCGCATCGATGAGGTTGTGGTGTTCCATGGCCTGGATGCGCAGCACATCGAGTCGATCGCGCGTATTCAGATCAAGCGTCTGGCCAGCCGTCTGGAAAAGCAGGAAATGCGTCTGGATGTGAGCGATGCGGCGTTGAGCGAGATCGCTCTCGTGGGTTTCGATCCGGTGTTTGGCGCTCGCCCGCTCAAGCGCGCCATCCAGCAACAGATCGAGAATCCGGTCGCCAAACTCATTCTTCAGGGGGTGTTCGGCCCTCGCGATGTGGTGCCGGTCGACTATCAGGATGGCAAGTTCGTTTTTACCCGCACCTTGCAGTAAAGCCCGAGAGGCTTGGGCCGGCCGTGAGGCCGGCCCCGTCTGTCTGTCGCGTGCGGCGGCAGCCGGGGGGCAGGCTGGCCTGCCGCACATGGTTGCGGAGGGCCTCAATGAGCGCGGCGGCCGCCGGGCTCAATGCGCGGTCGCGGTCGCGGACGATGCATAGTGCGCGCGTCACATTGGGGTGCGACAGCAGCGCATAAGAGAGGCCGGGCAGCATCACGCGATGCGCGGCTAGTGCGGGCAGCAGCGCCACTCCCAGACCGGCCTGCACCAGCGCCGCTTGGGTGGTCGTGCTCGAGGCCTCATAAAAAGGGCTGGCGGCCTCGATGGGCAGATCGGCCCGCGCGCGCAACAAAGCCATGATGCCGGTTTCATCCGCGACGCCCACCAGCTTGTGTCCGGCCAGCATGCGCCATCGGACATGCCCATCTTTGCCGGGCTTGATGCCCGGGTCGTCGCTGCGATAGAGCACACCGAAACGGTCTTCCAGCAAGGGCGCAAAATCCAGGCGCGGCGCATCTGTCCAGGGGCTGGTGAGGCCAAAATCTACGTCGCCGGCGCTAACCAGGCGCTGGATGCTGCCCGAATTGTCATCGCGCAGATAGAGCCGGATGCCGGGGTAGTTGGCGGCGTAGCCAGCGGCAGCCGGTGCGATGATTTCGCTAATGGCGGAGGGGGCTGCAGCCACGCTTACGCGGCCGCGTTGCAATGATCCATAACGCACCGCATCGTCGATGGCGCCGTCAAAGTCAGCCAGCAGGCGCAGCACGCGCGGCAGGAAGTCCAGGCCCAGCGGGGTCAGCAAGACGCGGCGGCTGGTGCGTTCGAACAAGGCCGCTCCCAGGGCTGATTCCAACTGCCGTATCAGTGTGGTGACCGAAGACTGTGTCTGGAACAGGCGTTTGGCCGCGTGGGTGAAACTGCTCTCCTGGGCCACGGCTACGAAGGCGTTGAGGTGTTTGAGCGTAACGTGCTTGGGCAGGCGATGCATTGCAAAATCCGATAGATGGATCAACAAAAATAATTTTCCCAGATTGATGCTACGGCCGATACTGCGCGAAGACACGCCGGATCGGCCGGCGCGATGGCCAATGAAAATCTATGACCCAATCCTGTTCTGACGTGGCAGACCTCATCATCCGCGGCGCGGACCTCATCGACGGCAGCGGCGAGCCGCGCCGACGCGCAGACCTTGCCGTGCGAGGCGACCGCATTGTCGCGATCGGCGATCTGAGTGCGATGACGGCCGCTCGTGAGATCGACGCGCGAGGACGCGTGCTGGCGCCGGGGTTTATCGATGTGCACGGGCATGACGATCTGATGTTCGTCGAGAAGCCCGGCCTGCAATGGAAAACCAGCCAGGGCATTACCACCGTCGTGGTGGGGAATTGCGGCGTGAGCGGCGCCCCTGCGCCCAAGCCCGGTAATACCGCTGCGGCGCTCGCGCTGCTGGGAGAGACGCCGCTATTCGCCGACATGGGCAGCTATCTGGCCGAACTGGAGCGGCAAGAGCCCATGATTAACGTCGCCGCGCTCGTCGGGCACGCCAATTTGCGGCTGGCCGTCATGGAGGACGCCACGGCCACCCCCAGCGCCGAAGAGCAGGCCGCCATGGAGGCTTTGCTGCAATCGTCTTTGCTGGCGGGGGCGGTTGGCTTTAGCACGGGGCTTGCGTACGAGCCGGGCGGGCGGGCCCAGCCGGCCGAATTGCATGGCCTGGCTGGTGTTGCAGCGCGTCACCGCCGGCTGCATACCAGCCATATCCGCAACGAGGGAGACGCAGTGGAGGAGGCCGTCGAGGAGGTGCTGGAAATGGGCCGCGCCACGGGCTGCGCGACCGTGGTGTCGCATCACAAATGCATGATGCCGGCCAATTGGGGCAAGAGCCGCGCCACACTGGCCAATATCGATCGGGCGCGCGCCGAAGGCTTGGAAGTCGGCCTGGATATTTATCCTTATCCGGGCAGCTCCACCATTCTCATCCCTGAGCGCGCCGAGCAGATCGAAGCCATCCGCATCACCTGGTCTGTGCCGCACCCCGAGTGCGGCGGGCGCGATCTGGCCGATATCGCTCGCGAGTGGGGCTGCGACAAAACCACGGCAGCACGCCGTCTTCTTCCGGCAGGGGCCATTTATTTCGCGATGGATGAGGCGGAAGTGCAGCGCATTTTCCAACATCCGGGTTGTATGGTGGGCTCGGATGGCTTGCCCAACGATGCCCATCCGCACCCCAGGCTGTGGGGCTCGTTCACCCGCGTCTTGGGCCGCTTTGTGCGCGAGGCAGGGCTGATGACGCTTGAGGCCGCAGTGGCCCGTATGACCGCCTTGCCCGCCAGGGTCTATGGCTTGCAGGATCGGGGTGAGCTGCGAGTAGGGGCCTACGCCGACCTGGTTATTTTCGATCCCGAAACCGTGGCCGATTGCGCGACCTGGGATGCACCCACCAGACCTTCCGTCGGGGTGGACAGTGTCTGGGTCAATGGCGAAGCGGTGTTTCCCGAACCGCTAGCCCGCCGTCCTGGCCGGGTACTCAAACGCGAGTCCGTCTGATGCCGGTCCGCAGCCCTTGAGCCTCTCGCGTCTTGCGCGCCCGCTGCGGTGTTGGGTTCTTGCTGCATCCTGAACGGGTTCTCTCATGCGGTCTGATGCCGAGAATATTTCGGCTTGTTTCGGTTTGCACCCATGACAAGGGGACGGAGCGGGGGATAAGATAGCTCACCCCCGCTACGCGGGCCTTTTCTGAGGAGAGAACCTTGAGTCAGCAAGATTTTTTGCAAGGCGTGGGAAAACAGTGGGGCTGGGTCGCTTTGCGCGGTGTCGTCGCGGTGGTATTCGGCCTGCTGGCCCTGTTCATGCCAGGCGTGACACTCGAAGCCCTGGTGCTGGTATGGGGAGCTTACGCGCTGGTGGATGGCGTTTTCGCCTTGGCTGCCGGTTGGCGCATCCGTGATCAGAACAAACCATTGTGGCCGCTGGTGCTGGTCGGGATTGCCGGTTTGCTGGCAGGTGTCGTGACCTTTCTCTGGCCCGGTCTTACCACCTTGGTGCTGCTTTACATCATCGCGTTCTGGGCAATTTTTATCGGCGTGTTCCAGATCATCGCTGCAATCCGCTTCCGCAAGGAAATACAGAACGAGTGGTTACAGGGTTTTTCAGGCCTGATCTCCATGCTGTTCGGTGCCTTGCTGATCATGCAGCCGGGCGCAGGCGCGCTGGCCTTGGTCTGGGTGATCGGCATCTATGCCGTGATCTTTGGCGTCGTGCTGCTGGTGCTCGCCTTGCGGCTCAAGCGCCATCACGCCACCACGGCCTGATCCTGTCGCGCCTATGTCTCAGATGCTTGTTCCGCTGCATTTTCTTGCCGTCGGCGTTGGCGCCGCAGCCGGCGCGTGGCTGCGCTGGCTGCTTGGCCTGAAATTCAATGTCAGCGGCTGGCCCTGGGGCACTCTGGCTGCCAATCTCGGGGGCGGCTATCTGATCGGCCTGATTCTGGGCCTGATCACCCTGCATCCCGAATGGCCTGCCTGGGTACGATTGGCGCTGGTAACGGGCTTTCTGGGCGGCTTGACCACGTTTTCGACTTTTTCAGCCGAAGTGGTGCAGTACCTTGAGCGGGGGCAGTTCGGTCATGCGGCCGGCTATGCCGTGGTCAGTTTGGCCGGCTCGCTCTGCCTGACAGCGCTGGGGCTGGCCACAGCCCACTTGATGGGCCGCTAGGCTCAGGCTGACAGCAGCACCCGCGCAGCGGCCAGACCGCTGCGCAGTGCGCCTTCCAGCACGCCGGGATAGCCGGTGTCGGTCCAGTCACCGGCCAGCGCCAGTGTCGGCCAGGGCGTGGTATTCAGCGGCCGGGCCAGCTTGGGCAGGGCGGCGAAGGTTGCGCGCTTCTCGACGAACAATTCGGCGACTTCGATGGCGGGCAAAGGCGGTAAGCCGGCGCGCGCGGCCTGTTCGCTGATCTGCCCGACCAGCGCATCAATGGCGTCCTGCCTTTCCATATTGGCCACGACGGCAGCGGCGCTGCAGACCAGGGCCAATTCACCCTTTTGGGCATTGCCGGTCAGGCGGGCGCGGTCGAACAGCCATTGGCCCATCTGGCCACGATGGGGGTCTTCACGCAGCATCATCATGGGTTCAGGCAAAGGCCAGGGCGCGGCAAGGCGTAGGTTCAGGGTCGCAATCGGCTGATACTCAAAGGCTTGCATGGCCCGCAGCAAACCTGGCGCATTCGCGGTGCGCAGGGCGTTACCCAGCAGCCGTGCGGCGATGGCGGGCGGCACGGCCAGCACCGCGGCATCAAAGCGTTCGTCGTTGACATCCACGCCCGCCTCTGACGGTTGCAGGCGGCGCACCGTGTCGCCATAACGCATCTTGACTTGCAGCGCGACCAGGTCTGGCCACAGCGCGGAGAGGTCCACGCAGGGCATGAGCACATCGCTATTGCGGCGGTTGCCGCTGAGCGTATCTCGCAGCACGGCGGCAAAGAGCGAAGCGCTGGCCTGAACCAGCGGCGTGTTCAGGGCGGCCAGGCACAGGGGGGCCCAGATGTTGCGCACCACGGTTTCGGACTGCGCGTGATAATCGAGCAGGCTGGCGACCGTCCAGTCGCGTGGCGGCTGCCAATGACAGTGTTGCAGGGCGCGGACCAGTCGTAAGGCGGCAAGCTTGTCGCTCAGGCTCAGTCCTCGCGCCAGCAGCAGGCCAACGGCGGCGTGCAGCGGTGCGGGCAGAGGGGCGGCAGAAAACAAAAAGCTGCGATCCAGGCTGGCCAGCCGCAGGGGCCGGCGCATCAGCAGCGCATCAGGGTTGCGGCCCAATCGGCGCATCAGGGCCAGCGTTTCGGTGTAGGCGCCCAGCAGGACATGCTGGCCATTGTCGAGATCGGCGCCGAAAGCGGGATGCACGACGCGCCGTGCGCGTCCGCCCGGCGTGCGGCCGGCCTCGAATACGGTGACCTTGGCGTCGGCTTCGCGCAAGCTGGCGGCAGCCGCCAGACCTGCCCACCCGGCTCCGATGACGGCAACTTTCATTGGCCCAACCTGCGTTTGACGCCCTGGCCGCCCCCAACCCAGGTTTTCCAGGCCAACCAGAGTTTGCGCAAGGGGGTAAGCGAGATGCGCTGATGCAGGACCTGCCAGTTGTCGCGCTCGATTTCGTCGAGCAGGGCGTAGTAGATGCTTGCCATCATCAGGCCGGGCCGTTGTGCGCGGACATCGGCGTTCGGCAGCGCCTGCATCGCCTCGCGATAGAGCTCACGCGCCCTTGCCGCCTGAAAGGACATCAGGGCGGAAAAGCCTTCGGAGTAAGTGCCGTTGAGAATGTCGCTGGCCTTGACTTCGAACTTCTGCAAATCATTGATGGGCAGATAGATGCGCCCGCGCCGTGCATCATCTCCGACGTCGCGGATGATGTTCGTGAGTTGAAACGCCAGACCCAGCTTGGCGGCGTAGTCGAGCGTCGCCTCATCGGTGTAGCCGAAAATGCCTGCGGATATTTCGCCCACCACTGCGGCCACGTGCCAGCAATATTTGCGCAGCCCGGGCCAGTCGAGATAGCGCGTCTGGTCGAGATCCATTTCCATACCATCGATCACGGCCAGCAGACGCGCGCGGCTGATGCCGTAGGCCTGAAGATGGGGCTGCAATGCCCGCGTGACGGGATGTTCCGGATTGCCAGCGAACATGGCGTCGATCTGTGTGCGCCACCAGCCGAGTTTGACACGCGCCAGTTGCGGATCGGAGCTTTCGTCCACGACGTCATCGACCTCCCGGCAAAAGGCATACAGGGCCGTGATGGCGCGCCGCCGCTCCGGCGGCAGGAATAGGAAAGCGTAGTAGAAACTGGAGCCGCTTTTGGCAGCTTTGTCCTGGCAGTATTCGTCAGGGGTCATCTTGAAGTTAGCGCGCGCCAGGCCAGGATGGCCCAGTCTCGGGCACCCAGTTGTGGGCGGTTCATGAATACATCGTAGTCGGCCTGCTCGATGCGTTGCAGGATGCGCAGGCCGCCCTGGATCACCAATCTCAGTTCGAGACCGATGCGGCCGGGCAGGCGGCGTGGCAGCGCAGCGCCTGAGTGTAACAGCGCTCGGGTGCGATCGATCTCGAAGGCCATCAGCGCGCGCCAGGCCGGGGTCAAGCGGCAGGCGGCGAGGTCCTCCTCGCTGACGCCGAAGCGGATCAGGTCTTCTTCAGGCAGATAAACACGGCCTTTGCGCCAATCTACTTGCACGTCCTGCCAGAAGTTGGTGAGCTGCAGCCCCGTGCAGATCGCATCGGCATCGCGGATGTTCTCGGGCGTGGCGGCCTGATAGAGATGCAGCATCAGGCGGCCGACAGGGTCGGCCGATCGCGAGCAGTAATCCCGCAGGCTCAGGAAATCGGCGTAACGCAGCGTGCCCACGTCTTGCTCGAAGGCGGACAGCAGATCAAAAAACGGCGTGATGGGCAGTTGATGCTGCCGGATGGTGGCAGCCAGCGGCTCGAAGATGGGGGCAAGCGCGGGGTCGCCCGGCAGGCCGGCGCCCAGGTGATGCAATTCCGCGCGAAAGCGTTCCAACTCGGCCACTCTTTCGCTGGGGCTGGCTTCGCCCTCATCGGCGATGTCGTCCGCGCTGCGGGCATAGCGATAGATGTCGCGAACCGCCGGACGCAGGCGCCGGGGCAGCAACACAGAAGCAACGGGGAAGTTCTCGTAGTGATCGACAGCCATGTTGTCATGCGAAAAAAACACGCCGGACAAACTATTGTAGAGCCATGCCGGAAGGGCAGTCCGGATACGTTAGACTATCCGTCTCAGGAAGAAAGCTACCATGCCCCGTCCCATTTTCGCGCTGATTTCCCCGACTGCTTTGCGTCATAACCTTTCTGTGGTGCGTCAGCATCTGAATCGAGCGGCTGTGGCGGCCGGTGGCGTGCCGCCCTCCATCTGGGCCGTGATTAAGGCAAATGCTTACGGACACGGTATCGAGCGGGCGCTGCGGGCCTTCTCCGAGGCCCAAGGGCTGGCTATGCTGGATATCGAAGAGGCCGTGCGCTGCCGCGAAGCGGGCTGGGCCGGCCCCATCTTGTTGCTCGAAGGGTTTTTCACCCCTCAGGATATTGACCTGCTGGACCGCTATCACATCAGTACGGCGGTGCATTGTCAGGAGCAACTGGACATGCTTGCGCGTGCCAGGCCCTCGCATCGCATCAACGCCATGGTCAAGCTCAACAGCGGGATGAACCGGCTAGGCTTCTCGCCGCAAGCCTATGGCGCGGCCTTTGAAGCCGCTCAGGCGCTGATGCGTGATGGGGTCCTGGGCAGCGTCGGCAAGATGACCCATTTCGCCACTGCCGACGGGCCCCAGGGCCCGCAATGGCAGTGGGAGGTATTCCAGGCGGCCACTCAGGGGCTGCCCGGACCGGTCAGCGTGTGCAATTCGGCTGCCACATTGCGCTATCCCGAACTGGCCGCAGGCCCAGGCGCCACGCATTGGGTGCGGCCCGGTATCTGTCTCTATGGCGCATCCCCATTTTCCGATACCCCGGCCGCGGCATTCGGTCTGCGTCCTGCCATGACCTTGCGCGCCGAAATCATCGGTGTGCAGCAGGTGTCGCCCGGCCAGACGGTGGGCTATGGCGCGACCTTCGCCGCATCCAAAGCGATGCGGGTGGGAGTCGTTTCCTGCGGTTATGCCGATGGCTATCCGCGCCACTGCGCAACGGGCACACCGGTTACGGTGAACGGCGTAGCGACCCGTCTGCTGGGGCGTGTGTCCATGGATATGATGATGGTGGACCTCGACCCTGTGCCCGCGGCGGGTGTGGGGGCGCCCGTCGTGCTGTGGGGCGAGGGCGGTCCCGACGTCGATGCGGTGGCGGCAGCAGGCGGCACGATCGGTTACGAATTGCTGACCGCCCTGGCCGCGCGTGTGCCGGTCCGCGACGCTTCCTGAAACCGGGCCGGCGCTGTTGCGCTGTCAAGACGCTAGCCAAGAAGCACCAGTCAAGTTACAAGACGGCTTGGGCCGCTTCGGCCCTGGGTATTGATAAGCGAGGTTGGAATCCATGAAGGACAAATGCGTGCTCGTGACGGGCGCAACCAAGGGCATAGGCTGGGCGCTCACCCAGCGGCTGACCGACCTGGGCTGTCATGTGGTCGGTATTGCGCGCAACACGGCGGACGTGGATTTTCCAGGTTATCTCTACGCCTGTGACCTCGCAGATGCGGGCCGTACCGAAGAGGTGTTGCGTGACATTCGCGAGAAATATCCGGTCGATGCCGTCGTCAACAATGTGGGCGTGGTGTCGCCGCAGCCTTTGGGTGAAATCGATCTCGCCACTTTGTACAGCGTGCTTGATCTCAATGTGCGCGTTGCCGTCCAGGTGACGCAGGCTTTTGTCGAATCCATGAAGGTGCGTCGCTCCGGACGCATCATCAACATCGTGAGCCGCTCCATTCAGGGCGCCATGGATCGCAGCGCTTACTCGGCCGCCAAGAGCGCGCTCGTGGGCATGACGCGCACCTGGGCGCTGGAGCTGGCCGAATACGGCGTGACCGTCAACGCTGTGGCGCCTGGTCCGATCGAAACCGAACTGTTCCGTCGCGGTCATCCTGCCGGCAGCGAGGCCGAGAAACGCACGCTCGCCTCGATTCCTATGAGGCGCATCGGTGCACCGGCCGATGTGGCGGCCGCCATTGCCTTTCTGCTTTCGGATGACGCCAGTTTTATCACCGGCCAGGTGCTGGGCGTGGATGGCGGTGGCAGTCTGGGCGGCCGCTGATTCCTCAGGCCCGGGCTTACTGGCCGCCCGAGGCGGATGCGGAGCCAGACTCTGTTTGGTCCGGCTCGGGCAGGGCTTCGGCGGCGGGTAGCAGCACTTGCAGGTCCGGAGGCAGTTCGAGCTGCGCTTCGTCGCGATGTAGCGCGGCCAGTTGCACCACCGCAGCCTCCTGTTGGTTATTGCGCAGCAGATTGCGGATGTATTCGATGCGCGAGGTGGCGTCCGGGCCGGCGGGAGGCAGGGTTTGCTTCAGCAGGGGGCTGCCGTTTTCCGGCACGGTAAGCGACGCGGGCAGGGCGGGCGCGGACATGGCCGTGTAACTGCCGATGGCGGGGGGCTGGGTCAGTGCCTCATCAGGTTCGGGCAGGTCAGCCTGCGCTACGATCTCCTCGTCATCCATGCTGGAGGCGTCGTCGAAGCTGCTGTAGTCGGTCAGAACCAGCAGGCCGAACACCACAGCGACTGAACCCGCAATACCCCAGCCGGGATGCCAGGTGCCGTGCTGGCGGCGCAAGGAGGCCCCGGAAGCGGTGGCCAGCTCCGGCGAGACCGTGCTGCGGTAGTGCGCGCGCAGGTCCAGGTCTTCGGCGTCGTCATCGGGCGACAGGTGAGGGCACATGCAACTGACTCCTAGCGGGCCGGCAGAATGAAATACTGCGGCGCATCATGGCACAGAATAGCCTTGTCTACCTCGGCGGCGCCAGTGGCGGATGCTTCTTGAAATATTTTTTTGCTAAACCGGGGCCGCACTCGGCGCCTCAGCTTGCCGGTAAACTCGCGCCATGGCTAAATCGCGAACCGTTTATGTATGCGCCGAATGCGGCGGCACCAGTTTGAAATGGCAGGGAAAATGTCCCCATTGCTCTGCCTGGAATACGCTTGAAGAGACGGTCGAGTCTGCCGCGCCGGCAGCAGCGCACCGCTATGCGCCACTGGCCTCGGCCAGTCCCGTACGCAGTCTGGCCGATATCGAGGCGCGTGAAACGCCGCGCCAGCCTACCGGTCTGGACGAGTTTGACCGCGTTCTGGGTGGCGGTCTGGTTGAAGGCGCTGTCGTGCTCATCGGCGGCGATCCGGGCATCGGCAAATCCACCCTGCTCTTGCAGGCCCTGGCCTCGCTGTCGGCCAGTGTGCCCGTGCTCTATGTCACCGGCGAGGAATCTGCGGAACAGGTCGCTTTGCGGGCCCGGCGTCTCGGCTTGCAGACCGGTGCGGTCAATCTGTTGGCGGAAATCCGGCTTGAGGCTATCCAGGCTGCTGTTTCGCAGCAAAAGCCTGCGGTTGCGGTCATTGATTCCATTCAAACACTCTACAGCGGCGAACTGACCGCCGCGCCGGGCTCGGTATCCCAAGTGCGTGAATGCGCGGCGCAGCTTACACGGCTGGCCAAACAGACCGGTATCGCCATCGTCATGATTGGCCATGTCACCAAGGATGGCGCGCTGGCCGGGCCGCGTGTGCTGGAGCATATTGTCGATACCGTGCTGTATTTCGAAGGCGATACGCATTCTTCCTTCCGGCTTGTGCGCGCTTTCAAAAACCGTTTCGGCGCGGTCAATGAGCTGGGGGTCTTCGCCATGACGGATCGCGGTCTGCGTGGCGTGGCCAATCCTTCGGCCTTGTTTTTGTCTCAGCACCAGGAGCAGGTTGCAGGTTCCTGCGTCATGGCGACTCAGGAAGGCACTCGGCCCATGCTGGTGGAGATTCAGGCGCTGGTCGACACCTCCCATGCGCCCAATCCCAAACGCCTGACGGTTGGCCTTGAAAGCAACCGGCTGGCAATGCTGCTGGCGGTCATGCACCGCCATGCCGGTGTCAGCACTTACGACCAGGACGTGTTCGTCAACGCGGTCGGTGGCGTGCGTATCACCGAGCCTGCCGCCGATCTTCCGGTGTTGTTGGCCATCATGTCGTCCCTGCGTGACAGGCCCTTGCCCAAGGGGCTGATTACTTTCGGCGAAATCGGTTTGGCGGGGGAGATCCGGCCCGCGCCGCGCGGCCAGGAGCGCTTGCGCGAGGCCGCCAAACTGGGATTCTCTATCGCGCTCATCCCGAAGGCCAATGCCCCGCGTCAACCGGTCGAGGGCCTGGAAATCTGGGCGGTTGACCGGCTGGAAGAAGCCTTGGACAAATTGCGTTGACGCGGCCCGACGGGCCGGGTGTGGTGGGTTTCTGTTTCCTGGAACAGGGCAGGGGAGAGCATTGTTGAGCGTGCTGGTGATGGCGGCCTGTCTGGCCGCTGGCGGGGCAATCGGGTTTCTGGGCGGGGTGCTGGGCATAGGCGGAGGCCTGATTGCCATTCCTGCGCTGGGATTGTTATTGGGCATGTCGCAACAACTGGCGCAGGGCACGGCGCTCATCATGGTGCTGCCCACCATCGTGATGGCGGTGCGCAAATATAACCAGCATGTGCGGCTGGATAGGCGCGTGGCCATCGCCGGCGCAGCGGGCGCGGTGTTCTCGACCTGGGTCGGCGCGCGCTTGGCGCTGGACATCCCCTCACGCACCTTGCGTTTGGGGTTTGCGGCCTTTTTGTTTTGTATCGCCCTGTTTTATCTGTACAAGACCTTGCGCAAGCCTGCACCCTCAGGCGGCGCACGCCCATTTACCCCGCCGGCCGCCGTTGTCTTGGGCGTGGTGTGCGGCATGTTGGGTGGTTTCTTCGGCGTAGGCGGCGCCGTGCTTGCGGTGCCGCTGCTTACGACGATGTTCCGCCTGCCTCAGACCAGCGCGCAGGCCCTCGCACTGTCAATGGTGATCCCGGGGTCCACCATCGCGCTCATCACTTATGGCTGGGCGGGCGAGACGGATTGGCGCATCGGGCTGCCCTTGGCAGTGGGAAGCCTGTTGTTTGTGCCGGTGGGCGTGAGGTTGGCCTACCGGCTGCCGGAAAAGCGCTTGCGCGCCATCTTTGCCGCCATGCTGATGGTGACTGTTTTGTTGCTGATATTTGAAGCTTGATCTTTCAGGCTTCTGTCGCGGGTATGACCAAGCTTTACGCAGGAAAAAAAAGAATGCAGTCATGAACCTTTTGCGAGGCGAGACTCTCCAATCCGGTACAAGAAGCACGGCGTTTTGCCGCGTCTTGCAAGGGGAGATTTGCCCCGAGGAGTTCACATCATGACGACCCATTCCCGCATTGCTGCCTTTCTGTCCACCTCTGCCCTGTGTCTGGGTCTGGTTGCTGCACCCTCTTTCGCGGCACCGGCCGATCCCGTCGGCACATCGTCCGCCACCACTAGCGAGAGCGGCAAGGCCGGCCAGCACAAGCACGCCAAGGGCAAGACGCATCACCACGCCAAGCCGATGGGCAAGCAAACCAAGTAATCCTCTGAGTTGCCGCTAGGCCGGGTCGGGCCGGGCCAGGCTTGGCTTTTTGCTTTTCAGGCGTAGCGGCGCAGAATGCGTCGATACCAAAGCTGCAGCAGCAGCGCCGATAGGCCCAATCCCATCATGGCCATCAACCACATGGTGGCCGCGCCCACTGGCGTACCCGGCAGCAGCGGTGCGCGCAGCCATTCCAGGCCGCCCTTGCCCGGACCGAAGCCGAACCACCAGCCACCGAACAAGCCCACGCCGGCCAGCGCAACCGTTTGCAAAATCAGCGGCACTACCGCGATTTTGTAGGCGCGCAGCAGGTAAGAGTTGATGCACTGCATGGAATCGAAGAAATGGAACAGCGGAATCAGCGCCATTAACGAGCCCGCGACGGCGGCGACGCCGATGTCATCGGTATAGGCGGAGATGATGAGCGGTCGGCCAAAAAGCAGTATGGCCGCAGTCATGGTTGCGCCTAGCAGACCCAGCAGCAGGCCGGCCGTGCCGACACGGCGCGCCCGTTCGTATTGGCCGGCGCCGATGGCTTGGGCGGCGATGGCCGCGCTCGCGACGCCTAGCGCCATGGGCATCATGTAGCATAGGGCAGCAACGTTGGACATGATCTGATGTCCGCCGGATACCAGCGTGCCTTCGCGCGCCACCAGCAGCGCCATAAAGGTGAAGGCCGATACTTCAACCAGATAAGAACCGCCCATGGGCAGGCCCAGGCGCAGCAACTCCTTTAGCACCTTGGGATCGGGACGGCTCAGGCGCAGATCGAATTGCTTGAAATAGCGGTCATGGCGGATCAGCCACCACCCGGCGCTCAGGCTCAGGGCCGATACCAGAGCGGTTGCTAGGCCGGCGCCAGCCGCACCCAGGGCAGGCAGGCCGAACTTGCCGTAGATGAATATCCAGTTGAACAGCGCCTTGAAGCCAATTGCCGCCAGATTGATGGTCATCACCACCTTGGGTCGCGATACGGCAGTGCCTAGCGCGTAGATGGTGCGAAACACCAGGGCGCTGGGCAAGGCCAGCACCAGGGCGCGCAAATACCAGGCGATGCGGCTGCGTACTTCGGGATCGACATCGCCCGAAAACGCCAGCCACATGTCTGGAAAGCATAACAACAGGGCGCCGATTACCGACAGGCCCAGTGCCAGCCAGACGCCCTGACCCCAGACATGCCCGACCTCGCGCATGCGGCCTGCGCCATAGTTCTGGGCCGCGATGGGGATCAAGGCATGCAGCACGCCCATCAAGCCAACAAAAACCGTGATGTAAACCGAGGCCGACAGCGACATCGCCGCGAGATCGCGCGGGCTAGCGTGGCCCGTCATGGCGGTGTCGAGCACGCCAAAAGAAATGCCGGCCCATTGACTGATCAGGACAGGCCAGGCTTGGCGCGCGATGCTTCGCATCGTCGCGCCGATGCCGGCGCGGGCCGCAGTGTTCATCGGGAAGAGGGCAGGCGCAAGAGACGAAACACCTCATGGCGGTCGGCATTCCTGCCGCCACGCCACAATTCCTGGGCGCCGTCGGTATAAGCCGCAGTGCCGTCGCGCAGACTGCTATTGGTGGTTTGTTGCAGCACCAGTGTGCAGCGCGAGTCGTAGCTGAAGGTGAGGTTGTCGAAAATGAGGAAGGAGGCGCGCTGCCCGCTTCCCAGGCTCAGACCTCGCAGGCACTCTCCGGGTTGGCGGTATTTCTCGATGGCCGCGGCGAGTTCTCCTGAAACCGTGCGGTAGCTGCGGGCATAGTCCACGGCGGGCTGCCATAGCAGCACCAGCAGCAACCATGTCGCGGTCAAGCCACCCGCGGAAAGCACCGTGCCGCGCCACAGCGCCGCCGGCTTGACCCGCAGCCGCCATATCACGAGCAAAGCCCATGCTGCCGTGACAGCCAAGGCCAGCGCGAAAGCCGTCCACGAGATGACCGGCTGATAGCCTGTCGTTTGCCGTGCGATATTCCGGGCGATTTGGGCTGGCCAGCCAAAATGCAGCGCGACCCAGCCCAGCCATGCCGTGGCGACGGTAAGTGAAAAACACATCACTGCGAACCAGTCGAGGGTGTTGACCACGCCCCGGCGCAGCGTGGGCAGCGCGAACGCGCTCAACACGGCGCAAGGCACAGCCAACAAAATGTACTCGGCATCGTTGGGGTCTTCGAGAAAGAACAGCATCAGACCCGACGTGGCCAGCAGCATCAGGGGCAGCCAGATATGCGGCGAGAACAGCCAGCTGCGCCAGCGCCAGATCGACACCACCGCAAGAGGCCAGGTCGGCCAGAGATACCAGGGCAGATCGCGCAGCGTACGCGCTGACAAGCTCAGTTCAGGCAGCGAAAAGGACGTGATATTCCAGGTTTTCCAGTTGCGTATCCAGTAGCCGCTGCCTTGCGATGCCGGAATCCACCAGGCCAGGATCAAGGCGGTGGCGAGCAGTGCTGCCAGCGGCAACCAGCGCAGGCGTTGCCATAGTGCGCTGCGTGGCACGAAGGCCAGAAGGGCTGCCAGCATGATGGGCGCGCCGCCCAACCAGCCGCGCGTGAGAACCCCCCCTGCCAGCGCAATGCCCAGCGTGACCGCGCCCAGCAGGGGGCGGTCCAGCGTGCGCGCCAGGGCGTAGAAGGTCAAGGCCTGCCAGGCCATGATGGCGGGCACGACCGAGGTTTCGTGCACCCGCTGCAAGATGCCCACGGTTGCGATCAGCAGCAAGAGCGCCGCATCCGCCAGCATGCGGCCATAGTCTCGCGGCGGCGGCTCGCCTCCGAAAGGCAGTGCCAAAGGCTGGGCCTCCTGGCGCCGACCCAATAGATAGGTGCCGTACCAGACGCTCATCGTGCACATCGCGAACCACAGCAGATTGGGCAGGCGAGCGGCCGTGATGTCTCCCAGCAAGGGGCCGAACAGCCATATGCAGATGGCGCCGATCCAGGCCAGCATGGGGCCTTCCTCGGCGTGGGCCAGATGACCCACCTGCGGCAGCAGCCACGTCACGCCGCCCTCGCGCAGCGTGGTCACCATCGTTGCCATGCCGACCGCGTCATCGGTTTTCCAGGGGTCGCGCATGAACAGCCCGGCCACGATATAGGCGAGCGACAAGCCCAGCAGCACCAGACGGGGCAGCTTGGCAGTGGCTAGTATGGTCAGCCGGGCGGGAGTGGAGCGCGTAACGGGGGACACGGAGGTAATGTAACCGACCGGCATGACACCGGCTGTTTTCACTGATGGGTTACCCGCCAGACAAGGAAAGAGGCGGAGGAAAAAAAAGCAGCCCGAAGGCTGCTTTTTTTCCGCGCCTCCCGAGGGAGATGCCAGGGGAGGCGACGGCGAGCGGCGTCGGATCAGGAAGCCTTGACCGTGCCAGCAGTACGGGCGAAGCGGGCGCGGAATTTTTCAACGCGACCGGTTTCAACGATACGCGTTTGAGCGCCGGTGTAGAACGGGTGCGATTCGGAGGTCACGTCGCACTTAAAGAGCGGGTAGGTCTTGCCGTCCAGCTCGATGTTTTCGCGGGTGTGAACGGTCGAGCGGGTGATGATCTTGCCGCCCGTTTGCACGTCCAAGAACACCACTTCGCGGTATTCGGGGTGAATGCCTTCTTTCATGAGAGATTCCCTGGGTTTGCGGGTCGCCAACAAATCCAA
Source organism: Bordetella avium (assembly GCF_034424645.1). NCBI lineage: Bacteria > Pseudomonadati > Pseudomonadota > Betaproteobacteria > Burkholderiales > Alcaligenaceae > Bordetella > Bordetella avium. The sequence goes on from NZ_CP139969.1 coordinate 1,150,192, forward strand.
GCCGCCTGACTTGCCGCGTGGCGGCACACGGTGCGCGCGCCGCCCACTAAGCTGTCAAGTGGCAAAGCTTGCCACGTATCCAAAAAGTAACCACGCATTCTAGCATGGCCTGCCATGCCTGAACAGGTTCTCTCAGTTACAGGTCGGTGCGCAGGGTCCAGATCTCCGGGAACAACACCACCTCGAGCATCTTGCGCAGATAGCCGACACCCGATGTTCCTCCTGTCCCCTTTTTGAATCCTATGACACGTTCCACCGTGGTTACGTGGCGAAAGCGCCACAGACGGAAGGCGTCTTCCAGATCCGTCAGCTTTTCGCCCAATTGGTAGAGATTCCAGTAGCGATCGGGCTCACGGTAAACCGTCAGCCACGCGGCCTCGACCTCCGGGCTGGCTTGATAGGGCTGGGTCCAGTCGCGTTCCAGGTGGCCGGCCGGAATGGGCAGCCCTTCGCGAGCGAGCAGGCGCAGGGCTTCATCGTAGAGCGACGGGGCTTCGTAAGCGGCCTGCACTTCGGCCAGCAAGTCGGCCCGGTGTGCGTGGGGGCGAAGCATGGCGGCGTTCTTGTTGCCCAGGGCAAACTCGATTTCGCGATATTGATAGCTCTGAAACCCACTGGAGCGCGCCAGATAGGGGCGCAGCGCCGAGTATTCCGGCGGCGTCATGGTGGCCAGCACATCCCAGGCATGGACCAACTGCTCCATGATTTTGCTCACACGGGCCAGCATTTTGAAGGCAGGTGGCAGTTGATCGTTGCGAATCTGGCGGATGGCGGCGCGCAATTCATGCAGCATCAGCTTCATCCAGAGTTCACTGGTCTGGTGCTGAATGATGAACAGCATCTCGTTGTGTTCGGGCGACATCGGATGCTGGGCGCTCAAGAGCGCGTCAAGATCCAGATAATCACCATAGGTCATGTCTTTGCGGAAATCGAGCTGGGCGTTTTCCTGGTGGACGATGTCTTCGGGCTTGCTCATGGCAGGGTCTCGTGGTCGGGTCTACCCCGCCTGCGGCGCAGGGGCGGCAGGCGGGGTGAGGAGGGCTTGCGAGTCTGGCGTTGGGCGGGGGATCAGCCCAGTTCGCGCAACACGGCGCGCACCGGACTGGCATCAGCCTGAACCAGCGCGAGCGGCAGGGCGATCAATTCGTAGTCGCCCGGCTCGACCGTGTCGAGCACCAGGTTTTCCAGAACGCGGATATCGCGCCGCAGAATGACGTGGTGGCTGTCCAGGGTTTTGCTGGTGGCGGGGTCGATGCTGGGCGTATCGATGCCGATCAGGCGGACCCCGAGGCTTGCCAGCCATTCGATGGTTTGCGGGGCGTAGGCCGAGAAATCATCCGTCCACCAATGGACAGCCGCGTGCTGCGCTGTCCGTACCAGCACACGCTCGGGCATATCATCGGCTGCGTGAGCCAGGTGCTCGGGCAGGATCAAGGGGCCGCAGTCGAGCGCATGAATAACGCGGCAGGGGCCCAGGAAAGGTTCCAGCGGCAGGCAGCCGGCCGCCGCCGCACCGTTGGCATAATGCAGCGGGGCATCGGCATGAGCGCCGATATGGGGCGACATGGTGATTTCACTGACATTGACCGGACATTCGGGCGAGAGTTGCCATTTCCATTGCTGACGATAGGGCGTATCGCCCGGAAAAATGGGCGACTGGCTTGAAATCGGCGGCGAAATGTCCCAAAGGCGCTTCATGAAAGCTCGGTATAACTATCCGTCGCGTAGTCTACCGAACCGTACGCTGTCGGCCTAGCGGCTTTTTTGTGCCGGCAGGCTCGAATGTCGGGGGCGGCTGCTCAGATCAGGCCGCGCTCGGCCATCGATAGGGCCTGGTCTCGCGCTACGATGATGTGGTCCACGAGCCGGATGTCCACCAGGGCCAGGGCCTGGCTCAATTGCTGCGTAAAGGCGCAATCGGCGGCGCTGGGCTGCGGATTGCCGGAAGGGTGGTTGTGCGCCAGGATGATCGCGCCGGCATGCAGCCGCAGCGCTTCACGAACCACTTCCCGCGGAAAAACCGAGGCGCGTCCCAGGGTGCCGCGCTCCAGTTCGCCGCAGGCCAGCAATTGCAGTTGCTGGTCGAGATAAAGGGCAATGCAGTGTTCCACTGGCTGGTGGGCCAGGGCGGTGAGGCAATAGCGCCGCACCTCTTCCGGGTGTTTCATGGCCTGGCGCCCGAGCAGGGTTTCTTCGATGCTGCGGCGTGACAGCTCAGGCGCCACCAGCAGCGAGCAGGCCTTGGCCACCCCCAGCCCGGGTTCGGTGCATAACTCTTGTGCGGAAAGGGCAAATATCCCGCGCAGCCCCCCATGGCGGGTGAGCAGGCGCTGGGCCAATTCCAGGGCGTTGCACCCATGTCTGCCGGTGCGCAGGCAGAGCGCAAGCAGTTCGGCATCGTTCAATAATGGCGCGCCCAGACGCAGCAGCCGTTCTCTCGGGCGCTGGCAGGGGAGCAGGGTATCGGGCAGGTTCATGCGGTAGGCTCTAAAATGTCTGATTCTCGGTTGCTGACATGATGGCGCTGCCTGGCGCCCGATACCCCTCACTATGACTGTTTCGATCCATTCGGACTCCTACTTGACCCTGCACTATCGTGTCGTCTTGGCCTCAGGCCCGGCCGAAGGCTCGGTCTTCAGCGATACCTTTGATGGCCGTCCGGCCACTTTGCAGATGGGCACGGGCCAATGGGCTCCGGGTATGGAAGCCGCTTTGCTGGGCCGCGCCGAAGGTGAGAAATTCAGCTTCACGCTTGAGCCCGCGCAGGCTTACGGCGACCGTAATCCTGATCTGCTTCAGAAAGTCACGCGCAGCATGTTGTCGCAGCACGCGGGGGAGGACGCCAGCTTCAGTCCTGGCGATCTGGTCGAGTTTGCCGCTCCTAATGGTGGTCGCTATTCCGGCGTTCTGAAAGAAATCAATGATGAATGGGCCTTGTTTGATTTCAACCATCCTCTGGCCGGCACCCGGCTGAGGGTCGATGTCGATATTCTCGGAGTGCTTTGATGAGCCGGATTCTCCAGCCTGTAACCGCTGCGGATGCCGAAGTGCTGCTGGCGCAGCCGCGCGGCTTTTGTGCGGGCGTTGATCGCGCTATCGAAATCGTCGAGCGCGCTCTGGAGTTGCATGGCGCGCCGATCTACGTGCGCCATGAAATCGTCCATAACCGTTATGTCGTGGAGGATTTGCGCGCCAAGGGGGCCATTTTCATCGATGAGCTGGATCAGGCGCCGACAGGCTCCATCGTCGTGTTTTCCGCCCATGGCGTATCCAAGGCGGTGCGCGCCGAGGCCGAAGCGCGTGGTCTGCGGGTGTTCGATGCGACCTGCCCTTTGGTGACCAAGGTCCATATTGAAGTGGCGCGCATGCGCGCTGCCGGGCGCGAAATCATCATGATCGGCCACAAAGGGCATCCTGAGGTCGAAGGTACCCTGGGTCAGGCCCAGAGCGGCATGTATCTGGTCGAGACGGTGGCCGATGTGGAGGGCTTGATCGTGACTGATCCCGACAATCTGGCCTTCGTTACCCAGACTACGCTGTCCGTCGATGACGCGGCGGCGGTCTCGCGTGCGCTAAAAGCCCGTTTCCCCGGCATTGTCGAGCCCAAAAAGAGTGATATCTGCTATGCCACCCAAAACCGTCAGGATGCGGTCAAGGTGCTGGCGCCCGAATGTGACCTCGTGCTGGTGGTGGGTAGTCCCAATAGTTCCAACTCCAATCGCCTGCGTGAAGTGGCCGAGCGTATCGGTGTCGAGGCCTACCTGGTGGATGGCGCCTCGTCCATCGATCCGGCCTGGTTGCGTGAGCGGCGCCGCATCGGCATTACGGCGGGTGCCTCCGCGCCCGAGGTGCTGGTCAATCAGGTGATTGATCGCGTCAAGGAGTTGGGGGCGCTGTCGGTGCGCACCATGCCAGGGCTGGAAGAAAATGTGGCTTTCCCGCTGCCCAAGGGTTTGTCGCGCAAAGCTGCGCAGATAGAAACGCTTGAATAAAAAACTCGTTCGCGATTCTCGCGGCAAGCTATCTGGCAGCTTGGCTGCCGGCAGGAGACATCATGCAGTTGTTCAGCTACTTTCGCAGTTCGGCGGCTTACCGGGTGCGCATCGCGCTCGCTCTAAAAGGCCTGTCCTACGACTATATGCCCGTGCATTTGCTCAAGGACGGGGGGCAGCAGTTGCTGCCGGCCTACCGGGAGTTGAATCCCAGCGCTCTCGTGCCCACACTGGTCGATGGCGATAATGTTCTGGGCCAATCGTTGGCCATCATCGAATACCTCGATGAGGTCTACCCCGACACGCCCTTGCTCCCCGCTACGCCGGCCGAGCGTGCCCGCGTGCGCGCCATCGCCCAGAGCATCGCCTGCGACATCCACCCGCTCAATAACCTGCGTGTTCTCAAATATCTCAAGCATCAGGTAAAGGCGGAAGAAGAGGTCAAAAACGCCTGGTACCGCCATTGGATCGATGTGGGCCTGACGGCAGTGGAAACGATGCTGTCGCAATCGCCGCAGACAGGTCGCTTTTGTCACGGAGACAAGCCCACCCAGGCTGATCTGTGTCTCGTGCCGCAGGTATTCAATGCGCGCCGTTTCGGCTGCGACCTGAGCGCTATGCCGACCATCCTGCGTATTGAGGAAGCCTGCAACGCCTTGCCCGCTTTTCAGCAGGCTTTGCCCGAAAATCAGCCCGATGCGGAATAAACGGCGCGCAAGCATAAAAGCCGCTTGCGTACCCATAAAAAATTCTGCTATGATCGCGGTCTTCTTTCATCGGTGCTAAGCCATGCGCTGCAACGATAAAAAAAGACGTGTTGCCGGCATAGCTCAGTTGGTAGAGCAGCGCATTCGTAATGCGAAGGTCGGGGGTTCGACTCCTCTTGCCGGCACCAGAATTCAAAGGGCAGCCCTTGTGGCTGCCCTTTTCTTTGCGGCTATTGGATGGCGGTAATAGCAGTAATGGCGGGATCTAAGTTTTAGCAGGGTTGGGCTGTGGGCTAAATTCAGGCTAAGGCAGACCAAATTTAGGCGCAGACTTGCGCACTTTAAAAAAAACATACATAATCTCATTTCTTAGCAGTTCCCCGATAGCTCAGTCGGTAGAGCGACGGACTGTTAATCCGCAGGTCGCTGGTTCGAGCCCAGCTCGGGGAGCCAAAGAATTTAGGGCCATTCACGGAAGTGAATGGCCCTTTTGGCATTTTTCCGGCATTTTTCAGCATTTTTTGTCTGTCTCTACGGGTTCGCGCTTTGTGGGGTGGGGCGATTGTGTTGCACGAGGGAGGGGTGTGGCGTGATTGAGCAAGGGTCTGATCTTGTTGCAGATGCCCGTATCGGTGTCACGGTCCTCACCGGGTTTTTGGGTAGCGGCAAGACGACGCTTTTGAACCGGCTTTTGCGTGATCCGACCTATGCCGATGCGCTTGTGATCGTCAATGAGTTGGGCGAGATCGGTGTGGATCATGGGTTGGTGCGCACGGCCGATGATCGCATCGTGCTGCTTGAGGGCGGCTGTATTTGTTGCACGGTGGCGGGAGGGCTTGTTGCAACCTTGCGTGACGTGTTTATGGCGGCACTGCAGCGGCGCATCAAGCGGTTTCGGCGGGTGTTGATCGAAACCACCGGCATGGCGAGTCCGGCCTCCATTTTGTTCACCTTGCGTAACGACCCCTTTCTTGCGGCCCGCTACGTCTATCGTGGCGCGATTGCCGTGGCTGATGCGCTGCATCTGCCGCAGCAGTTGGGCGCTAGTTTTGCCGAGGGTGAAGGGACGGGGGGTGGGGCGAGAGAGGGGGCAGGGCTGGTGCAATCGGAGCTGGTGCAGCAATTGGCGCTGGCCGATGTGGTGGCAGTCAGCAAGGTCGACCTGGTTGGTGAGGGGCAATTGCAGGTGGTGCGGGAAGCGGTTGCGGCCATCCATCCTGGGGTGCCGCTCATCGCTTTGGCGCCTTGTGGGCCCTTGCCCTCCGGCTTGGCGGAGCTGACCCTGCAAGCCGAGCGGACGCAGGCTGCCCCCTTGCGGCAATGGTTGTCGGCCTATGGTGCGAATCTCGGGGTCGGGCGTCATGCCGGGGTGGCGCATTTTGTGCTGGACATGACGGCGCCGTTGAGCCGAGGCGTTTTTTTCTCCGGCATGCACGAGATCCAGGCCCGCTATGATCAGGGTTTGTTGCGAATAAAGGGAGTGGTCGGCTTCGAGGGTGATGAGCACCCTTGCGCGGTGCATGGCGTGCACCGTCAGCTGTACCCCTTGCAGCCTTTGGCTCGATGGCCGGGCGATTGCCGTGTTTCGCGGCTGGTGTTCATTCTGCGCGGTCTCGATCGCGTCGAAGTGGAGGCCATGGCGCGCCAGGCCTTAGGCCAGGCGCTCTGTGGCTAAGCTCCGGTTTTTCCGGCTGCGGGCGCGCTGGCTGGCTGAAATTGATGGGGCTATAATGCCGCGAAAGCGCCCGTCCCATCGGGGTGGCTTGGTTTTGAGTGGCCCGCCAGTGTCAGGCTGTTTGGCTTTCTGCCGTGGGGCTCGAGTTGTGGCGCCCGTTTGTGGCGTTTGGCTATGATGTTTGGCTATGGCGCTCACTCGCTCGCGCCGTTCACTCGTGATGGCGGATGCGGGCAGCTGCGGCAGGCCGCAGTAGCTTTTCCGGGAATGGCCTCTTTGTAGCAAGGGCTCCCAGCTTTGTGTTCACGCGGGTATTCAGCCAGTGGTGATGCCACCCGCTGTAATGGGTGGCGAGGTCAAGCTTGTTCAAACGTGTTCAAACGTGCTTGAACGTGTTTGACTGCCCCTGAATCGTCTGCTTCTGTGGCTCGGTGCTCGTGGCGGCGCGTAAGCCTTGGTGTTGCTACCCCCATGTCTAGGGCGGGCTTTGTGCTGTGCCAGCCGGGGATGGGCGAAAAGGAATAAATGATTTTGCAAAGAGGTGCCCTGGCATTCGCAGGTCCGTTGGCCGCAGGCGCGTGGGGCGATCGTGCGGCTGTGCGGCGCGGCTTAGGTTTGCGAGCGATCTGCGTGGCGCTGAGTGCGGGTCTGCTTGCCTTGTCGTTTGCCGCGTCGTTTGCCGTGTTCCCGCTTGTTGTTGCGGGTGGATGCGTTGTCGAACATCGGGCGGAAAACGAAAAAGGCCTGGCGGATGCCAGGCCTAAATCAAGACTCGAAAAACTGGTTGCGGGGGCAGGATTTGAACCTACGACCTTCGGGTTATGAGCCCGACGAGCTGCCAGACTGCTCCACCCCGCGTCTGAGAAAAAGAAGTTTAATCTGAAATTCAACCCGGCGCAAGTTGGCCGTTTTTTCTGTCAGGTATCAATGAACGATAGCGAGGCGATTCTCGTGCTGGAAACGGCGCTTTTGTGTGCCAGCCAGCCTATGCAGCTGACCGAGATGCGCAAGCTTTTCGGCGACGATCCGGCGTTGCAGAACAGCGTTTTGCGTGGCTGGCTGGAAGCATTGCAGGCTCAGTGGTCTGATCGGGGCATGGAGTTGGCCCAACTGGCCAGCGGATGGCGGTTTCAGAGTCGCCCATCAATGCAGCGTTATCTCGAGCGGCTCAATCCTGAGAGGCCGCCGAAGTACTCCCGCGCTGTGTTGGAGACTCTGGCCATTGTGGCCTGGCGCCAGCCCGTCACTCGCGGCGATATCGAAGATATCCGTGGTGTGACGGTGTCCTCGCAAATCGTCAAGGCGCTTGAAGATCGGGGCTGGATCGAGGTGATCGGTCATCGGGACGCCCCTGGGCGTCCGGCCTTGTTTGGCACGACGCGCCACTTTCTCGACGATCTGGGGTTGCGGGCGCTGGATGAGCTGCCTCCTCTCGAGTCGTCTCAGGCCGCGGCGGCTCTGGCAGGGCTGGATCTGGGGGGCACCGAGATTCAGTTGGAAGAAATCGCGGCGGTCCTGTCGCCGGGGGATGGGGCGGCGCCGGAGGGGGGCTTGAGCGGTGGTCAGGCGCAGCTTGTTGCACCGGACGCTGACGCGCCGGCCTTGGATGGCGTAGAATCTCGAATCGTTTGCGAATCTGCGGCCGAGATTGCCGCGCCGCAAGCCTTTGTTTCAGGGGGGTTGGATGATCCCATCGCCCTGGCTGGCGGGGGTCAACCTCCCGCCGAGGCGCCACCTGAGGTGCCTGTGCTTGAGCCTGACGCGACGGTCCCGCCGTCGACTCCCGAAGTGGAGCAGGCTCAGCCCGAACCCGAAATCGTACTGCTGCCGCAAGTGGTCGTCTCCGATATGCCGGAGCTGCCGCAGCGGCCTCAAGACCAAGATGATGATGGGCTTGCTCAAGGCAAGCCTGAGCCAGTTTGAAATCCGGAGCTGTCCCAGTGACAACCAATACAACGACAACGATGCAGGACGACAATTCCACCGTTGAGCCCACTGGCGCGCAGGCCGCTGAAGGCGAGGGCGCAGCCCGAGGCCGGGGCCGCAAGCTGCGCACGCCTTTCCGCCGCCGCCGCGCCGATGCGGCTCAGGCTGGCGAAGAGGGCAAAGAAAGCAAAGGGGGCGAAGCGCCCGCTGCTGATGCCGCCGCAAGTAGGCGGTTTGTCGAGAATAGTCGTCAGTCCGAGCGGGATGCTGATGAAGCGTTGTCCTATCTGGACCAGGCGGCGCGCAGCGAGCAGCGTCTGGGCAAGTACTTGAACAGCGAGGCCATCATGCCCAAGCTGCACAAAGTGCTCGCAGACGCCGGCATTGGTTCGCGCCGTGAAATGGAAGAGCTCATTGTGGCGGGTCGTGTGTCCGTCAACGGCGAGCCGGCGCATATTGGCCAGCGTGTTGCGGCCAATGATCAGGTGCGTGTGAATGGCAAGCTCATTTCGCGCCCCAATGCCAAAAAGCCGCCTCGTGTGATCCTCTATCACAAGCCTGCTGGAGAAATCGTCAGTCACGATGACCCGAATGGCCGTGCCAATGTGTTTACCCGGCTGCCTAAGTTGCGAACCGGGAAATGGCTGTCGGTGGGTCGGCTGGATCTGAATACAGAGGGTCTGCTGATTTTCACGACCTCTGGTGATATGGCCAACCGCATCATGCATCCCCGTTATGGCACGGAGCGTGAATATGCGGTGCGCGTGCTGGGCGAGATGGATGAGGCGCAGCGCACCTCGCTGGTCGAGGGGATTGATCTCGATGATGGCAAGGCGGCGTTCGGCTCGTTTGATTATCTCGGTGGCGACGGCAGCAACCGCTGGTATCGCGTCACGCTGCAAGAAGGGCGTAACCGGGAGGTGCGCCGTATGTTCGAGGCGGTGGGTGTGACCGTCAGCCGCCTGATCCGTACCCGCTTCGGCGACCTGGTGCTGCCGCGCTCGCTGCGTCGCGGCCGCTGGGAGGAGCTGGATGCTTCGCTCGTGTCGGCCCTGATGGTGCAATTGGGTCTGCTGCGTGATGAGGAAGAGTCGGGGGGGCGCCGCAAGTCGCGCCAGCCGCAGTCTCACGATAGCGCGTTGCCGCCGGGTTTTGGCACGATGGAGCGCAATGGCATGAATGGCGCCCGTATCGGCCGCCGCGGCAAGTTGCAGGGTGGCCGCAGCGCTTCGTCAGCCACTTCGCCGTCCGATCCGTTCGGCACCGGGCTGATGTTTGCCGGTGGCTACGCCAACGGCCATCCGCTGGGTAACGATGCGCCGAGCAAGGCCAAGCCGGCGGGTGCGAGCAAGCCTGCGCGTGGTCGCAAGCCGGGTTCTGGCGGGGGGACGCAGGGGGCCAAGCCTGCTGCGGCCGGCGCTCGGGCAGCGGGAAAGCCGGCGGGCCCACGCGCAGCAGCAGGTGGGCGTGGTAAGTCTGCAACGGCAGCCGCCGCTGGCAAACCGGCGTCGCCGCGGACTCAGGGCGGCCGGCCGGCGGGTAAGTCCGCGGCAAAAACTGCGCCCAGATCGGACGTCAAGGCGGCGGGCAAGCCGGAAGCCAAGCCGCGCGCGCGCCGCTCGGGCGCGGGTCGTGGCGATGACTGGCAGCCCAAGGGTCCGGCGGCCCATGAGTCCCGTTTGGGTTTTATGGGTGGTCGCGGCGGTCGCGGAGACCGTTGAGTGTCGTGGGGGCGCGTCTTATCGGTATGGGCAACGTCCCTTTATCGCGTAAACCCTCGATCAATCAGGAAAAATTCCAGGTTATCTGGTAAAATCGATTGTTTTCTGAGCGCGTCTTTCCTTGCTTGGCCCGTAGTTGCCCTTCACCCGCTTGCCCGCAAGGTCGCTGAGCGGGGCCGGGGCAACTGGCGTTTAAGGGTGTGATCCAGGTTGGGCTGTTAGGGTTTTGGCATCGGTTGTGATGGTTTCGGTGCAAAACTGCCTGGGGTCTGGTCGGGGTGGCAGGAAATGGCGGGCGGCGTTGCTGTTTACGCGCAGTAAGTTAGGCGTGCGGCGGCGTTCAAGGTCACATAGAGTCTGGTTTGCCCGGGTCTGGCTGCGATGTGCGGCAGGATAGGCAGGCTGGATGCCACGATGGGCTGGGCATGCAGCCCATTTTTTTTGAGCGTATGGCTGATTTATTCGCATTGACCGAAGAAGCGTTGGCGGGCATGGGCATCGAGTTGGTCGATGTCGAACGTGCCGCCTTAGGCTTGTTGCGCGTGACCATAGACCGTGAGGACGGTGTTCGCATCGAAGATTGTGAGCAGGTGTCCCGGCAATTGTCGCGCGTCTACGAGGTCGAGAACATCGATTACAAACGTCTGGAAGTTGGCTCGCCGGGCGTGGATCGCCCCTTGCGCAACGAGGCGGAATTCCGTCGTTTCGCGGGTGAACGTATCGAGATCAAGCTGCGTGAGGCAGTCGACGGGCGCAAAGTGTTTACCGGCATCCTGCAAGAGGCGGACACGTCTGCTGACGATAAGACGGTGTTCGGTCTCGAATTTGAGGCAAAGAAGGACGATATTCAGGTACTGAGCTTCACGCTCGATGACATCGAGCGCGCCAAGCTGGATCCCGTTCTGGATTTCAAGGGCAAAAAGCGATGAGTCGCGAAATTCTTCTGTTGGTCGACGCACTGGCGCGTGAAAAGAACGTGACGCGTGAGGTTGTGTTCGGGGCGCTGGAAAGCGCGCTGGCTTCGGCCATGAAAAAGCGCTTCAAGGAAGACGCTGATATCCGCGTCTCGATCGACCGTGAAACGGGCGGCCACGAAGGGTTTCGCCGGTGGCTCGTGGTGCCTGACGAAGCGGGTTTGCAAGAACCCGACAAGCAGGAACTGCTGTCTGATGCGCACGAGATCTCTCCAGATCTGGAAGTCGGTGATTTCATCGAAGAGCCGTTGGAGCCGGTTGAGTTCGGCCGTATTGGCGCGCAGGCTGCCAAGCAGGCTATTTTGCAGAAGATCCGCGACGCTGAGCGCGAGCAGGTGCTGAACGACTTCCTCGATCGTGGCGAGACCATCATCTCCGGCACGATCAAGCGGATGGACAAGGGCGATTACATTGTCGAAACCGGCAAGATCGAAGCCCGTCTGCCACGCACGGAAATGATCCCTAAGGAAAACCTGCGCGTGGGCGACCGCGTGCGTGCTTTCGTGCTGCGTGTCGATCACGCTGCGCGTGGCCAACAGGTTATTCTGTCGCGTACCTCGCCGGAGTTCATCCGTCAGTTGTTCGAGAACGAAGTGCCCGAAATCGAGCAGGGTCTGCTCGAAATCAAGGCGGCTGCCCGCGACCCGGGTGTGCGCGCCAAGATTGCCGTGGTGGCCTATGACAAGCGCATCGATCCCATCGGCACTTGCGTCGGAATGCGCGGTTCGCGCGTGACGGCGGTGCGCAACGAGCTGGGCGGCGAACAGGTCGATATCGTGCTCTGGTCGGAAGATCCGGCTCAGTTCGTGATCGGTGCTTTGGCGCCGGCTAATGTCGAATCCATCGTGGTCGATGAAGACAAGCACGCGATGGACGTCGTCGTTGACGAAGAAAACCTGCCCAAGGCCATCGGCGCCAAGGGCCAGAATGTGCGTCTGGCTTCCGAGCTGACCGGCTGGCAGATCAATATCATGACGCCGGAAGAAAGCCTGAATCGCCAGGAGAATGAGCGCGTTTCGCTGCGCGCCACCTTCATGGACAAGCTGGATGTGGACGAAGAGGTCGCCGACATCCTGATTGATGAAGGTTTCACCGGGCTGGAAGAAATTGCCTATGTCCCCATGCAGGAGCTGCTGGAGATCGAGGCCTTTGATGAAGATACGATCAACGAGCTGCGCGTGCGCGCCCGCAATGCCCTGCTGACTGAGGCGATTGCCCAGGAAGAGCGGCTGGAAACGGCGCAGGATCTGCTCGAGCTCGAAGGCGTGACGCCGGATCTGGCTGCCAAGCTGGCCGAGCGTAACGTGCATACCCGTGATGATTTGGCCGAACTGGCGACTGACGAGCTGGCGGAAATCGCCGGCATGAGTGAACAGGAAGCCAGTGACCTCATCATGCGTGCGCGCGCCCACTGGTTCGACGAGGAATGAGCGCGCCATCTCCTGGCGTTGCTGGTCCGCCGCGAATTCAAGTTTGTAAATAGCTGCAGATAGGGAAGAGAGCCTAATGTCGAGTAATACTGTCGCCCAGTTCGCTACCGAGCTGAAAATGCCTGCCAACGTGCTGCTGGAGCAGCTGCGTGCGGCTGGCGTTGACCTCAAATCGGTCGACGATTCCGTCACCGACAGCGACAAGGCGAAATTGCTCGACTCGCTGCGGCGCGCGCACGGGGCGACCGACGGTAAAAAAATTACACTTACGCGTCGCCAGACTTCTGAAATCCGTCAAGCCGATGCCACAGGGCGTTCGCGGACCATTCAGGTTGAAGTGCGTAAAAAACGTGTTTTCGTCAAACGCGACCCGGCCGAACTGGCCGCGGAAGCCGCTGCCGAAGCCAAGGCTGCTGCCGAACAGGCCGCCGCCGAAGCTGTGGATATGCAGCCTGAGTCTGTCGAGGCTCAAGCTCCTGCTCCGCAGTCCGTTGAGGCCTTGGCGCAAGCGCCGGTCGAAGCGGTAAAGCCGGTTGAGGCCGAAGCGCCTAAGATCGAAACGCCGCCGGTGGAAACGCCAGCGGTGGAAGCGGTCGAAGCTGCTGCGCCCAAGATCGAGGCTAGCGAGGCGCCTGCCGAGCCTGTCCAGACCCAGACGGCGCAAGCCGTCGAAGAAACCCCGGCACCGGCGGAAACGCCGGAGCCTGTTCCCGCGGTCAAGGCTGAAGCAGAGCCCCAGTCCGCCCAACCTGCGGCTTCCCGCGAGCAATCCACGGCACAGCCGGTCGAGCCCGAAGCCAAGAAAGAATCTGTTGCTGCGCCCAAGACTCAAGAAGCCGGGCCCGAATCCGTTGTGCACGCTCAAACTGACCTGAACTCTAAAACTCCCGCCCCGGTGGCCAAATCCGAAACCGCTCCGTCCGCGCCCAAGGCCGCGCAGGGACGACCGCAAGTTGCCGAGGCGGCCCGTCTGCCTGTGGTCAATGATCGCGCCCGTGAAGACGCTCGCCGCGCTGCAGAGGCCGAAGCGGCCGCTTTGCGCGAAATGCTGAATCGTCCGCGCAAGGTATTGCGCGCTCCCGAGCCGGAGCCCGCGGGCACGAATAATGCTGCTTTGTCCGGCACCTTGCACAAGCCTGCGGGCAAGAAAGACGCGGCTGCCGCGCCTGCCGCTGCTCCCAAGAAAGAGGGGGGTAATAAGCCCGCCGCCGCGGGAGCCGGTGGCAAGAAAGTCATCAAGACCGCAGAAGTCTCTTCCACTTGGAACGATGACGCCTCGCGCAAGAAGCCTGCCGACAAGGCAGCGGCGCCTGGCGGTAATTCCCGCGATGGTTGGCGCTCCGGCGGCAAGGGTGGTGGCAAAAATTCGCGCAACGGCCGCAATCAGCATCAAGACCGTCGCAACGAGTCCGCTGCCCAGGAATTCATTGCCCGTGAAATTCACGTGCCTGAGACCATCTCTGTGGCCGATTTGGCGCACAAGATGTCCGTCAAGGCTGCTGAGGTCATCAAGCAATTGATGAAATTGGGCCAGATGGTCACCATCAACCAGGTGCTGGACCAGGAAACCGCGATGATCGTCGTCGAGGAACTGGGCCACGTGGCGATCGCTGCCAAACTGGATGATCCGGAAGCCTTCCTGGACGAAACCCCGGGCGTGTCCGAAGCGGAAGCACTGCCGCGCGCGCCGGTTGTTACCGTCATGGGCCACGTTGACCACGGCAAGACCTCGCTGCTGGATTACATCCGGCGCGCCAAGGTTGCCGCTGGCGAGGCGGGCGGCATTACGCAGCACATTGGCGCCTACCACGTCGAGACCGACCGTGGCAGCGTCACCTTCCTGGATACCCCGGGTCACGAGGCTTTCACGGCCATGCGTGCCCGCGGCGCCAAGGCGACAGACATCGTGATTCTGGTCGTGGCTGCCGACGACGGCGTCATGCCCCAGACCCGCGAAGCCATTCACCACGCCAAGGCGGCGGGTGTGCCGCTGGTGGTGGCCGTCAATAAGATCGATAAGCCGGAAGCCAATCCGGATCGCGTCAAGCAGGAGCTCGTGGCCGAGCAGGTCGTGCCTGAAGAATACGGCGGCGACGTGCCTTTCGTGCCCGTTTCGGCCAAGACCGGCGCCGGTATCGACGATCTTCTCGAAAACGTCCTGCTGCAAGCCGAAATTCTGGAGCTGACCGCTCCGGTGGAAGCTGCTGCCAAGGGCATCGTCATCGAAGCCCGTCTGGACAAAGGCCGCGGTCCGGTCGCTACCATTCTGGTTCAGAGCGGCACGCTCAAGCGCGGCGACGTCGTGCTGGCAGGCGCCAGCTTCGGCCGCGTGCGCGCCATGCTGGACGAAAATGGCAAGCAGGTTCAATCTGCGGGTCCCTCCATCCCGGTTGAAATCCAGGGTCTGACCGAAGTTCCCGCCGCCGGCGACGAACTGATCTCCCTGAGCGACGAACGCAGGGCGCGTGAAATCGCACTGTTCCGTCAAGGCAAGTTCCGCGACGTCAAGCTGGCTCGCCAGCAAGCCGCCAAGCTGGAATCCATGTTTGACAATATGGGCGAAGGCACGCAAACGCTGCCGCTTATCGTCAAGACCGACGTGCAAGGTTCGCAGGAAGCCCTGGTCGCCGCGCTTACCAAGCTCTCGACCGACGAGGTGCGTGTGCAGGTTGTGCATGCGGCCGTGGGCGGTATCTCGGAAAGCGACGTCAACCTGGCTATCGCCTCCAATGCCGTGGTCATCGGCTTTAATGTCCGTGCCGACCAGAGCGCCAAGAAGCTCGCCGATAACAATGGCATCGATCTGCGCTACTACAACATCATCTACGACGCCGTCGATGAGGTGAAGGCGGCCATGTCGGGCATGTTGGCGCCCGAGAAGCGGGAAGAAATCATCGGCCTGGTCGAAGTGCGTGAGGTCTACACCATTTCCCGTATCGGTACGGTGGCGGGTTGTATGGTGCTCGACGGCCTGGTCCGTCGCGACTCGCAGGTTCGTCTGCTGCGCAACAACGTGGTCACCTGGACCGGCCAGCTCGATTCTCTGCGCCGCTTCAAGGACGACGTCAAGGAAGTCAAGTCCGGCTTCGACTGCGGTCTGACGCTGCGCGGTAATAACGATCTCCAGATGGGTGACCAGCTCGAGGTCTTTGAAATCAAGGAAATTGCGCGTACTCTGTAATACAGATGCTCGCACAGGTTGTTACATGAGCCGTCACAAGTCCAAATCCATCCCCGGCCGCAATTTGCGGCTGGCCGAACAGATCCAGAAGGATCTGGCCGGGATCATTCAGCGCGAGATCGACATGACTCGCGCTGGCCTGATCACGCTATCGGGGGTGGAATTGTCGGCCGACTACGCGCATGCCAAGGTGTATTTCACGGTGTTGGGCGCTGAGCCTGACACCGCTGCCGCCTTGCTGAACGAAAAGGCTGGCTGGCTGCACTCGCAGCTTTATAAACTCCTGCATATTCATACGGTTCCCACGCTGCGTTTCGTGCACGATCCGCAACTGGAGCGCGGCATCGAAATGTCGATGCTGATCGATCGCGCCAATCGCGGTCCGCATTCCGGCGTGCCTGACGAGCCTGAAGACCAGTCCTGATCGGGCTGTCGTCGCTTTTTTTCTCTGTTTCGGATTCCGACGATGGCTAAACGACGCGGGCAGCCGCTCGACGGTGTGCTGTTGCTCGATAAACCTGTGGGTTTGTCGAGTAATCATGCGCTCCAGCGCGCCAAGCGCACCCTGGACGCTGCAAAAGCGGGCCATACCGGTACGCTGGACCCGTTCGCTACGGGTCTGCTTTTGTGCTGTATGGGCCGGGCGACCAAAATTTCCGGTGCGATGCTCAACGCCGACAAAACCTATCGGGCGACGCTGCAATTTGGCGAAGAAACCGATAGCGGTGATCTCACCGGCAATATCGTGGCGCGCGCGCCCGAAGATTTTCCTGGCGTGGAAGAAGCGAATCTGCGCGAAGTGCTGTCACGTTTCCAAGGCAGCATCGAGCAGATTCCGCCCATGTATTCCGCGCTCAAGCGTGATGGCAAACCGCTTTACGAGTATGCCCGCGCCGGTATCGAGTTGGAACGCCCGCCCCGGCGGGTCATGATTTATCGCATCGAACTGCTGTCGTTTACAGGGCACCAGGCGGAGATCGATGTGGCGTGCAGTAAAGGGACCTACATCCGTACGCTGGCCCAGGATATCGGGCGCGCGCTGGGATGCTATGCCCACCTGTTTGCCTTGCGGCGCACTCAGGTCGGCCCGTTTTCCCTGGACCGCGCGGTAACCCTGGATGCCCTGCAAGCGATGACCGATCCCAAGGCGGCCTTGCTTGCGCTCAATGAATTGCCGGCAGGTTTGCTACCTGCCACCTGAACTTAAAGGATCTGCTATGACCCGCGCATTGCGCAACGTCGCCATCATCGCCCACGTGGACCACGGCAAGACGACCCTGGTCGACCAATTGCTGCGCCAATCCGGCACTTTCCGCGAACACCAGGCGGTTGCCGAACGGGTCATGGACTCGAACGATCTGGAAAAAGAACGCGGCATCACGATTCTGGCCAAGAACTGCGCCGTCGAATACGAAGGCACCCACATCAACATCGTCGATACCCCGGGACACGCTGACTTCGGTGGCGAAGTCGAGCGCGTGTTGTCGATGGTCGACGGCGTGCTGCTGCTGGTCGATGCCGTGGAAGGCCCGATGCCGCAGACCATTTTCGTGACCCGCAAGGCGCTGGCCTTGGGCCTCAAGCCCATTGTCGTGGTCAACAAGATCGACCGTCCGGGCGCTCGTCCCGATCACGTCATCAACGCGACCTTCGAATTGTTCGACAAGCTGGGCGCTACCGAAGAACAGCTCGATTTCCCGGTGATCTACGCATCGGGTCTGTCGGGTTATGCCGGTTTGACCCAGGACGTGCGCGAGGGCGATATGCGCCCCTTGTTCGAGGCCATTCTGAAGCACGTGCCGCAGCGTGATGATGATCCCAACGCGCCGCTGCAAATGCAGATCATCTCGCTGGATTACAACAGCTACGTCGGCAAGATCGGTGTGGGCCGCGTCAATCGTGGCCGCATGCGTCCCGGCATGGATGTCGCCTTCCGCTTTGGTCCTGAAGGCCAGGTGCAACGCGGCCGCATCAACCAGGTGTTGAAGTTCAGCGGTCTGGAGCGCGTGCTGGTTGACGAAGCCGAAGCCGGCGATATCGTTCTGATCAACGGCATCGAAGACCTGAACATCGGCACCACCGTCACCGAGGTTGCCACCCCGGAAGCCCTGCCGGTGTTGCGTATTGACGAACCCACTCTGACCATGAACTTCATGGTCAATACTTCGCCTCTGGCCGGTCGTGAAGGCAAGTTCGTGACGAGCCGCCAGCTGCGCGATCGTCTGGATCGTGAACTGAAGTCCAACGTGGCGCTGCGTGTGCGCGACACGGGTGATGACACGGTGTTTGAAGTGTCGGGCCGTGGCGAACTGCATCTGACGATTCTGCTGGAAACGATGCGCCGCGAAGGCTATGAGCTGGCCGTGTCGCGTCCGCGCGTGGTGTTCAAGGAAGTCGATGGCGTGAAGTGCGAGCCCTTCGAGGCCTTGACGGTTGACGTCGAAGACCCGCATCAGGGTGGCGTGATGGAAGAGCTGGGCCGCCGCAAGGGCGATCTGCAAGATATGCAGCCGGACGGCCGTGGCCGTACCCGCTTGGAATACATTATTCCGGCCCGTGGCCTGATTGGTTTCCAGAACGAATTCTTGACGCTCACCCGTGGCACGGGCCTGATGAGCCACACTTTCCACGAGTATGCCCCCGTGCGCGAAGGCTCGATCGGCGAGCGTCGCAATGGCGTGCTGATCAGCCAGGATAACGGCGACGCCGTGGCCTACGCGCTCTGGAAGCTGCAAGATCGCGGCCGTATGTTCGTGAGCCCCGGCGAGCCGCTGTATGAAGGCATGATCATTGGCATCCATAGCCGTGACAATGATCTGGTGGTTAACCCGATCAAGGGCAAGCAACTGACCAACGTGCGCGCCTCCGGCACCGACGAAGCCGTGCGCCTGGTTCCGCCCATCCAGCTCACCCTGGAGTACGCGGTGGAATTCATCGACGATGATGAACTGGTTGAGATCACGCCCAAGTCCATTCGTCTGCGTAAGCGTTATCTGCAAGAGCACGAGCGCCGCCGCGCCGCCCGTGATGGCGCATAAGTTGTCGTCAGGCAGCAGGTCGCAAAACGCCCCGTTTCGGGGCGTTTTGCTTTTCGGAGAGCGGCTCAGGGGCTGATGCGGGTGATGCGGAAGGTGTCTAGGCCCTGTAGCGGCGCGTAGCGGATGCGGTGATTGAGGTAGACGCGAAAGGGTTTGTTGCTGATCAGGTGCTGCGCGAGCGGCATGAGCTCTTGTGGCTTGCCGCAGCCTGCAACGACCAGCGTGCCGTCACGACCGAATACGGCGCAGATGAGAGCGTCGCGGCGTTCTAGCAGCGATACCCGGACATTGGAGTACCAGCCTATGCCTTGGGCATCGACTTTGCGTGTGTCTATCGTCGTGATGCTAGAGCTGCCGTTGCCGTGTTTGAAGTGGAAGAAGTCGCTGTCCGGAAACCCGGTAACCCAGTCTGGCGGCCAGCCGTCGCGGGCGTCCTCGAAGGAGGGGAAGGCGCTGGCCGAACCGGCGGTCAGCGCGAGAAAAATGAGTGGCAACCATCGCATTGGCGCTTTTCCTCCAGCAGAAAATTTCTGACCATACTCAGAGGTGGACGCCACGGCGCGTCAGGCGCCATTTCTCAGACGAAGTGCTTTAGGCTGGCAAGGAGGGCGCGTATTCCTCTTGATGCGTATGCTTATTGCGGTGGAAATCAACGATATGGCGGACGACTTTTTCCGGGTCGTCTTCGACGATGAAAAGATCCAGATCGCGCGGGCCAATCATGCCTTGGTCCCGCAGCTGTTCGCCCAGCCAGTCGATCAGGCCGTGCCAATATTCGCTGCCCACTAGCACGACTGGCGCGGGCGGCACTTTGCCCGTCTGGATGAGCGTCAAGGCCTCGAACAGCTCGTCCAGGGTGCCGAAGCCGCCCGGCAGCGACACATAAGCCATGCTGTGCATGAAAAAAGCCACTTTGCGCGACGAGAAGTATTCGAAGGACAGGCTGATGGTCTGGAAACCGTTGTCGTGTTTCTCGTGGGGTAAGCTGATATTCAAGCCGACGCTGGTGCCGCCAGCCTCGAATGCGCCTTTGTTGGCGGCCTCCATGATGCCGGGGCCGCCGCCTGCGATGACGGCGAAACCTTCACGCGCCAGAGCCGCCGCAATCGCCACACTGGTCGCATAATAGGGGGAGTCGCGGCGAATGCGGGCGCTGCCGAACACGCTCACGGCAGGGCCGATGTCTGCCAGTCTTTCTGCCGCAGTCCTTATCTCTGACATAATCACCGGAATTTGTTTGCCGGCGGGTGTGTCCATCTCTGCCTTAGTCATCATGAAAAAAACCTTGTTGCTGGTAGACGGTTCGAGCTACTTGTACCGCGCTTTCCATGCCATGCCGGATTTGCGCAACGCCCAGGGAGAACCGACCGGGGCGCTTTATGGTGTGATCAACATGCTGCGCAAGTTGGTCCTGGACCACAAAGCAGAGTATGCCGCATGTGTATTCGATGCGCGTGGCGGCACGTTCCGCGACGACATCTACCCGGAATATAAAGCGCATCGGCCCTCGATGCCCGAGGATCTGGCTGCCCAGGTCGAGCCCATCCATGCCGCGATCCGCGCTTTGGGCTGGCCGGTGCTGGCCGTGGAGGGTGTCGAAGCCGATGATGTGATCGCCACGTTGGCGCGCCGCGCCACGGAAGCGGGCTTGCATACCATCGTCTCCACGGGCGACAAAGATCTCGCTCAATTGGTCAACCCGCAGGTCACGCTGGTCAACACCATGACCGGTGAAGTGCTGGACGAGACGGGGGTGGTCAATAAGTTTGGCGTGCCCGCCGATCGTATCGTCGATTACCTCATGTTGGTGGGGGATACGGTTGACAACGTGCCCGGCGTGACCAAAGTCGGTCCCAAGACGGCCGTCAAGTGGCTGAGCGAGTTCGGGTCCATCGAGCATCTGATCCAGAACGCTGACGGCATCAAAGGCGTGGCGGGTAACAATCTGCGTGAAGCGATTCCGAATTTTCCAATGACCCGGCAGTTGCTGACCGTCAAGGACGATTGCGATCTCAGCGCATTCCTGACCTCGCTTGAAGATTTGAAACCGACCGAGCTTGACCGCGACACGCTCAACCGCCTCTATGACCGCTATGGTTTTCGTACCTGGCTGCGCGAATTGTCGGGCGACGCCGAACGCGTGCCCGCAGGCGATGCGCGCGTGGCGGAGGTGGCGCACGCGGCGCCGGTCGAACAGCAATATCAGATCATCACGGAATGGCCTGCTTTCGATGCCTGGATGGCGCGTGCAGAGGCCACGCCTTTGGTAGCGCTGGATACCGAAACGACCTCGCTCGACGAAATGCAAGCTCGTTTGGTTGGGCTGTCGATGGCCGTGGAGCCCGGTGTGGCTTGCTACATTCCGCTGGCGCATCGCGGCCCGGAGGCCGGCACGCAACTACCCAAGCAGGAGGTGTTGGAGCGCTTGCGCGGCTGGCTTGAAGACGCCACGCGAAGCAAGCTGCTGCATCACGCTAAATACGATACCCATGTGTTTGCCAACGAGGGCATTGCGCTGCGTGGCGTCACGGAAGACACCATGTTGCAGGCTTATGTGCTGGAGTCGCATCGCGGTGTGGGGCTGAATGATTTAGCGCAGCGTTACCTCGGCCGCAGTGGGGTCAATTATGAAGACCTGTGCGGCAAGGGGGCCAAGCAGATCGGTTTCGATGAGGTGGCGGTCGACAGGGCGGGTTTTTACGCCGCCGAAGACGCAGACTTCACTTTGCAGCTGCATCGAGCTTTGCGCCCTGGTGTGACCGGCGAGCTTGAGCGTATCTACAAACTGGAGCTGGAAGTCTCGCGTGTGCTGGTCGCGATCGAACGCAACGGTGTCAAGGTGGATGCTGAGGAGCTGGGCCGCCAGAGCCATGAGCTGGGCCGTGAGATGCTGGCCCTGGAGCAGCGCGCCTATGAGCTGGCGGGCCAACCGTTCAACCTCAATTCGCCCAAGCAGCTAGGCGAGATTCTCTTCGGGCGCATGGGTTTGCCGGTGGTGCGCAAGACCGCAGGCGGCGCGCCCTCGACCGACGAAGAGGTGCTCTCCAAGCTGGCCCAGGATTACCCGCTGCCGCAGGTGCTGCTTGAGTATCGTGGTCTGTCAAAGCTGAAGTCCACCTATACCGATAAGCTGCCGCGCATGATCAATCCGGCAACGGGAAGGGTGCACACGCATTATTCGCAAGCCGCCGTGATCACGGGCCGGCTGGCATCATCTGACCCCAATTTGCAGAATATCCCGGTGCGTACGCTCGCCGGACGCCGGGTGCGCGAAGCCTTTGTGGCCGACGGCGACGGGCTGTTGGTGTCGGCAGATTATTCCCAGATTGAATTGCGCATCATGGCGCACGTCTCCGATGACGCGAATCTGCAGCGTGCTTTCGCAGCTGGCGAGGACATTCACCGCGCCACGGCTGCGGAAGTGTTTGGTGTGCCGCTGCCTGAGGTGACAAGCGAGCAGCGCCGGGCAGCCAAGGCGATCAACTTTGGTTTGATCTATGGGATGGGGGTGTTCGGGCTGGCGTCCAACCTGGGCATCACGCGTGATGCCGCGCAAGCTTATATCGACCGTTATTTCGCGCGTTATCCGGGCGTGGCGCGCTATATGGACGACACGCGCCGTCTGGCCCGCGAACAAGGCTATGTTGAAACGGTGTTCGGCCGTAGGCTGCAATTGCCCGATATTCGCGCGGCCTCGGGCCCGAGGCGACAAGGGGCCGAACGCGCCGCCATCAATGCCCCCATGCAAGGGACTGCCGCCGATCTCATCAAGATGGCCATGGTGGCGGTACAGGACTGGCTGGTATCGCAGCGCCTGTCTGCCCGTCTCATCATGCAGGTGCACGATGAACTGGTGCTGGAGGTTCCGGCGGTGGAGCTGGACTTGGTGCGTGAAACGGTGCCGCGTCTCATGAGCGAGGTGGCTGCGCTGCGCGTGCCGCTGATCGCTGAGGTGGGCGTGGGCCACAACTGGGAACAGGCGCACTAGCGAGCCGTGCGCACCATCAGCGCACACCGGAACGGGTGCTTAGCAATAGGCATACGTCCGGTTTAAAACGTTATTGAAACAATATAATATAGCGTTTTCCCTCGCACCCCTTTCCCATGTTGCTCCTCTGGATCATTCTGGCGACGATCGCTGGCGGCCTGATTTCGGTGTGCATTGCTCATTGGCTGGCTTACCGGGTTTTTGTGCAGTATTTGCACCATATGGTGAGCCTTTCGGTGGGGGTGCTGTTATCGGTCGCGCTTTTGCATCTGCTGCCGGAGGCGTTCGAGTCCAGCGATGCGGACCCGCATCAGCTGTTCGGGCTGATGCTGGCGGGTCTGATCGGTTTCTTCGTGCTGGAGAAAATCTCTCTGCTGCGGCATAACCACCATCACGAGCATGATGGGCATCACCACCATAAGGGGCACGACCGCCATGAGGCCGGTCGGGGCGGTATGCTAATTCTGGTGGGCAGCTCGCTGCACAATCTTTGCGATGGTGTATTGGTCGCAGCGGCTTTTCTGACCGATCCGCTTCTGGGGGTATTGACGGCCGCTTCCATCATCGTGCACGAGGTACCGCATAAGCTGGGTGATTTCGTGGTGCTCATCAATGCGGGCCTGGAACGTAAGCGCGCCTTCGGGCTCATTCTGTTTACCAGCCTATGCACGGCTATTGGCGGCGGTGTAGGATATTTCCTGTTGCAGGAAGCGCAGGCGCTGGTTCCTTATGTTCTGGTGATTGCGGCCAGCAGCTTTCTCTATATCTCGGTTGCCGACCTTATGCCGCAGATGCACGAGCGCGTGACCCTTTCCGATGCTGTTCCGCAGCTTTTGCTGGTGGGTGTGGGCGTGGCCATCATTTACGGCGTGACGTCATTCATGCACCATGAAGCCCACTCGGGTCATGTGCCTGCGGGAACGGCCGTCGAAGCGGGCCGTCATCGTCATTGACTCTTAAGTGCGGCCGTCCTTCGGAGTTCATCCATGAATTACGCTGCCGCCGCCGGTACGCCGGCTTCCACCACGGTGCACACTAGTGCCGAGGGCCTGATCCACGGGGATTTCCAATTGCCCGTGCCGGGAGGTACTCAGGAGGCCTATTACGCTGCGCCTGAGGGGCTGAAAGGCGCGCCGCTGGTGCTGGTCGTGCAAGAGATCTTTGGCGTGCATGAACACATCAAAGACATTTGCCGCCGTTTGGCCCACGCCGGTTATTTCGCGGTCGCCAGCAATCTGTATCAACGCCAGGGCGATGCTTCACGCTACACCGATATCGGCAAGCTGATTGCCGATATCGTCGCTAAGGTGCCGGATGAACAGGTTTATGGCGATTTGGACGCCGCCGTCGCCTGGGCCGGTGCGCAGGGCGCCGATGCGTCGCGTCTGGGCATCACCGGTTTTTGCTGGGGCGGCCGCGCGACCTGGATGTATGCCGCGCATAACCCCAAGGTCAGGGCTGGCGTGGCCTGGTACGGTAAATTGGCCAGCGGCCACGGGCCCTTGATCAAATCCCTGCCGCTGGACATTGCAGCTGAACTGCATGGCCCCGTGCTTGGGCTGTACGGCGCGCAGGATCAAAGCATTCCGCTCGAGGATGTGC
The DNA here is from genome assembly GCF_034424645.1 of Bordetella avium. Lineage (NCBI taxonomy): Bacteria > Pseudomonadati > Pseudomonadota > Betaproteobacteria > Burkholderiales > Alcaligenaceae > Bordetella > Bordetella avium. The sequence continues at coordinate 1,174,426 of NZ_CP139969.1, forward strand.
GCGCCATGGAGGCCAAGCTGGCCGCCGGCAGCGACGCTGCCAGGGCCTCGCGCTTCGTGGTGTATCCCGATTCAGGTCATGCCTTCCTGGCCGACTATCGCCCCAGTTACAACGCCGTCGACGCCAAAGATGGTTGGGAGCGGATGCTGGGCTGGTTTGGCCGTTATCTGGCCTGATAGGGTGCTGCGGCCCCGGAATGGCGCCGCAGCGATTTTCAGTCGCCGTTGGTGTCGCGCAAGCGGCTGGGCAATAGCTCGCCGTGCCGGGCCAGCAAGGGGTAGGCGGCCGCGCCTACCAGATGCGAATTGATGCTTTTCATGTCGCGCAGGATATCCAGATAGAGCGAGCCGGCTTCCGCCGCATCGACCTCACCCCTCTTGATTTTGCCCAGGTGTTCCTCTGCTGCCTCGGATTCCAGGGCGCGGAAGCGCGATTTCTCTCCCGCCAGGGCCCTCGCCTGACGCAGGTCGTCGTTGACGAACAGGGCAGCGGCCTGGCGCTGATTTGCAATCAGCCAGCTCAGCATCGTGTCGACGTGCGCGAGCTGTTCCGGAGACAGGAGCAGCCCCTGCTTGCGCAGACGCGAGATATGACCGAGTAGGCCCTGGAAAGCGATGTCGCCCGCATGGCCGATATTGCTCGTGAAGGCCAGAATGCTATCGAGCTGCTGACGGTCTGCCTGGGTAAAGTTTTCCTGGTCCAAGGTGGCCACATAGGTGGTGATGGCGTTTTCGAGCTTGTCCAGGGCCGTGTCGAGCTGACGCGCTTGAATCAGACGGTGGCGGTTATCGCGCTTGAAGCCGGCGCGGGCATAGAGCAGCAGTGTTTGCAGCATGTCGGTCATGCGCAAGGCTTCGCGCCGGGCATTGCCCAGCGCGACGGCGGGGACATCGTGCGCCCATTCGTCAAGATACTGGGGGCGGGCCGGATCGTTAGGGTCGCTGCGTTTGGGCAGCCAGCGCGTCAGCAGGGCGCCGTAGGGTGTGAGCAGCGGCAGGAAGATCAAAGCCACCACGATATTGAAAATGGTGTGGAAATTGGCCACCGCGCGGCTGGCATCGCTATCCAAATGGGCGAACAGCGGCACGACGAAGGGTAAAACCACCAAGCCGATCACGACGCCCACCACACGGGTCAGCAGATTGCCCACGGGCAGCCGGCGCGCGGCGGGGTCATCGCCGGTGACACCTTCCAGCATGGGGTTGATCGCGGTGCCCAGATTGGCGCCCAGCACCAGGGCCATGGCGACATCCAGCGATACAACCTCGTGGCTGACCAGCGACATGACCAGCACCACGACCGCTACGCTGGAGTGCGCCGCCCAGGTGATGATGGCCGCGATCAATACGGCCAGCACCGGTTGCGAGGCCAGCGATTGCAGGATGATGGACATCAGCGGCGCATGTTCGATGGGTTCGAACAGGGCTACCAGCGCATGCAGGGACAGTAGCAGCAGGCCCAGGCCGATGAACACCCGCCCGAGATCCCGGGTTCTGCCTGGCGGGTAACGGCGGAACATCCAGACACCGATCAGCATGAGAATCGGCGCCAGCGACGTTAGGTCGAAGGACAGCAGTTGCACGATGAGCGTCGTGCCCACATTGGCGCCCAGCATGGCCGCCAAGGCGGGAACCAGTCCGACCAGGCCGCCCGCAGCGAAGCCAGTAATCATCAGTCCGGTTGCGGTACTGCTTTGCAGTGCGGCGGTGATGCCCAGGCCCGCCACGAAGGCGCGCGCGCGCGTGCCGAGCGCGCGGCCGAGCACGGCGCTCAAGGCGGCGCCAAAGGCGCGCTGCACGCCGGTTTGCACCATGTGTACACCCCAGAGCAATAAGGCGACATAGCCGGCAAAATCCAGCATGGGCAGCAAAGCTGACATGATCCTCCTCGGGCACAGCGGCCTCGTACAACGACGACAACGGGCAAGTTTGAAATAATCTCACGTCCTAGCCTTAGCGGGTGAATCGCAGGAGCGCATCCTCCCAAAGCGGCCATTCTTGCGCGTATCATGCGCCCATTATGGCCCGGGCCCGTCCCGTAGGAGATTCAGATGGCAGTTTCCGTGTTTGATCTGTTCAAAATCGGCATCGGTCCGTCGAGTTCGCATACGGTGGGGCCCATGCGCGCGGCGCTGCTCTATGTGCAAGGGTTGGAGCGCGACGGGCTGCTGCTCAAGGTGGCTGCGGTGCGTTGTGAGCTATATGGCTCGCTGGGCGCGACGGGCAAGGGCCACGGTACTGACAAGGGGGTCATGCTGGGCTTGATGGGCGAGGCGCCCGACACCGTCGATCCCTCTGCGGTAGGCAGCTTGCTGCAGGCGGTGCGAGCCAATCGCAGTCTGTCTTTGCTGGGCCGTCATCCGGTGCCATTCATTGAAAAAGAGCATCTGATTTTTTATCGCCGTGAAGCGCTGGCGGAACATCCCAATGGCATGAAGTTCCATGCTTTCGACGCGGCGGGAGCGCTCCTGCGCGAGTCGCGCTATTTATCCGTGGGCGGCGGTTTCGTCGTGACCTCCGGCGCGGCCAACTCACAGGTGATTGCGGCGCACGATCAAATGCCTTTTCCTTTCCGCACTGGGCGCGAGTTGCTGCGCATGTGCCAGGAGAGCGGCCTGTCGGTGGCCGGTCTGATGATGCGCAATGAACTGACCTGGAATGATCAGGCCACGGTCGATGCCGGGCTGGATCGTATCTGGCAGGTTATGCAGGACTGCGTCAAGCGGGGCTGCGGCATCGCCTATCCCGAGGCCGATGGCGATCTGCCCGGCCCATTGCGCGTGCGTCGGCGTGCCCCTGATTTGTACCGTAGCCTGACGCAACACGCCGAACGCGCGCTATCCGATCCCTTGTCCGTGATGGATTGGGTCAATCTGTATGCGATGGCCGTCAACGAAGAAAACGCAGCAGGCGGGCGCGTCGTCACCGCCCCGACCAATGGCGCGGCCGGCATCATTCCGGCGGTCATGCATTACTACGACCGTTTCGTGCCGCAGGCCAATCGGCAGGGCATCCGTGATTTCTTGCTTACGGCCGCAGCCATCGGTTTGCTTTACAAGTACAACGCTTCGATTTCGGGAGCCGAGGTCGGATGCCAAGGGGAAGTGGGCGTGGCCTGTTCGATGGCGGCAGGCGCACTGGCCGCCGTGCTGGGTGGTTCGGTGGCCCAGGTCGAAAACGCCGCCGAAATCGGCATGGAGCACAATCTTGGACTGACCTGCGATCCGGTCGGCGGCCTCGTGCAGATTCCTTGCATCGAGCGCAATGCGATGGCGTCGGTGAAGGCCGTCAATGCGGCGCGCATGGCCTTGCGTGGCGATGGCCATCATTATGTGTCGCTGGATTCGGTCATCAAGACGATGCGCGAAACCGGTGCTGACATGAAAACCAAGTACAAGGAAACGGCGCGCGGCGGTCTGGCCGTCAATATCGTGGAGTGCTGAGGCGGGCGCCGCCGTTTCTAGGGTTTGGAGGCCTTAGAGGGATTCCTCGTTGATGAGGTCTTCCTTGCCATAGAACTTCACACCGATGTGGATGCGTTCGCGCCCCTGCTCACGGCGATGGCGATTAGTGTCGCGCAGCGAATACACGCATCCGCAGTATTCCTGCTGATAGAAGTTCTCGCGCTTGCTGATTTCGATCATGCGCTGAGAACCACCGCCTTTGCGCCAGTTGTAGGTCCAGTAGAGCAGGCCTTCGTAGCGGCCAGCGGCCCGCTCGCCGCAGCCGTTGATCTGGTTCATATCTTTCCAGCGCGAAATGCCTAGGGAGCTGGTGATTGTGTCGTAGCCATGCTCGTGGGCGTAGAGCGCAGTGCGTTCAAAACGCATATCGAAGCAGACTGTGCAGCGCTCGCCGCGCTCGGGCGAGTCTTCCAGGCCTTTGACCCGGTCGAACCAGTTGTCCATGTCGTAGTCGGCATCGATGAATTTGATGCCGTGCTTTTGCGCGAAACGGATGTTCTCCTGTTTGCGGATCTCGTACTCTTTGACCGGATGGATATTCGGGTTGTAGAAATAAATGTCGTAGTCGATACCGGAGGCCGTCATGGCTTCCATGACTTCGCCGGAACAGGGCGCGCAGCAAGAGTGCATCAGCACCTTGCCGTGGCCGGAGGGCAGTTCAAGCTTGGGGCGGACGAGTTCGGACATGGACAAAACCGGCAATAAGTAGCAGCGTAAGCGCCTATTTTACGATGTCTGGCGTCAGTGGGTTTCCGGCAGGGTATCGTCCCCAAATACCGTGCGCCATAGGGCGCTGACCGCAGCGCGTTCGGCACTCAGGATATCAGGGATGACTCTGGCGCGATCTATGCCTTTCAAACGCATCTGGTGCTGTACGCGCCGCAAGGTGCGGTAGGCATCGCCCGCGGCCAGGCCCAGATCGGCAGGGATCAGGCCAGCCTCGCCGGCCAGGCGCAACAAGGCGATATTGCCCAAATTGTTGACCAGCACGCGATGGTCGCCCGCATGGCAAAGCACCAGATATTGGGTAACGAACTCGACATCCACCATGCCGCCACGATCGTGCTTGAGATCGAACAGTTCGCTGTGGTTGGGGTGTCCGGCACTGATCTTCTCGCGCATGGCCAGCACCTCGGCGCGCAGCACGGCCGGGTCGCGAGGCATGACCAGGATGTCGCCGCGTATGCGTTCGAATGCCGCCCCCACCTGGGTATCTCCCGCCGCGTAGCGGGCGCGAGTGAGCGCCTGATGTTCCCAGGGCCAGGCATGTTTGCGCTGGTATTGCTCGAAAGCTTCCAGTGAGACGGCCAGCAATCCTGCGTCGCCATCGGGACGCAGGCGCAAGTCGATTTCGTACAGGCGGCCGGACGAGGTCATGGTGGAAAGCCAGGATGTCATGCGGCGCCCGAGTTTTGCGTAGATTTCGGCGGCATCCTCGCGCTTATCGTCAAAGACATAGACCAGGTCCAGATCCGAAGCGTAGCCGAGCTCTTTGCCGCCCAGTTTGCCGTAGGCAATGATGGCAAAGCGGGGTTCGGCGCCCGGCAGGCGGTTCACCAGCGGCCAGACGCGGCGGATGATTTCGGCCAGCAGCAAATCCGCCAGGGCGGATAATTGGTCTGCCAGCGCTTCGACGGTCAGGCTGCCTTCGAGATCCTGGGCCAGCAATTGAAAGCTCGCCTGCCGTTGCACATCGCGCATGAGGTTCATCTGCCGCTCGACGTCCGCGCTGCCATCGGGCAGGCGGCAGGCGTCCAGGTCAGCGCTCAACTGACGTGCAATCTGGTTGAAATCCAGCGGCTCAAACAGGGTGCGCCAGTCGATCAGGCTGTCCAGCAGCAGGGGATGCTGCGTGAGGTATTGCGCGGCCCAGGGGCTGGCGGCCACCATGCGCGCGACGCGCGCCAGCGTATCGGGGTATTCCGCTAACAAGGCCAGATAGGCGCTACGCTGCGCGATGGCCTCGATCAGGTCAAACAGCCGCGTGGCGGCCTCCAGGGGGGCATTGGTCTGTGCCGCCGCCTGCAGGGCGGCGGGCAGCAGGGCTTCCAGGCGCCGGCGGCTGCTTTCAGGCAGGCTGCGTATGCGGTGGCTGAGCAGCAGTGATTCAGTGCGGCTTTCGAGGTCAGCCGCCTGCTCGCCGAAAGCCTCTCGGATTTGCTGGCCAAGCTGTTCGCCGGCATCGGCGCTCTTGCCTCGCCTAGGGGTTTCTTCCTCCTCCCCCATGCCGGCCAGGCGGAAGGCGTTACGGAAGGTGCGCGATACGAATTCGCGGTGGCCGGCCAGCGCATCCTCGAATTCTGCCGGGGTGTAGCCCAGCGCTCGCGCCAAGGCCTGCCGCTGGCTGGCCTCGCCCGGCAGCAAGTGGGTCTGCTCGTCTTCGCGGTACTGCAAAGCATGTTCGGTACGGCGCAAAAAGCGGTAAGCAGCCTCCAGGCGGGCGGTATCCTCGGCGGGAAGCAGGCCTGCATCCCGTTCGGCATGCAGCGCCTCAATGAGGCCGCGCTGTTGCAGCGTGGGCATGCGTCCGCCGCGGATAAGCTGCGATAACTGCACCACGAATTCGATTTCGCGGATGCCGCCATCGCCCAGCTTGATATTGTTGGCGCTATCCACGCCGTTGCGCGCCAGCGCACGGCGCTGCCAGTCTTGGCGGATGCGTTCGCGCAGGGCGCGCAATGCCGCCAAGGCGTCGAAGTCGAAGTATTTGCGGTACACAAACGGTACGCGCAAGCTTTCCAGTTGCTGGGCCTGCTGGCGGCTGTCGCTCCCGGCGAAGGCCTGGGCCGGGATAAGCCGCGCCTTGAGCCAGGCATAGCGTTCCCATTCCCGTCCCTGGCCGATCAGATAGTGCTCCAAGGCATCCAGGCTCCAGGCCAGAGGGCCGGCATCGCCATCGGGCCGCAGGCGCAGATCGGTGCGGAACACCTGTCCATTGGCGTCCACTTCGGACAGCACAGGCATCATACGGCGCGTGAGGCGGCCGTAGAACTCATGGTTGCTGATGCGGCGCGGCCCATCGGTATCGCCTTCGTCGCCATAAAGCATGACCAGATCGATGTCCGAGGATACATTCAGTTCGCGTCCGCCGAGTTTTCCCATTCCGACGATCAGCATTTCCTGCGGCGCGCCACTGGTTTCGCGCGGCATGCCGTGGACCTGCTCTAACTCGTCGGCCACACAGCGGTAGGCGGCGGCGACCGAGAGATCGGCCAGCGAGGTCATGGCGGTGACGACCTCGCCGAGGTCTGCCTGTCCGCCCAGATCGCGCACGATCAGGGCGAGGAATACCCGTTCGCGCAGCTTGCGCAGAGCGATCCGAGTTGTATCCACTGGTAACGATGCGTCAGCGCCTGCCAACTCGAACATCCAGGCCTGCAGCCTAGCTTCGGTCAGCGGCTCAGTGGCTGCCTGCATAAGCCAGGCGGTCAAATCGGGATGCGCGTCCAGGCGGCGGCGCAGATGACCAGACCAGGCCAATGCCTGATCGAAGGAAGAAGTTGGTGACGACATGTGGCGAGTTTCGGGCAGACGGCAGGGCCGGTTTCAGGTATAAGGGGACGATACCCCAAGATGCGTCAATTGCCGATAGCCCCGTGCCTGCTCCCTCCGCCATCCTCCGCTGGATTTTCTGGGGCCTTTTGGCTCTGTACTGCGTGGCGGCGGTCGGCTTGCTGGGTTTGCGGTACTGGGTGCTGCCGCGCGCGGATGAATGGCGTCCGCGCATTGTGCAGTATGCCAGCGAGGAGCTGGGCGCGCGCGTCAGCGTCGATCATTTGAGTGCGAATTGGCGCGGCCTTAATCCGCGTTTGAAGCTTGAGGGCGTGCGTATTCACACCGCGGACGGTCCGGTTCTTACGCTGCCGTCCGTCAGCGCCGTGCTGGCCTGGCGCAGCGTTTTGCAGATGTCCCCCGCTTTGCTAAGCCTGCAGATCGATGGCGCCGATATCGCCTTGCGGCGCGATGTCGAAGGCCGGTTCTGGGTGGCGGGTCAAGCCCTCGATCTGGACGGCGGCCCGGGCGATAGTCCTTGGCTGCTGGACCTTGAGCGGCTGCGCGAGCTTTCTTTGCATGACACCACGGTGCGCTGGCTCGACGAGGCGCGCGGCGCTCCCGAAATTGCCTTACGCAAACTGGATCTACTGGTGCGTAATGGCCGTCTTTCGCATCGGTTTTCTCTGCGGGCCCAGCCTCCGCCGGAACTCGCCGCCAGTCTGGTGCTGCGCGGGGAGTTGAATCGGGGCGTATTCAGCGGCGATCCGCATAAGCTGGCGACCTGGAGCGGCCAGCTTTACGCCGAATTGGGGGATGCCGAGCCGCAAGCCTGGCGCCCTTGGTTGGACATACCGCTGGTGCAGGGACGTATGGCCGCACGAGCCTGGTGGCAAATCGAAAAAGGCCAATTGGCCGAGCTTACGCTGGATGCCGCCGCCCGGGGGCTGGGCTGGCGTGAGCCGGGTCAAGCGTCGCTGGGCGTGGCGGTGCGGGACATGAGCGGCCGCCTGCAAGGCGCTCCCGGAGACTTACTGCAGTTGCCCGGACTGCCTCTCATGAAAAGCCCCGAAGGCACGGGCCTGAGCCTGACGATGCAGGCGCGAGAGGTGCAGGCGCATTTGCCCGGCCTCTTTGAGCAGCCCGACCTGAGCTTGAACGAGATCGATCTGGACAGTCGGTTTGATCATCCTGCCGGGCAGCCGCTGCGTATGAATCTGGGGCAATTGCGTCTGGCCAATGAAGACCTGGAGCTACGTTTGTATGGGGATTGGCGGGCTGAGGGCAAGACGCCCGCCGGCAGCGCGGATCTGCGCGGCGCACTGACCCGTGCCCATATGAACGCCATCCATCGCTATCTGCCCTTGGAGGTCAACGCCGATGCACGGGAATGGCTGGCCATCGGTCTGCCGGCAGGCGAGATAAGTGATGCTGCAATTACGATCCGGGGGGATCTGGAAGCGTTTCCCTACTCAGCCGAGGGGGCGCAGGGCGTGTTCCGTCTGGCGGGGAAATTCAGCGATGCTACCGTGGATTATGCCCCGGCGGGTCCAGGCCGCAAGGCCTGGCCGCGCCTGGAAAAGCTCGGCGGCAGTTTTGTTATCGACAAGGCCAGCCTGGCGCTCGACAGTCCCGGCGGCGGCAGGATACCGACTGGCCCCCAGCAGTGGGTGACGCTGGGCGCTATTAGCGCGCGCATCCCCGATATGGAGCATGATTCAACACTCTTCGTCGATGGCGTGAGCAGCGGGCCGGTGCCAGCCTATCTGGCGCTGGCGGCCAATTCGCCCTTGGGAGGGCTGCTCGATGACGCCCTGAGCGAGGCATCGGGCACGGGTGATTGGCGTGTGCCGCTCAAGCTGGAGGTGCCGCTGCTCAACGCGGAAGACACGTCGGTGCAAGGCCAGATCCTCTTTGCCGGCAACAGCTTTCGCTTCATGCCGGACATTCCCGTGATGGACCAGATCCATGGCGCGCTCGATTTTTCCGAGCAGGGTATCGAGGTCAAGGATATCAAGGGCCAGTTTCTGGGCGGGCCGGCGCGTATCTGGGGCAAGATGCAAAAAGGCAGCGAGCCCTTGCAGTTTGAAGGCACGCTGGCCGGCAACGCGCTTACCCAGGTGATCAATGCGCGTGCCATGACGCGTTTTTCTGGAAAGACGGCTTATCGCGGTAGGCTGGTTTATCAACGAGGCGGCTCGATCGATATCTCGGTGCGCTCGGATCTGACAGGCATGGCCATTAATATGCCCGCGCCGGTGGGCAAGCGGGCGCAAACGGCTTTGCCGCTCGCCCTCCAATGGAGTCCAGCCACCGATGCGGGCAGCCGCAATCGCCGCTGGCTGACCGGCAGTTTGGGCGAAAACATCAATGTGCTCCTGGAGCGCGATCAGGCGGATAAGTCCGGAAGTTATTTCGCGCGCGGCGCACTGGGCATCAACCGTGCCGCCACGCTACCCGGCCAGGGCCTGAGTCTGGCGGCTTCGCTGCCGGAGCTCGACATGCCGGCTTGGGATAAGGTGCTGGATGAGTTCGATCAGCCCGCGATTCGCAGCGCCGTGCGTAAAAATGCCCAGCCGACCATGCCAGACCTCAGGCAGGTCAATCTGGCGACGGCTCGTCTGCGGACTGCCAGCCTGGATCTCACCGATCTTAAGTTGTTCGCTCAGCGGCCGGCGCCGTCTCAATGGCGGGTCGATCTGGCCTCGCATCAGGCCACTGGCATGCTTGAGTGGACCGAGGCTTCGGGGGCGATTGCCGGACACATCGTGGCGCGTCTGAAGCATTTATCGCTTGGGGAAGCCTCCGACGGAAACCCGGCCAAGGCTAGCCCGGCTTCGGGTAATGATCTCTCTGACCTTCCCGCCATCGATTTGCAGGCACAGCATTTCTCGCTCTATGGCAAGCCCTTGGGCGAGCTGCAATTACTGGGCACCAATACCGAGGTAGGCCATCGTTGGCGTCTCGACAAGCTACAGATTCGCAACGACGACGCCACGCTTAACGCCACGGGCGAATGGCGTCTAGCTGGTGAGCAGCGCGGTCTGACCGTGCAGGCCAAGGCCGAATTCAAGGATGCGGGCAAGTTTCTGGATCGCGTCGGCCTCAAACAGGTAATGAGCGGTGGTTCGGGCAGCGTCGAGGCGAATCTGTCCTGGCGCAATCTGCCCTGGACCCATTCCCTTGTCGATATCAGCGGGCACGCGTCACTGAGCCTTGAAAAAGGGCGCTTTTTGAGCGTCAATTCACGCACGGCGCGCTTGTTGGAATTGCTGTCTTTTCAGTCGTTGCAGCGCATTGCGAAGCTGGACTTCAATCCGGCGAATCTGCTGCGCGATGGTTTCCCCTTTGATACGGTGAGCGGAGAAATGGCTCTTGAGCGCGGCGTGCTGAAGACCGAGGGCTATAAGGTCAATGGTCCGGTGGCGGCCATCGTGCTGGCTGGCAATACGAATATCATCAGCGAGCGCTGGGATCTGAAGGCCGTGGTGGTGCCCAATCTCGACGCCAGCGGTGCTGCGGTGGCGACGGCGGCGCTGGTCAACCCCTTGATCGGTTTGGGCGCCTTTGTTACGCAGTGGCTGCTCAAGCAGCCCTTGGCCCGCGCTATGACGCTGGAATACAAGGTGACGGGTTCTTGGGATGAGCCCAAGGTCGAGCCCGTGCAATTGCCGAACGCGCCGGCGCCGAAGTTCGAGACCAGTCACTGAATCTGGCCTCGTTTTCTGCATGCCCATTAAAAACGGCCGCTTCCCGTCGGAGGCGGCCGTTTTCATAGGAGTAAGCCAGGTTTACTTCTTCATCATGTCGAAGAATTCGCCATTGGTCTTGGTGGCGCGCATCTTGTCCACGATGAACTCCATGGCCTGGATCTCGTCCATGTCGTGGATGAACTTGCGCAGTACCCACACCTTCTGCAGCAATTCGGGCTTGATCAGCAGCTCTTCGCGGCGGGTGCCCGACTTGTTCAGATTGATGGCCGGGTAGACACGCTTTTCGGCCAGGCGGCGCTCCAGGTGCACTTCGGAGTTGCCGGTGCCCTTGAATTCTTCATAGATGACTTCATCCATGCGGCTGCCGGTCTCGATCAGCGCGGTACCCAGAATGGTGAGTGAGCCGCCTTCTTCGAGATTGCGCGCTGCGCCGAAGAAGCGCTTGGGGCGTTGCAGGGCATTGGCGTCCACGCCGCCGGTCAGCACCTTGCCCGAAGCGGGAACGACGGTGTTGTAGGCACGCGCCAGACGGGTGATCGAATCCAGCAGGATGACCACGTCTTTTTTCATTTCGACCAGGCGTTTGGCCTTTTCGATCACCATTTCAGCGACCTGCACATGACGGGTGGCAGGCTCGTCGAAGGTCGAGGCCACGACTTCACCGCGCACGGTGCGCTGCATTTCGGTGACTTCTTCGGGACGTTCATCAACCAGCAGGACGATCATGACGGCGTCCGGGTAGTTGGTCGTGATGGCATGCGCGATGTGCTGCATCATCACGGTCTTGCCGGACTTCGGCGGGGCCACGATCAGGCCGCGCTGGCCTTTGCCGATCGGGGCGAAGACGTCGAGAATCCGGCCCGTGAGGTTTTCTTCGCTCTTGATGTCGCGTTCGAGGCGCATCACCTGGTTAGGGTGCAGCGGCGTCAGGTTCTCGAACATGATGCGGTGCTTGATGGTCTCGGGCGTGACGCCGTTGACTTTGTCCACCTTGACGAGGGCGAAATAGCGCTCGCCGTCTTTGGGCGTGCGGACTTCGCCTTCGATGGAATCGCCTGTGTGCAGATTGAAGCGGCGGATCTGCGACGGCGAAATATAGATGTCGTCCGTACTGGCCAGATACGAGGTTTCGGGCGAGCGCAGGAAACCGAAGCCGTCAGGCAGGACTTCCAGCACGCCGTCGCCAAAGATCTGCTCGCCTTGTTTGGCGCGCCGCTTCATGATGGCGAACATCAACTCCTGCTTGCGCAGTCGGTTGGCGTTCTCGATTTCCAGGCCGGCGGCCATTTCCAGCAACTGCGACACGTGCAGCGCCTTCAGTTCATTGAGGTGCATCGTGGTGATGAGGGGGAGAGAGAGAAGATGGGATCTGGCGGCGGGCCACGGACGGGCCCGCGCGGTACTCTTGGCGCGCTGCCGTGGGCTGCGCGCTGTCCGCTAGGCGTATTTTACAACGCGCTATCCAGAAATGCGGTGAGCTGAGACTTCGAGAGTGCGCCGACCTTGGTCGCGGCGGCCTGGCCATCCTTGAAGAGCATGAGCGTCGGAATACCACGGATGCCGTACTTGGCGGCCGTGCCCTGATTTTCGTCGACATTGAGCTTGGCGACAGTCAGGCGACCTGCGTACTCGGAAGCGACTTCTTCCAGGATGGGGGCAATCATCTTGCAGGGACCGCACCAGGCAGCCCAGTAGTCGACCAGCACGGGTTGGCTGGACTTCAGCACATCGCCTTCAAAGCTGGCGTCGCTGACGTTCTTGATTTGCTCGCTCATGATGGGGATATCCGACATAGCCTCGGGCCGAAAGAGGGCCGGGGCCTTTGTTACTTGTTTGATTGAAGGATTAAAGCATACCACTGTCGATAACAACAGGATGTGCCGGTTTTGTGTAGCATGGTGCGCGGCCCTGGCGGGCTGCGTTTTTTTTCATCCTACCGAATCTGGACCTGCTCAGGGTGTGCGCATCCCACCAAAAGCCGCGCCGAATATGGGCTTATCCGTAAAATGTAGGTTTTTTCCACAGATGTTGGGGATAACTTGGCCACTCCACGTTACACCGAATCGTCGATCCGCGTTCTGAAGGGGCTGGAGCCTGTGCGCCAGCGCCCGGGTATGTATACCCGTACCGAAAACCCTCTGCATATCGTGCAGGAGGTCATCGACAACGCGGCCGACGAAGCACTGGCCGGCCACGGCAAGCAAATTCAGGTCACGCTGCATGCAGATGGCAGCATTTCCGTCGAGGATGACGGCCGGGGCATCCCGGTCGGTCTGCATCCCGAAGAAAACGCCCCCGTCGTCGAGCTGGTATTCACCCGGCTGCACGCCGGCGGCAAGTTTGATAAGCAGGGCGGCGGCGCCTATGCCTTTTCCGGCGGCCTTCATGGTGTCGGCGTATCCGTCACCAATGCGCTGGCCAAGCGTTTGGAAGTCGTCGTCTGGCGCGAGGGCGGCGTGCACCGTCTGGTATTTGCCGGAGGCGACGTCATCGAGGCCCTGGCCCCTTACCCCGAAGGCGGGCGTAAGAAGTCTGGCACACGCGTGCGCGTCTGGCCGGACCCGAAGTATTTCGACAGCCCCAACATCCCGATGGGCGAGCTGACGCATTTGCTGCGCAGCAAAGCGGTTTTGCTGTCGGGCGTGAAGGTGGTGCTGGTCAACGAAAAGACGGGCGATACGAAAACCTGGCAATACCAGGATGGTCTGCGTGGCTATCTGTCGGAGGCGCTGGCGGGCGCTGAGCTGATGGTGCCGTTTTTCGAAGGCGAGCAGTACGCCGGGGCCGATCATGAGACCTTCGCCGAAGGCGAGGGCGCGCAATGGGTCGTCGCCTGGGCCGAGGACGGCAACGTCGTTCGAGAATCCTATGTCAACCTGATCCCTACGCCAGCCGGCGGTACCCACGAATCGGGCCTGCGTGAAGGCCTGTTCGGGGCGGTCAAGAGCTTCGCCGAGTTGCACAGCCTGCTGCCCAAAGGGGTGAAGCTACTGCCCGAGGACGTCTTCGCTCGCGCCAGCTTCGTGTTGTCGGCCAAGGTGCTGGACCCGCAATTTCAGGGGCAGATAAAAGAGCGGCTTAATAGCCGTGACGCCGTGCGTCTGGTCGGCGGTTTTTCCAAGAGCGCACTGGATCTCTGGCTGCACAGCAATGTCGAATATGGCAAGAAACTCGCAGAGCTGGCCATCCGGCAGGCGCAAGCCCGCGCCCGCTCGGCCCAGAAGGTCGAGAAGCGCAAGAGTTCAGGTGTGGCGGTGCTGCCGGGCAAGCTGACCGATTGCGAGGCGAGCGATGCCAGCCGCACCGAAATCTTTTTGGTCGAGGGGGATTCTGCGGGCGGCTCGGCCAAGATGGGGCGCGATAAAGAGTTCCAGGCCATTCTCCCCTTGCGAGGCAAGGTGCTCAATTCCTGGGAGGTCGATCGCGACCGTCTGTTCGCCAACAATGAAATCCACGATATCGCCGTGGCCATCGGCGTGGACCCTCATGGACCGGGTGATACGCCCGATCTGTCGGGCCTGCGTTATGGCCGCATCTGCATTCTCTCGGATGCAGACGTAGATGGCTCCCATATCCAGGTGCTGCTGCTCACGCTGTTTTTCAAGCATTTTCCCAAGCTCGTCGAGGCCGGACATGTTTACGTGGCGCGGCCGCCTCTTTACCGGCTGGATGTCCCGGCCCAGGGTAAACGGCCCGCTCGCAAGATTTATTGTCTCGATGATGGCGAGCTTGCCGCCGCTCAAGACAAGCTGCGCAAAGAGGGCGTGCGCGACAACGCTTTGAGCGTGAGCCGCTTCAAGGGTCTGGGCGAAATGAACCCCGCCCAGCTGTGGGAAACCACCATGAATCCCGATACCCGACGCCTCTTGCCCGTGGCTTATGGCGATTTGTCGCCGGCCGACACCACGCGCATGTTCGACATGCTGATGGGCAAGGGCGAGTCAGCCCAGCGGCGTGCCTGGATCGAGGATAAGGGCAATCTGGCAGAACTGGATATCTGATGAGCGCGGATAAAACGGTCAGCCTTCAGGTGGACCTTACCCTCCAGGACTATGAGGATTTTGTTTCCTATGCGCACCGGCGTGCGCCGCTTAAGCGGCGGCGCCTGCGCGGGCATCTGCGCTTTGCCGCCACCATTCTGGTCGGGCTTTTGCTCCTGGCGGTTGCGCGCACCCGCGATGCCGAGGGTCATATGGACTGGGCTGCCGCCATGCCTACGTTTCTCGAGTGGGCGGTCGTGGCGATCGTCGTGCTGGCGCTCCTGAGCCTGTCGTTCGAGCGTCTGATTCCGGCGCTGGGGCGCAGCAACGTGCGCCGCGCGCTCAAACAGGCGCCGGAAAATCCCTTTTTGGGCCGACATCGCCTGGACTTCAGCGCGGAGGGCGTAAGGGATACTGGCGAACGGGAAACAGGCAGCCTGCCCTGGGACCTGGTGCGCGACGCCGAAGAAACCGAGGAGTATCTTTTTCTGTTCATTGCTCCCTTGCAGGGCGTCATCATCCCCAAGCGAGGCCAGCGCGAAGAAGATTTGCAGGCCGTGCGTGCCGTGATGCGTACCTATGTGCCCAACGCAGGCCTGAGTTCTTGAGACAACACATACCATGACTGACAGCAATCAAGCCGGCTTGTTCGACGCCCCTTCGGATGGCGGCGACAATGCCGCCCTCACGCTGGGCCTATACGCCGAACAGGCCTATCTCGACTACGCCGTTTCTGTCGTGCGCGGTCGGGCGCTGCCCGATGTCGGCGACGGACAGAAACCCGTTCAGCGTCGCATTCTGTACGCCATGCAGGACATGGGTCTGACCAGCGGCGCCAAACCGGTGAAATCGGCCCGTGTGGTCGGCGATGTGCTGGGTAAATATCATCCGCACGGAGATCAGGCCGCCTATGACGCCATGGTGCGCATGGCGCAGGATTTTTCGCTGCGTTATCCGCTTATCGATGGCCAAGGCAATTTCGGTTCGCGGGATGGCGACAATGCGGCCGCTATGCGTTATACCGAGGCGCGGCTGACACCGATTGCCCGTCTCCTGCTCGAAGAGCTGGACGAAGGCACCGTCGATTTCGTGCCCAATTATGATGGCAGCCAGCAAGAACCACAGATGTTGCCGGCTCGCCTGCCCGTCATGCTGCTCAACGGCGCATCGGGCATCGCGGTGGGCATGGCAACGGAAATTCCGTCGCACAACCTGCGCGAGGTGGCCCAGGCTTGCGTGGCGCTGATCCGCAATCCGCAACTGCCCGACGAAGATCTGCTCGCCCTCATCCCGGGGCCGGATTTCGCGGGCGGCGGACAGATCATCACGCCGGCTGCCGATATCGCTCATATCTATGCGACGGGCCGGGGTTCGCTCAAGGCGCGCGCGCGCTGGCAGTTCGAAGAAATGGCTCGTGGCCAGTGGCAATTGGTCGTGCATGAACTGCCCCCTGGCACCTCCTGCCAGAAGGTCCTCGAAGAAATCGAGGAGCTGACCAATCCCAAGGTCAAGGCAGGAAAGAAGTCTCTCACGCCGGATCAGCAACAGAGCAAGGCCATGATGCTGGCGCTGCTGGACGCGGTGCGCGACGAGTCGGGCAAAGATGCCGCCGTGCGCCTCGTGTTCGAGCCCAAGACCTCGCGTGTCGACCGGGACGAATTCGTCAATATCCTGCTGGCCCAGACCAGCATGGAATGCAATGTGCCCGTCAACCTGGTGTGTATCGGCACTGACAGCAGGCCTCGCCAGAAGGGCCTGCGCAGCGTTCTCGATGAGTGGCTGGCCTTTCGTAGCGAAACCGTCGTGCGCCGCACACGCTACCGTCTCGACAAGGTGCTGGACCGCATCCACGTTCTGGAAGGCCGCATGGTGGTCTACCTCAACGTCGATGAGGTCATTCAGACCATCCGGGATTCCGATGAGCCCAAGCCGGCGCTGATGGACCGCTTTGCGCTGACCGAACGTCAGGCCGAAGACATTCTGGAAATGCGTCTGCGCCAATTGGCGCGTCTGGAAGGTTTCAAGATCGAGCAGGAGCTGGCGGACAAGCGCGAAGAGCAGTCGCGCCTGCAAGACCTGCTCGACAATCCCGGTTCGCTCAAGCGTCTGCTCATCAAGGAAATCGAGGCTGACGCCAAACAGCATGGTGATGAGCGCCGCACCCTGATCGAGAGTGCGGAGCGCGCCGTGCTCGAAACCAAGGTGCTCGACGAGCCAGTGACCGTTGTCGTCTCGCGCAATGGCTGGTTGCGCGCGCGCCAAGGGCATGGCCACGATGCGGCCCAGTTTACGTTCAAGCAGGGCGATGATCTTTACGGCGCCTTCGAATGTCGTACCACCGACAGCCTGATCGCCGTGGGTGATAACGGGCGCGTCTATACCGTGGCGGTCTCCGCGCTGCCCTCGGCGCGTGGCGATGGCCAGCCCGTCACCACCATGATTGACCTGGAAGCGGGTACGCGCATCGTGCACACCATCGCGGCCGCAGCGGATAGCCGTTGGTTGCTGGCGACTCAAAGCGCTTATGGCTTTGCTACCCGTCTGTCCGACATGAGCAGCCGTCAGCGCGCGGGCAAGCAATTCGTCACGCTGGATAAGGGCGACGTTTTGCTGCGCCCGGTGCCTCTGTTTGAAGGGGCGGTGCAACTGGCTTTGCTGTCTTCCAAGGCCAAGTTGCTGGTCTTCGGCCTGGACGAGCTCAAGAGCCTGTCGGGAGGCGGGCGCGGCACCATCCTGATGGGCCTGGACGCCAATGATCGCCTGGATCAGGCCGTGCCCATCGCTGCGGGCGGCCTGCGCGCGGCAGGTATTTACCGTAACAAGCCCACTGAAGACATCCTCGTTGGAGCCACTCTGGCGCCCTATGTGGGCAAGCGTGCTCGCAAAGGCCGTGTCCTTGAGGTGCGGCCCAAGCAGCCCGTGCTTTCTCCGGTGCTTTGACCCGGAAATGTTTACGGCGGCCTTGATGGCCGCCTTTTTTTTGGCCGGATGCCTTGCACGCTGATCTATGGCTTGCCGGGCAGGGGTTGAGCGTTAACGCTTGTGATCTTTCGGCAAATTGAGTTCATTTGATTACATCATGCATGGAATTATGATTTGACTTGAATTTGATCGATACATATCATTCGTATAGAAATTAATTTTTAAAGCCTCGAACATGAACAGCGTCAATACGACGGAATCCTCACAGCAGTACGACTTGCGTATCCTGCGCGCCCTGCGCCGCATTACGCGCTCGATCGCCCTGCATTCGCGCCAGTTGGCCGCGGTCAGCCATATCACCGCGCCGCAGCTAATGTGTTTGCGCGCGGTGATCGCCAGCGGGCCCTCGACGGCCACGGCCATCAGCCGCGAAATTCATGTCAGTCCGAGCACCGTGGTCGGCATTCTCGACCGTCTCGAAGACAAGGGCTTGATCCGCCGCGAGCGTGGCCGCGAGGATCGCCGCATTGTGTTTGTCACGGCGACGCCGGCCGGCCGGGCGTTGGCGAGCGAGGCGCCGTCTCCCTTACAAAAGCATTTGGCCGACGCGCTCAATGCCTTGCCCGAACTGGAGCAGGCCACGATCACGCTGTCTCTGGAACGCATCGTGTCCTTGATGGAAGACGAGGGGCAGGCGGTGGAAGCCGAGCCTGCTTCGGCCATTTTGGAAGTGCCGACGGGCGGCGCGCCGCCTGAATCGGGGTTGGTGGTATGACGCAGATACAGACACTCGCTCGACACACCCCTCAAATGGCCGCCTCGGCGGCTCCTCAAGCAAAGCGCCATCAGATGCGGCCTCCGCGTCTTGCCGATGGCGCCGCGATTCACCGGCTGATCGCCGATTGCCCGCCGCTGGATCTGAATTCACGCTACGCCTATCTGCTCTTGTGCGAGCACCACAGCGCGACCTGCGTCGTTGCTGAAAGCCATGGCGGGCGCATCGATGGCTTTATCTCTGCTTATCAACCGCCTGCTCGGCCTGATGTGCTGTTTATCTGGCAGGTCGCGGTGCATGAAAGGGCGCGCGGCCAGAAGCTGGCGCGCGCCATGCTGAATGCTTTGTTGCAACGTGCCGGGCTGAACTCGGTACGCCATCTGGAAACGACGGTGGGGCCTGATAACCAGGCTTCCCGCCGCACCTTCGCCAGCCTGGCGGCCGATCTCGGCGCTCACATTGCCGAGCGGCCGTATTTTGACCGCAGTGTGTTTGGCGGCGCAGACCACGATGACGAGATGTTGTTGAAAATCGGGCCATTTGAGCCCGTGTCTCGTAAGCGCTGACGGGCCGACAAGCCCAGCAACACCCCTGGATGACGATCTTGCAGCGCCCGAAAGGGCGCGGCGCGGGTTTTGTCGTCCCTCAACCTTGATAGGGAGGATCACATGGATTTAAAGATTTTTGACCGGATGGAGTCAGAGGTGCGAGGCTACATCCGGTCCTTTCCGGTGATATTCAGCCAGGCTCGCGGGTCTGTGCTGATCGATGAGGAAGGCCGAGAGTACATCGACTTCTTCAGTGGCGCGGGCACACTGAACTACGGCCACAACAATCCCATTTTCAAGCAAAAATTGCTGGATTATCTGGCAGAGGATGGCGTGGTGCATGGCCTGGATATGGCCACCAGCGCCAAGAAGCGCTTTCTTGAGACTTTCGAGCGCGTGCTGCTCAAACCGCGTAATTGGAAGTACACGTTACAGTTCACCGGTCCCACCGGGACTAATGCAGTCGAGGCGGCGCTGAAGATTGCGCGTCAGGTCAAGGGCCGCCCCAACATCATTTCATTTACTCACGGCTTTCACGGCGTCAGCGGCGGGTCGCTCGCCGCGACGGCCAATGTCAAGTTCCGCAATGCGGCCGGGCATGCGCTTGCCAACACGACCTTCATGCCCTATGACGGCTACTTCGGTCCTGACGTTGACACCATCGCCTATCTGGAACGCATGCTGGAAGATCCCAGTAGCGGTTTGGACAAGCCGGCCGGCGTCATTGTCGAAACCGTGCAAGGCGAGGGCGGCGTCAACGTCGCCACGCTGCGCTGGCTGAAGGATCTCGAAAAGCTCTGCCGCCGGCACGACATGCTGTTGATTGTCGATGACATCCAGGTGGGCTGCGGCCGTACCGGCAGTTTTTTCAGTTTCGAGTCGGCGGGTATCCGTCCGGACATCATCACCTTGTCCAAGTCGCTCTCTGGTTTTGGCCTTCCCATGTCGCTAGTCCTGATGAAGCCGGAGCTGGATGTCTGGAAGCCTGGTGCCCATAGCGGCACGTTCCGGGGCAATAACCTGGCCTTTGTTACGGCGGCAGAGGCGCTGGACAGTTATTGGGCCAGCGACGCTTTTTCCACCGACGTGCAGCGCAAGGAGCGCATGGTGCGAGACTGGCTGGAAAACCTGGCTCACAGTTATCCCAATGCCGGTCTGGCGGCGCGGGGCCGAGGTCTTATTCAAGGCCTGGTCGCCACGGCGGCGCCGGAGTTGGCCAACGAGATCGCCCGCAAAGCGTTCGAGCGCGGCGTGGTGATCGAAACCGCTGGCGCGCACGACGAAGTGCTCAAGTTGCTGCCCGCTTTGACCATCGAAGATGAGTTGCTCACGCGCGGGCTGGATGTGATCGAGGCCAGCGTGGCCGATGCGCTGGGTGAGAAGCAATCTTCGGCCCGTGTTCTCAAGTTTGGAGGAAAACGCAAATGATCGTTCGCAACGTGAAAGATGTTATCGGCACGCCCGACGAAGTGCGCACCGACACCTGGGTCAGCCGCCGTGTGCTGCTTAAGAAAGACAAGATGGGTTTCTCGTTTCACGAGACGACGATCTTTCCTGGAACCCGTACCCATATCCATTACAAAAATCATCTCGAGGCGGTGTGGTGCATTGAAGGCGACGGTTCGATCGAGACGATCGCTGACGGCAAGCGCTATGACCTGGGTCCGGGTGTGGTCTATGCCCTGAATGAGCACGACGAGCATTGGTTGTGCGGCGGCAAGGAGCCCTTGCGCGTGATCTGCGTGTTCAACCCGCCGCTGACCGGCCAGGAAGTGCATGACGCCGATGGCGTGTACGCGCTGCCCCAGGCCGAGACCGCCTGAACGGGAGATCTATGATGCTATCCACTGCGCAAGATCCCTACGCGTCGCGCACTGACCGCGCGGCCGCCATCATTGCGAGACAAGACCCGGTCGTTTATGGGGAGGGCGCCTATGCCGACGCCTTGAACGCCGATCAGGTGCAGGCCTACGAGCGCGACGGCTTTCTTCTGTTGGAAAACCTGTTTTCGGCTGAGGAAGTGGCCGGCCTGCTGGCCGAAGTCGAACGCATGACGCGCGATCCCGCCATCGTGCGCCGCAAAGAGGCCATCACCGAACCTGGCAGCAATGCCGTGCGCTCGATTTTCATGGTGCATGTGTTGAGCCCGATGCTGGCGCGACTGTCGCGTGACCCGCGTGTGGCCAATGTGGCCCGTCAGATCCTGGGTTCCGAGGTCTATATCCATCAGTCGCGTGCCAATATGAAGCCGGGTTTCAAGGGCAAGGAGTTTTATTGGCATTCTGACTTTGAAACCTGGCATGTTGAAGACGGCATGCCAGCCATGCGAGCGCTCAGCTGCTCGGTGCTGTTGTCGGACAATAACGAAACCAATGGCCCGCTGATGCTGGTGCCCGGCTCGCACAGGCAGTTCATCTCTTGCGTGGGCGCAACGCCGAACGACCATTACAAGCAATCGCTCAAAAAGCAGGAGTACGGCGTGCCGGACCCGGTGAGTCTGCAACTGCTGGCCGAGCAGGGGGGCATACGCACCATGACTGCGCCTGCGGGTTCGGTGGTATTTTTCGATTGCAACACCATGCATGGCTCTAATAGCAATATTTCGCCCTGGCCGCGCGCCAATGTGTTCATGGTCTATAACAGCATGGAGAACCAGCTCAATCCGCCCAAGTACGGACTGGACCCCAGGCCCGAGCACGTCGCCACGCGCAAAGCCGTTTCCGCCGTCACGCCCCGAGACGCGCTCAAGCTGGTCGAGCGTTGATCCTGCGCCGGCCTGGCTTGGGTAGCAGGCTGGCCTTATCGAACAGCAATCTCGGAATACCGCCAGCCAGGGCAGGCTGGCGGGTCGGCAGACGATGTCAGACGCCGATCTATGGGGCGATATTCCCAAGAAGACGGTGCGCTCCAAAGCCTGCGCATGGCACCATATTTTCGAGCGATGTGGCTCCATAGGCTTCTGTTATTCTTGCCGCATCTCTTGCCTGATCGTGCCGCCATCATGTCGCTTACCATCCGCAGTCTGCATGTGTATCCCATCAAGTCCTGCCATGGTATTGACCTCTCCGAGGCGCAGGTGGATCGTGCGGGGCTGGCCTATGATCGCCGTTGGATGATCGTGAGCGCTTCAGGGCAGTTCATGACGCAGCGCCACTGGCCGCGCATGGCCCTGATCCGTACTGCCTTGACGACGGGCGCTCTGCACTTGAGCGCGCCGGATATGGACGACATCGAGGTGCCGCTAGATGGTAGCCAATTGTCGGAAACCCCGGAGACCGTGGCTGTCTGGCGCGACACGGTGCCGGCCAGGGCCGAGGCTGCGGCTGTCGCCGACTGGTTGAGCCGGTTTCTGAACGAACCCTGCCGCCTGATGAAAGTGGATGCGCAGGCGCGCCGCTCTGCAAAACTCGATTGGGTAGCGCAGTGGCGCGAGCGTCATCCTGATGCGGCGGCAGGCTTCGAAGGCGATCATTTCTTTGGCTTTGCCGACGGGTTTCCCTTGCTCTTGGCCAACCAGGCTTCGCTGGATGACCTCAACGCCCGGCTCGCAGCCAAAGGGGCGGAGCCGGTGCCGATGGACCGCTTCCGGGCCAATATCGTCCTGGCTGGCGACGACTGGGCGGCCTTCGACGAGGACCTGACCGTTACGGTGGATTTTGACGGTTTGCGGGTGGCGCTGGTTAAGCCTTGCACCCGTTGCACCATCCCCGATGTGGATCAGGATAGTGCCGCCGTGCATCAGGAACCGGGCCGGACCCTGGCCGCCTATCGCAATCTTGAGATTGGCGTGGTTTTCGGCCAGAACGGTATCGTAGACGCGCAGAAAAGCACCATGCTGCGCGTTGGCGGACAGGCTGAGGTCGAGCTCGATTTTTGAGCGGGTGGGCGGCTCAGGCGCTGGCGAGTTTCAGGCCCAGCAGGCCCGCAACAATGAGCAGCACGCTCAGAACGCGCAGTGCATTCAGCGTTTCGCCGAACAGCACGATGCCGGCTACGAAGGCGCCGATGGTGCCGATGCCGACCCATACGGCGTAAGCCGTACCCAAAGGCAGTGTTTTCATGGCGGTGGCTAGCAGCCAAAAGCTTCCCACCATGCCCAGTATCGTAATGAGCGATGGCCAGAGCCGTGTGAAACCTTCGGTGTACTTGAGCCCGACGGCCCAGACGACTTCGAGCAGGCCCGCAGAAACGAGGATAATCCAGGTCATGGCTGGTCTTTTTTGCAATAGTGGCGAAAGCCGCCAGAACAGAGAGGCTGTCCTCGTGAGGCGCTGCGGTATCCGCGATAGCGATGCGTGCCGACCCGAATGGATCTGGCAACGCCGGGCTGTCCCGGCGCGCAAAGATTATAAAATACGCTCCGGCCGGGGATGAAACCGGAATCTCCTGGCCAGGATGGCCTGTTCTGTTGGCAGGCCTCGCAACACTTGCGGACCGGTCCGCACACCCAGGAATCACTGTTATGCAACGCATTATGCTGCGGGCGAAGCTGCACCGCGTCACCGTCACCGAAGCCGACCTCCATTACGAAGGGTCTTGTGGCATCGACGAGGACCTGCTTGACGCTGCCGGCATGCGCGAGTTCGAACGCATCGAACTCTATAACGTCACCAATGGCGAGCGCTTTGACACCTATATCATCAAGGCCGCACGTGGCAGTGGCGCGATCTCCCTCAATGGCGCGGCGGCTCGCCGGGCTCAGGTCGGCGATCTGATGATCATCTGCACCTATGGCCCGATGTCGGAAGAAGAGTCCGCCACCCACAAACCTAAGGTGGTGCTGGTTGACGACGCCAATCGCGTCAAGGAAATCCGCAAGTTCCCCGCCTGACGGGGCCCCTGGCGCCATTAGGCGCCTTCTCATTTTCGATGTTTATCCCTTATGAGTTTTCAGGTCACCATCCAACCCAGTCAGCATCAATTTCAGATAGAGCCTGGGCAGACCGTGCTTGACGCGGCCTTGGCCGCAGGCATCGTGCTGCCTTACAGCTGTCGCACCGGCGCCTGCTCGACCTGCAAGGGGCGGGTGGTGGCGGGCGAGTTCGAGGCGGGCAATACGCCAGCTCAAATTTTGTCGCCCGAGCAACTGGCCGAGGGTTATACGCTGTTCTGCCAGGCGTATGCGCAGACCGATCTGGTGATCGAATCTACGGAAGTGCGCCTGGCTACTGACATCCAGATTCGCAAAATGCCATCGCGTGTGCAGACGATCACTCCGTTCGCACCGGATGTCGTTGAGATCAAGCTGCAATTGCCCGCTTCCGAGCAATTCCGGTATTACGCCGGGCAATACGTTGAGATCATTCTGAAAGACGGTCGGCGCCGCAGTTACTCCATGGCCGGTGCGCCGCACAAAGGCAGCCCGCTTGAGCTGCATATCCGTCACATGCCGGGTGGTGTGTTTACCGATCATGTTTTCGGGGCCGGAGCCACGCAGATGAAAGAACGCGAAATTTTGCGTCTTGAAGGTCCTTTCGGGTCTTTTTTCCTGCGAGAAGACTCCGATAAACCCATTGTGCTGCTGGCCAGCGGCACAGGTTTTGCGCCGGTCAAAGCCATTGTCGAGCATATGGCGCATAAGGAGATCCGGCGTCCGGTCACGCTTTATTGGGGCGGACGTCGTCCTCGGGATCTGTACATGAGCGAGCTGGCGCAGTCCTGGGCCGACACTCTGCCGGACTTCCGTTTCGTACCCGTGGTTTCCAATGCGCTTGAGGAAGACGCCTGGGCCGGCCGCACAGGCTTTGTGCATGAGGCGGTCATGCGGGATATTCCCGATCTTTCCGCTTACCAGGTTTATGCCTGCGGCACGCCGCTGATGGTGGATGCCGCCCGACGCGAATTCAGCACGCAATGCGGTTTGCCCGAAGCTGAGTTCTATGCGGATTCGTTCACTTCCGAGGCGGATCTGGCTGCCAAGGCCTGAGTCGCAACAAACGGCAATAGAAGCGATGCCGCTTCGGGGTGGTCAGCGGCTTGTTCCGCAGCGCTGTAAAGCCCGTGGGCCCGAGTCCGGCGTGACAGCCGGGGCGGGCCTTTTTCTTGCTTCGCCTGCCTGGCGGGTATAGGCGGGCGGGGCGCGGCAAGAGTAAACTGCTCAACCAGTATTTCAGCCGTATCCCGTTCGCAAGACCATCATCTCGGCGGGATGAACAGGGAGCGATCGGGGCATGAAAGTAGCGGTTTTGGGCAGCGGCATCATCGGAATTTCCAGTGCCTGGTGGCTTAGCCAGGCAGGCCATGAGGTCGTCGTCATTGATCGTTCCACCGGGCCTGCCCAAGAAACCAGCTTGGCCAATGGCTCGCAGATTTCGGTGTCCTATGCCGAACCCTGGGCCAATCCCCAGGCGCCGCTCAAGCTGCTGAAATGGATGTTCCAGGACGACGCTCCCCTGCTGTTTCGCCCGCAGCTCGATTGGCGGCAGTGGATGTGGGGCCTGGCCTTTCTGCGCGAATGTCTGCCCTCGCGCCTGGCGCCCAATATCCGCGCGATGGTGCGCATGGCGGAATACAGCCGCGCCACGCTGCGCGGCATGCGTGCGGATCTGGGCATTCAGTATGATCATCTCGAGCGCGGCATTCTCAATTTCTACCGCGATCCGCAGGAATTCGAAACGTCGCAGCGCGCCGCGGGGCTGATGCGTGACTTCGGCGTCGAGCGCCGTGTCGTCAATGCCGATGAAGTGATCGCGATCGAGCCTGCGCTGGCACCGCAGCGCGCCAATATCGTGGGCGGCGATTACACCCCGGAAGACGAAAGCGGCGATGTGCATTTGTTCACCGTCGGGCTGGCGCAGCATTGCGAGGCGGCGGGCGTGCAATTCCGTTTCTGCACCCGCATCACGCGCTTGCTGAGCGAAGGGGGGCAGGTTCAGGGCGTCGAGGTGATCGGCCCTGATGGCCGTTATGACCGTGTCAATGCCGACGCCTTTGTCGTTGCGCTGGGTAGCTATAGCCCCCACCTGGTCCGCCCGCTGGGCGTACCTTGCAATGTCTACCCCGCCAAGGGGTATTCGGCGACTTATCCTATACTCAATCCTGAGGCTGCGCCCACGGTCAGTCTGACCGATAGCAGCCACAAGGTGGTGTTCTCGCGTCTGGGCAACCGTCTGCGCATGGCAGGCACGGCGGAGCTTTCCGGATATTCCCGCGAGCTCAATACCGGCCGCTGCGCGGCATTGACCGCGCTGGCGCGTGAAATTTTTCCCGATGCCCTCGATTTCGAGGGTGTCAGTTATTGGTCTGGCCTGCGTCCTTCCACGCCTTCGAACGTACCGCTCATCGGCCGTACCCGCATTTCCAACCTGTATTTGAATACCGGACATGGCACGCTGGGGTGGACGATGGGGGTGGGTTCGGGCCGAGCGCTGGCCGATCTGTTGAGTGGGCGCCGGCCAGAGCCGGAATTCCCTTTTCTTGGTCTATGAACCTATGAAGACATTGCAAATGACGGGCGTTGCCCGTGTCATGATCGCCAGCCGGCGTGCTTGGGTGTTCAGTCTTGCGCTGGCGGCTGTGGGCGTGGCCCACGCCGACCCGGTGCAGATTCAGGTCTGGCATACGCTTTCGGGAGCCAACAAGGCCGAGTTTGAAAAACTGGCCAAGCAGTACAACAAAGAACAGAAAGACGTTGAGGTTCAACTACGCGACTTTCCTTCGCAAGAAGCCTTGCGTCAGGAAGCTGCGGCTGCCGTCCGAGCCAAGAAGACTCCCAACCTGATTCAACTGGCCGATAACCACTCGCCGGAAGTGGTTGCTGAGCACAAAGCCATCCTGCCCTTGTATCAATTGCTGGCCAAGTACCCGATCAAGGACCTGAACTGGTTCTTGCCCGATACCGCGAGCTTCACCCGTGACGCCAAGGGCCGGCTGCTGGCCTTCCCCTGGATGGCGGAAGTGCCGGTCATGTTCTACAACACCACCTTGTACAAAAAAGCAGGCCTGAATCCCAATCAGCCAGCTCGTACCTGGACGGATCTGCAGGCTGAGCTGCTCAAGCTGCGTGACGTGGCAGATATCGATTGCCCCTATGCCTCCAGCAATCAAGTGTCAGTGCACCTGGAAAACCTGGCGCCCGTCAACAATCAGCTCTATGCCAGCAACGGCAATGGTCTGACGGCGTCCAAGCAGGCCACTGCTATGCAGTTTGATTCGCTCTACATGCGCCATATTTCGCTCATGGTGAGCTGGAAGCGTTCGCTGCTGCTTACGGCTTATTCAAATGACAACAAGTCGAATCAGAACTTCGCAAAGGGTGAGTGCGGTGTGTTGACGGCTGAGTCCTCGGCCTTCGGCAATTTCAACAACACGCGCGGCCTGTCTTTCGGCGTGGCGCCCTTGCCTTACTACGACCAGGTCACCAAGACGGCTGGCCGTCCCTTCGTGAGCGGTTCGGCCCTGTGGGCGATGGAAGGCAAGCCGGTCGCCCAGGAAAAGGCCACGGCGCAATTCCTCGCCTGGCTGTCCAAGCCGGTGATCGCGGCCGAGTGGCATCAGCGCACCGGCTATCTGCCCCTTACGGAAGCGGCTTTCCGTGCCTCGGACGTGTCGTTCTACGACAAGATCCCGGGGGCCCAACAAGTCGTTGCCTCGCTGCGCAACCCTATTGCGGCCAACAGCCGTGGCTTTCGCATCGCCAACTACGATCGCATCGAGAACGTCTTGAATGTGCAACTCACCGATGCGCTTGACGGCAAGACGCCTCCCGTGGCGGCCTTGAACAACGCGCTTGGGCAGGCTCGCAACCTCGCGGCGCAACGCTGATCTTCATCGTTCTGCCGGCTTGTTGTTTTTGCTGCCTGCTGCGGGTCTGTCGTCTGATATGGCTTCCCATTCGTTCCGCTGAGTCAAGCCTATCGAGGGGGCGGCCACCGTCTCCAGACCTTCGATCAGATCCTCTCCGACGGCGTGATGTCGCTGGCAGCCAGGACCGGCCTAGGTCGATAGCGTGCAGTGGTGGCAGTGTCATGGGTCCGAAGCTCGCCCTGTTGCTAGGCGGCGCTTCTCGGATTTCCTGAGCGCGGTTTCTGGCGCTGCCGCGATCGAGTGCCATGCAAGGCCGGGGACGCTCTCCTCGGGAGGGCAGCAAGCAGGACGCGGAGTGGGAGTCCCCCCGCCGCCGGGCCGCTCCCAAGGCGGGGACGCCCTCCTCGGGAGGGCAGCAAGCAGGAAGTGCGCAGCGTGGGAGGCAACCCACTCTCCGTCTCCATGATGATTTTCTCCCTGCGTAGATGCCGATCTACCGGAAGGGCCGGCGGCTCCTCATCATGGAGCCGTTCCGCAAAGCAAGGCCCACAGAATGCGTCTACTCTTTCCGATTCTCGGTTTGCCGCTGCTCGCCGCTTGCCATACGACCTCCCCGCAGTCCTGGCAGGTCGCTGCCAGCCAGTTTGATTTCGACTGGCAACTCAGTGGCGACCCTGATGTTGCGCCTTTGCAGGTGTTCAGCAGTCCGCATGAAATCTGGCTCCAGTTCGCCCCAGGTCAGCGCGTGCCGGCGATTTTCGCCAGCACCGTCTCGGGTGAACAACCGTTGGCCATTCAACAGCGTGATCCTTACATTATTGCGCCTGGGGTATGGCCGGCGCTGACCTTACGCGGCGCCCATCGCGTCGCCCACGTCCGGCGCAGCAAGGCTGAACCGCCGCAGCCAGTCTCTCCTCCCATTTCAGAGACCATCCCGGCGCCGCTCATTCCGCCCCGGTCTATCGAGGCCGACACCCGGCACGCTGCGGATTCTGCGCTCAGTCCGCCCGCAAGCGCTCCTGGCAAGACACCGTTGCCCCTTGAAATCAAACCCGGGGCACCCGTTTTCTTCGCGGGCCCGCCCGACCTGACTTTGCGCGCCGTGCTCAGCCGTTGGGCGCTTCAGGCCGGGTGGGATTTTGCGCCGGAGCACTGGGCCCTCAATGCAGATATTCCCTTGCAGGGGCAAGCGCATTTCGAAGGAGATTTCAAACAGGTAGTGCGCAGCCTGTTGCGCGCCACCGAACTGGCCGACCGGCCTTTACAGCCCTGCTTCTATGCCAATCGCGTGCTGCGCGTGGTGCCGCTGGCGCAAAGCTGCGATCGCAGCGCCGGGGCGGCAACATGAAGGGCGTTGCGAAAACAGCGGTATTGCTTCTGTCCTGCTTGATACTTGGCGGTTGCGCGCTTCAGGCGCAATGGCAGGCTTTGCGCGATGTGTTGAGCCAGGCTCGCGACAAAGCGCAGGCCTTGCATGACAACGAGGTCAAGGCGCAGGATGCCCGGGCGTCCCGTGCCGCGCGGGAGGCGGCACAAGAGGTTGATAAACCCTGGCTGGCCGGTCCGGCTCAGGCGCTGGCGCGCGAGGTGGCCCTGCCAGCTCCCCTGCGTGCCCGAGTCGACACCACCCTGATTTTCAGCGACCGGGCCGGTCTGTCCCAGATCGCCGAGCGCTTGCAGCGCGCAACGGGTATCGCGGTGCGCGTACAGCCCGAAGCCCTGTTGCCGGTACAGCATTTTTTGCCCCGCCTGACAGAAGCCGGCGCTTTCGTCGAAGCCGCTCTGGCGCAGGTCGAGTTGCAAGAAGGGCCGCGTCCCTTGGCCGATATCCTCGACTCCCTGGCGGCACGCCTGCTGGTCTGGTGGCGCTATGAAAACGGCGCGATCGAGTTTTATCGCAGCCAGACGCGCGTATTCGACCTGAGGGCTTTGCCTATCAGCGCCCAGGCTCAAACGCAGTTGGGGCGTCAGGCCTCGGAGGGCGAGGGTTTTGACAACGTCATACAGGCCCGCGCCACGCTTAATCAAGCCGAGCCCGGTCGGGTGTTGCGCACGCAGATCCAACCCTTTCTGACCCGTTCCGGGGTGGTGGCCGAGGAGGGCGAGGCCTTGGTGGTGACAGACACCCCCTATGTGCTGTCGCGGATCGAGGCCTTTATCAAACAGGAAAATGCCCGGGCAGGCCGTCGCGTGCGTTTGCTGTTTCAAGAGATCACGCTGCGCATGAATACTCGCTCCGAAGGCGCGATCGACTGGCGTCTGTTGCACAACAGCGCCCGCGTTGCCGCTCAAGGCATGTTGCCCACAGGACTGAGCGCAGCCATTCCTGGCGCAGACAAGACGGGTTGGGACGGTTCGCAAGCCCTGATCAAGATGCTGGCGCAATACGGCGCCATCAGTCATCAGCGATCCATTCCTCTCTTGACGTTAAACCGCCGGCCGGTCACCTATGCCGTGCACAACACTTTCTCCTATGTCGATCAGGTTGAAAGTCTGCGCGCCGCGGATGATAAGGCAAGCGGTGTCGCGATCAACCAGAAGCGTGTCACGGTAGGGACCTTCCTCACTTTGCTTCCAGATGCTCAGGATGACGGCAGTATTCTGCTGTCCATTGGCTATGACAGCACGGTTGCTCAGCCGCTCAAGGCCCTGGCTTTTGGCAGCAACAGCCAGCCGCTGCAGGTGCAACAGCTCAACCTCGACGGCAATGGCAGTGTGCAGCAGGTGAGGGTGCGGCCTGGGCAGCCGGTGGTCCTCTCGGGTTTCGATCGCAGTATCGATAGCTATGACCGTCAGCGTTTTACTCCCGATGCGCCCTTGTTGACAGGTGGCCATGACGCCGCCAGTCAAGAGCGTCTGCTCACCGTCATTGTGCTTAGCGCCCAATTGGAAGAGGCCGATGGCTGATACGATCCTCAAGGCCGCCAAGGGCGGCGGGCGCTGGGTGTACGGCATGGCCTGGTTCGCTGTGGTTGGCAGCCACGCGCCGCGCATGGCGCGGCTGCGCGCCCGTCAAATGGGGGCCAGTCATTACCTGCTGGGTGGTGAGCAGGCGTTGACCGTGGGTTGCTCGCGTTTGCGGGGCCGTGGCGTTTTCCATTCCGCCGCGCAGCAAGTGGCTTCGCACTTCGCCCCCGCCTCCTTCGCAGCCATTCTTGCTCTCGACGATTCTCACTGGCTGGTCGCGGTGCAGGAGGGTGCGGTCTTGTCCGGGGGTGATCAGCTATTCGCCCGCTATGCCGACGCCGAGGCCGCGCTTGATCGCTTGGGCCCCGACTTTACGGGCAATTCCGAAGACGCTGAGCAGGCCTTGCAGGCCCTTCCCGGCAAAGCCACGCGTCTGCATGCCTTACCGCCCCGCCCGTCGGGCTGGTTGGTGTTGGCGGTGTTGACTGCGGGACTAGGTCTGTGGCTTTGGCCCACAGCGCAGGCGCCAGCACCGCTTGCACAAACCGAGAAGCCGGCCGAATTATGTCTGGCCGATGTGCTAGCGAGCCTGCAGAAGATTCCCATGCGTCAGGCGGGTTGGCTTTTGGCTGAAGCCCAATGCCAGGCAGGGCTGCGGAGCTGGTCATGCCATGCGCGTTATCAGCCAGAAACCTCCAGCGCGCTGAGCAGCGCCTTCCGGACAGACGGGCCCTGGACGCTAGCACTATCCGGCATGGATGACATCGCGCTCAGTTGGCAGGCTCCTGGCCAGTGTGAGGTCAGTCTTAGCGGGCAGCCACCGGACCTGCGCTGGATGCAGGCCATGCAGCCATGGCGAGGCGCTTTCGATGAAATCCATATGGGTCCCTGGATGCCCAAGGATGAGGTGCAGGCGCGGGCCTTACGTCTGAGTGGGCCTCTGCGTTCTTACTCGCTCCCTCCCTGGCGCAGGCTGCCTGCGTATTGGAGCCGCGTGCAACTCCACGTTGATCTGTCTCGCCCCCCGTCTGCACGCAGCAGCGGGCTCACCCTGCTCGTTGAAGGAGATCTTCATGCCGTCATCCCCTAATTACCGCGTTGCACTAGCCTTAGTGCTTCTGTTTGCGTCGCCGCCAGGCTTCGCCGAGCTAGATCAGAGCGTGAAGGACTGGTTGCAGCAAGAGATCGAAACTCCGCCGCCTCTAGCGCCGGCCGCTGCTGCGCCGCCATCCGCCACAAGCGACGCATTATCTGGGCAGGTTCAGGCTCCGCTGGCGTTACGGGCGCTCTACGGCGTGGGCGCAGGCATCAAGGCGGAGCTGGACAATGGTCAGGGCGAGCGCTATCTCGCGCAACGAGGTCAAGCACGCCTGCTCGGCGACCATGATTCGTCCGTCACCCTGCATAGCATCCAGCCGCCTTGCGTGCAGCTCAAGCTGCAAGATGCGCGGCTGTCTCGGCGCTGCATCTTGCCGGCGCAGGCCGCCCATGATTGACACGGTCGTCACTCTGCGTTCGCTCTCGGATCTGCAACCCGCGTTTTCGCGCGTGCTGCAACATGAGTTTGATCTGGGCGGCCTGACAGGGCAAATATGTCCGGTGCTGTTGGAGGACGGCCATGCAGCGCTTTTTGCGCAGGCCCGCTACGCCCGTGGCGCCTGGGCCGCAGAGCTGTTGCGTCTGTTGCGCGAGCGTGGTTATCCGCTCGCCAGCCCCGCCTGCTATCAGGTCGATGCTGCCTTGCTTCTGAGTCTGTTGCGCGAATCGAACGCCGCTCCCGTCAGACCCGCAACAGGCCGTCCTGCGTTGGCAATGCTCTTTGAAGACATCGTGCGGGCCGGTCTGCGCGCTGGCGCAAGCGACATTCATCTCAATGCGATGGCCGAAGATGCTGCCCAGGTGCGCTACAGCATCGATGGGCGCTATGTCAGGCTGCCCGAAGTTTCGTCGCTGGCGAGAGCCACGCTGATGGATATGCTTGCCGTCGTTTGGATGGATGTCGCAGGTGGCAATGGCGCGGTGTTTGATCCGCGACAAGAGCAGCAGGGCCGGATTGTCTGCCGGATAGATGGGCAGGAATGGATGTTGCGCTGGGCTTCGCTCGCCACCGATAACGGCCCTTCTGTCTGCCTGAGGATTCTGCGGCGAGATGCTGCGGTGGGCTCCAGCCTGATCGATCTGGGCTTTGATGCCTCTCAGGCGAGGTTGTTGCGGCAGGCTTGCGCTCGCGAGGGTGGGGCCATCGTAGTGGCGGGCAGGGTGGGGTCCGGCAAATCCACCACTTTGGCGACCTTGCTCAGAGGGCTTTCTTCCAGCCGAAAAATCGTCACGCTCGAAGACCCAGTTGAACTGCGTATCAATCACGCCTTGCAAAATACCGTGGGGCGAGGTCTGGATGCCGACCACGATGGTGTCTTTGATGCCAAACTGAAAACGCTCAAGCGCAGCGCCATGAATGATGTCTACCTGGGCGAAGTTCGGGACCAGGAAACCGGGCGTGCTTTCATGGACCTTGTGGGGTCGGGCGTCAGTGTCTACACCACGGTTCATGCCGGCTCGGCGCATGCCATCGTGGCCCGGCTCGCCTCCGACTTCATCGGGGTTCCGCTCGATTTTCTTCGCACGGAGGGCGCGCTCAAACTCTTGGTTTATCAAGAACTGTTGCCGCGTCCCTGCCCGCACTGCGCTCGGGATGCCGGCGTGCTCTATCGGGGCGCCCGGGCGGCTGCCTGGTCCAGGGTGCTGCGCGCCTTGCCTGTCGAGGCCGGCCTGCGTTTGCGTAATCCGGCAGGCTGCCGTCATTGTGGGCAGGGTGCGCTGCCTGGCTATCTCGGGCGCAGCGTCGCTGCCGAAATTCTGTCAGGCCAGGGGCTTGGCAAGGCCTCCTGGCCGCAAGTGTTGGCAGCCAAGGTCTTGCGTGGTGATATCGATCCCCGTTTGTGGGCCGTCCGCATGGGGGGTGTCGAGGCGCTGGCACGTCACATGGAGGCTGGCCATGCGTGAATCCTGGATTCAATTAAGGCTGGACGCCTGGCGCTTCCAGCGAGCCAGAGCCGATTACTACGCCTACCTGGGTGCCTTGCTGCAGGCCAGCGAGGGGCGTGTCGCCCTGCGCGATATTTTCGCCAACGATCTGCTGCGTTATGGCCCAGGGAATTACCGGGGTCGCTTGGGCGCACGCTGGGCCAGCGCTTGCGGCACGCACGGCGGAGATTTGGCGGTGCTTTGGACCGGCGTCGCACCCGCCCAGGATTGCCTCTTGCTCGCGACCGCGCAATCGGCGGGCAGCGCTGCCTTGGCGCAAAGCCTGCTCGATCTCGCACAGGCCAGCCGTCTTGCGGATGATGCCTGGCGGCAGATAAAAGGCGCGGTGCTGGCCGTTGCGCTAGCGCTGACCGTGCTCATTGCCACGTTATGGGCGCTGCCGCTTTTTACCGTGCCCCACTTGGTTCAGGTGTTTGCCGATCTGCCTGCGGCTTATTACGGTCCCTGGACGCGCGCGCTGACGCGTTTCGCCGGGCATATGGTCTGGGCAGGGCCGCTGTCCGCAGTGCTGGCGGCGGCTAGTCTTGCTGTCTGGCTTTGGTCTTTTGGGCGTTGGCGCGGGGCCTTGCGCAGCCGTTTCGACAGAGTAGGGCCCTGGCGTCTTTACCGCGATTCGCAGGCCATCCGCTTTCTGAGTCTGCTCGAGGTGCTGATCCGCGACCGTGGCGCTATCGATGCGCGCTTGAGAGCGGCCTTGAAGGCCTTGCGGCAATATGCCTTGCCCTGGTTGGCCGGACATATCGACGAAATGCTAGCGCGTATCGACCGAGGGGAGGTGCAGGCCAGCACCTTCAACACGGGCTTGCTCGACAGACAGCTGTGGTGGTTTATGAGTGACATGATGGCCGCGCATGGCATCGAGGCTGGCTTGTCGCGCGCACGCCAGCGCATCGAGCAGGCCTGGCTTCCGCAGTTGGCTGCCCAGGTGCTGTTCTGGCGTTGGTTGCTGCTGCTGGGCACCGTGCTGTGCATGCTGGCTTTGGTGTTTTGGCACTACGGGGTCATCGACGAACTCAGGCGCGGTCTGGGCCATTTCTATTCCAGTCATTGAGCGGTTTTTTCAGCAGAGGAGTACTCATGCGTCATCTACCACCTGCCGCCAGCCGGGCCGCCCGGCAGAGCGGTTTTTCTTTGATCGAAGTCTCTGTTGTTGCGGCCATCCTGCTGGTCGTGGCCATCATTAGCGTGCCGTCCATCCAGGCTTACGTCGTCGAAAGCCGTGTCCCCAGGCTCGCCGAAGAGCTGCAACGTTTCGTGGTGCGCATGCGTGTGCTCGGCCTCGGTGGATCCGCGACGCCCTATGCGGGCGTAAACACGGCTACCCTGGCGGCCGCAATGCGTGACTCGAATGCCGTGACGGTCTCCGGGCAAGGACAGGGCGCCGTGGTGAGCCATGGCCTGGGTGATGGGGGGATCACCCTGACGAGCGCTTCCCGGGCAGGTGGGGCCGCAGGCTCGGCCTTCACACTCAAGCTGGACCGGGTGCATGCGGCAGCCTGCCCTGGTATCGCCACCGCCTTGCAAAGCCTGGCCTCACGTGTCAGTGTGCAGGGACAGGGGGAGGCCGTGGTGGTCAAGGATGCCGAGGCCAGCCCGGCCAAAGCCTATGATGCCCTGCGAGCCTCGGCGCAATGTGCCGATCGCAACACCTTTGTGTTTACGCTGCCGTGAAGCGCAGACAACAAGGCTATGCCCTGCTCGAACTGATGGTCGCTTTGGCGATCGGCTTGCTGCTGAGCGTCCTGGCTGCTGGCAAGTGGGCCAGGGAGGCTGATGATCTGGCCCTGCGTGCGAGCGGCCAATGGATGGCGCAGCTTCGCCTGGCGTTGGAGCAGGCTTTACTGAAGAGGCAGTCCGGCAGCGCATCGCCGTTTGGCGATCCTGCCGCGCCCACCCTGGCCGAGCTGGTCCGAGCGGGCTTTTTACCGCCCGGTTTTCCGCTGCGCTCTCCTGCGGGTTTTGGCGTCAGTCTGCGCGTGTTGCCCACGGCTGGCTGCACAGATGGCGCCTGCCGAGTGGACGGTCTAGTCATTGCAGATCAGGCTTTGCAAACGCCATCGGGTGAGCCTGACCTGATGCGGCTCTCGCCTTTGCTACAGCCTCTGGGCGCGGAGGGCGGTTATGCGGACGCCAGCTTAAGTGGCGCGCAATTCCGCTATCCCAACCCGCCGGTGCCCGGTATGGCTGCCTTAAAGCCGGGAACGCCCTTTGCCTGGGCGGGGACGCATGGCGGTCTGGACCCCCGCTATGTGCGCGTTGGCGATGACCGAGACCCTCAACTGAAGGCCGGCCTGAGCGTGGGCGGCGCCATCCAGGCGGCTGGAAGCCTGCTTGCGGGCGGGGTGGTTCGCGCTGAGGCGCGACGTCAGCAGGGCGGGTTTTGTCAGCCAGGTGAAAAGGGGGCGCTGGCGCAGGACGCAAACGGAAAGCTGCTGCATTGCCAGCAATCTCGTTGGCGTCCGGTGGAGGGTCGGTTTGGTGGCGCCTATGCGCACAACAATATTTATGGCTGCCGCATGCACAACGGAAAAAGCACCAAAAACCCGCTTACCGGGGAATGCTCCTGCGCTAAGGGATATGCGCCCACGCTGGTCGCTTACGGGGGTAAATGGTTGGAGACCGAGGGTTGGACTTACGGCTACGTCTGCATTAGCGAGGATTCGTAGCAGGGGAGGGCGGTGTCTGGCAAGTGGGCGTCCAGCCTCTATAATCAAAGATTCGCCAAAATCCTGATTCATCCACGATGAAATCCTCCGAGATTCGCCAGAAGTTCCTGCAGTTCTTCCAGTCCAAGGGGCACAGCATCGTGCCGTCGTCTTCGCTGGTGCCCGGCAATGATCCGACGCTGCTCTTTACCAACTCCGGTATGGTGCAGTTCAAGGACGTCTTTACCGGCAAGGAAAAACGCCCATACACCCGAGCTACGTCCTCGCAGCGCAGCGTGCGCGCGGGCGGCAAACATAACGACCTGGAAAACGTCGGTTACACCGCTCGCCACCATACCTTCTTCGAGATGCTGGGCAACTTCAGCTTCGGAGACTACTTCAAGCAAGACGCCATCCGTTTTGCCTGGGAATTGCTGACTACGGTGTACAAGCTCCCGGTCGAGAAGCTGTGGGTGACGGTTTACCAGGAAGACGACGAGGCCTATGACATCTGGGCCAAGGAGGTCGGCGTGCCTACCGAGCGCATCATCCGCATCGGCGATAACAAGGGCGCGCGCTACGCTTCGGACAACTTCTGGCAAATGGGCGACACCGGCCCCTGCGGCCCGTGTACCGAAATTTTCTATGACCACGGCCCCGATATCTGGGGCGGTCCCCCGGGATCGCCCGAAGAAGACGGCGACCGCTATATCGAAATCTGGAACCTCGTGTTCATGCAGTTCGAGCGAGACGCCGCAGGCAATATGACGCCGCTGCCCAAGCCCTGCGTAGATACCGGCATGGGGCTGGAGCGTATTGCCGCCGTATTGCAAGGCGTGCATTCCAACTACGAAATCGATCTGTTTCAGAAGCTGATCACCGCTGCGGCCCGCGAAACCGGCGTGCAAGATCTGCATGACAACTCGCTCAAGGTCATTGCTGACCATATCCGCGCCTGCTCCTTCCTGATCGTCGATGGCGTCATTCCCAGCAATGAGGGCCGGGGTTATGTGCTGCGCCGCATCGTGCGCCGCGCCTTGCGTCATGGTTACAAATTGGGCCAGACCAAACCGTTCTTTTATCGCCTGGTGCCCGATCTGGTCGCTCAAATGGGCGAGGCCTATCCCGAGCTTGCCAATATGGCCGAGCGTGTGGGGCAGGTGCTCAAGCAAGAAGAAGAGCGTTTCGGTGAAACGCTAGAGCACGGCATGAAGATTCTCGATGTCGCGCTGGCCCAGGTGCCCAAGGGTGGGCTGCTTGACGGCAATACGCTGTTCACCCTGTATGACACCTATGGTTTCCCGGTCGACCTCACCGCCGACATCTGTCGTGAGCGCGAAGTCGAGATCGACATGGCGGGCTTTGAGGCCGCCATGGAGCGTCAGCGCGATCAGGCCCGTGCGGCCGGCAAGTTCAAGATGGCCGAAGGCCTGAACTATGAGGGCGCTCAGACCCGTTTTGAGGGCTATGAGCAGCTCGAGCTCAGCGGCGCCAAGGTAACGGCCTTGTATGTGGATGGCACCCAGACCGATCAGGTCCGGGCAGGCCAGCAGGCCGTCGTCGTGCTCGACGCCACGCCTTTCTATGCCGAGTCGGGTGGTCAGGTGGGCGACACCGGCCTGCTCGTGGCTGACGGGTTACGTTTCGCCGTGGCGGACACCCTGAAGGTTCAGGCAGGGGTGTTTGGTCACCATGGTCTGCTCGAAGAGGGCGTGCTCAAGGTGGGTGATACCCTGCTGGCCCGCGTCGATGCGGTGCGCCGCGCGCGCACGGTGCGCAACCACTCCGCCACGCACTTGATGCACAAGGCCTTGCGCGAAGTGCTGGGCGCGCATGTGCAACAGCGCGGTTCCCTGGTCGATCCCGACAAGACCCGTTTTGACTTCGCGCATGATGCCCCCATGACGGCCGAGCAGATCGCCCGCGTGGAAGCCATAGTTAACGCCGAAGTGCTCGCCAATCAGGCTGCCCAGGCCCGCGTCATGGCCTATGACGACGCTGTCAAGGGCGGGGCCATGGCTTTGTTCGGCGAGAAGTACGGCGATACGGTGCGTGTGCTCGATATCGGCTTCTCGCGTGAGCTGTGCGGCGGCACCCATGTCAGTCGCACGGGCGATATCGGCTTGTTCAAGATCGTGTCCGAGGGGGGGGTGGCGGCGGGCGTGCGCCGTGTCGAAGCGATCACCGGCGATAACGCGCTGGTTTGGGTTCAGGAGCAAAACGCGTTGCTGCAACGTGCGGCTGGCGTGCTGCGTTCCCCGGTAGCCGAGCTGCCCGAACGCATCGCCCAGGTTCAGGATCAGGTCAAAGCTCTCGAGAAAGACCTGGAGCAGGCGCGCGCCAAGTTGGCCGCCAGCGCGGGCAATGATCTGGCCGACAAATCTGCCGTTGAGATCAAGGGTGTGAAGGTGCTGGCTGCCGTCATCAATGATGTCGATCCCAAGGCGCTTCGTGGCATGGTCGACAACCTCAAGGACAAGCTTAAGCCGGCTATTGTGCTGCTTGCCGCCAGCGCTGACGGCAAGATCAGCCTGGTGGGTGGTGTCACCGCCGACCAGACCGCCAAGGTCAAGGCGGGCGATCTGGTGGGTTTCGTGGCGGCTCAGGTGGGAGGCAAGGGCGGCGGCCGTCCCGATATGGCCATGGGCGGCGGCACGGATGTGGCGGCGCTGCCTGCAGCCATTGCCAGCGTTCAGGACTGGGTCAATGAGCGTCTTTGACACCGCCGCGCCCCCCTTCGATCTGGAGGTCGATGCCAGCGGACTGAACTGTCCGCTGCCCATTCTGCGCGCCAAGAAAGCCCTCGCGCAATTGGTCAGCGGCCAGATCTTGCGCGTCATCACGACTGACGTAAAAGCCGAACGTGACTTTCAGGCTTTTGCGACGCAGTCCGGTAATGCGCTGCTGGCTCAGATCGCGCAGGCTGATCGCGTCGAGCACTATCTGCGCCGGCGTTAAGTCATCGGGCCTGGCCAATGAGAAAGCCCCCGGATTGATGAATCCGGGGGCTTTCGTTTTCTTTAGCCCGGCCCGGGCCGCCAGGGCGGGTCTTGCTGTTTTAAGGCTTGCTGCTGGCTGGTGCGATTACAGCGCCGGCCATGGTGCGGGTAAACGTAAAGTCCACCAGATCGCCTTCTTTCAGTTCGCCCAGCTTCTTGATGGCCAGAGGGTCACGCACGACGATGGTTTCCCGCTTGCCGGAGGGGCCTTGGAGGATAACCGTGTTGGTGGCGCGATTGATGTGCCAGATTTCAGCCGTGATGACGGTCTGCACGGCGGCGCCGCCGCCGGGCATCTGCCCCGGTTCTGATTGGGCCTGAGCCGTTTCCGTGCGCACTTCCGGTACCCCCGAGCCCTTGGGTCGGGTCGTGATGGCAAGTGATTCGTAATAGCGCAGGCGCAGGGTGTCGCCGATCTTGATGCGGTCGAAGTTCCGGATCTCGGGCCCCGCCTTCAAAGACAGCGTCTCGCCATTGCGTTCTTTGATGGTGACGATCCGGTTCGCAGCATCCAGGGCCGTGATGTCGCCAATGATGTTCAGCACAGCGGCGTCGATCACGCGGGCCTGCGCGGGCGCCGTCAGCAGCGGAGCGCTCATCGCTAAGGCGGCGCCGAGCAGCGCGACGGCGCGTACATGGGTGGGCAGGCCAAACAACTTGCGGACTTTCATAACCAAGATCTCCTTGCGGGATGCGGTAGAGTGCCGTTAGGGTGTATGCTTCGCCTTGCGGAGTTGGCGCTACGCGCTAGCTCTTCGTACAACTGGCCAGAGCAGTGAGGGCCGGTTCAGGTCTTGCTATCCTTCCGGTTTCCGGTGTCGGGCTCTGTGTCTGTCCCGGTGTCTGACCCCAGATTGCACCAACTCAGCATACGCTGTGCCAGTGCGCATTGGAGCCTGTCGCGGCGGCAAAACATGTTTTGTCGGTAAAAAACGGCACTATGTTTGCCAGGTCTGCGGTTTGGATGCTAGAATTTCCCGTTTTTCACATCTAATTCAAGGGATTACCTATGGTGGTGATTCGTCTGGCCCGTGGCGGCTCGAAGAAGCGTCCGTTTTACAATCTGGTGGCTACCGATTCGCGCAATCGCCGCGATGGCCGTTTCGTTGAGCGCGTGGGTTTCTACAACCCCGTGGGCAGCGAAGGCTCGGAAAACCTGCGCATTGCGCTGGACCGCGTGAAGTACTGGGTCGACAACGGCGCTCAGCTGTCGCCCGCCGTTGAGCGTCTGGTCAAGGAACACTCGGCCAAGGTTTCGGCTGCTGCCTAAGCCCTGATTGCCCGGCTTGACTGGCCTGCTGGCCAGATCAAACCTGCGCCAGACAAAGCAGGTTATCCTGTCAGGTCTGGCGTCGTCGCGTCGTAAAAGCTTGAAAGCGCCGGCCTTGCAGGTCTGAAAATATCGCCGCAGCATCCTGGGCGCTATTTTTTCGCTTGGCCCCAAAGCGCTTGTCGCGCTTTTTGCTTTTGCATTGCGGCTACGCTCGCAAGTAGACTTGGCCACGCCTTGGGCGTGGCTTTGTCTTCTGCGCAGCTTGTCAAAACGCCGCGCCTTGCCATCGGGCAGGGCGCTTGGGCGTCGAATATTGGGATCTTCATGTCTGAACGCACATTGCCCGACGACCTCGTGGAGCTGGGGCGCGTGGCGTCGGCTTACGGCGTCAAGGGCTGGATCAAGGTACAGCCTCACTCTGCCCAGGCGGATGTGTTGCGCGCTGCCAAGCAATGGTGGCTGGCGGCAACGCCCAAGAGTGCGCCGCGTGTCTATGCCGTGCAGCAATGCCGCGTTCATGGCGCGACGGCTGTGGCGCAATTGGAAGGCATCGCGGATCGCGACCAGGCTGAGGCGCTGCGTGGCGCCACCGTCTGGGTGTCGCGTGCGCTCTTTCCCGCCGCTGCCGAAGATGAGTATTACTGGATCGATCTGGTGGGTTGCGCCTTCTATTCGAGCGTCAGTGGCAGTGATGTGCGCGTAGGGGTGGTCGAAGAGGTGTTCGACAATCCGGCACACGCCATTTTGCGTGTGGTCTGCCAGGATGCCGAGGGCAAGGCTTTGCTCGACGCCAAAGGGCGGGCCCGCGAAATGCTAGTGCCTTTTGTCAGCGCGCATATTCAGGCTGTGGATATTGCGGCGCGGCGCATCGATAGCGACTGGCCGCTGGAAGATTGATGCGGATCGACGTCATCACCCTGTTTCCCGAAATGTTCGGGGTGGTGCGCGACCTCGGCGTCACGGGTCGTGCGCACGCGCAAGGGCTGTGGTCCTTGCATGCCTGGAATCCGCGTGATTTCACGACGGACGTGCATCGTACTGTGGATGATCGCCCCTATGGTGGCGGGCCGGGTATGGTCATGATGGCGGCTCCCTTAGAGGCTGCAGTTAAGGCCGCGCAGGCCGCTCGCGCCGCGCAGCATTTACCGCCTGCTCCGGTGGCGCTCCTCTCGCCAGTGGGCAGGCGCTATGATCAGGGCGCCGCGCAGCAGCTGGCTTCCAGTGATGGCCTCGTTCTGATATGCGGGCGCTACGAGGGCTTGGATCAGCGCTTCATCGATCGTTGCGTGACACTAGAAATTTCGCTGGGCGATTTCGTGCTCTCAGGTGGAGAGATCGCGGCCCTGGCCGTCATTGATGCGGCGGTCCGTCTGCTGCCAGGCGCCTTGGGTGATGGCGATTCGGCGCTGCAGGATTCTTTTAACGACACGTTGTCGGGTCTGCTCGACAGTCCGCATTACACCCGCCCCGAGGTGTACGAAGATCAGGCTGTGCCAGCCGAGCTACTCAGCGGGCATCATGCCCGTATTGCCCGTTGGCGCCGTGACCAATCTCTGCGTTTGACGCTGGCGCGCCGCCCTGAACTCATCGACCGTGCACGGACCCAAGGATGGCTGAGTTATGCCGACGAATGCGTTCTGGCTGAGCTCCAAGGTGTCGTTGCGCCGCCCGATCCGCGAAAAAAACGCCGGCGCAAGCCTGCGGCTTGAGCGCCGTTTTTCGGTGCGCAGGGCTTGTGGGCCCATGCTTTCCAAGTCGATTCGATGCGTCGCTTATCGCGACGATAGCGTCATTCCTGGCTCTCTTGCCGTGCCTGGTTGAACGGTTCTCCTGAATGTGTCGCGGGCCGTTGTCGGGCGTTTTTTCGCCTGATGACGCGCATCAGAGGTTCTTGATAATCCGTGCTGGCATGCTCACTCCCATCTGGCGCGGTGCTGCGTTCAGGCGCGCCGCTATCTTCCCGGGATGGGTAGGGCATTCGCAGGACGTGAAAGAGAGGAGGGCGTGGGGGGGCTAGGCAAGCTTACGCCTCGGCATCCGCTTAAGCGACGGCGCCCCAGGATTGCTCCAGGGGCGCTCTGTGCTTAATTAGGCTGTGCCGCCCAGCTTGCTGCGCTGGTCGCGCACCTTGTTCAAGGTTTCATTGAACTGGGCTACGCGGGCTTTTTCCTGCTCGACCACGGCGGCTGGCGCACGTTCGACAAAGCTCGGGTTGTTGAGCTTGCCGTTCGCCTTGGCGATTTCGCCTTCCAGGCGGGCGATTTCCTTGTCCAGGCGTACGCGCTCCGCTGCAACGTCCACCTCGACATGCAGCATCAGGCGTGCGTCACCCACCACCTGTACCGGCGCGCCCGCGTCGGGCAGGGTGTCCGTCACATCTACCTGGCTCAATTTCGCGAGTGCGGCAAGATAGGGCGCATTGCGGCGCAGCGTGACGTCATCGCCTTGGGCGATCAGCGGCACGCGCTGGGCGGGCGAGAGATTCATTTCGCCGCGCAGCGCGCGCACCGCCTCGACCTGGGCTTTCAGCTCGGCGACTTCGGCTTCGGCTTGCGTGTCTACGGCATCGGGGTTGGCGCGCGGATAAGGCTGCACGCTGACGCTATCTGTCTTGCCGGCATCCCGTTTGCCGGCTACCACCGACACCTTTTGCCACAGTTCTTCCGTGATAAAGGGAATGATGGGGTGGGCCAGTCGCAGCGCGACCTCCAGCACGCGGATCAGAGTGCGGCGCGTGCCAAGCTGTTGGGCGGGCGTGCCGGTCTGGATCTGGACCTTGGCCAGTTCCAGGTACCAGTCGCAATATTCATCCCATACGTAGCGGTAGAGCGCATTGGCCACGTTGTCGAAACGATAGTCGGCGAAGCCGCGCTCGACCTCGGTCTCCAGTGCCTGCAACTGGCTGACGATCCAGCGGTCGGCGAAAGAAAGCTCGCCCTGCTCGGCGCCGTGCAGCGCATGGCCTTCCGTGTTCATCAGCACAAAGCGTGTGGCGTTCCACAGCTTGTTGCAGAAATTGCGGTAGCCTTCGCAGCGCTTGAGATCGAAGTTGATGTTGCGGCCCAGCGTCGCATAGGCGGCCATCGTGAAGCGCAGCGCGTCCGTGCCGAACGCCGGGATGCCGTCCGCATATTGGCGGCGTGTGGCTTTTTCGATAGCGCCGGCCTGCTTCGGGTTCATCAGCCCGAACGTGCGCTTGGTCACCAGTTGTTCGAGGTCAATGCCGTCGATCAAATCCACCGGGTCCAGGGTGTTGCCCTTGGACTTGCTCATCTTCTGGCCGTCGGCGTCGCGGATCAGTCCGTGCACATAGACATGTTTGAACGGAATGCTGCCGGTCATGTGCATGGTGAGCATCACCATGCGGGCGACCCAGAAGAAAATAATGTCAAAGCCCGTCACCAGGACGCTGGAGGGCAGATAGCGCGCCAGGTCGGCCGTCTTTTCGGGCCATCCCAGTGTGGTGAAGGGCACCAGAGCGGAGGAGAACCAGGTGTCCAGCACGTCGGCGTCGCGGGTCAGCGGGCCGGTGACGCCGGCTGCACGAGCCTGTTCGAGCGCGTCGTCTTCGGACAGCGCCACAAAGCATTGGCCATCCTCGGCATACCAGGCGGGAATCTGGTGCCCCCACCAGAGCTGGCGCGAAATGCACCAGTCCTGGATATTGTTCAGCCACTGGTTATAGGTGGTGGTCCAGTTTTCGGGATAGAACTGGATGCGGCCATCGGCCACGGCTTCCAGCGCCACCTCGGTGATGCTCTTGCCCGGATTGAGCGTGCCTTCGGGGGCGGGCCG
Organism: Bordetella avium; assembly: GCF_034424645.1. Taxonomy (NCBI): domain Bacteria; kingdom Pseudomonadati; phylum Pseudomonadota; class Betaproteobacteria; order Burkholderiales; family Alcaligenaceae; genus Bordetella; species Bordetella avium. Next base: position 1,218,728 of record NZ_CP139969.1, read on the forward strand.
GCTCATGGCCACGAACCACTGATCCGTCAGCATGGGCTCTAGCACCACGCCGGTGCGGTCGCCCTTGGGCTGCATCATCTTGTGCGGTTCGATCTTGACCAAATAGCCTTTCTCTTCGAGCTCGGCAACCACGGCTTTGCGGGCTTCGTAGCGCTCCAGGCCGCGGAATTGCTCGGGGCCGTTCTCGTTGATGTGCGCATCCAGCGTGAAAATGACGATCAGCGGCAGATCGTGGCGCAGCGCGCAGGCATAGTCATTGAAATCATGCGCGCCAGTAATTTTTACGCAGCCCGTGCCAAATGCCGGGTCGACAAAGTCGTCCGCAATAATGGGGATGTTGCGGTTGCACAGCGGCAGTTCCACCTGTTTGCCGATCAGGTGCTGGTAGCGCGGATCTTCCGGGTGTACACAGAGCGCGCCATCGGCCAGCATGGTTTCCGGCCGGGTGGTGGCGATGGTCATGCCGCGCAGCGTGACCGTATTGCCATCTTTGTCGATGATGGTCTGCGGGCCGTCCACGAAGGGGTAGAGGATGTGCCACATGAAGCCGTCGGTTTCTTCCGACTGCACTTCGAGGTCCGACACGGCGGTCAGCAGTTTGGGGTCCCAGTTGACCAGGCGCTTGCCGCGGTAGATCAGGCCCTGGCGATAGAGCTGAACAAAGGTCTCTGCCACGCCGCGCGACATGCGCTCGTCCATGGTGAAGTATTCGCGCGGCCAGTCGGCCGAGGCTCCCAGGCGGCGCACCTGGTTGGTGATGGTGTTACCCGACTGCTCTTTCCATTCCCAGACTTTTTCCACGAAGCGTTCGCGGCCCAGGTCGTGGCGCGAAAGCTTCTGGGCATCCAACTGCCGTTCGACCACGATTTGCGTGGCGATGCCTGCATGATCGGTGCCCGGGATAAAGACGGTGTCGTCACCCGACATGCGGTGATAGCGGATCAGACCATCCATGATGGTCTGGTTAAAGGCGTGGCCCATGTGCAAGGTGCCCGTCACGTTCGGTGGCGGGAACTGAATGCAATAAGGTTTGGGGTCGGTCCCGGTTTCTACGTGCCGGCCAGCTTGGAAGTAACCGCGCCGATTCCATTCGTCGTACCAGCGGGATTCAATATCGGAGGGCTCGAAGCTCTTGGAGAGCTCCGGTGTATCGTTCTTGGGATCGGCAGCTTGAGTCATTACGTGATTCCGGCGGACATGGGGCCTGAAACGCAGCCAGGCAAACCGTTGATTTTAAGATGTAAAAGCTTCTTCTTGCCGTGCTAGAATGCCGGGTTACTGTAAACCTTTTAGAAGTCCCTGTTTTTATTGGAGAAATCTGACTGGTTGACAGTGCCGAATCCGGGTTTTGACGTGTTCAGGCACAAAATTGCGCCTTTTGGCTGCGCAAGTGGCCAAGCGCGAGACTTCCGTGAAGTCAGGTCATTCGCGGAGCGCCGGACTCGCCCCCCCCCCTCTCAGCATCAAACTGTCTCAGCAGACTTTGGAGTTTCCATGTCGATTCAACGTACCCTCTCGATCATCAAGCCCGACGCTGTCGCCAAGAACGTCATCGGCCAGATCGTTGCCCGTTTTGAGCAAGCCGGCCTGAAGGTCATCGCCGCCCGCCTGCAACAACTGTCGCGCGCTGACGCCGAGCGTTTCTACGCCGTTCACAAAGAGCGCCCCTTCTTCAAGGACCTGGTTGACTTCATGGTCTCGGGTCCCGTGTTCGTGCAAGTCCTGGAAGGCGAGAACGCCATTCAGGTCAACCGTGACCTGATGGGCGCCACCGATCCCAAAAAGGCCGCTCCGGGCACCATCCGCGCCGACTTCGCCGACAGCATCGACGCCAATGCCGTGCACGGTTCCGACGCTCCGGAAACCGCCGCCGTGGAAGTGGCTTTCTTCTTCCCCGAAATCAACATCCACAGCCGTTGATTCTCAACCGCTGTTTTTCTGTCAGTCTGTAGGTCATGGATACCGTCGAACCGATCAACCTGCTGGGCCTGGATGCCAAGGCATTGACCGACCTGGTCGGCCAATGGGGCGGCAAGCCGTTTCGTGCCCGTCAATTGCAGCGCTGGGTGCACCAGCGCAGCGTGGATTCGTTCGACGCCATGACCGACCTTGCGCGCGATTTCCGCGCGCAACTGTCAGAGCGCGCCATCATCGAGGCGCTGCCGGTCAATATCGAGCAGCGGTCCTCGGATGGCACGCGCAAATGGCTGTTTGACGTTGGCCAGGGCAATGCCATCGAAACCGTTTTCATCCCCGAGGATGACCGCGGCACCCTGTGTATTTCCAGCCAGGCCGGCTGTGTCGTCAATTGCCGTTTCTGTTCTACCGGGCATCAGGGTTTCAACCGTAATCTGCGCACCAGCGAGATCATCGGTCAGCTCTGGTGGGCCAAGCGCGTGCTTGAGGCCGACATCGGCAGCGCACGCCTGGCGAATGCCGGCGCAGAAGACACCCGCGTCATCAGCAATGTCGTCATGATGGGTATGGGCGAGCCCTTGCTCAATTATGACCAGGTGCTGCCGGCTTTACGGCTGATGCTGGACGACAACGGCTACGGCCTGTCGCGCCGTCGTGTTACCGTCTCCACCTCGGGCGTGGTGCCCATGATGGATCGCTTGGCGCAGGATTGCCCTGTGGCCCTGGCGGTCTCGCTCCATGCGCCCAACGACGCCTTGCGTGACGACCTGGTGCCGCTCAACAAGAAATACCCCTTGAAAGAGCTGCTGGCCGCCTGCGAGCGATATCTCGCTCATGCGCCGCGCGATTTCATCACCTTTGAATACTGCATGCTGGATGGCATCAACGATACCGACCAGCACGCCAAGGAACTGATTCAGCTGGCCCGTCAGGTGCGCTGCAAACTGAATCTCATTCCTTTCAATCCTTTCCCAGCCTCCGGGCTGAAGCGTTCGGCGGCACCGAGAGTCAAGGTGTTTGCTCAGCGTCTGATGGACGCGGGCATCATCACCACGGTGCGCAAGACGCGTGGCGACGATATCGATGCCGCCTGTGGCCAGTTGGCTGGCGAAGTCAAGGATCGTACCCGCATCACCGAACGTAACGCCGCCTCTCGCTCCATCCCAATCAGACAGGTGCACGCATGACGCAGGATCTCGCTTCGGCCGCTACATCCACTCAGGCAACGCTCGCACAGAGCGGCAGTGTGGGGGAGGCCTTGCGAGGTTTGCGTCAGGCCAAGGGCTGGTCTTTGCAGGAAGTCTCCAGCCGCATCAAGTTTTCTCCGCGGCAGATCGAGGCTCTGGAGCAAGAACAATGGGACGAGCTGCCCTCGGGGGTCTCCCTGCGTGGCCTGATCCGCAACTACGCCCGCCTGCTTGGCGCGGATGGTGCGGCTATCGTGGCCTCGCTGGATGGCGAGGCGCGGGCGCCGGCGTCGGCCAAGCTGGGCGCAAGCCGTTCCCTGCATGGAGGAGGTCTGCCCGTCGACGAAGAGCGTTCGTCGAGTTCCTGGGGGTGGATTCTCGTCATCATCGCACTGCTGGTCGTGGGTGTCGCTTATGCCTTTTGGCAGGGCTGGTTGCCGCAGCAGTGGCTACCCACTCAGTGGTTTTCCAAGTTGAGCCAGTAATACCGGACCAACATGCAAGAATTGTCCAAGCCTTGCCAGGACGCGCCGCCGCCGCCGGCCGCGCCTTTGTCCCGCCGTTCGACCCGGGCCGTGCAGGTCAAATGGGGTGAACGGGTTGTCACCGTAGGCGGTGGTCATCCGGTCGTGGTGCAGTCCATGACCAACACCGACACCGCCGATGCCATCGCGACCGCCATCCAGGTCAAAGAACTGGTGCAATCGGGTTCCGAGATTGTCCGTATCACGGTTAATACGCCCGAAGCCGCGCGTGAAGTTATTGCCATACGTGAGCAGCTCGACCGGATGAATGTGTCGGTGCCGCTGGTAGGCGATTTTCATTACAACGGCCACAAGCTGCTTACCCAGTTCCCGGACTGCGCCCAGGCCCTGTCCAAGTACCGCATTAATCCGGGCAATATGGGCGGTGGCAAACGGCGCGACGATAATTTTGCCCAGATGATCGAGGTGGCTTGCCGCTACGACAAACCCGTGCGTATCGGTGTCAACTGGGGCAGTCTCGACCATGAACTGATGGCGCGCAAAATGGATGAGAACAGCCGGCGCGCGCAGCCCTGGGAGGCTCAGGCTGTGATGCGCGATGCGCTGGTGGTGTCCGCCATCAGTAATGCGCAGCGCGCCGAAGAGCTCGGCCTGCGCGGCGATGCCATCATCCTGTCGTGTAAGGTCAGCCATGTGCAAGACTTGATCGCCGTATACCGCGATCTGTCGTCGCGTTGCGATTATCCGCTGCACCTTGGGCTGACCGAAGCCGGCATGGGTAGCAAAGGCATTGTCGCTTCCACGGCTGCCCTGGCCGTGCTGCTTCAGGAAGGCATAGGCGACACGATCCGGATTTCCCTGACTCCTGAGCCGGGCGGCGATCGCGGCCGCGAGTCCATCGTGGCGCAGGAAATCCTGCAAACGATGGGCCTGCGCGCCTTCACGCCTATGGTGGTGGCCTGCCCCGGCTGCGGCCGTACCAGCAGCACCTTCTTTCAGGAGCTGGCTGACAGCATCCAGACCTATCTGCGTCGCCAGATGCCGGTCTGGCGCAGCCGTTACCCTGGGGTCGAAAGCATGAACGTGGCCGTCATGGGCTGTGTGGTCAACGGTCCGGGCGAAAGCCGTCATGCCGACATCGGCATCAGCCTGCCCGGCACCGGTGAAGTGCCCGCCGCCCCCGTATTTATCGATGGCGAGCGTACGGTCACGCTCAAAGGCGATCATATCGCCGAAGAGTTCCAGGCCATTGTCGAAGATTACGTTGCGCGCCGTTATGGCGCCGATGTTTCCCACTAAGTACAAGGACAGGCCGGCGGGGCAGCATGCCGCCGGCACGACGAATATGACGCAAGCTTTCCAGAAAGTCTCCGCCATTCGCGGCATGAACGATGTCTTGCCCGGTCCCAGCGCTCAATGGGAGCGTTTCGAAGAGATCGTGCGCGCCTGGCTTCAGGGCTATGGCTATCGCAATGTGCGCACCCCCATTCTTGAGCAGACGCGTCTGTTTACGCGCGGCATCGGCGAAGTCACCGACATCGTCGAAAAAGAGATGTACACCTTCACCGATGCGCTCAATGGCGAGTCGTTGACCATGCGCCCAGAAATGACCGCGGGTGTCGTGCGTGCCGCCATTGAGCACAATATGCTCTATGAGCGCCCCCACCGCGTGTACTCTATCGGTCCGGTATTCCGCCACGAACGCCCGCAGCGAGGCCGCTATCGTCAGTTCCACCAGATCGACGTCGAAGCGCTGGGTTTTGCCGGCCCCGATATCGACGCCGAACTCATCGTCATGCTGGGCCGTCTCTGGAATACGCTGGGTCTGGCCGACATCCGGCTGGAGCTCAACTCGCTGGGGCAGCCCGCCGAGCGCGCGGCGCATCGCGCCGCCCTGATCGAATATCTGGAAAAGCACGTCGATATCCTCGACGAGGATGGGAAGCGCCGTCTCTACACCAATCCGCTGCGAGTTCTCGATACCAAGAATCCCGCGCTGCAGGAGATGGCCAATGCTGCGCCGCGTCTCTTTGACTTCCTGGGCGAAGCATCGCGCGCTCACTTTGATGGGGTGTGTCAGCGTCTCGATGACGCCGGGATAGGCTACAGTCTTAACCCCCGTCTGGTGCGCGGCTTGGACTATTACAACCTGACCGTGTTTGAGTGGGTGACGGATCGTTTGGGTTCGCAAGGCACGGTTTGCGGCGGTGGCCGTTACGACGGTCTGATTGAGCTGCTGGGTGGCAAGCCTGCACCCGCCGTCGGCTTTGCCATCGGTGTCGAGCGCCTGCTTGACCTCTGGGAACAAAGCGCCGGGCAGCAGACGCCGCCCGAGTGCGAGGTCTATGTGGTGCATCAAGGCGAAGGCGCGCAGCGCCTGGCTGCCCGGGTGGGCGAAGATCTGCGCGACGCGGGTCTTTCGGTCATCGTGCACGCTGGGGCCGCCAGCTTTAAATCTCAGTTCAAGCGCGCCGATGCCAGCGGTGCCCGTGTTGCGGTTATTCTTGGCGACGATGAAGTGGCCACTAAGACCGCAAGCGTCAAATATCTGCGTGCCGATGCTGCCGGCGAAGGCGCGCAGGACAAAGTAGCGTTGGCGACGCTGGCCAGCGTGTTGAAATCCAAGGGTTAAGCATGGCATACGATCTCGAAGAACAGGAAAAACTCGACGCAATCAAGGCCTGGTGGGCACGCTACGGCACGTTGCTCCTCGTCTTGGTAACCGTGGTGGTCGTAGCCTGGGGCGGCTGGAGCGGCTGGAAGGGATATCAGGCCTACCGCGCCAATCAGGCGATGGGGTATTTCGAAGCCCTCGAAGATGCGGCTCGTCTGGGCGGCCCGGATTCGGCCGCGCGGATCAAGGCGGCTGCCGCAACCCTGCGTGAAGACTATCCCCATACGGGCTATGCCGGGCGCGGCATCTTGATTGCCGCTCAGGCACTGCTAGAGCAGAAAGATATTGACGGCGCCCGCCAGCAGCTCGAATGGCTGGCCGCTCAATCCAAGCAGCCCGCTTTGCAGCCGGTTGCCCGTTTGCGTCTGGCGGGTCTGTTGCTGGATCAAAAACACTATGACGCCGCGTTGGCGCAACTGGATAATCCTCCGGCTCCTTTCGCTGCGTTGTTTGCTGACCGCCGTGGCGATATCCTTGCCGCGCAGGGCAAGCGCGACGAAGCGCGCGCAGCCTGGCAACAAGCGATTGATGGCCTGGGTACCGGTAATCCGCTGACTCAGGTTGTGCAACTGAAACTCGATGCTTTGACCGGAGCCTGATCTTGATGCGCATCTCTATTTCTGGCCGTGCCTGGCGCGGCGCCGCAGTGGTTTGCGGCTTGCTTGCCCTTTCGGGCTGCTCATTGTTTTCCAGCTCCGACACACGCTATGATCCGGCTCCGCTGACCGAGTACGCCGCAGGTATGTCGGTGCGCTCTGTGTGGTCGCAGTCGATCGGTAGCGGCTCCGGTCTGGGTTTTGCGCCTACCGTAGTCGGTGAGGCGGTCTATGCCGCCACGCCGGACGGCTCGGTCGCCAAAGTCGATCTGCCCAGTGGCCGCCTCATCTGGAAAGCCTCGGCGGAAACCAAACTTTCCGCCGGCGCCGGTAGCGACGGCAGCACGACCGCAGTGGCCTCGCCGACCGGCCAGATCATTGCCTTCGATGAAAGCGGCAAAATCAAGTGGCGCGCTCAGGCCAGTAGCGACGTCGCCATCCCGCCGGTGGTAGGTTATGGCGTGGTCGTCGTGCGTAGCGGCGATTATCGTATTCAGGCCTTCGATGTCAACAGCGGCGAGCGGCTCTGGAGCTTGCAACGGCCTGGTCCGGCGCTGGCGCTGCGCAGCGTTGCGCAAATGATCATGGCCGAAGGTCTGGTCATTACCGGCTTGCCGGGTGGCAAGCTCCTGGCCATCAACGCCGCCTCGGGTAACGTCCAGTGGGAAGGCACGGTCGCCACGCCTAAGGGCGCCAGCGATCTGGAGCGCCTGACCGACGTCGTGGGGCAGCCCCGTGTCGCAGGCCCGCTGCTGTGTGCCGTGGCTTATCAGGGCCGCATCGTCTGCTTCGATGTGACCCAGGGCGGCCGTCCTGTTTGGGCCAAAGATTTTTCCAGCTCCACCGGCCTGAGCATCGATCAGCGTTTCGCTTTCGCTTCCGACCAATACAGCGTGGTCCATGCATTTGATCTGGCCAATGGTGCCAATGTCTGGAAGCAATCGGCCCTGAAAAATCGCGCACTGACGGCGCCTGCCTTCCTGGGCGAGGCGCTGGCCGTCGGCGATCTCGATGGTTATGTGCACTTCCTCTCGCGCGGCGATGGCCATCTGTTGGCTCGCCTGTCCGTCGGCGGCGGGGCCATTGTTTCGCCGCCGCAAACGACCTCGCAAGGTGTCCTGGTCCAGACCGGCAACGGCAATCTGGTCCTTATCGGCACTAACTAGAACCTCTTAGAACAAAGCCTTACACCGTGTCCTTCAAGCCTGTTGTTGCCCTGGTGGGCCGTCCCAATGTGGGCAAGTCCACCCTCTTTAACCGTCTGACGCGCTCCCGCGCTGCGCTGGTCGCCGACTATTCCGGCCTGACCCGTGACCGACATTACGGTGAGGGCAGGGTGGGCGACATCCCGTTCATCGTGATCGACACGGGCGGCTTCGAGCCGGTGGCCAAGGATGGCATCCTGGCCGAGATGGCGCGCCAGACCCGTCAGGCCATTGCCGAAGCCGATGTCGTGGTGTTTCTCGTGGATGCCCGCGCCGGTATCAACGCCCATGATCACGAAATCGCCCGCCTGTTGCGCAAGTCCGGGCAGCAGCGCGTGCTGCTGGCGGTCAACAAGGCCGAGGGCATGAACGAAGGCAAGGCCACGAGCGATTTCTTCGAGCTCGGGCTGGGCGAGCCGCATCCGATTTCCGCCGCGCATGGTGACGGCGTGGTCGATTTGATCGAAAGCGCCTTGGCCGACCTCGTACCTCCGGCGGACGAAATCGCGGATGCCGAAGAGGGCGAGGTGCAGCACCGCATCAAGCTCGCCATCGTCGGCCGGCCGAATGTCGGCAAGTCCACGCTGATCAACACGCTCATGGGTGAGGAGCGCGTTATCGCCTTTGATATGCCGGGCACGACCCGCGATGCGATTGAAATCGAATTCGAGCGCGACGGGCGCCAATACACCTTGATTGACACCGCAGGCCTGCGTAAGCGCGGCAAGGTGTTCGAGGCCGTCGAGAAGTTCTCGGTCATCAAGACATTGCAGGCCATCGAGGCCAGCAATGTGGTCCTCCTGATGCTGGATGCGCAATCCGAAATCTCCGAACAAGATGCCCACATCGCAGGCTTTGTGCTGGAAACCGGACGCGCCGTGGTTGTGGCCATCAACAAATGGGATGGCCTGGATGATGATCAGCGCGAGCGTATCGAGCGTGAGTTTCAGCGTAAGCTGCGTTTCCTGACTTTCGCGCGCATGCACACGATTTCCGCCCTCAAGGGGCAGGGCATCCGGCCTTTGCTGAAGTCCGTCAACGCGGCCCATGCGGCGGCCTTTGCCAAACTCTCTACGCCCAAGCTCACGCGTGAACTGCAGGCGGCTGTTGAGCAGCAGCAGCCTCCGCGCAAAGGGATTTTCCGGCCCAAGATGCGTTACGCGCATCAGGGGGGGCAAAATCCGCCGCTCATCATTGTGCATGGCAGCGCGCTTGACGCGATACCGGACTCTTATCGCCGTTATCTCGAAACGCGTTTCCGCAATGCCTTTGATCTGGCCGGCACGCCGCTGCGCATCGAGTTCAAGTCATCGCACAATCCTTACGTGCAGGACAAGGAATGAGTCAATACTGGAGTCCCGTGCTTGCTTCGCTGAGCCCTTATGTGCCTGGCGAGCAGCCTAAGCTGCAAAACCTGGTCAAGCTCAATACCAACGAGAATCCTTATCCCCCCTCGCTCAAAGCGCTGGAAGCGATCCGCGCGGCGACGAATGACACGCTCAAACTCTATCCGGACCCGTCTTCCGAAGCGTTGTGTCAGGCCGTGGCCAATGCCCTGAACGTGCGGGCCGAGCAGGTTTTTGTCGGTAATGGTTCCGATGAAGTGTTGGCGCATGTTTTTCAGGCCTTTTTCAAGCACGAAGGCCGGCCCCTCTTGTTTCCGGATATCAGCTACAGCTTTTATCCGGTGTATTGCGGGCTCTACCAGATCGAGCATCAGGCCGTCGCGTTGGATGCCTCTTTCGGTGTGGTGGTCGATGATTATCTGCCCCGTCCAGACCGTCAGGCCGGTGGGGTGATTCTTCCCAATCCCAACGCGCCTACTGGCCGTGCTTTGCCTTTGGCCGACATTGACCGTCTGGCTGCGGGCAACCCGCAGTGCGTGGTGGTCATCGACGAGGCTTATGTCGATTTCGGCGCCGAGTCTGCTGTCGTTCTGCTGGATCGTCACCCCAATCTGCTCGTGGTGCAGACCCTGTCCAAGTCGCGCTCGCTGGCCGGTTTGCGCGTGGGTTTCGCCATGGGTCATCCTGCGCTCATCGAGGGTTTGAACCGGGTCAAAGACAGTTTCAATTCCTATCCCATCGATCGGCTCGCCAGTGTTGGCGCTATTGCCGCACTCCAGGACGCGCCCCACTTCGAACGTACCCGCCAGGCCGTGATGGCCACGCGGGAACGTTTGGTGGGCTCCCTGGTCGAACTGGGGTTCGAGGTATTGCCTTCCGCGGCCAATTTTGTGTTTACAAGGCATCCGGAGTGCAGCGGTGCGGAACTGGCGGCCAAGCTGCGTGAGCGCAGCATCATCGTCCGGCATTTCAATCGTCCGCGTATCGACCGATTTTTACGCATTACGGTGGGTACTGACACCGAGTGCGGCAGCTTGATCGCGGCACTGAAGGTAATACTCGGCAAGTGATTGTCCAGCCGGTGAAGCTTAGCCTTGGACACCTGGCTGGTGCAGTGAAATTTCTCGTGGCAATTCCACGCCGGACCAAGTAGCACGGCCAGGGAAAACCCTGTAGAGTACATCTTTCGGCGTTTGTCACCACTCAAAACAAACAAATGGAGCCTGGCCAATGAGCAATAAAGGGCAAACTTTGCAAGATCCGTTTCTGAACACCCTGCGCAAGGAACATGTGCCGGTGTCGATCTATCTGGTAAACGGCATCAAGCTTCAAGGGCAGATCGAGTCTTTCGACCAGTACGTCGTGCTTCTGCGCAATACGGTTACCCAGATGGTCTACAAGCACGCCATCTCGACAGTCGTGCCGGCACGCGCCGTCAGCTTTCAGGTGGAAGTCCCCGCTGAATAATTGTCTGGCTCCAGCAGTACCTTTTGTTGCCCGCCGCGCGTTTTGCGCCGGCGGGCATTTTCGCTGTAGCTCCAAAATGGTGCACCTATGCGCGCGTTGATCATCAGCGTCGATCTCGGAGATCCGGATCATCAGGCTCATGCCGAAGAGTTCGTCATGCTGGCCGAAGGGGCGGGCGCCGAAATCGTCGCAACCTTGAATGCTCGCCGTGACCGCCCTGACGCGAAGTTTTTCATCGGATCGGGCAAGGTCGAAGAGGGGGTAGCCCTTGCCGGCGCCTCGCTGGCCGATATTGTGCTTTTCGATCAGCCCCTGTCGCCTGCTCAGCAGCGCAATCTCGAACGCGAATTCAATTTGCGTGTGGTGGATCGTGTCGCACTGATTCTCGATATTTTCGCGTTGCGTGCAAAAAGTCACGAAGGCAAGTTGCAGGTCGAATTGGCGCAGTTGCAGCATCTGTCCACGCGCCTGACACGCCTCTGGAGCCATCTGGAGCGCCAGCGCGGCGGTATCGGCATGCGCGGCCCGGGTGAATCGCAGCTCGAAATGGACCGCCGCATGATAGGTGCCAAAGTCAAGATGCTGCGCGAACGCCTGGAGCGCGTCGAACGCCAGCGCGTCACGCAGCGCCGGGCCCGCGCGCGCGGAGGCGCTTTGTCGGTGTCCCTGGTCGGGTATACCAACGCCGGCAAATCTACGCTGTTCAATGCGCTGACGCGGGCCGGGGCCTATGCCGCCGACCAGTTATTCGCCACGTTGGACACCACCACGCGGCGCTTCTGGATCGAAGGTGCCGGGTCGGTTGTGTTATCCGATACGGTGGGGTTTATTCGCGAATTACCCCCCAATCTGATCGCCGCTTTCCGGGCTACCCTCGAAGAAACCGTGCATGCGGATTTATTGCTGCATGTGGTTGATGCGGCAAGTCCGCAACGCGAAGAGCAGATTTTCGAGGTCAACAAGGTGTTGGCCGAAATCGGCGCTGCGGACATCCCTACCATTCTGGTGTACAACAAGATCGATCGCGCTGGATTAGAGCCCAGGGTGGAGCGAGATGCCCATGGTACGATTGCGCGAGTGTTTGTAAGCGCTACCGAGCGCGCCGGTCTGGATGCGTTGCGCGGGGCAATTGCAGAGATCGGTCAGATTGTGGGAAACAATGCCTCGAATCACCAGAATCTTCAACCTGAATGACCCCGGCTGGGGTCGTGGAAACAATAACGGCTCCGAGCCGCCCAAGCGGCCGCAAGGCAATGGAGACGGTCCACCAGACCTCGACGAGGTCTGGCGCGACTTCAACAATCGTCTGGGCGCTCTATTCGGACGCAAAGGCGGCGGGGGCGGAAATCGACCCAACGCGCCGCGCGGCAATTTCACGCCGCCATCTCCTAAAAGCGCCCGTATCGGGCTGGGCGTTGTCGTCCTGGTCGCAGTGGGTGTGTGGTTGGCCAGCGGCTTCTACATCGTGCAGGAAGGCCAGGTCGCTGTCGTCACCCAGTTCGGCAAATACAAGAGCACAGCGCAGGCTGGCTTTCAGTGGCGTCTGCCCTATCCCATCCAGAGCCAGGAACTGGTAAACATCTCCCAGTTGCGCACTTTCGAGGTGGGCTTTCGTGGCGGCGCGCGCAACAAGGTGCTGCCTGAGGCTTTGATGCTCACCACGGACGAGAACATCGTCGATATGCAGTTCGTGGTGCAGTACCGCCTGCGCGCCGATGGGGCGCCGGACTACCTGTTCAAGATGCGCGATCCCGATGAGTCCGTGCGCCAGGCGGCAGAGACCGCCATGCGCGAAATCGTCGGCAGAAAACCTATGGACTTCGTGCTTTACGAGGGCCGTACTGAAGTCGCCAGCGAAGTGCAGGCGCTCATGCAGCAGATTCTTGACCGCTATAGCGCCGGCATCCAGATCAGCACCGTGGCGATCCAGAACGTGCAACCGCCCGAGCAGGTGCAGGCGGCCTTCGATGATGCTGTCAAGGCAGGCCAGGATCGGGAGCGTCAGATCAACGAAGGCCAGGCCTATGCCAATCAGGTGGTGCCGCTTGCCGGTGGCCAGGCTTCGCGCATGCTCGAGCAGGCAGAGGGTTACAAGGCCAAGGTGGTGGGCGACGCGCAAGGTAACACCGCGCGCTTCTCTGCCATCCTGACCGAGTACGAGAAGTCACCACAGGTCATGCGTAACCGCATGTACCTGGAAACCATGCAGCAGATTTTCTCGCACGCGAGCAAGGTCATGGTCGATGCCGGCAAGTCCAACAATATGTTGTACCTGCCGCTGGACAAGATCATGCAGCAGGCTGTTCAGGATGCCGGGCGCAATACGCAGCCCGCTTCTCTGGGCGCACAGGGCAGCGCGCAGCCGGCGGTGCCGGCCGCGCCAGCCCGTCCCGCGCCTGTTTCATCCGGTAGTAGCAACGTGAATATCAACACGCTGCCCCGCGACCGTCTGTCGCGCTAACCCGGAGGAGTCCTGATCATGCAACGTTTCATGCCTTATCTGATCGGCCTGCTCATTATCCTGGCCGTTCTTTCTTCCTGCGTTTTCGTCGTGCGCGAGCGCGATTCCGCCCTGCTGTTCTCGCTGGGTGAAGTGCGCAAGGTCATCAGCGAACCGGGTCTGTATTTCAAGGCCCCGCCGCCGTTTCAGAACGTGGTGACGCTCGACAAGCGTATTCTCACGATCGAATCGAACGATGCTGAACGTATCCAGACTTCTGAAAAGAAGAATCTGCTGATCGATTCCTACGTGAAGTGGCGTATCGCTGATCCGCGCCTGTTCTACGTGACTTTCGGTGGTAATGAACGCGCCGCCCAGGAGCGTCTGCAAGCCCAGATCCGTGATGCGCTGAACGCGTCGGTCAACGTACGTACTGTTAAGGACGTTGTGTCTACCGAGCGTGACAAGATCATGTCGGAGATTCTGACCAATGTGGCTAAGCGTGCTGAGCCTTTGGGTGTGCAGATCGTCGATGTGCGTCTGCGCCGCATTGAGTTTGCGCCCGAGATTTCCGAGTCGGTCTATCGCCGTATGGAGGCGGAGCGCACCCGCGTAGCCAACGAATTGCGCTCGATCGGTGCAGCCGAAAGCGAACGCATCCGCGCCGAGGCCGACCGTCAGCGTGAAGTGATTGTGGCCGAGGCCTATTCCAAAGCCCAGAGCGTGATGGGGCAGGGTGATGCCCAGGCCAGCGCTATCTATGCAGACGCCTATGGCAAAAACCCCGAGTTCTTCAATTTTTACAAGAGCCTCGAAGGTTATCGCTCTGCATTCTCCAAGCCCAGCGATGTGCTGCTGGTCGACCCATCCTCGGAATTTTTCCAGTTCCTGAAAAGTCCCGAGGGTCAGGCCGCCCCGGCAAAGTAAACGCCCAAAGTAAACGCCTGTCGGTCTTGATAAAACCGGCGCCCTGTAAAGGCGCCGGTTTTTTTTGTCCGAGCCGCCCTAAAGCGCGGAGTCCTCTTTGGCGCGGCAAGCGCGCCACGCCTGCGCAGCGTGGGGCTACTTCGTCGTTTTTAGCAGGATGCGCTGTAGCATGACGCGGCGTGGCTATCTGCGAATCTGGCTTGAATGTGGCCTTTATGCCGCGTGCTAGGACATGCCCCCTGATCCATGTACAATACCTCGTAAGCTAGAAAACTTTCCGCAAAGACTGAGCGGGCTTACGCCCCCCTCAGTCTTTTTTCGTTTGGGCGACGCTTTCGCGAAGTCGAGGCGTTTTCAGAGTGCATATTCATGGGTAACTGGTTGCTGCCCGAAGGCCTGGCCGACGTATTGCCGGCCGAGGCCCGGCGCATCGAGGAGTTGCGTCGTGAGCTGCTCGATCTGTATCGTACTTACGGATTCGAGCTGGTCGCGCCGCCGTTGGTTGAGTATATCGATTCATTGCTATCCGGCATGGGTGGCGATCTGAATCTGTACACCTGCAAGCTGATCGATCAGCTCTCCGGTCGCACTCTGGGAGTGCGCGCGGACATGACGACTCAGGTCAGCCGCATCGATGCTCACCTGCTGAATCGCAACAGCGTAACTCGCTTGTGCTATTGCGGCACGGTGTTGCACGCTCGCCCAGCCGATCTGCTGTCCAGCCGCGAGCTGCTGCAGATTGGTGCCGAAATCTACGGTCATGTCGGTTTCGAGGCTGACCTCGAAATTTTGCAGTTGGTGTTGGAAACCGTTGCCATCGCGGGGGTGTCGCGTCCCAGGCTGGATCTCAGTCATCCCGGGGTGGTTAAGGCCCTGTTTGATGCCGACCCTGCGGCGGCCGCCATTTCCGGCCGCATCATCATGTTGCTGCGTGAAAAAGACGTGGCGGGTTTGGCGGAGCTGGCCGGCGTTGAGCCGGCCCTGCGGGCGGATACGCTTGCTGCCTTGGGCGCTTTGGTGCGTCTGTATGGCGAGATCGATGTCATCGATCGCGCGCGCCAAGAGCTGCCGGCTTTGCCTGCGCTGGTGCTAGCGCTAGATGAGTTGGAGCGTCTAGCCCGGGCTGTGCCCGATGTGGCGCTCGGCCTGGATCTGGCGGATGTCGGCGGCTATGGCTATCACTCAGGCGTGACCTTTGAGCTGTACGCCCAGGGTTGGCACGATGCCTTGGTGCGCGGCGGTCGCTACGATGACGTCGGCCGCGCATTCGGCCGGGCTCGCCCGGCCACGGGCTTTAGCCTGGATTTGCGCAAGCTCGCGGCCGGATTGAGTCCGGCCGAGCCCGGGCGCGCCATCCGCGCGCCCTGGGGGCAGGACCCCGCCCTGGTTGGCGCCGTGCGTGCGCTGCGCCATACGGGTGAAATCGTCGTTCAGGTTTTGCCCGGCCACGAGCATGACCAGGACGAATTCGTTTGTGACCGCGAGCTTGTGCTGCAAGATGGCGCCTGGACGGTCAAGACCTTGTGACTAACTCCCTCCCTGTCTGGGAGGGCCGCGGGGAGATTTCCGGATTTCCCGAGAAACTCGATACTGATTCAAAACATGAGCAAGAATGTAGTGGTGATCGGCACCCAATGGGGTGACGAAGGCAAGGGTAAGATCGTCGATTGGCTGGCTGAATCCGTTCAAGGCGTGGTGCGCTTTCAGGGCGGCCACAATGCGGGTCATACGCTGTGGATCAACGGCAAGAAGACGATTCTGCGTTTGATTCCGTCGGGCATCATGCACCCCGGCGTGACCTGCTATATCGGCAATGGCGTCGTGCTGTCGCCCGAAGCGCTGCTCAAGGAAATCGAAGAGCTCGAAGCGGCTGGCCTGGATGTGCGCTCGCGTCTGCAGATCTCTGAAATCTGCCCTCTGATTCTTCCGTACCACGTCGCCGTCGACAAGGCGCGCGAAGCACGCAAGGGCGAGAGCAAGATTGGCACGACCGGTCGTGGCATCGGCCCGGCCTACGAAGACAAGGTCGCTCGCCGCGCGCTGCGCGTGCAGGATTTGTTCACGCCCGATATTTTCGACGCCAAGCTGGACGAAGTGCTGGACTACCATAACTTCGTGCTCACCCAGTATCTGGGTGCGCAAGCTGTCTCGGCCAATGAGGTGCGAGATCAGGCAATGGCCCTGGCTCCGGCGATCAAGCCGATGGTGCGCGACGTCTCTAGCAGTATTTTCCTGGCTCAGCAGCAGGGCGCCCGCTTCCTGTTCGAAGGTGCGCAAGGCGCATTGCTCGATGTGGATCATGGCACCTATCCCTACGTCACCAGCAGCAATTGCGTGGCGGGTGCGGCGTCGGCCGGTGCGGGTGTGGGTCCGCAGTCGCTTGATTACGTGTTGGGCATCACCAAGGCTTACACGACGCGCGTCGGTTCCGGTCCGTTCCCGACCGAGCTGCTCGACGAAGTCGGCAGCCGTTTGGCCACGGTCGGCAAGGAGTTTGGTTCGGTGACCGGTCGTCCGCGTCGTTGCGGCTGGTTCGATGGCGCCGCCTTGAAGCGTTCGGTGCGTCTGAATGGCATTTCCGGCCTGTGCATCACCAAGCTGGACGTGCTCGATGGGCTGGAAAAACTCCAGTTGGGCGTTGGTTATCGCGTCAATGGCGAGTTCCGCGATGTGCTGCCCTATGGCGCCCACGCTGTTGCTCAGGCTGAGCCCGTGCTGGAAGAGCTGCCGGGTTGGTCTGAGTCCACGGTTGGCGTTACCGAGTACAGCAAGCTGCCGCTCAATGCTCGCCGCTATCTGGAGCGTGTTGCCGAAGTTTGCGGTGTGCCGATCGACCTCGTGTCGACCGGTCCGGATCGCAATGAAACCATCGTGCTGCGTCATCCCCTGAAGGGTTGAGCAGAGGTT
This sequence comes from Bordetella avium, assembly GCF_034424645.1. Classification (NCBI taxonomy): domain Bacteria; kingdom Pseudomonadati; phylum Pseudomonadota; class Betaproteobacteria; order Burkholderiales; family Alcaligenaceae; genus Bordetella; species Bordetella avium. The sequence goes on from NZ_CP139969.1 coordinate 1,235,879, forward strand.
TCAGCAGATAATTCGCCATGTCCAAGTAAGCGCATGGCGGGTTATGATATATACGGCCGCCGCGGCATGATGCCGCCGGTGGCCTTTTCGTATTTTCCAGCAGGAGTTTAAGCGCCTATGAGCTCGCCAAACAACGACGACAGCCACGTATGGGTGACTTGGGACGACTACAACCGATTAATCGAGAAGCTGGCCCTGCAGGTATACCAATCGGGTTGGGAGTTCGACCAGATTCTGTGCCTGGCGCGTGGTGGTGTCCGTGTCGGCGATGTCATGTCCCGTATTTATGATGTGCCGCTGGGCATTCTGGCCACCAGCAGCTATCGCGAGGCCGCAGGCACCAAGCAGGGTGAACTGGATATTGCGCAGTTCATTACGATTACTCGGGGTACCTTATCCGGTCGAGTGTTGTTGGTAGACGACATGGTCGATACCGGCATGACCTTCAACAGGGTCTTTAATCACCTTAAAGAACAGTTCCCCGCCATTACCGAGCTGCGCAGCGCGGTGCTCTGGTGGAAGGGGCATTCTCAGGTAACGCCCGACTATTTCGTCGACAAGCTGCCGACCAATCCCTGGATACATCAGCCCTTCGAAGATTACGACAGCCTGCGGCCGCATCAGCTCGAGGCTTGGATTCGGAAAGGTTCACGCTAGAGGCAGGGCTGCCAGCCTCTGGTCAAGTTTGGCGCAATCATGCTAGAATCGCTGGTTATCGCTAAACCGAACCTGGCGCTCGTTTCCCGCGTACCGATTTTTCGGTATTCACTTGGGTGACAACGCCAAGGAAACTGCGGCGATGCGGGTGTTGCGGGTTTCGCTACATCTGAAGCGCCGGAAGCGGCCCGGCTTACCCGGGATGCCGGTTTTTGCCTGCCCGTTGCGGAGCTGTAGTCTGCATAAGGCTAAGAAAACCGGTTTAGCCAGGTTTGTTAATCAATCACTGTTACCCAAGACACTGAATTTATGCCTATCGTTCGACTGAAGGAAAACGAACCGTTTGAAGCCGCTCTGCGTCGCTTCAAGCGCACCATCGAAAAAACCGGTTTGCTCACCGAACTGCGTTCGCGCGAGTTCTACGAGAAGCCCACGGCAGAGCGCAAGCGCAAGCACGCCGCCGCGGTGAAGCGCCACTACAAGCGGATTCGTAGCCAGCAACTGCCTCCGCGCATGTATTGATCTGATTCCCGAATCTATTGATTCCTGAGTCGTTCATACAAGATTTGCTCGCCCGAGTCGACGTAGTCGACGTCGTCGGGCGCTATGTGCAGCTGCGCAAGGGCGGGGCCAATCTTCTTGGCCTGTGCCCCTTTCACAACGAAAAAAGCCCCTCTTTTACCGTCAGCCCAACTAAGCAGTTTTATCACTGTTTCGGTTGTGGAGCCCATGGCAGCGCCATCACTTTTATGATGGAGCACACGGGTGCAAGTTTCCCCGAGGCCGTGCGCTCGCTCGCCGGCTCGGTGGGAATGACGGTCCCCGAAGAGCCTCGCAGTCCTCGCCAGCAAGCCGAATCGGTGCGCCGCAAGGCCGAGGTGTCTCGCCATACCCAAGTGCTGGATGCTGCGCAGGCGCAGTATCTGCAATGGCTGCGTTCGTCCCCCGAGGCTATTGCCTACCTTAAACAGCGTGGCCTGACTGGTGCAGTGGCCAAGACCTTCGGCCTGGGTTGGTCTGGCACGGACCGGCATGGTTTGGCCAAGGTTTTCGATAATTACGATGACCCCACGCTGGTCGAGGCGGGTCTGGTTATCGAGTCTGAAGACGGCCGCCGCTACGACCGTTTCCGCGAACGCATCATGTTCCCCATCCGTAACGCGAGGGGCAGCCTGATCGGTTTTGGCGGACGCATTATTGGCAAGGGGGAGCCCAAATATCTGAACTCGCCCGAAACGCCAATTTTCAGCAAAGGCCATGAGCTTTACGGCCTTTGGGAAGGACGCTTGGCCATACGCCAGGCGGGTGTGGTCATCGTGGTCGAAGGCTATATGGACGTCGTCGGGCTGGCGCAATTGGGCATCGGCAATGCGGTGGCCACCTTAGGCACCTCAACCACGCCCGATCACGTCAAAAAACTCCTGCGCGCCAGCGACAAGGTGGTTTTTAGTTTTGATGGCGATAGTGCGGGGCGTCGGGCGGCATGGCGGGCTTTGCAGGCTTGCCTGCCCGTGTTGCGCGACGATATTTCCATTCGCTTCCTGTTTTTGCCGTCTGAGCACGATCCGGACTCTTATGTGCGTGAGTTCGGTGCTGAGGCTTTTCGAGGCCAGATGGCGCAGGCCAGCGCGCTGTCGCGCTTTCTGCTCGATGAGCTGGCCTCCCGGCATAACCTTGGCGAGGCCGAAGGCCGCGCCAGTTGTCTGCATGAGGCCAAGCCCCTTTTGGCCGAGATTCCCGAGTGCGGGCTCAAGACTCAGATTGAACGTGAGATGGCCAAGCTGGTCCAGCTCACACCTGAAGAAATGGCGCAGGCCTTGGCCCAGCACGCTGCCCAGATGCAGGCGCAGGCCGCTGCCCGTCAGCAAGTGCAGTCGCCGTCCGCGGCCCTCACGCCTGTGGCGCCGGCGGGGGATGATCCTCCACCGGATTGGGCGAATCAGCCGCTTTCCGATGACGAACACGATATTTATTCGGTGGGCGCGGCAGGCCCTTCTTGGCAGGAATCCGACGGCCTGGATTGGCGTGGCAAGTCTCAAGACAAGCCGGCTTGGAAGGGCAAGGGTGACTGGAAAGGCAAAGGCGACTGGAAGGGCAAAAAACGTCGTGACGAAACCGGCGGCTACGAAGGTCGACGTGTCATGCCATCGCTGGCCCGTCGCCTGCTTTGTTTGCTGCTCGCCCACCCGGAGTTGGTCGACACCATGGGCGACCAACAACTTGAAGTCATTGACCATGGCCCCAATCTAGGGTTGGTGCGGGACTTGATCGTGTTGGCGCAAACGAGTGGCGCTCGTCATGTCGGTGCTCTCATGGAGGCGGCAGATCCAGACTCGGATCTCTTTGTGCTGCTCAAGGGTTTACGGGCGGATATGATGGCGCAGGAAGATCTTCCTGAGCCCCAGGTCGAGTGGGACGACGCTTTGCGCCGCATCGAAATTGACGGCTTGCGCGCCGAAATGGCCCGATTAGCTACCGAGGGCCTGCTTACAGAGGAGGCGCGCCGGCGTTACGGCGAACTCCGGCAGCGTTTGACGGTCTTAAGTACATCCGGTTTGCGTTGAAAAGTACGGTACACTTTAGGGTTTTTCCAGGCATGGCAGGCCGGGTATGGGCGGCACAGGCCGGTTGTCAGCGGGTGCGCCACGGCGTGTTGCAGCGGGCGGGTTGTGGCTCGATTGTTATCGATGTCAGGACGTGGCGCGCCGGGCGCGAGAGCGCTCGGTAATATCAGGCGGTGATGATGCGCGGTAGTGAGTCATCACCTTGGCGGCGGCAAGTCTGCCGTAAAGAATGAAGTGCGTCGCGGGATTGATCCTGTGACGTGGTGTAGGAGATCGGCTCTTTTTTTGTGCGGCAGGCTGGTATTGCGTCACCGAAGTGCGCATACTAAAGTGATGCGAACCTGATTATCCTGTATGGATATTCCTCCCTGATCAAGGGGATGGCGCCGCACCGAACCGTTGTAAGCAGTACAGATAGCTAGAAGGTGGGTCGTGCAGTCCACGATCATTCGGCTGGCGGCATTGAGTAGGGTGTTGAGTCCGTATGGCAAGCGAGGATTACCCGCTTAGCCCCGCCTGTTGCAGGCAACGACAGCATTCCCGATGTCCCGACCTGATGGTCCTGGATGAAACCGCGACACAGGCAGTCCCCGGGCTTGAGGGCCAGAGGGCGCTGCCAGGGGCTTACACCAGTTCCGCGCCCAACGCGGACGCGCGGTTTCCGCCAACCCGCCAGTTATACCCGCCCGCCGGCCGCAACCGGCGCGCGGTGCAACAAACCCCAACGGGTTGCGACGACTACGGAAGCGACTATGACCAAATCCACCGGCAAAACCTCCTCTGCAATCGAAGCGGCAGACGCCAGCCCCACGATGGCCAAAAAGCGTGCCATCAGCATGGCGGCGGAAAAAACGCCCGCCAAGACAGTGGTGAAGGTTGCCAAGACCGCAACCAAAACTGCGGCGAAAAAAGCCGCCAAGCCGGCTGCGGCCGCAGGCGAAAAGACCACCAAGACCCGTGTCAAGAAGGCCGAGGACAAGCTGGCCGATCTGGTGGGCGGCGCCGCACGCGTGCCCAGCGGCCGTCGTCCTGGCCGTCCGGCCAAGAATGCCAACAACGATAGCGATACCTTCGATGATCCGATGGACGGCGAAGGCGAAGTCGTGCCTGATTTTAAACCCGTCAAGCGTGGCGGCAAGCGCGGCAAAGGCGATCCTAAAGATCTGATCGCCCGTGGCCCCGTGTCGCCCGAAGAATACGAGGCCCGCCGTAATCGCCTGAAGCAGCTGATCAAGCTGGGCAAGGATCGCGGCTACCTGACTTACGGCGAAATCAACGACCATTTGCCCGACGATCTGGTCGACGCCGAAGCCATCGACGGCATTATCAGCACCTTCAGCGATATGGGTATCTCGGTCTATGACCAGGCCCCTGATGCTGAAACGCTGCTCATGAGCGAGAACGCGCCAGTCGCTTCCAACGATGATGATGTCGAGGACGAGGCCGAGGCGGCGCTTACCACCGTTGATTCCGATTTCGGCCGCACCACCGATCCCGTAC